>NZ_QQBA01000010.1:0-6643 GCF_003350545.1 Flavobacterium glaciei
CAGCATTAACATTGGTTCAATATATCAACAAATTCATATTTGACAGACCAATCAATAATATCAAAATTCAAATAAACTAATTTCACCCAACGGGTTTATTATTATTATTTATTAATGAGACTAATATGTGAATATTATAACATAAATAAAATATTGTGTAACTATTAATTTTGTGATGATAATATATTTGTATTGAACTTTAATAGTAAAATGACAAGTTGTTTAATTGTTTTTGACTGATCAAAAATCACTAAAAGTGGGTATTGTGGAAGTAATAGATTACGCTTATTTTTGTATAGTGATTCTAATAAACTTTTTTTACACAAAAATAATAAATAGCTAAAGTAATTTACATCAATAATTATGAAAAGCAATACATACATTAACGAAGAAAATCTACAAAAATTCACTAATACATTAGCAAACAAAATTCATCATGGATTTACTATTATAGAACAAAATGATAGTTTACCTTTTGCTGTTTTATCAAAAGGCAGGAAAGATGTAGATCATGGATTTAATTTTTTACTTTGTTGTATGACTTTAGGGGTATGGTCAGTTGGCTGGATTTATGTTACTTATGTTTCATCTAGAGAAAAAAATATAGTAATAGCTATCGATGAAGATGGAAATACATTTGAAGAAAAATGCTATTCAAAATAGCATTTTTATAATTTTTCTTTTAGGTATTTTCCAGTAACTGAATCCTTTATTTTTACAATTTGTTCTGGAGTTCCTACTGCTAGTAATTTCCCTCCATTTTCGCCACCTTCTGGTCCTAAATCAATAATCCAATCGGCACATTTTATTAAATCAAGGTTGTGTTCAATTACCAATATGGAATGACCTTTGTCTATTAAAGCATCAAAAGAAGCCAATAATTTTTTGATATCATGAAAATGCAATCCCGTTGTAGGTTCGTCAAAAACAAATAAAGCCTTGTCTTTTGTTGCACCTTTTACTAAGAATGAAGCTAGTTTTATACGCTGTGCTTCTCCGCCTGAAAGTGTAGAAGAAGATTGCCCTAATTGTACATAACCCAATCCCACATCTTGTAAAGGTTGTAATTTTTGAGTGATTTTAGTTTGTTTATTGGCGATAAAAAAAGCAATGGCATCATCTATTGTCATCGTGAGTATATCATGAATATTTTTGCCTTCAAATGTTACTACTAGTACTTCTTTTTTGAATCGTTTCCCGTTACAGGTTTCACAGGGCAATTGCACATCAGCCATGAAAACCATTTCTACGTTAATTGAACCTTCCCCTTTGCAGGTTTCACATCTTCCACCATCAACATTAAACGAGAAATGTTTGGCTTGGTAACCTCTTATTTTTGATAGTTTTTCTTTGGCATACAATTCCCTAATATCATCATACGCTTTAATATACGTCACAGGATTAGAACGAGAACTTCTTCCTATAGGGTTTTGATCTACATATTCTATATGTTTGATTTGCGAAAAAGAACCAGTCATTTCAGTAAACTGCCCTGCTTTTTCACCCACGTTCTCCAGTTTTTTTTGCATCGCCGGAAAAAGGATTTTCTTAACAAGCGTACTCTTTCCACTTCCAGAAACTCCAGTAATTACGGTTAATACATCAAGAGGAAAAGTTACATCTATATTCTGTAAATTATTTTCTCTTGCTCCTTTTATTTCAATAAAATTCTTGAAAGCTCTTCGTTTTTTTGGAACAGTAATTTCTAAATCACCATTTAGATATTTTGCAGTAAGTGAAGTCGATTTTAGTATTTCGGCATAGGTTCCTTGTGCTACTAGATTACCTCCAAAAGTTCCAGCTTCTGGACCAATATCAATAATCATATCAGCGGCTTTCATAATATCTTCATCGTGTTCGACCACGATGACCGTATTTCCTAAGTCTCGCAATGAAAGCAAAACTTTTATCAGACGCTCTGTATCTTTTGGGTGTAAACCAATGCTTGGCTCATCTAAAATATACATCGAACCCACTAAACTACTTCCAAGTGAAGTTGCTAAGTTGATGCGTTGTGATTCTCCACCGGAAAGCGTTGCTGAATTCCTGTTTAATGTTAGATAATCTAATCCTACTTCGGTTAAAAAAGATAAACGGTTGTTGATTTCTACCAATAATCGTTTGGCTATTTGTTTCTCATAAACATCTAAATCAATGTTTTTGAAAAACGTAACTAAATGTTTAATAGGTAAATCAACTAAATCTGAAACTGTTTTTTCGTTGATTTTCACATATGAGGATTCAATTCTTAATCGTTTTCCTTTACAAGAATAACATTTGGTTTTCCCTCTATAACGAGAAAGCATTACTCTATTTTGGATTTTATAATTTTTTTCTTCTAGTTCTTTAAAAAAATCATTCAAGCCTTGAAAATAGCTGTTTCCATTCCAAATCAGTTCTTTTTGATCCTCGGATAATTGATAATATGGTTTGTGTATTGGGAAATCAAACTTGTAAGCTTTATTGACTAATTCGTCTCGATACCAGCTCATACTTTCACCTCTCCACGGGAATATGGCATTTTCAAAAACGGATAAAGTCGTATTTGGGACCACTAAATCGGCATCAATACCTATAATATTGCCATATCCTTCACATACGGGACATGCTCCATACGGATTATTAAAGCTGAATAAATGTACATTTGGTTCCAGAAATGTTATCCCATCCAATTCAAAATTATTAGAATAGGAATACTTTTTATCAGAGTTTAATTCCTGTAAATGGCAAATTCCTTTTCCTTCAAAAAAAGCAGTTTGAACCGCATCTGCCAATCGATTATAGAATTCTTCTTCGTCTTTGACTACTATCCTATCTATAATGAGTTTTATGTCTTTATTATCTAAAGAATGTTGGTCTATTTCGTCTAAACGGACCATTTCATTATTAATCAGAATCCTTGCAAAACCTTGTTGTAAAAGTACTTTTAGTTTGTCTACCAATTTTCGTCCCTCTTCAAGATGGATAGGAGCTAGAAGTAACCATTTACTGTCTAAATCAAATGTTTTAACATCTGCAACCACATCAGTCACCGTATTTTTTTTGACTTCACGACCAGAAACAGGTGAATATGTTCTTCCTATTCTGGCAAAAAGCAATTTTACATAATCGTATATTTCTGTTGAAGTTCCTACTGTAGAACGGGCGTTTGTGGTATTCACCTTTTGTTCGATAGCAATCGCAGGAGCAATTCCCTTGATGTATTCTACTTTTGGTTTGTCTAATCGTCCAAGAAATTGTCTCGCATAAGATGATAAACTTTCTACATAACGGCGTTGTCCCTCGGCGTATAAAGTATCAAAGGCCAAACTTGATTTTCCAGAACCTGAAAGTCCTGTGATTACCACTAATTTATTTCGTGGAATAGCAACATCTACATTTTTTAGGTTATGTACTTGTGCGCCTTTTATGATGATATTTTTCTTTGGATCTAATTGAGAAAGGTCAATTTGCATAAAAATTATAATTTCTACAAAAGTAATCAATTAAAAGATGAGAATATCTACAGAATGATAAGCAATAATAGGTTTTCTGATTTGTTTTTGTTGAGGATCAATTTATCAGGAGTATGCTGTTGAACTTCTAATTGATCATTTGATTCAAATTTTTGAAATTTATTTTTTTGAATAAAATATCGTGAAATAAAATAATAGTCTAATTTGACAATTCATTAGGTGTCTTGTAAAAGCGCAAGTATATTTCTTTAAAATAAACGCTGCCTTATAGTTAGTTGTTAATTAAATTGTGAAGTTGTTTTATTTGATTTTCGTCTTGTAATTTTATCTCCAGCTATAAAAATTGGAGTTAAAATTATAATGCATACAAATTACTTCAACGAGTTGAGGAGGTCAAGAAAATTAGTTTAGGTTTACCTTACCAAGAATAATTCTTATTTGAATTTTAAAATAACAGTAACTTAAAGTTGATTCTAGGCTTTCCAGTTTTTTGATAAAAATTACTGCTACTAATTATGTTTTTTATAGATTTTTTTTGTTTTAATATTCTTATTATGTTTATTTTTTAGGAATTATAAATTTATTTAACAATACTTTGTTTTTTTTGTTATCAAAGCTCTTTATTTAACATGAAATTAAGTCAATATTTTCTCGTATACCCATACATTACCTATACAGTTATCTAAATAACATTTTTTTCGTTTGTAGTATTTCTTCATTTTTATCTGTTTTTATTTGGTTAAACTAACAAATAATATTTTTTTAGTTTGTATGGTTTTTTTTCGATGGGTATTAAATTTTAATGGTTTTCATTGAATTAATTTTATAAAATCAAAAAATAATAAACATGAAAAAAATCACATCATTGATTATCATACTGCTTAGTGCATTAAGCTACTCACAAAATGCCCCTATCACCTTTGAGGTTGGTCAGAATGGTGCTAATTGGACTTTTACCAATTTTGACAATGGACCAAGTGCAACTGTAGGGTTTGAAAAGGTTTCAAATCCCTTCAAAACTGTTGGTAATCCCTCGGAAACTGTTGGGAAGTTCACAGCCTTATCTGGAAGTGATCTGGGAGGTTCTGGAGCAGGTTGTCAATCCAAGCATGGTGTCGATTTGGGAACTTTTAAATTATCTTACGCCAATAGCACCGTTAAAATTATGGTTTACAAAACCGTTAAAAGTCCTGTTGGGATAAAGTTTGCCGAGGCCGATGGTGGCTCAAACGGTGAATTAACTGTTACAAACACAAAAATCAACGAGTGGGAAGAATTAACTTTTGACTTTACGGGAAGAATTGGTGCTACCAAATCAGGGGCTATAGATCAATTAATTCTCTTCATGGACTTAACAGAAAATAGACCCGTTGCTACAGTAAGTTATTTTGATAACATTACTTTTTCAAAATCATTAGTTCCTGCGCCAATTGTGGCTTGTGATGCAGTTTTAACAGATGCTTCAGAAGGTACATTTGCAGTGGGTTATAGAGCTAAATTTGAGACTGTTGGTTCAAGCGTGAACATTACGTTTGAACTTTTGGATCAAAAAGATGGTCTGGTTGCTTTTTTACATAGAGAATTTCCTTTTGAAGAAACTCAGATGGCTAACAAGGCAGGGACTAGAATTTTTACCCAAACAATTTCTGGACAAACACAGGGAGATATAATAAGTTATGCAGTTAAATTTGCTTTTGCTGGTGGTTTATCGAAAACAAAATATATTAAATATGAAGTAGGGAGCTTTTGTGATGGTATTATACCTACTACGCCAACTACTGCTGCGTCAACACCTACTGCTGCTGCACCTCATGTAATTTCGCTTTTTAGTGGAGGGGCTTATAGCGACAAAGCGGGAACTAACTGGAATCCTTCTTGGGGACAAGCAACCATATATGAGGAAGTAAGTATTGCAGGAAATGCTACCAAGAAATATTCAAACTTTAATTACCAAGGAGTAGTATTACAAACACCAATAGATGTCTCTAATATGAGCAAACTTCATTTGGACGTATGGTCTCAAGATTGTAATGCTTTGAAAGTATTTTTGATTCCTACTACTGGTTCCGAAAAAAGTATAACAGTGAATCCTACTTTGTCAGGTTGGAATTCATTTGATATTGTTTTAGCTGATTATACAAATGTGGATTTAAAAAGTATAAAAGAATTAAAATTCGAATCAGTAACTGCTGGAACAACAGTTTATCTTGATAATATTTATTTTGTAAAAGAGTTGGATCCATCGATGGCGATGAATGCGCCTGTTACTTTTGAAGTAGGTGGGCATGGTGCATCTTGGACATTTACAAATTTTGATAATGGTCCAGGAACAGAAGGATACGAAAAAGTGGCAAATCCTTTTGTAACAGGTATTAATACATCAGCAACTGTTGGTAAATTTACAGCTACCGCTGCAGGCAATGCGGGTGCAGGATGTCAAACAAATGATATAGGTAAATTTACGTTAGATACTAAAAATTCTTTGGTGAAAATTATGGTATACAAAACCGAAATCAGTGATGTTGCATTAAAATTTGCAGTAGCTGGAGGAGGTTCACTTGGAGAGATAAAAGTAAAAAATACCAAAATCAATGAATGGGAAGAGTTATCATTTGAATTTTACAATCAGATAGGAAAACTTGAATCAACTGATATTGTAACAATGATTATCTCATTGGACAATAAAGCAAGATCCTCTGATAAGGTGTCTTACTTTGATAATATTACTTTCTCTAAATCATCGGTTCAGACACCAGCACTTGTATGCGATGCTGTTTTGAAAGATGCAAGTCAAGGTTCATTTACTACGGGTTACAAAGCTAAATTTGAAACTGTTGGGACTGATGTAAACATAACTTTTGAATTACTAGATCAAAGAGATGGACTTGTTGCTGGTTTATGGAAAGAAAGTCCTTTTGCAGAATCTGCAATGGTTAATAATCCGGCTGGAAGTAAAATATTTACAGCAAAATTAACTAATCAAAAAGTTGGTGATTTGATAAGCTATGCTTGTAAATTTGCTTATGCTGGTGGACAATCGGTTACAAAATACATTAAATATGAAGTTGGAACAGCCTGTACAGATAGTGCTCCACCGCCAGTGGTTGCAGGGCCAACGTTACCTTTAGATTTTGAATCAGGAACGTTTGCTTTTGTTGATTTTGACGGAGGTGCTGCTAGTACAGTTG
>NZ_QQBA01000010.1:6741-134077 GCF_003350545.1 Flavobacterium glaciei
CCACCGCCAGTGGTTGCAGGGCCAACGTTACCTTTAGATTTTGAATCAGGAACGTTTGCTTTTGTTGATTTTGACGGAGGTGCTGCTAGTACAGTTGCTAATCCAAGCAAAACAGGTATTAACACTACAGCAACAGTTGCCAAAATGGTAAAAGGAGCTGGAGCACAATGGGCAGGAAGTAAACTTAAAATGGCTTCACCAGTTGATTTTTCGACAAAGAAGGTAATCAAATTAAAAGTTTGGTCACCAGTTGCTGGTAAAAAACTATTATTAAAATTTGAAGGAGCTGGCGCAGCATTCGAAAAAGAAGTAGCTACTACAGTTGCTAATTCTTGGGAAGAGTTAACTTTTGATTATACAGGAGTTGCTGGAGTAAATAACTTGAATGATTTTATGGTTTTCATATTTGATTTGGGAACTGTAGGTGATGGAAGTGCAAATTCGACTTATTATTTTGACGAAATCACGCAACCAGGAAGTACACCGCCAGTGGTTGCAGGGCCAACGTTACCTTTAGATTTTGAATCAGGAACGTTTGCTTTTGTTGATTTTGACGGAGGTGCTGCTAGTACAGTTGCTAATCCAAGCAAAACAGGTATTAACACTACAGCAACAGTTGCCAAAATGGTAAAAGGAGCTGGAGCACAATGGGCAGGAAGTAAACTTAAAATGGCTTCACCAGTTGATTTTTCAACTAAGAAAATATTTAAAATAAAAGTTTGGTCTCCATTTGCTGGTAAAAAGCTATTATTGAAATTTGAAGGTTCAAATGGTAATTTTGAAAAAGAGTCAGTTGGAGTAACTGCTGCCAATACCTGGGAAGAACTAACATTTGATTTTACGAATGTTAGTACAAATAATACGGCTTCAGATATGGTTTTCATATTTGATTTGGGAACTACTGGAGATGGAAGTGTAAACTCGACTTATTATTTTGATGAGATTACTCAATTAGCGGGTTCAGCTCCAGTTACAGGAGCAACTCTTCCTTTAGATTTTGAAGCACCGAATTATACTTTTGTTGATTTTGATGGAGGTGTAACCACTAAAGTTGCTAATCCTCAAAGTAATGGTATAAATACAAGTGCCAATGTTGCCAAAATGGTAAAAGGTGCTGGAGCAATGTGGGCAGGTAGCAAAATTAAAATGGCTGCTCCAGTAGACTTTACAGCAAACAAATTGTTTAAAGTAAAAGTTTGGTCTCCAGTTGCGGGTAAAAAACTTTTATTAAAATTTGAGGGTACCGCTGGAAATTTTGAAAAAGAATCCACAGGGGTTACTACTGCAAATACTTGGGAAGAATTAACATTTGATTTTACAAATGTAGGTACTAATAATACTGCCGATTTTATGGTTTTCATATTTGATTTTGGAACCGTAGGAGATGGAAGTGCCAATTCTACTTACTATTTTGATGATGTTAAACAAGCTTCGATTCCTCTTGTACCATCTACTAATTATTTGGTTTCTTTTGAGACGGATAGTCTAATTGGTATTTGGAATTCATTTGAAAATCCGGGGCAAACTGGATTTGAATTTGCAAATAATCCTTCAAAAACAGGAATAAATATTTCAGACAAAGTAGGTAGATTTACAGCTGTTCCTTCAGGACAACGATGGGCTGGATGTGAAACAGCTAGTGGATCTATTGGGACATGGGAACTAGATGCAACATCTACTACTGTTACTATGATGGTTTACAAGTCGGTAATTAGTCCAGTTGGAATTAAAATGGCTACCAAGTTCAACGGTACAACTTTTGAAATCAAAAAAAATAATACAAAAATTAATGAATGGGAGTTAATGACTTTTGATATATCTTCATTTATTAAGAGTGGTGATGCAACAATGATTAACAAATTTGTTGTTTTTCCAGATTTCAGATCAGATACAGATCCAGTTAGAAGCTCAGATGTAGTTTTGTATTTTGACGATATTAAATTTTCAGCCAAAAAATTATTCGAGCCAGATTATGTTGCTCCTCCAGTAGAGAATCCTACTGTTGCAGCTTCTAAACCTCCTTTACGTAATGCAACAGATGTGAAATCTATTTTTAGTGATGTTTATGCAGTTTACAAAGCAGGAAATTGGTGTCAATGTTGGGGACAATCTACTGTTGTTGAAGAAGTTGTTATTGTTGCAGGGGATAATGCAAGATTGTTAAAAGACTTTACTTATCAAGGTATTACACTTCCTGATGGAGAAGTTTTCAATTTATCGGATATGAATAAAGTTCATATTGATTTATGGTTTAATGATGCTAAATCAGTTAGTCTTGCATTGGTTCAGCAAACTCCTGGTGGAAGTGTAGAAGCAGCACTCAAATTCACACCTACAAAAACAGGATGGAATAGTTTTGATTTGGATTTAAATTCTACTACAATGCCTGGCGTTGATTTGTCTAAAGTGTTTCAAATGAAGTTAACTTCTGAAAAACAAGGCTCTAATGTGTTTTTGGATAATTTCTACTTTTGGAAAGATGCTTCTACTGCTCTAGCTCAAATGGATTTACCAGTTACTTTTGATGATTCAAAGGTTGATTATTCAATACTTGGTTTCGGTGGTACAGAAGGCTCCTCTATTGTAGTTGATCCAACTTCGGCCACGAACAAAGTAGCCAAAGTGGTGAAACCTGCTGTGTCTGAAACTTGGGCTGGAATAACTATTTCTGCTGCCGCTGGTTTAGGATTTAAAAATCCAATTCCTTTTTCAACTAGTGTTACTAAAATGAGTGTTCGTATTTGGTCCCCGGATGCAGGAACTATCGTTCGATTAAAAGTGGAGGATCATGCAGATAAAAACCGTACAGTAGAAACAGAAAGTACAGTTACTACCTCAAAGGGCTGGGAAACAGTTGAGTTTGATTTTGCAAAACCGGTTTCGGGAACTGCCGCTATAAATTTAGCGTATACTTATGATAAAGCTACTATTTTCTTTGGATTCGGTACAAAAGGAACTGAAAAAATCTATTATTTTGATGATGTTAAAATGGTCGAAGAGGCTTTTTTACCTGCATTAAGCTACGGTGTAGCGAGTCAGACATATTTAATAGGAAAAGCAATTTACCCATTAGCGATCATTAATAGTGGAGGATTAGTACCAGCGAGTGGGTATAGCATTAGTCCAAGTTTGCCAATAGGATTAAAATTTGATACTACAACAGCAACTATTAGCGGTACCCCAACAGCATTGAGTTCAGCGGCAACATTTACTGTAACAGGTACAAATAGTTCAGGAACAAGTACTACTACAATTAGTATAGATGTTGTTCGTGAATTGAAATCAAATAATTTTACTATTAAAACAATTGGTGAAACCTGTTTGGGGGAAAATAACGGAGAAATTTTAATTAATGCTTCTGAAACGAATGTTTATGTTGCTGTTGTGAACAATAAAAGTTATGAGTTTACAACCAATAATTTAAGAGTATTTGACTTACCTGCTGGAACGTATACTATTTCAATATCAGTTAAAGGAGAAGCTACGTCACAAAGCTTTGTAGCAGTAATAGCAAAAGGTTCAACTATTAGTGGTAAAACATCCAAGTTGTCTTATAATAAGATCACGGTTTTGATGACGGAAGGTACAGCTCCTTTTAAAGTGTATTTGGATAATGTCGAACAGTTTGAAACTCCTTTCTCGATGTTCACTCTGGATGTAAACAACGATAGTATTATAGAAGTAACAACAGCCAAAAAGTGTGAAGGTACATTTATTAAAAAAATTGAAGGAATTTTGTCTTCATCTGCTGTATTCCCAAACCCAACTTCTGGAAGTTTTGAAATTGCGATACCAACCAATAAAAAAGAGATTGTTGTAGATTTATATTCTCTTAATTCAGTTCTTATTTCAAGTAAAACATATCCTTTACAAAATGGAAATATTAGTTTGAGTCTTGAAGGACAAATGGATGGGATTTATATTGCAAAAGTGTATTTGGAAACCCCTTCATATTTAAAAATTATTAAAAAATAACCATGAAAAAAAATGTATATTTAGCCATTATTAGTGTCTTGATTATTTCTTGTGATAATGGAGATGCGCCTCCAGAGACAGCTAATGTAGCGCCAACAATTCCAACTTTGGCTTCTCCTGTAAACAATAAATTATGTATCAATAATTCGGTCAGCTTTGAATGGAACGCTTCAACTGATGCTAATAATGATGCTGTGGTTTATCAAATTCAAATTGCAAAAGACAAAGATTTTGCGAATATTGTAATGTCTGGCGGGAGTAGCGCTACGTATCAAAATTTTACTTTGGAAAAAGCTACTGCTTATTATTGGAGAGTAAAATCAATAGATAGTAAAGGTTTGTCAAGTAACTATTCTTCTATTTTTAGTTTTTACACTTCGGGAGTTGGGGTAATTAATTATTTACCTTTTTTACCCGATCTGGTTGCTCCTGAATTAAACGCTTTGGTGAATCCTACAGCATTGCAGCTCAGATGGACAGCTTCAGATGTTGATGTTAAAGATAAGCTTGTTTATGACGTGTATTTTGGGACTACTAATCCACCGGTTAATAAAATAGGTGATGATTTAACTAATTCAACACTTGATGTGGTCATAACAGGTGCTAAAGAATATTTTTGGAAAGTTGTCGTAAAGGATGACAAAGGAGGGACGACCATAGGTCAAACTTGGAGATTTAGAACCAATTAGTTTGTTTTAAAAAATTTATTTTACTGTTGATAAAACGCCTCTTAACCAGAGGCGTTTTTTTTGTAGGTATGTTGGACTCGATTTTATTCGAATAAATCGTAAGGCGCTCTAGTAGGGGAGTTATTTGTAGTGGAGGTGAGGGGATATATCAAACTATTGAGTTGATTACTGCTTTTTTTAGAGGACATAGGTAACTTAATAAAACAATTTTTTTTTAGTTTTTTTATTTTTATTTTATATCTTTCAATGCCATAAAATTTATTTTTTTAGAATACTAGGTGCATTATTCTTTATTCAATTTAATTATCTCTTTTTTGAAAACAAAAAATTTCTTTCTATTATTTTTAGTGTGTGTAAGTGCTCTTTCGCAGGAGTTGCCTCCAATTGTAAAATATGCCTCAACTATATATGGGGCAGGAAATCAAAACTGGATGATTTCGCAGGATCAAAATCACTATATTTTCTTTGCAAATAATGAGGGATTATTAGAATTCAATGGATCCAATTGGGAATTATATCCATCGCCAAATGAAACCATTGTTCGCTCTGTAAAAGTGATTGGGAATAAAATTTTTACGGGTTGTTATATGGAATTTGGTTTTTGGACCCGACAAGCAAATGGAAAACTAAAATATACGTCGCTTAGCAAAACATTAAAAAATAAGATACTTGACGACGAACAATTTTGGAATATTTTAAATTATGATCAATGGGTAATTTTTCAGTCCCTGAACAGAATATATATTTATGATACTAAAACGGGAGGTTTCAAAATTATTGCCCCCCAAAATAATATCACTAAATCTTTCCGAACGAAAAATGCGATTTACTTTCAAACAATTAATGAAGGGCTTTTTGAAATTGAAAGCGGAAAAGGACTATTGGTTTCTAATAATCCAATTTTACAAACCAATAAAATTGTCAATGTTTTTGCTATTGATGAAGGCCTTTTAATCCAGACTCAGTTGAATGGATTTTATAAACTTATAGGAACTGTTTTGACTAAGTTTTCTACCGAAGTAGATTCGGAATTAGCATCTAGTAGCGTGTACAGTAGTCAATTGCTATTAGATGGAAGTTTTGCCTTGGGAACAGTCTCTAATGGGATTTTTATCCTAAACAATAATGGGAAAATTAAGTATCACATCAATCAAAACAAAGGATTGAGTAATAATACAGCTTTGTCTTTATATGAAGATGCCGATAAGAATCTTTGGGTAGGATTAGACAACGGCATCAATTGTATTAATTTGCAATCGCCCATTCAAAATTTTGTAGATGACACAGGAATTTTAGGAACCGTGTATACTTCAAAACTTTATAATGGTAACTTATATGTAGGAACTAATCAAGGTTTGTTTTATAAAAACTATTTGACTAATGATGAATTCAAATTTATAAATGGAACTAAAGGGCAGGTTTGGTCTTTGTTTGAGCATGATGGAACACTTTTTTGCGGTCATGATTCGGGAACATATGTGATTGAAAATACTGTCGCAAAAAATATATTTTCTGCTTCTGGAACTTGGAAATTTGAAACAGTACCTAATCAAAAAGGACTTTTATTTCAAGGGAATTACTATGGAATTTCAGTTTTGGAAAAAACAAATAATCAGTGGATTTTTAGAAATAAAATAGCAGGGTTTGATTATTCTTCTAAATATTTTGAAATCACTAATACATTGAATGTGTATGTAAGTCATGAATATAAAGGAGTTTACAGGTTAGAATTAGATGGAAAACTATCTAAAACAAAACCTTTTGTGACTTATGTAACACCCGAAAAAGGTAAAAATGCAAGTTTAACGAAGTTCAACAACATAATTTACTATGCAAATAAAGAAGGTATTTTTGAATTGAATGAGAAAACAAAACAATTTAATAAGGATAAATTATTAAGTTCTGTTTTTGAAAAAGATGAGTATACTTCAGGAAAATTGATAGTGGATAACTCCAATAAAATATGGTTGTTTTCAAAAAATTACATCCATTACTTCTCATTAAGTAAATTAAATAATCAACTGAAACAGAATGTAATTCCTATTCCAGCCTCATTGACAAATTCTATGTTAGGCTACGAAAATATTACTCAAATTTCCAATTCTAATTATTTGATAGGTACTACTGATGGATATTATGTTTTGAATCTTAATGATTTAAGTTTTAAAAACCATAATGTTTCAATATCAGCAATTACAACAAATAAGCTAAATGAAAATTTTGAAAATCGTTCTATTTTGGAAGAAGGTAGTTTTAATTATGATGAAAATAATATAACTATAAATTATACGGTTCCTGAATTTAATAAATATATCAATGCTGAATTTCAATATTTATTAGAAGGATTTCAAGAGGATTGGAGCGAATGGAGTGCGAAATCAACTGTAAATTTTAAAAATTTAGCTCCTGGTGAATATACTTTTAAGGTTAGATCAAAATTTGCTAATTCTACCTTAAAGAATATAGCAATTTATACTTTTACCGTTAAAAAGCCATGGTATTTAACCAATATTGCTCTTTTGGCCTATTTCATTTTTCTAATTGTGATGGCTCGATTTATTCACAAAAGGAATAATAATTACTATCAAAATCAAAAAGAGAAGCTTATAGAAGAAAATAATTTGTTGTTAGAGATTAAAGAGCTTGAAAATAAACAAGAATTAATGCGCATTAGAAACGAACAACTTTCTCAAGATGTAGATACTAAAAATAGAGAGTTAGCTGTTTCTACGATGAGTTTGAACAGTAAAAATGAGTTGCTTGCTTTTATCAAAGAAGATTTAAAGAAAACTTCAGATGATGGTAATAGGAGTATAAAATCAGTCATCTCTACGATTAATAAAAATATAAATGAAGGCGATAGCTGGAGTGTTTTTAAAGAAGCTTTTGATAATGCTGATAAAGACTTTTTGAAAAAGATTAAAATAGCACATCCATCTTTAACATCAAACGATTTGAGATTATGCGCTTACTTAAGATTAAATCTTTCTTCTAAAGAAGTGGCACCTTTATTAAATATTTCTGTAAGAAGCGTTGAGATAAAAAGATATCGATTGCGCAAGAAAATGGAATTGTCACATGAACAAGGACTTGTAGAGTATATTTTATCTGTATAGTTTTCACTAAATTTCACAAATATAACTATACATTACCACAACAATAGCGTTCTTGTTGCAGTTTTTTAGTTCTGGATAAAGTTACTTTTTTGTTGATTTCTTCTTAATTTTCAACCCTTTTTAAATATTATGAACTAAATAAGTGTTTTTTTTGCATTGTATGTTTTTTGTTGAGGTTCTTTTTAATTTATTATTAGTTCTTCAGATTAATTTTATAATTCACAAAAAAAACAAATTATGAAGTCAAACTATCTACTAATCTTATTTCTCTTTATATCCTCTTTTGGTTTCGCCCAAGGATATGATGTAGGAGGAGTTGTTAAAGAAACCGGTTCTGGTTTACCTATTCCAGGAGTTAATGTTCAAGTTAAAAATTCAACTATTGGGACTGCGACAGATATGAATGGTCGCTTTTCTTTAAAAAATGTTACCTCTGGCGCAACTTTGATATTTTCATATTTAGGATATAAAAATTTAGAATATAAAGTGATATCAAATAACAGTGCCCTTTCTATTACATTACAAGAAGATTCTAAACTATTGGATGAAGTTGTAGTAATTGGTTATGGAAGTCAAAAAAAGCGAGAAGTAACAGGTGCAGTATCGGTTGTAGATAGTAAAACCTTGGAAGCTTTAAAGCCAGTTAAAATCGAACAAGCTTTGCAAGGTACAGTTTCTGGAGTGAATGTTACAACAACTTCGGGTGCTCCGGGTGCAGCATTAGACATTCGTATTCGTGGTATTGCTACTAATGGGGATAACAGACCATTAACCATTATTGATGGTTATATTGGAGAACTTGGATTGCTTAATCCAAATGATGTTGACACTATCACAGTTCTTAAAGATGCTCAAGCTGCGATTTACGGTTCTGCGGGTGCCAATGGTGTAATACTGATTACTACAAAAATGGGTAAAAAAAATTCTAAAGCAAGAATCAATTACAACACGTATACTGGTTTTCAAGAAACATCAAGAACATTACCAATGTTGAATGCGACAGAATATGCTTTATTATTGAACGAAAGTTATGCTAATGGCGGTAACCCTATTCCTTTTCCTAATGTTTCTGGTTTAGGCAAAGGAACAAACTGGCAAAATGAAGTTTTTAGCACTAGCGTACCAATCATTAACCATGATATCTCGTTTTCTGGTGGATCTGATAAAATTACTTATTCGATAAGTGGTTCTCATTTGGACCAGGAGGGAATTATAGGCAAAGACAAATCTGGATTTTTAAGAAATACAGCTAGAGTTTCTTTGAGCGCTGATGTTTCTGATAAATTAAAATTAAAAACTAATGTTATCTATACGTATTTTAATAGGAAATCATTAAACGAAAGTGGTTTGGGTTCTGTTTTATTTAACGCTTTGAATACGCCGGCAACCTTAAATCCTTATGATGTTAATGGTGATTTTACCTTAATACCATCAAACACTGGGTTAGGTATAGAAATTATAAACCCGTTAGCTCAAATAGCTAATACCTATAATGATTATAACTTTAAGAAAGTTAATGGTAATTTTGGATTGGATTATAAACTTTTTAATGATTTTACTATTTCAAGTTCTATTGGTTTTAATACCTCAAATAGTGAATCTAAATCATTTTCTAAGGAAATTAACTATGGTGGAAAAGTGTTTGATGTGCCTAGAAGTTCTGTTTCTCAAAGCGCAATTAATGATAATGATTATTCTTTTGATTTATTTGGGACATATGCTAAGAAAATTGGAGAAGACCATAATTTGGTTACAACGGTAGGAAATACAATTTTTAAACAGTTTGGGAATGGATTATTTGCCACTGGTTTTGATGTTCCTTACAATTCATGGGAATTTGCTGATATAAGTTTGACAAGAGGTATCGCCGAAGTATTGACAAATGGCTCTTATAATTATGACGAAAGAAGACTTTCATATTTTGCGAGAGCTCAATATGATTACAAAGGAAAATACCTTTTTTCTGCCATGATACGACGTGATGCATCGACAAAATTTGGACCAGGTAATAAAGTGGGTTATTTTCCATCTTTTACAGCAGGTTGGTTAATTTCTGACGAAGGCTTTTTTGGAGATGACAAAATAATAAACTTTATGAAGTTGAGGGGAAGTTATGGAACTTTAGGTAATGACCAAATTCCTAATAATGGATATGTTTCTCAACTAAGCGGTGAAGCGACATACGTTTTTGATGGGGCTTTAGTTAATGGCTTAGCTACGGGACAAATTCCAAATCCAAATTTGAAATGGGAAGAAGCTAGGAAATTTGATGTTGGTTTAGATCTAAAATTGATACAAAATAAAGTTTCTATCGTTGCAGATTATTTTATAGATACTAGGGCCGATTTATTAATCCCATTTATCCCTGTTTCAGGAATTAACGGAACTGCAGCTCCTGGTGCAGGTTCACCAACAATCAATGCTGGTACTGTAAGAAATTCAGGATTAGAGTTTGCAATAGATTATAAAAATAAATTTTCGGATAATTTTTCGATGAGTGTTGGGTATAATGTTACGTTCCTTAAAAACGAAGTATTAGCTGTAAACAATGGAATAGGTTATATCGAAGGAGGTTCTTTTGGTGTAGGTCAACAAGCACCTTCCAGAATGGAAGTAGGTAAGCCAATAGGTTACTTTTATGGATATAAATCAGATGGTATTTTTCAAAATCAAGCAGAAGTTGATGCGCACCCTTCACAAATATCTTTAGGTGCTGATGCTAGTCCCGGAGACCTTCGTTTTGTAGATGTAAACGGAGATGGAATTCTCAATTCAAGTGATAGAACTAATATTGGAGATCCAATTCCTGATGCTACAATGGGCTTCAATTTACAAATGAATTATAAAGACTTTGATTTTGCAGTCTACACTTTTGCTTCTGTAGGGAATGATATGGTAAGAAATTACGAAAGAAATCTTACAGATGTTAATCGTCTCAATTATGTTTTAGATAGATGGACAGGTGAGGGAAGTACTAACACTACGCCAAGAGTGACTACTAGTGCTACAGGTAATTCTACTTTTTCTAGTTATTTTGTTGAAGACGCTTCTTATTTAAGAATCCAGAACATGCAATTAGGTTATTCCATAAATTCTAAATTTTCTGAGAAAGCGGGCATAACAAAACTACGTTTGTATGCGGGTGTAAATAATTTGTACACGTTTACAAAATACAAAGGTTTTGATCCAGGAGCATCTAGTGGAGCTCCAATTGGTGGAGGAATTGACTTTGGTTTTTATCCAATCCCAAGAACCTATTTACTAGGTTTAAACATTAATTTTTAATATATATTAAAATGAAAAAGTATCTTTTTATTACCCTTATATCGATAACAATCTTCTCAACAGTAACAATTTCTTGCACTGATGATTTTGTAGATCGACCTATAGAATATTCGATTGATTCTGAGAATTATTTTAATTCAAAATCAGATTATGATAATGCTTTAATTGCAGCGTATGATATGTTGCAAAGCACATATCTCAATGCATTACTAGGCGAAATAGCTTCGGATAATACTTTAGCTGGAGGCGAAAGTCAATCCGATACGCCAGGTTTTCAGCAAATTGATGATATGATTCATACTCCTGTCAATAGTAATCTAAAAAATTTGTGGGACTGGATGTTCGCCGGTGTTCAAAGAGCTAATTATATTTTAGAATTTAAAGACAAAACTGATTTTAAAGAAAAAAATCAAGTGATTGGTGAAGCTCGTTTTCTTAGAGCCTATTATCATTTTGAATTGGTAAAATGGTTTGGTGGAATCCCATTAAAAGGGGACGCAAGATTCAGTTCCGGTGACGAAAAAATAATCCCGCGTTCCTCTATTTCAGATGTTTATGCTTCTATTGAGGCTGATTTAATCTTTGCCTCTCAAAACTTATCTGTAACAGCAGCTCAAAAAGGGAGGGCTACCAAAGGGGCGGCGTTAGCATTATTGGGTAAAGCTTATTTATACCAAAATAAATTTACACAAGCAGCAACTACCTTCGAAACTTTAATTGGATTATCTACTTATTCATTGGTTTCAGATTATAATACTATGTTTGAAAATGCAGGTGAAAATGGTTCAGAGTCAGTTTTCGAAGTACAATATACAGATGTTGAAGGTGCCGGTTTTGGATGTCTACAATGTAGTGAAGGAAATGTAGCCGTTGGTTTTAATGGACCAAGAAATTATTCAGGTAGTTTATTTACCTCAGGTTTTAGTTTTAATGTACCAACTCAGAAAGTAGTAAATGCATTTGAAGCAGGAGACAAAAGAAAAGATGTGGCAATATTGGACATCGAAGCTTGGGCAACATCTACTGGAGCAACTTTTGGAAAAGGATATGAACACACTGGTTATTTTAATAGAAAATACATTCCAAGAAAAAGAAGCGCTGGGGCACAAGGAGACTTAAACCTTACTAACCCTAATAATTACAGGTCCATCCGTTATGCAGATGTTCTTCTGATGGCGGCAGAGGCTTATAATCGAGGTGGAATTGACGACGCTAAAGCAAGAGGATATTTAAACCAAGTTCGAAGACGCGCTTTTGGTGATTTGAATCATGATATTTCTTCTTCTGGCGCAGCTTTGACTGACTTTATTTTTGCTGAAAGAAGAGTGGAATTAGTAGGAGAAGGACATCGTTTTTTCGATTTAGTTCGTACAAGTAAAGCGGCTCTGGAAATTACTGGATTTAAAGCTAACAAAAATGAATTGTTTCCAATTCCTATAGAGGAAATTCAATTCTCAAATGGAAATTGGACGCAAAATCCTGGATACTAAAAACTAATATTATTTAAATATGAAAAACTTAAAATTAATACTGAGTCTTTTTGTGCTAACTATCCTTTTAGGATGTTCAGACGAAAATAATGACGTAGATCTTGATGCTATAAATGCACCTTCAAATATATCTGCTCTGACTACTATAACACAAGATAACTCTGGGAATGTCACTTTTTTACCTAAAGGTGAAGGTGTGACTCAATTCGAAATTTATTTTGGTGATGCAACCACAGCTCCTGTTTTTGTGAGCCCAGGCGGGATGATTACTCACAAATATAAAGAGGGTAAATTTAATGCAAAAATTATAGGTTTAACTGTAAATGGTAAAAAAACAGAAACCATTCAAGAAGTAACTGTTTCTTTTTTAGCACCAACTAATTTTGAACCTACAATTACTATTGGAAGCAATCTTTCAATTAACGTAACTGCAAAAGCAGAATTAGAGACTTTCTTTCAAGTTTATTTTGGAGATGTTGCTAATGAAGTTCCAGTAGATTTTATGGAAGGAGAAGTAATTACCCATAAGTATTTAAATCCAGGAACCTATCAAGTAAAAGTTGTTGCATTGAGTGGTGGCGTTGCTACAACGGAAAAAACTCAAAGCGTAACTTTAACTAATTTATTTGCTGCTCCAATTCCAACGATCCCTGCTGAAAATGTCATTTCGATGTTTAGTGATAGTTATACAAATGTACCTGTAGACACATGGAGAACTTCATGGTCACAGGCAAATCTAGAGGATATCGATATCAGTGGTAATAATACTAAAAAATACAGCGCTTTGAATTTTGTAGGTATCGAAGCAACTACTAAACCAATCAATGCCTCTGCAATGACCTTTTTTCATATTGATATTTGGTCGTCTGATTTAAATGAATTTAAAGTTAAGTTAGTCGATTTTGGAGCTGATGGTACCTTTGCCGGTGGAGATGACAAAGAACATGAAATTACTATTTCAAATCCTGAAAAGGAAAAATGGATAAGTTTAGATCTCCCATTAAGTAGCTTTACAGGGCTTACAACACGTTCTCATATTGCTCAATTAATTTTAGTTGGAGCACCCTCTGGAAATACCACCGTTTATGTTGACAACGTTTTCTTTTATAATAAAGCCGGTTCTATAACGGCAGCGCCAACACCTACTGAAGCGGCATCTAAAGTGATTTCTATGTTCAGCGACGCCTATACAAATGTTCAAGTAGACACCTGGAGAACTTCTTGGTCGAATGCTACATTGACAGATTTGAGTATTGATGGAAATGCAACTAAAAAATACAGTGCGTTAAATTTTGTTGGTATCGAAGCTACTACAACTCCTATAAACGCAACTGCAATGACACATTTTCATACCGATGTTTGGTCATCTGATTTTACTCAATTTAAAATAAAATTAGTCGATTTTGGAGCAGACGGAAATTTTGGCGGTGGAGATGACGTAGAACATGAAATAACAATATCATCACCTGCTAAAGGTTCGTGGGTAAGTTTAGATATTCCATTAAGTTCTTTTACAGGATTAACCACACGTGCACACATCGCTCAGTTAATTTATGTAGGTGCTCCTTCCGGAAATAACACCGTTTATATTGATAATGTTTATTTTCATAATTAATAAAAGATAAATAGTAGCAACTAATTATGAATTTTAAATGAATTGGTATACAACGAGTATCACAGTTACATTTTTTAAAAAATAATAAAAATGAAAAAAATAATAATAAACATAGTATCCGTTTTAGTCCTTCTTCTGATGGTTAATTGTCAGGAGGACATTTTAGGTTTTGGAGCATTAGACTCGCCAAATAACCTTAAGGTTACGGCTGAAATTTTAGGTAAATCGTCAGCTTTTCCAGATGGAGACGGTTCTGGTAAAGTAAAATTTGTAAGCACGGCAGATAATGCAATATCATACAAATACATTTTTAGTGATGGAACTTCAAAGAATTCTCCAAGTGGGATTCTTGAAAACACCTTTGCAACACCAGGTACAAATACGTACACAGTTACCGTTATTGCTTCTGGTACTGGAGGAATTTCTACCAATATAACTTTAGAAGTAACTGTTTTTAGTAATTTTAAAGATGAGCAAGCCGTACAATTCTTGACAGGTGGTGCATCCAGAAAATGGTATTGGGCGCAATCTGAGGAGGGGCACTTAGGTGTTGGTCCCAATGTAGCTTGGTCTGACCCAACTTTTGGACAACAAAATTATTACCCTTCATTTTATGGTGCTAAAGCAAACGAAAAATCATCTACATGTATGTATAATAGTGTGATGACATTTTCTTTAGTAGGAGCTCAAATGAAATTAGAATTGGATAACAAAGGTCAAACCTATTACAATGGTGCTTTCAAAGGCGGTGGAGATGATGCATGTTACGACTTAAATACTAGCGGTGCTAAAACGGTAACTTTGAGTAAATCAGATTCATTTGTTTCAAAAAATCCTGATAGTGCAACTCAAACTAGAGGTACGGTTCTAAATATTGCTGATGCAGGTTTTATGGGATATTTTGTTGGCGCTAGCTCATATGAAATCCTATCAATTACAGATAATCGAATGGTTGTGAGAGCGATACAGTCTGGGAATCCATTTTTAGCATGGTACCACATTTTTACCACTTCGCCTTCTGGTGGAGCTGTAACACCAACTCCTACAGCTGATTATACCGTTTTAAAATTCTCGGATGAGTTTAATGTCGACGGTGCACCAGATCCTACAAAATGGGGATATGACCTTGGTGCAGGTGGTTGGGGTAATGCCGAAGCTCAAACATACACAAGTGCTGCGGATAATGTAATTGTTCAAGGCGGAAATCTAAAAATTACTGCAAAGAAATCAGGAACAGGATATACTTCTGCTCGATTAAAAACAGAAGATAAGTATGAGTTTACCTATGGAAAAATTGAAGTTAGAGCAAAATTGCCTGTTGGTGGCGGAACTTGGCCTGCGATCTGGTCTTTAGGTCAAGATTATAAAACAAATACATGGCCTAAATGTGGTGAAATTGATTTTATGGAACACAGAGGGAATGATCCCAATGTTATTCATGGTTCCTTACATTATCCAGGTAACTTTGGTGGAAATCCAAACACAGCCAAAACAACAGTTGCCAATGTTGCTTCTGAATTCCATATTTACAAAACTATTTGGAGTCCAACTTCAATTCAGTTTTATGTAGATGATAAACTATTTCATACCTTTTCAAATAGTAATTCGGTGCCTTTCAATAGTGACTTTTTCTTGATTTTGAATGTTGCAATGGGAGGGACTTTTGGCGGAGCTATTGACCCTACTTTTTCACAATCTTCAATGGAGATTGATTATGTAAGGATTTATCAATAGAACATGTAAAGATTTATAAAGGTCGGTTTTTGTACCGGCCTTTTAATTATATAAAAAGTTTATCGATGAGAAATAAATCACTGTTAGCATCATTCGCAATTGCAGCTTTAATAGTTGCCGGATGCAGTAATAAAATCTTAAAATCCCCTGTTTCTTACTCTAATGAAAGTATTTTAGATACTAAAGTAGATTCAGTTCTCCAACTAATGACTTTAGAAGAAAAGGTAGGACAACTCAATCAATATAACGGGTTTTGGGATATTACTGGTCCAACACCAAAAGAAGGTCATGCGGCAAAAAAATACGAAGATCTCAAGAAAGGTTTAGTCGGTTCAATGCTGAATGTAAAAGGTGTTAAAGATGTGAAAGCATTGCAAAAAATAGCAGTAGAACAAACCCGTCTGGGAATTCCGTTACTTTTTGGGTTTGATGTCATTCACGGATATAAAACCATTAGTCCAATTCCGCTTGCTGAAGCAGCAAGTTGGGATCTAGAAGCAATAAAAAAGTCGGCTGCTATTGCGGCAGAAGAAGCCACTGCTGTGGGATTGAACTGGACTTTTGCTCCTATGGTTGATATTTCCAGAGATGCTCGTTGGGGACGCGTTATGGAAGGAGCCGGTGAGGATACATTTTTAGGTAGCAAAATTGCTGTTGCGCGTGTTCAAGGGTTTCAAGGTGATGATTTAGCCGCTACAAATACTATTTTAGCTTGCGCCAAACATTTTGCAGGATATGGTTTTGCAGAATCTGGAAGAGATTATAATACGGTTGATATCAGCGAAACGGTGTTGCAAAATACAATTTTCCCTCCTTTTAAAGCGGTTGTTGATGCAGGTGTACGAACGTTTATGAACTCTTTCAATGAATTGAATGGTATTCCTGCGACAGGAAATGCTTATTTGCAAAGAGAAATTTTAAAAAGAGATTGGAAATTTGATGGTTTCGTAGTTTCAGATTGGGGTTCTATCAACGAAATGATTCCTCATGGTTATGCTAAGGACAGCAAACAAGCTGCTGAAATTGCGATTAATGCAGGTTCTGATATGGATATGGAATCTAGTGCTTATGTGGAGCATTTGGTATCATTAGTCAAAGAAGGTAAAGTCAAAGAAAGCGTAATTAATGATGCAGCAAGACGTATTTTGAAAGTAAAATTCGAATTGGGCTTATTCGAAGATCCATATAAATATTGTGATGAAGGTAGAGAATTGGCAACCGTAGGAAAAGCAGCATTTCAAGATGGAGTTTTGGATGTAGCTAAAAAATCGATTGTACTTTTGAAAAATGATAAGGATTTATTACCTCTTAAAAAATCTGGGCAGAAAATCGCATTAATTGGTGCTTTGGCAAATGACAAAACGAGTCCGTTGGGAAGTTGGAGAATCGCTGCGGATGATAATTCGGCAGTTTCGGTTCTTGAGGGGTTACAAAAGTACACTGGTAATCAGCTTACGTATACAAAAGGAGCTGAGGTAACCGAAGGTAGAACCCAATTCATTTGGGAAACTAAAATTAATACAACGGATAAAAGTGGATTTGCAGATGCTATTTCTGTTGCAAAGCAAGCTGACGTCGTTGTTATGGTTTTAGGCGAACATGGATTGCAATCTGGTGAGGGAAGAAGCAGAACTGAAATTGGTTTGCCAGGTGTTCAGCAAGAATTATTGGAAGCAATTTACAAAGTCAATCCAAATGTTGTTTTGGTTTTAAATAACGGTCGTCCATTAGCGATTCCTTGGGCTGATGAAAATATTCCTGCAATTGTTGAGGGTTGGCATTTAGGAACGCAAAGTGGTAATGCAATTGCTCAAGTATTATACGGTGATTACAACCCAAGTGGAAAATTGCCAATGACCTTCCCGAGAAATGTAGGTCAGGTTCCTATTTATTACAATTATAAAAATACCGGGAGACCAACGATGAACGAGCCTGAAAGTGTATTCTGGTCTCATTATATTGACGAAAAGAACACACCTTTATACCCTTTTGGTCACGGTTTAAGTTACTCTAAATTCGAATATTCCGATTTGCAATTATCATCTAAAACATTTGCTAAGTACGGTAAAATTGAAGTTTCAGTAATTTTAAAAAATACTGGAAAAGTTGCTGGAAAAGAAGTAGTTCAATTGTACATTAGAGATTTGATAGGAAGCATTACGCGTCCGGTTAAGGAGTTGAAAGGATTTGAAATAATAGAATTACAACCTAACCAAACCAAAAAAATTGTATTTATAATCGATGAAAAATTAATCGAATATTACACTGCAAACAGGAAATGGGAAGCAGAAGCAGGCGATTTTAAAGTATTTATCGGCGGAAGTTCAGTAACGAAGTTAGAGGGAGATTTTCAATATTCTAATTAAACTAAAAATGAAAAAAATTGTAGTTCTATTGCTAGTGGTCAATTTTTCTTTTGCTCAACAGAATAAACGAAAATTGGTTTGGGATGAAAATTTTAGCGGTAAAACTTTAAACGAAAACAGTTGGAATTTTGAGCTTGGCAATGGTTGTCCTAATTGCGGTTGGGGGAATAACGAACGACAATTGTACACGAAACAAAATCATAAGCTTGCTAAAAATAAGTTAGTAGTTACGGCTAAAAAAGAGGGTGATAAATACACTTCGACACGTATTACCACTAAAGGCAAAAAAGAGTTTCAATACGGTCGTTTTGAAGCCAGAGCAAAGTTGCCCGTAGGAAAAGGAGTTTGGCCTGCATTGTGGATGTTAGGTTCAAATATCAATGAGGTCGGTTGGCCAAAATGTGGTGAAATCGATATTTTAGAATATGTTGGCAAAGAACCCAATATGGTATTTACTTCTTTGCATACACAAGACAGCCATGGAAATACTATCAATACAAAGAAAACTAGATTTGATGATATTGAGAAAGGTTTTCATATTTACGCAATGGAATGGACAAAAGACAAAATTGATTTTTTTGTTGACGATACTTTAGTGTACACGTTTCAGCCTGAAAATAAAACAGAAGCAATCTGGCCTTACAACCAGCCTTTTTATTTTATTGTCAATATGGCGATAGGAGGCAATTTTGGTGGGCCAGAAGTAGATGACACCATATTTCCTCAAGATTTTATCGTAGATTACATTAGAGTCTATCAGTAACCTACTTTTTGAATAAATAATAGAAACTAAAATAAAGTTTAATTCTATCCTAAAAAATTGAATACTAGACTTTGTTTTAGTTTTTTTTAGAATCCTTTGTTATATAGATTTTTTTAATTTTAACGGCATGCTATTTGGTTATTAAATGTTAAATAAGGAGAAAATTTTTAACAAATTATAGCCTTGAATAGTTAAATTTTATTAATTTTATTTGCATCTTAAAATAATAATTAGTTAAATTTGAAGTCTTAACAAAATAAAATAAACAATAGCCTATAATAAAAAACTACTTTTTAGAGATATCTCTTATTTTTTTAAAACTAAAAAGTATTATTATGGTTAATATACAACTCCCTGATGCGTCATTAGTTAAGGAATATGTCGCAGGTAATGAGGATGCCTTAGCTAAATTAATAAAAAGGCACGAATCAAAAATTTATGGTTTTATTTATTCGAAAATTCCGGATAAAGACATTACTAACGATATTTTTCAAGATACTTTTATCAAAGTAATTAAAACTTTGAAATCGAATTCATACAACGAAGAGGGTAAATTCTTGCCATGGGTTATGCGTATATCTCATAATCTGGTTGTAGATCATTTTAGGAAAACAAAAAAAATGCCCATGTTTAGAGAAACCGAGGAATTCTCTATTTTTTCCATAATGTCAGATGATTGTCAGACGATTGAAAATAAAATAATTTCAGAACAAGTCCAAATGGATTTAAAAAAGCTAATTGAAGGACTTCCAGCGGATCAAAAAGAAGTTTTGATCATGAGAATGTATCAAGATATGAGTTTCAAGGAAATTTCAGAATCAACAGGAGTGAGTATCAATACTGCTTTAGGGAGAATGCGTTATGCTTTAATGAATTTGAGAAAAGTGATTGACAAACATCAAATTGTTTTGACTAACTAACAATATGTTTAAAAATGCTGCGTTGTTATATATAGAAAAATATATATCACTCTATGGCAAAAATTTACTCAAAAAAAACATCAGTTTCTAAAAATAGGAAACCAAGTAAAGAAACAATTTCTTTTTTATTAAGTTATTCCAAAGCGTTAAGCATAATAAAGATAGATAACAAAAGTTTCGAAATTATATCGAATTAGAATTCATGTAATTAACATTAGGATTAATTTTTTTATTTCAATTCGGTAATGACAAAAAAACCACTGATTCTAAATTGATTCAGTGGTTTTTTTGTCTCCTATTTATTTTTTTGATACGCATCGATCACAGTTTTTCTTCCTATCGTTTTAGTAATAATATCTTTTTCTAAATCCCATCCGCGAGCTGGAGAATATTCTCTTCCGTACCAAATTATCTGAAGATGCAAATCATTCCAGATTTCTTTCGGAAAAATACGTTTGGCATCCTTCTCTGTTTGTACGACATTTTTTCCATTAGTTAAATTCCAGCGGTACATCAAGCGGTGAATGTGTGTGTCAACAGGAAATGCTGGAACTCCAAAAGCCTGAGACATTACGACACTTGCGGTTTTATGACCTACAGCGGGTAATTCTTCCAAAAATTCAAAACTCTGCGGGACTTCCCCACCGTGTTTATCAATTAAAATATGAGATAAACCATGAATTCCTTTTGATTTCATTGGCGATAAGCCGCACGGACGAATTATTTCCTTAATTTCCTCCACAGACATTTTAATCATATCATAAGGATTGTCCGCTTTTGCAAAAAGTAAAGGTGTAATTTGATTTACTCGCACATCGGTGCATTGTGCAGAAAGTAAAACCGCAATCAATAAAGTATATGGATCTTTGTGGTCCAGTGGAATTGGAATTGTAGGATAAAGTTCTTTTAACGTATTTATAACAAAAGTTACACGTTCTTGTTTATTCATTATTCATTAAATTTGGATGTAAAGAAAAACAATTTCATTTGCAAAAGCAAAATTCAATTTCAATTCAAACAAAAAATATAACTAATGACAACATTAAAAAAAGGAGATAAAGCCCCTGAATTTTCTGGTCTTGACCAAGAGGGAAAATCACATCAATTATCTGATTATAAGGGTAAAAAACTAGTCGTTTTCTTTTATCCAAAAGCAAGTACGCCAGGATGCACTGCTGAAGCTTGTGATTTAAGAGATAATTTCGAACGATTTGAAGCTAATAATTATGCACTAATAGGCGTAAGTGCTGATTCAGCGAAGGCTCAAGCTAAATTTAAGGACAAGTATGAATTTCCTTTTCCATTACTTGCTGATGAAGATAAAACAGTAATTCAGGCTTTTGGTGTTTGGGGGCCTAAAAAATTCATGGGTAAAGAATATGACGGAATTCACAGAACTACATTTGTAATAGACGAAAACGGAATCATTGATGAGGTGATAGCTGATGTAAAAACTAAAGCTCATGCTGCTCAAATTCTAAAATAAATTTTAGGTTTTTGCACTTACAAATAATGATATTAAAGTGCAAAACAAATTATCTAAAATTAATAAAGTCCAGAGTTGAGGTTTAAAGTATCTCAAATCTGGACTTATTTTTTATAATTTTATCTTTTCTAGTTGCTTTCGTTCAAGACTTTATTTGGATCAAATCCAAAAAGTCTGTGTTCTTTGATGATTTCTGCAATACCGGAAGGAAGCATTTGTTCCCATCCTGGTTTTCCATGATTGATCATATTCAAGACTTCACGGGAGAAAACCTCTAAAATCGTAGGGTCATAATCATCAATATCAACTACTTTTCCGTTGAATTTAAAGAATTTATAAAGTTCTTTCATTCTTGGGTGTACTTTCAAATTTTCGGAAGTAATGATTTCACCATTTTCTCCAATCATTGGATAAAGGAATACTTTCATATCACGATAAAATAATTTTCCAAAAGCTTCTAGAATTCCACCGCTCAAATGACGGTAATATTTCTCATCAAAAATATCTACTAAATTATTTACACCCATGGCTAATCCCATTCTAGCTTTAGTATAATTTGCAAAATACTCTACTACTTTATAATATTCTTGAAAGTTTGAAATCATTACTGTCTGTCCTAGTGAACACAGTAATTCAGCGCGATCCATGAAATCTCTTTCGTCAATCTCACCATCGGAGCGTAAATTTGAGAGTGTAATTTCAAAAACTACCAGTGTATTTTGGGCATTAACTTTATTCTCATTCAAGAACATTTTCAATGACTTCTCATACATGTCCATGTTTACTTTTGTAACGGGACGAAAACTTCCTCTAAAAGCAAGGATGTTTTTCTTGTATAATATGGCTGCAGGAAGTATGTTTTTTCCATCAGGATTAAACATTACTGCATCAGTCATTCCGTTTTTGACTAATTGTAAACTCATCAAACGATTGTCTACATCAGCAAAACGTGGTCCTGAGAAATTTATAGTATCTATTTCTAATTGATCTTTATCTAAATGGTCGTATAAATAGCGCAATAATCGTTTAGGATCATTGTATTTGTAGTAAGCACCGTAAATTAAATTTACACCAAGGATTCCTAAAGTTTCTTGTTGCAAACGAACATCAGTTTCCTTAAAACGAATGTGAAGAATGATTTCGTTATAATCCTCGTCTGGTTCAATTTGATAACTAATTCCAACCCATCCGTGCCCTTTGAATTGTTTTGCAAAATCAATAGTTGCTACGGTGTTGGCATAACTAAAAAACATTTTGTTAGGATGTTTTTCTCTGCTTAGTCTTTTTTCTATTAGGTTTACTTCGTGAGAAAGCATTTTTTTAAGTCGGCTTTCAGTAACATAACGGCCATCTTCTTCAACACCATAAACGGCATCACTAAAGTCTTTATCATAAGCAGACATTGCTTTTGCGATTGTTCCAGAAGAACCACCTGATCTAAAAAAATGTCTTACAGTTTCCTGTCCAGCTCCAATTTCTGCAAAAGTTCCATAAATATTTTCGTTCAAATTGATACGGAGCGCTTTATCTTTAATAGAAGGGATTTGTTCGATGATTTTATCACCTTTTAATTTTATTTCAGTATCCATTTTCTTTTAATATGGCTAATATGTTGCAAAGTTAATGAAATAGGTTTCTAATGAAAGATAATTAACCCTATTTTTGTAAATAAAAATTATAAAATTGAAGGTATATTTTTTAGGAACTGGTACATCTCAGGGAATTCCTGTTATTGGAAGTAATCATCCAGTATGTAAAAGCACTGATTTTAAAGATAAAAGGTTAAGAGTTTCCGTTTGGATTTCTTGGGAAAATCATTCTTTCGTTATAGACTGCGGACCTGATTTTAGGCAACAAATGCTTTCTTCAAACTGTCAAAAAGTAGATGGAATCCTGTTTACCCACGAACATGCTGACCACACATCTGGAATTGACGATATTCGACCATTTAATTTTAGACAAGGAGAAATTCCAATTTATGCACATCAAAGGGTTATTGATAATTTGAAAAGACGTTTTGAATACGTTTTTGAAACAGTAAATAAATATCCTGGTGCACCTTCTGTAGCAACTATAGAAGTTGTCAATAATAAGCCATTTTACCTTGGGAATAAATCGGTAATTCCTATTAATGTGATGCACGGAAATCTTCAGGTTTTTGGGTACCGAATAGATGATTTCGCTTATTTGACAGATGTGAAAACTATTGATAAATGCGAAATCGAAAAATTAAAAAACTTAAAAGTATTAGTTATAAATGCATTACGAGAAGAGCCTCATAATACGCATTTTAATTTGAAAGAAGCGTTAGATTTTATAACTTTGGTGCAACCAAAAACTACTTATTTGACACATATTAGTCATATTATGGGATTTCATGAAGAGGTACAAAAAAAACTTCCTCCTAATGTTTTCTTAGCCTACGACAATTTAGAAATTACATTATAATTTAATTCAAAATGAAACAATCATTTCTTCTTTATCTTACTATTTTAGCGGTTCTTTCTTCAATTTTTACTTATATGTTTTTGAGTAAACAGGTAGCCTTTGAACAAAACAGGTACGAGAAAACCACCAAAAAGTTAAGAGATAGTCTTCTTTTAGTATCAAATCAGTTAGCGGATGCCAACTATTTTTCTTTGGAAAAAAATGAAAATGCGCAAAATTATTTTGATTCAGCAAGTTCTCAAAAAACAATTCAATTCGAGAAATTAATTCCTTTTGTTACTGAAAAATTATTAGATTTTAATTCCAATCCCAAGGGGAATCCTTACACTGGTCAAGACCAAATATGGGCTAATAAATTTATAATTAATAAAGTAAAAATTCTAAACCACAGATGGATTATCGCAGATTATAGTGATGGGGAAATTTGGGGTGAAGTATTGTTGAAATACTTTGTTAATCCTGATGAAAGTATTTCTTTTGAAGTAAATCAATCCTTATTGCATCAGAAATAAATGATAAGTCGCAGTATTTAGAAATTAAGCTCTAATACTGCGACTCTTTATTTAAAACTATTTTTCCTGAAGCCAATTTTTAAAATCATAAAAGTTCTGTGGAGCAACTCCATGACCAATTGGATATTCTTTATAGGTTAAATTTATTCCTAAATTTTCTACTATTGCAGGCGTTTTTCTTGCCCATTCTACTGGAATTACCTGATCTACCGTTCCGTGTGAAGCAAATATTTTCAGATTATTAAAGTTGTTTTTGAGGTAATCCTCAGCTACAATTTCTAAATTTAAATACCCGCTCATAGCTACTACTTTCTGAACTTTTTCAGGATAAGAAAGTGCAACTGCGTAACTCAAAATAGCGCCTTGGCTGAAGCCAACTAAAGCAGTTTGTTTCTCATCAATTGGATAATTGGCAATTAACTCATCAATAAATCCAGCTATTAAATCCCTAGAAACTTTAGCTTGTTCGTGGTCAGAAAATTTGTTTTCGTCCGCATCAAAGTTAATGGCGTACCAAGCAAAAGCACCGTATTGCATATCATAAGGAGCACGCGCTGAAATAATATAATATTCATCAGGAAGTTCAGTGGCAAATGAAAATAAGTCTTCTTCATTGCTGCCGTATCCGTGCAATAAAAGGATAAGTGGATTTTTGTCTAATTTTATTTTAGGCTCTCGTATTTTATATTCTAAAGATAAATTCATTGTAATTAAGATATGTTTGAAAGCCATTTTTGATAATAAGTTCCCAATAAAGGAACCGGTTTTGTTTCGCCTTTTATAGCGCTGGTAATGCCATACGACCATAAAACAAATACGAAAATCCACATAGGTGCAGATATCATTAAGCTGTCAAAATTGCTGATGATTAGTCCTAGCGATACAAAAGTTAATGTGAGTCCCAATCCTTGTCTGATGTGAAAGGAAGCAAACGCATTTTTATCTTCTGAGTTTATTGACATTGCTATAAAAACGCCAACTCCTAAGATATAACTGGTAATCGCGGCAGTTTTTCCGGATTCTGAATTATTATTGTTATTATTCATTTTCTATGCTAAAATTAATTTTCCTTGATTTACAATTCCGTACACTTTTCCTTTTATTTCAGCACCTAGAAAAGCAGAATTTTTTGATTTTGATACAATGGATGATTTTGTGAAAATGCTTTTTGGTTCTGGATTAAATAAGGTAATATTTGCTTTTGAACCTTCATTAATCGTTTCTGTTTCGATTCCAAAAGTTGTTTTTCCGGATGTCAATTTATCTATTACAGTTTCTAATGGCAATACAGTCATCAAAGCTCCAAAAGCACTTTCCATTCCAATTGTTCCATTTTTGGCACCGTCAAATTCCATTTTTTTGTGCTCAATGTCTATAGGATTATGGTCGGATGTAATCATATCGATTGTTCCGTCTTTAATTCCCTTCAACAATGCTTTTCTGTCGGTTTCCGTTCTTAGTGGTGGTGTAACTTTATAGCGGGTGTCAAAACCTTCCAGTTTTTCATCGGATAAAACCAAATGATGCACTGCCGCACTACAGGTCACATTAAGTCCATTGGCTTTAGCTTCTTTGATTAATTGAACTGATTTTTTAGTAGAAATTGTCGGAATGTGAAGTTTTCCGCCAGTATATTCTAACAAAAATAAATTTCTAGCAATTTGTAATTCTTCAGCTAGATTTGGAATTCCTTTCAGGCCTAATCGGGTAGAAACAATACCTTCATTCGCTACACCGTTTCCTTTTATATTCTCGTCTTGGGAAAAAGCTAGAATTAATCCATCAAAATCCTGAACGTATTGTAAAGCGATTTTTAGCAAATTAGCATTATCCAAACTTTTAGTATAATCGCCAAAAGCAACTGCTCCGGCTTTTTGCATATCATACAATTCAGCCATGTCTTTTCCTGCGCTTTCTTTACTCAATGCTCCAATAGGATACAATTGAGTTGCAAATCCTTGTGCTTTGTTCAGAACAAAATTCACTTGAGATTGATTGTCAATAATAGGGAAGGAGTTGGGCTGTAAAGCGATTGCAGTAAAACCACTTTTGGCAGCAACAGTAAGCCCGTTTGAAATGGTTTCTCGGTCTTCATAGCCAGGTTCTCCAAGAGATACACTGCTGTCAAACCAGCCTTGGGAAACATGTAAATTATCAAGTTGTATTTCGTCTGCCTGATCTGGATTGGGAAGTGATGTTCCAATTTTTTTTATAAAACCATCAACAATTAAAATATCTGCAGTCGTATTATGAAAGGGACTTTTCGAATCGATAATTTTGGCGTTTCTGATGATTAATTTCATAGGTAGATAATATTTGTTTTTTGATGGAATATGGGATTAATATTGCTGTATTAACTTTTGTAACCAGTTTAATTTGGTATTGATTTTTCAAGTATATAATCTTCGTTATTTACTTTACGAATCGAATAATTGCCATTTCGCTAATCAGAAATATCAGTGCAAAGATAACAAACCATTTCCAAATTTGATTGTCAGTTCTATCAGTTTGTAAAGTGTCAAATAGCGATGGGATTGATTTGATTGTTTTATAGTCAGAAAGAATGTTTTCATTGATTGATGCCAAATCACTTTCGGTTCTGTTGTAATTGAAACTAATTTTTTCTACCCATTCTTTTTTATTGTAAATACTAAAATTCCCCGCTTGTTCCGGATTATCATTGAAAGTCAATTTGACTTTATTATTTAGAATTTGTTGGATAGGAATGAATTGTTCTTCTAAGCCTTTTATTGTTAAAATAGCGTCTTTATTTAACGATACTTCTGTAAAATGAGGGTTGTTATTTCCAATAGTCAAAGCATTTACACCGTTGTTTTGGTTGTTTATAGCCATTTTGTAAAATGTAGGCACAATTAATGGAGATTGCTGAAAATTTGAATTTTCGATGTTAATAGGAGCTGCAAAAACTGAAACTGCTGCAACTGAATTTGCTATTGATGTCAAGAAAATACTTTGATCTTCATAAGACAAAACAGCTGGACTGGAGCTGGAAATAGCAAAAGAACTTTTTGTTTTTGGATACTGAAAATTAGTTACTTTATTTTCAAAAACTCCGTTAAATAGTGGGTGGTTAAAGTTGATTTTAGTAATCTGTTTCTCTCTGATTTCAAAAGAATTGAATGTAAGTTTTCCAAAATTTGATATAAAGGAATTTATATTTGAAATTGAACTTTTAGCGGAAGGAATCACAATTAAATTGCCTCCTTTGTCAATAAATGATTTTAAGGTGGTAGCTAAAGCTTGCGGAATTTCATCCAATTCATTGAGAACAATTGCATCTTGTTCCTCCAGTTTATTATAGTCTAATGTGCTTAAAGTATAATTGTTAAAATTGAATTCTTCACTGGTGTAAATTCGGGAAAGGAAGTTACTTTTTGCTGGTTCGCCAATACTGATAACATTAGTTTTCTTCGTTTTAGCAATACTAAAATAGAACATGTTATCATAAGATAATCCATTATCAACTATGGAAAAATAACCATGAAAAGCTTGTTTAGGAATCGTAAAATTAAGATTTTTTTTCTTTGTGTCTAAAGTTACTATCGTTTTAGCAATAAGCTTATTTTCGTTGTATAAAGAAATTGGAATCGGGTTGAAGTCTTCTCCATATCCAGAAATTTTTACACTGATTTCATAAAAATTATCCAATGTTTTATTGATGAAAACGCTGTCAATAGAAACATTATTTTTTTGTTCTGCTTTTGGGATTATAAACAATGGCAAATTAGTTGCATCACTATTTTTTAGTTGTTTTTCATCAAGACCTACGGCATCTGTAATGACAATGATGTCCTTTTTAAAAGCTGATTTATGTGCTCTTATTTTAGCTAATATATTGTCTAATTGAAAGGGAGTAGCGCTGTATTTTAGATTTTGCAAAGCACTACGAATTGACTTTATATCGGTGTTCCAATAATTTTCGGTATTAGTAAGCAAAGAAAAATTGATGTTTTCTGGAGTTTTTTCTAGTAAATCCTGAACCGCTCGTTTCAGCAATTCTCCTTTTTTGCCTTTGGCTTGCATACTAAAAGAATTGTCTAAAATGATATACAATTCATTGCTCGCATTTTTACTGTCTTTCGACTCAAAAAAAGGCTGAGCAAATGCTATAATAATACAAGTTAGTAGTAGTAAACGACAGGCGAGAAGCAACCATTTCTTTATTTTAGAGCTTTTTCGGGTTTGAATCGAAAGTGCTTTTAAGAAACGAACATTAGTAAAATATTCCTTTTTAAAACGGCGTAATTGAAATAAATGAACCAAAATAGGAACAATCAACAAGAACAGAAAGTATAAAATTTCGGGATGTTTAAAATGCATTCTGAGGTTGAGTTTACTTCATTGGATTTTATTTTCAACGGTGTTCATTGAATTCTATGAGTCAAAAATACAAATTTGTTGACAGTTTTAAATGAAGTTGTTATAATTTTTCAAAGGAATAAACAATTGACATTCATTATGAATATATTATGTATTTTAGCTTTCTAAAAAATTTTAAAAACATGAAAAACCCGTTTGCTGTAGTTTTATTAGTTTTCATTTTTACAAGTGTTCAAGCACAAAAAAACAAATTTAATTTACTGATTGGAACCTATACTCAAAGTTGTGACAGTAAAGGAATTTACGTTTATGAATTTGATTCCAAAACTGGTGATTTTAGTTTTAAAAATGCTACTGAAAAGGTTATTAATCCCAGTTATTTGACGGTTTCTAAGGATAATAATTTTGTTTATTCTGTAAATGAATTTGGTGCTGAAAGCTCAGTAAGTTCTTTTAGTTATAATCCAGTTAGCGGAAAATTAGACTTAATCAACAAGCAAAACTCTAAGGGTGCCGATCCTTGTTACATTATAAATGATGATAAAAATGTAATTGTTGCCAATTATTCTGGTGGAAATATTTCTGTTTTTGGTAAAAATGATGATGGAAGTCTTGCTGAAGCCAAGCAAGTAATACAGCATTATGGTAAAGGAATTAACGCACAAAGACAAGAAGCGCCGCACGTACACATGGTTCATTTTTCTCCAGATAAGAAGTTTGTTTTGTCTAACGATTTAGGGAATGACAAAGTGTATTCTTATTCCTATAATCCTAATGTTTACAGTGCTGTTTTAGAATTGAAAGATAGTATTTCTGTAAAATCAGGAAGTGGACCAAGGCATTTAACCTTTAGTAAAAATGGTAAGTTTGTCTATTTACTACAAGAATTAGACGGTGCGTTAACGGTGTTTAGTTACTCAAACGGAACCTTAACAAAGATTGATGAAACAACTATTTTAGCTAAAGATTTCAAAGGAACGTTCAGTTCTGCAGACATTCATATTTCGCCTGACGGGAAATTTTTATATGCTTCTAATCGGGGTGAAGCCAATAACATTACAATTTTTAAAATTCTAAATAACGGAAAATTAGTATTGAAAGGACAAACCAGTACTTTGGGTAAAGGTCCTAGGAATTTTGCGATTGACCCTACTGGGAATTTTCTTTTGATAGCACATCAATATACTAATGATGTAGTAATTTTTAAAAGAAGTAAAAAGACTGGATTACTTACTGATACTGGTAAAAAAATACCATTATGCTCTCCCGTTTGTTTAGTTTTTACTAATAATTAAACTTGAGAATTAATATAATTCACAAAAAAAACGGGTTGAAAATGTTTCCATTTTTAACCCGTTTTTATATTTTATCTTGTGTTCTAGATGATTTAAAAGTATCAGGAGTTAGAAACTGAGATCTATTTGTTCTTATCTTTTCTCTTTTTATCTCGGGTTTTCAGCATGTTTCTATTGACAGAACCATGTGTTTTTTTCTTAGTTACCCCAGGACCACCTAAATTGACTTTCTTGTTCTTTTTACTTTTTTCTTGAAAAGCGCCATCTCCTGCCAGTTTTTGTTTTTTCATCAAAAACTTAATTGGTTGTCTGTCTTTTTCAGGTTCGATTAATTTTGCTGAAACTTCAACGGTTTCCGGGAAAGGCTCGATTGCTAATTCCATATTCATTAGCACTTCGACCTCTATTTTGAATTCTTCTTCACGAGGAGCTATAAGGCTTATAGCAGTTCCTGTAGCATCCGCACGACCGGTTCTACCAATTCTGTGCATGTACAATTCCGGCATTTCTGGCATCTCGAAATTGACAACGTGGGTAATATTTGAAATATCCAATCCTCTTGCCATAATATCAGTAGTAATCAAACCACGAAGATTGCCTTCTTGAAAGGAAGCCATCGTACTCAAACGATAATTTTGTGATTTATTGGAGTGAATTACTCCAAACTGACCATCAAAATCTTCTTCGATTCTTTCATGTAACATATCCGAAATCTTCTTATTATTGACAAATACCAGAACACGACTCATGTCTTGGTTAGTTTCTAATAAGTGTTTTAATAGATTTACTTTGGTATTGAAATTGGGAACATTATAAGTAATTTGTTTAATGTTTTCTAATGGAGTTCCTGATGCTGAAAGCGTAACTTCTTCTGGATAATCAAAATAATCATTCAAAATTGCATCTACTTCATCAGTCATCGTTGCAGAAAAAAGTATATTTTGACGTTTTTTAGGCATCATGGCTAAAATAGCGGTTAATTGAGTGCGGAAACCTAAATTTAGCATTTCATCAAACTCATCGATTACCAATTTTTGCATTTCTTCAAAACGAATCACATTGTCCAGTGTTAAATCCATGATTCTTCCCGGAGTTCCTACTAAGATGTCGCAACCTTGATAAACGGTTGTTTTTTGAGTATTGATGTTGACACCCCCAAAAATACCAACAGTACGAACCGACATGTATTTTGTCAATTTTTCTACTTCTTCCACCACTTGAACCACAAGTTCACGGGTAGGAACCAGAATTACTATTTTAGGAGTATGTCCAGGAGTAAATTTATATAATTTTAATAATGGCAATAAATAGGCAAATGTTTTACCAGTACCAGTTTGTGCAATTCCCATCATATCTCTTCCAGACATAATCACAGAAAAAGTTTTTTCTTGGATGGGAGTTGGAGAAGTAAATCCTAAATCATCAATTGCTTTTTGTACAGATTTAGGGAGATTGAATTGTTCGAAAGTACTCATTTGCTTAAATTTTGTGCAAAGATACGTTTTTTATGAGGATACTAACATTAGGCAATCGCATTGTTATTTTTAGCTAAGAGTAAAAGGAACTTTTTTTAAACAAAACGCTTAACTCTTAAAACTAATTCGATAGGATTAAACGGTTTTGGTATGCTACCTTAGCTATTACAAGAAGTTAAAAAATATTCTTAATTTTAGCCTATGAAACAAGTCCTAAAAATTTATGACAAAGGTTTAAATAAAACTTTCAATTAAGTTATGAAAGAACAAATGTATTCGAACTTCCTAAAGAGTTATTAGTCACAACAATATAGCTTTTAAAAATACGTATATAATTGAGCATTATTATGTTAGGATTCAAATAAAACTATTTGAACAAGGTGTGTTAATATTAAACTCTATATAAATGGTATCTATTTTATAGGCAAGCAAATGTATATAAAATGACACTACCTAACTGTTAAATTTAAAACTTTTCGAAAACACCTAATCCAAATAACGCAAAGTCATATTTTACGGGATCATTCGCATCGAATTCGCGAAGTTTCATATCTAATTCTGCTAAAGCTTTTCCATCATTTTGTTTTCTTGTCAGCAATCCTAATTTTCGAGCTACATTACCGGAATGTACATCTAAAGGGCAGGATAAAGAAGCCGGAGAAATACTTTTCCAAATTCCTAAATCGACCCCTTTATTGTCTTGGCGCACCATCCATCGTAAATACATGTTGATTCGCTTGGCTGCAGAATTGTTCTGAGGGTCTGAAATGTGTTTTTGTGTTCTAATTTGATGGGGAATTTCGAAGAATGTCTTTTTGAATTCCGAGATGCTGTTTTGCATGGTTTTTAACTCTTGGTTTTTAGCAAATACGAATTCTAATCCATTATGGTTTACATAAATGTTTTTTAGGCTTCTAATAAAACTTGCAAAATCCTGTCCGTTAAACGTTCGATGAACAAAAGTCTCCATTCGTTCCAAATCATTTTCGGAATGTGACATCACAAAGTCATAAGGTGCGTTTCCCATTAAATCCATCATTTTATGGGAATTTTTAATAATCATTTTGCGATTCCCCCAAGCAATAGTTGCACTGAGAAAACCGGCAATTTCAATATCTTCCTTTTGCGAAAACAAATGCGGAATTTGTACAGGATCACTATCGATGAAGTCGAGAGTGTTATATTGCACCACTTTTTCGTCAAGGAAAGATTTAAGTTCTGAAGAATTCATTTTTTTAAAGTTTAATGTTTAATGTGGTCCGTCGTTTCAAATGAACTTTAAACCTGAAACTTTAAACTTTTTTAGTTGCTAATCAAACCGTCAACCATAATTAGTTTTCTATCGGCCATATTAGCTAAATCTTCATTATGGGTTACAATAACGAAAGTTTGCCCTAACTCATCACGCAATTTAAAAAATAATTGGTGTAGGTTTTCAGCTGAAGCAGTATCTAGATTTCCTGATGGCTCATCTGCAAAAATAATTGCTGGTTTGTTGATTAAAGCTCTGGCTACTGCCACACGTTGTTGTTCTCCACCAGAAAGTTCATTGGGTTTATGATTCATTCTATGGGAAAGACCAAGATATGTAAGCAATTTTTTTGCTTCAATTTCTGTTTCCAATTTTGATTTATTAGCTATAAAAGCAGGAATACACACATTCTCTAGTGCAGTAAATTCAGGTAACAATTGATGAAATTGAAAAATAAAACCTAAGTTTAAATTTCGGAATTTTGATAAGGTTTTGTCATTCATGGTCAGAATGTCTTCATTGTTGATGCGCAACTCGATTCCATTTTCAACTGTCGGCTTGTCTAAAGTACCTAGAATTTGTAAAAGTGTCGTTTTTCCGGCTCCCGAAGCACCAACGATAGAGACAATTTCTCCTTTTTGAATATGTAAATCGACTCCTTTCAACACATGCAGTTGCTCGTAATATTTATGTAGATTTTTGGCCTGTATCATTTCAAACTGTTTTGACAAAGAAACAAAGATTTTAATGATTATTAAAAGCTTAGCAATTTATTTTACTTTGACAAAGTATAAACTTTAGTTAATAGGGAATACGCACTCCGATTTAATGAATAAATTTGGCTTTAAATCATAGATTATGAAAAAAATAATTGGAGTTTTTTTGGCACTATTGCCTTTTTCATTTTGTGCAAAAGAAAAAAATAGCATTGTCCCAAAAAGTATAGAAACAAAAAATATGGAAATAGAAAAAGGAATGGAAGTAGCAACCTTTGCGGGAGGCTGTTTTTGGTGTACTGAAGCAGTTTTTTTAGAACTGGATGGTGTCAGTAAAGTGGTGTCAGGATATATAGGAGGAAAAACCGTAAACCCTACCTATCAGGAAATCAGTACCGGTGAAACTGGACATGCTGAAGCAATTGAGATTACATTTGATCCCAACAAAATTAGTTTTGGCGAACTTTTGGAAATATTCTTTGCCACACATGACCCAACAACATTAAACCGTCAAGGAAATGATATTGGTACACAATACCGAAGCGAAATTTTTTATCACAGCCCTTTTCAGAAACAATTATCTGAGGATTATATCTCTTTAATGACAACAGAGAATACTTTTGGAAAGCCAATTGTAACTAAACTTTCATCAGCGACTAAGTTTTATGTAGCAGAAGACTACCATCAAAACTATTACAATCAGAACAAAACGCAGGGATATTGCAGCTATGTGATTACGCCCAAAATTGATAAACTAAAAAAATTATATAAGGATAAGCTCAAAAAATAATTGGCATTAGATTTGTACGTATTATAGAAAGTAATAATCTAAATACTATGACAGAACAAGTGTCCGTTAATGCAGTAAATAACAAAACCAGAAATCTGGTATTAGGAATACTGTTTGATGCCATTGGAATGCTTTCCTTTACAGTTCCTTTTATTGGTGAATTTTCAGATGTGATTTGGGCACCGCTTGCGGGTTATTTAATGACCTGGATGTATAAAGGAACAATAGGGCGAGTAGCAGGTGTACTAAGCTTTGTGGAGGAAATTTTACCGTTTTCGGATTTTATACCCACTTTTACATTAACCTGGATTTATAATTATGTAATTAAAAACAAAAATGCCTCGTAATCCGAGGCATTTTTCGTTAGTCGTTAAACAGAAATCCTAATCCCAAGCGTTTCAACATTTTTTTTTCGAAAGCCCAAAAGAATTTAAATTGTCCAAACAAAAATCCTATCAAGACTAATAAGACTTGGTATATTGGAAAAATTAGAATTAATCGAACTGGAGTAAACCAATAGCCTAAATCTTCTTTTGTAATTCCTAACCAAAAACAAAACGGTTTTGAGAGCCACGCCGATGCAGATCCAGTTATTGCAAAAACAATAAATATGATGGTAAGTTGAAAATTGCTGTCAATTCCCCAACGCTGTTTCAGTTTGTTCATTTTTATTTATAATGAATACAAATATAGTAACATTATCTGATGGGTACAAAACCAAAAAGTTTTTGTTTATATGTGTTTTGAAAATAAATCATATAATTGTATATCAAATAATTTACCTCGTATCCATAATTAATATTTGGTTCATAATTGATAGACATTTCATATAAATTAGGATCGTACCGTTGCGGTTGTAGCACTCTACTGTTCCACTCCATCACATAAACTTGGTTTTTCATTTCCAAAAAAGATTGTGAATGATAGTTTCTTGGGAAAGCTCTAGAATTTAACCATAAACTAAAACCTGGGTCAATAATTATTACCTCATATTCCAGTTCATCATTGGCTATTCGGATTGTATCACCTTGATTTACAATGGATTTTTCAATACTTGTAAAATTAGACTTTGAAGTGTTGCAACTAAAAATAAAAACTAAAATAATTACAATGATATAAACACTATTTTTCATAATCAGAAAATTGAATATTAAATTTACAACATTAAATGATTTGTCAGTAGCGTTTTAACATAAAAAAAAATCACCTACATTAAGTAGATGATTTTATAGATATTTAATTTTTATTATTTCCCAAAGAGTTTACCGAGCATACCTCCTAGACCACCACCGTTTTTTGTTATGGCTGACATCGCATCACTGATATCTACTTTACCATCTGCATTTTGGTCTAAACCAAATTGGCCTCCATATTTAGATATAGCCTCCATTATGCTGGAATTCTGGCCACTATTTCCAGAAATTGCCGCAATAACATCTGAAATTTGAAAGCTACTATCATTTGGATCTTTCGCTTTATTGACTAAGGATCCTAATATTTGAGGAATTAAACTTCCTGCAACACTAGAAGCAGTTTCATTACTTATACCAAATTTTTCACCTAGGTTCCCAGTAAGTTGTTCCGTGAGTTGTTGTACTACAGGATTTGAATTGTTTTGTGCATTATTTCCTAGAAACAAACCCGCAAGTTGATCTGCTCCTCCTTCTGCAACTATTTTTTGTAATCCTGAGAAAATAGAATTACTGGCCTCGGACATAACGGCTTCATTTTGTTCGTTAGGAACGGCTTGGTTCTTAACAACAGACTCGACTCCAAACTGTTGTGCTAATTGTGTTAATTGTTCAAACATGGAAAGTATTTTTAGATTAGAAATCAAATTTAATAAAAAAAGGGATTTATTAAACAAAAGTTAATAAATCCCTTCAAATATATTTAGTCTAATATACTAGCCTAAAATGCTAATAATTTGTGAGGCTAATTCAGTACCTATTCTGTCTTGTGCTTCTCCAGTTGCTGCTCCAATATGTGGAGTCAACGATATTTTATGATTCATTAAAATAGTCATTTCAGGAGTTGGTTCGTTTTCAAAAACGTCTAATCCAGCAAATAATACTTTTCCGCTGTCTAATGCTTTTACTAATGCAACTTCGTCAATAACTCCACCGCGAGCACAGTTTACAATACCTACGCCATCTTTCATGATTGCTAATTCTTTTTCGCCAATGATGTAACCATCTTGAGCAGGAACGTGTAATGTAATGAAATCTGCTTCTTTGAATAAAGACTCTAAAGATTGAGAAACGATAGTTGTTGTGATAGATTGTCCGTCAAAAAACGCTACTTTAATATCCACTTGCGGGATAAAACTATCTGCAGCAATAACTTTCATTCCTAATCCTAACGCCATTTTAGCTGTAGCCTGACCAATACGACCTATTCCTACAACTCCAAGCGTTTTTCCTCTTAATTCAATTCCATTTGCATAGGCTTTTTTCAAACCTTCAAAGTTGGTATCTCCTTCAAGAGGCATATTTCTGTTCGAATCGTGCAAGAAACGAACACCTGAAAATAAGTGTGCAAAAACTAATTCTGCAACTGATTCTGATGATGAAGCTGGAGTGTTTATTACGTGAATCCCTTTGCTTTTAGCATAATCCACATCAATATTATCCATTCCTACACCACCACGACCTATAATTTTTAATCCTGGGCAAGCGTCAATGATATCTTTACGAACTTTAGTTGCACTGCGAACCAAAACTACACTTATGTTATTTTCATTAACAAAGTTAGCTACTTGTTCTTGTGCTACTTTTGTTGTTATCACTTCAAATCCACCTTTTTCTAAAGCTAGAATTCCACTTTTAGAAATTCCGTCATTGGCTAATACTTTCATTTGTGTTTTATATTTAAAGATTGAAAAATGTAAAGATTCAATCTGTGTTTTTTAATGGGGTGATTGATTAAAAATTAAATCTTTAAATCAGTCAATAATCTAATTTTTAAATTGCTTTTTCCAAAGCCTGCATTACATCTACTAGTACTTGAACACTTTCTAAAGGTAGCGCGTTGTACATAGAAGCTCTGTATCCACCTACCGAACGATGTCCAGGTAATCCAGAAATTCCTGCAGCTTTCCACATTGTATCAAATGTTGCAGCATGTGCTTCATCATTTAATAAGAAAGTAGCATTCATATTAGAACGGTCTTCAACAGCAGCAGCTCCTTTGAATAATGGGTTTCTGTCTATTTCTGCATAAAGTAATGCCGCTTTAGCATTGTTTATTTTTTCAATAGCAGCAATTCCTCCAAGGTTTTTCAACCACTGTAAAGTCAATAAAGAGGCGTAAACAGGGAAAACAGGTGGCGTATTGTACATGCTTTCTGCTTTGATATGTTTAGCGTAATCTAACATGCTTGGGATTATTCTGCCATTCTTGCCTAAAATTTCTTCTTTTACAACAATTAGTGTAGTTCCAGCGGGACCCATATTTTTTTGTGCTCCTGCATAAATCAAATCAAATTTAGAAAAGTCTAATTCTCTTGAAAAAATATCAGAACTCATATCACATACAATTGGCATGTCAACTGAGGGGAATTCCTTCATTTGTGTACCAAAAATGGTGTTGTTACTTGTGCAATGGAAATAATCAGCATCGGAAGGAACGGTATAACCTTTTGGGATATAATTGTAGTTTTCTTCTTTTGACGAAGCAACAACGACAGTCTCACCAAAAAGTTTGGCTTCTTTAATAGCTGCTGCTGCCCAAGTTCCTGTATCAAGATAAGCCGCTTTTCCGCCTTCTTTCATCAAGTTGTAGGGAGCCATAATAAATTCTAAACTCGCTCCGCCGGCAAGAAATAGGGCCTGATATCCTTTGCCTTCAAGGCCTAAAAGTTCCAGAACTATGGCTCTTGCTTCATCCATAACGGCAACAAAATCTTTACTTCTGTGCGAAATTTCTAAAAGCGATAACCCGGAATCATTAAAATTTAAAATTGCTTGTGCTGATTTTTCAAAAACTTCTTGCGGTAAAATACAAGGTCCTGCGCTGTAGTTGTGTTTTTTCATGGTGTAGTTTATGTCCAAAAAATTAAAGTGCAAATTTCGACAATAGGAGTTTAAAAAGCGTTAATTAATTCGGAATAATTGAACTTTTTTCCACTATATTGTTAACAAAAACGAAATAGTATCGGTGTTATCTGCGTAATTCCACAATTTAGGTTTTTGTGTTTGACCAAAACTAATGCTGTTCTCTATAAGATTGTCACTTACAATGCATTGAATTTGCTCGTTTTCTGATTGTAATCTTGATTTCAAATCAATTATATCATCATAAAATTCATAAAACACACTAGTAATAGGGGAGGCATGGCTTTGATCTTCTTTTATTGTTAAAAAACCGTTATCCAATAATTTGAAATTACTCATCAGGAAAACAGCTTTATTATAATCATAATTGTTAGCGTATTTTTCGTAATGAATAACGTCTTGGTATTCAAATATTGCCTCAAAAAAGGTATCAAATACGTATCCTTTTGGTACAAAAAGTTTAGAAACATTGCGGCAGCCCAAACCAAAATAGCGAAAAATATCTTCTCCTAAAGCGGTAAGTTGTTCTTTGGTTTCGTTTCCATTCAAAACAGCAATTGAATTTCTGCTTTTTCTAATAATTGATGGTTTGTCTTTAAAATAATATTCGAAATAACGTGCGGTATTATTACTTCCTGTTGCTATTACAGCATCAAAATTTTCTAATTTCCCTTCAATAAAAGTGATGTTCTTTGCAAGTTCAGAATCAATTGCAATGATGTATTTCGCTAAAAAGGGTAACAAATGCTGGTCATTTGATGAAGTTTTTACCAATACGTTATTTCCAGAAATTAATACGGAAAGAAAATCATGAAAACCCACCAAAGGAATATTTCCTGCAAGGATTAAGGCAATGTTTTTTGGTTCTTTTTTTTGAAAATCATAAGCCGAAAGCCATTGATTTAAGTTTTCTGAAGTTAATGCTTCTGCCCATGATTGTATGGAGAAATAGACGTTTTCAGGAGTGTACCATCCATTATGAGATTGAGATAATTTTATTAATGCTATAAAATCTTCAAAAAACACATTGTTGTGCAAAACACTTGGATTTCTAGAAGTATTATCTTCAGAAAATTGACTTAAGAATTTTCCTAATTCAACAAAAACACTTTTTTTTGTTTCTAATGTCATAATGTTTGCTTATGAATAGTTTTGATTGTAATTTTGCACAAAAATAAGCATAAATATGTCGAAAGTCAAAAGTCCTTATGTCAAAAGAATTTTGACGTTTAACATTAGACATTAAGACTTTAAAACTATAAAAAAATGGCAATTATTATAACAGACGAATGTATCAACTGTGGTGCTTGTGAACCAGAGTGTCCAAATACAGCAATATACGAAGGAGCAGATGATTGGAGATATAAAGATGGAACAAAACTTAAAGGTAAAGTAATTTTGCCGGATGGTACCGAAATTGATTCTGATGAAGCTCAAACTCCTATTTCTGACGAAGTGTACTACATTGTACCAGGAAAATGTACTGAATGTAAAGGTTTTCACGATGAGCCACAATGTGCTGCGGTTTGTCCTGTAGACTGTTGTATTCCAGATGATAATCATGTGGAAAGTGAAGAAACATTACTAAACAGACAAGCCTTTTTGCACAAAGAATAATAAAAATAAAAAGCATAAAAAAACCTGAGAATTCTCAGGTTTTTTTATGCTTTTTATTTTTATTATTCTTTGATAATTTCAAAAATCTCAGTTGTAATTTTATCATTTACTGGATCATATGATTCTAAGACTAAGTTTCCATCTGCATTAAAATAACCAAAAGAGGTTTTGTTTTTAGTACTGTATATATAGTTGTTATTTGATGTCTTTCTTAATACAGCTGTCTTTTCTTTATTAGGCAAGTACATGTTATAACCAGTTTCGGCAAGAGCCACTTGAAATTTTTGTCCGTTATAATTATAATAAGCAGATCTGTCAACATCTAGAATTTTTGTTACTCCATTTGAGGTTACAGCTGTAATGGCAGTAACTTGAACAGGAGTTTGTTTTATTTCTTTATTCAATTCATCAGATTCGGCATTTTTCAACTCAATATTTTGAGTTTCTTTTATTTCTTGAGTTTTTACAAGTTGTTTTTCGCCTTTGGAGTCTTTTATGGTAGTAACCGTTGTTTTTATTTCCGATTTTACATTTTTGTTTTGACCCTGACTCTGTAGGGAAAATAATAGTGCTATAGCTACAACTAATGTCGTTTTCATAATAATTTATTTATAAGATTAATATGAAGTAAATATACATTATAATCGCTAATAAGTTGTTACGGAATTTTCAGTATAAATTGTATAATTTACACTAAGCACCATTTCATTTGTAATAATAACCTTTTACACGATATGTAATCATGCTTCTGTATAAAATTGAAAATGATAGTTTGTACTACTGTTGTTTTTGATAAAACAATAGCGTAAAAAAGGGCTATCTTTCGACAGCCCTTTTTGAGTTATTCAATAAATGAATTAGAATTTATAGTTTAAAGATAAATTAAACATAGTTCCTAATTGGCTAAAGTGATATCCATCATACGTCATTTGAGAATAACGTTGGTTGAAAGTTATCAAGTTAGATTGATTTTTTACTTGAGCAGGGTCATTTAAAAGCGCTGTCCCAGCTGCATTTTCTGCTTTGAAATTCCATTCAGGAAGTACATTCAATAAGTTGTTCACATTTAATGACAGTGTTAATTTTTCTGTAGCAGAGAATGTAACACCTAAGTCAGTAACAATTTTTGGAGTAAACTCAGTTCTTAAATTGTTATCTAAACCTGCTTGTTTAAATGTAGATTTTCCAAAATATGTATTGTTAAGCGAGAATCCTAATTTTCCTATTTCATAATTACCACCTAAAATCCATTTAGTTACTGGTCTTGATGTAAACATTAATGCTTCAAGAGTTTGGCTAAAGTTATTCTTTTTAACTGGTGATATTCTTTCGTTTTGTATAGTATAATTTCCAGATAAGTTAACGCCTAATTTACCAGCTCCTAACATAATGTTGCTGAAGTTAGCTACCACGTCTAAACCAGAAGTTCTAGTATCAAATGAATTTTCAAACCAAGCAACATCTCCAAAACGAGTTGAAGTAATATCACCAAGTACGATTCTGTCTTCAACTTTAATGTTATAGTAATCAACAGTGAAATTGAAGTTTTTAGATGGTTTTGCACCTATACCAATAGTGATGTTTGTCGATTTCTCAGCATCTAGTGGATCAATATCAAGTTGTCTTGCCTGTGGAGAAACGTTATTGATAATTCCACTCACTTGAATTCCTTGTCCAGGTACAAATGAGTACTGAGATTTTTGAGTATAAATTTGGTGTAAAGTAGGCGCTCTAAATCCTGTAGACACAGAACCTCTTAAAGTAACCTTATCGTCTAAGAATTTATATCTTGAACTAATTTTCCATACAGTAGCTCCGCCAAAATCGCTATAATCTTCATATCTCAAAGTTCCGTTGATTAAAAAGTCTTCTGTAATGTCATACGCTAAATCAAAGTAAGCACCTAAATTATATCGGTTCCATTTTCCTGAATTCTCAGGTCTGTTACCCGCGAATGAGTCAGCTCCAATTCCGTCCCAAGAAGCTTTATCTCCTTCAGTAACTTCAAAAGTTTCTGTTCTAATTTCAGTACCAAAACCAATACTTACTTTATCAGAAAGGTTTTTAGAGATATCAATATTTCCTACTACGTGATTGAAAGAAGTTCCTCCTGGTTTAAATGAGATTGGACTGTTCTCTAGATATACATTATTTCCAGCATCATCTTGAATGTTCGAACGGTTAAATGAATTTTCAACACTATAAGTTTGAGAGTTACCACCTACAGTAATACTTGCGTCAGTATTCCAACCGTTTTTAACTGCTTTGTATCCTAAAGTAGCATTGTAATCGTTAAGATCTCCTGTAAATGTAGGCACATAGCCCTGGTATGATGCAGGAGTTCCATTCCCAAAGAAATCAGCTAAGAAAGGAAAGTCAGATAATGTTCTCCAATATGGAGTTCTATAATTAGCAAACGAATTTACTTTTTTGTAAACATAAGCAGCATTATAGTAAAGTGAAGTGTCATCAGATAATCCAAATCCACCATTAACTAAAAATTTAGCGGCAGCAGTTTCTGGAGATCCATTGATATTTCCAGCATCTGGTTGTAATGCTAAGAATGATTGTACACTTGCTAGTGAAGCTCCAAAATCAGCTGCTTCTCCAGCAGCGTCCACTGTTCCAGGTCTATTGGCTAAATTAACTTTAGAAAAATCTACTGTATAATTTATATATCCTTTTTCTCCAACTTCTGATCCGTTATTTAAGCTTACACCAATCATTTCTCCATCTCCTTGAGATGTCATTCCGCTTCTCATTGTAACAGAGGCACCATTTGTATTTTTTTTCAAGATAATGTTCATTACACCCGCAATTGCATCAGATCCGTATTGTGCTGATGCACCATCACGAAGTATTTCAACTCTTTCGATAGCATCTGTAGGTATTGCAGAGATATCAGAACCTGTTTCTCCACGTCCTGGAGATGTTTGTACATATAACAATGAACTCAAGTTTTTACGTTTTCCATTGATAAGAATTAATGTTCTACTTGGTCCCATATTTCTTATTTCATATGGATCTAGCAATGAAGTAGCATCATTTACAGGAGTTTGTACCGTGTTAAAAGACGGTATTTTGTACTGTAACGCCTTGTCAAAGGTAGCTTGACCAGTTGAAGTCAAGTCTTTTGAAGACAATACATCTATTGGCAATGCTGATGTTGTATTACTCCTGGGTGCGGTTCTTGTACCAGTTACAACAACCTCATTTAAATTTTGTCCACCTTCTTCGGATAAAACAACATTAATAACAGTCTCGTTAGCGGCTCTCTCCACTTTGTTAAAGCCCACATAGCTAAAAACTAATGTAGCTCCTTCTTTGACTTTAATTTTGTATGAACCATCTGCGTCAGTGGATACTCCATTTTTTGTCCCTTTTTCAACAATGTTAACTCCTGGTAGAGAATTACCGGAATTATCTTTTACAACACCCGTGACTTCTTTTTGTGCAAAAAGAAACGAGACGTTTAATAGAAATAATAATAATGCAAATTTTTTCATAATTAAATTGTGTTTGGTTTTTGTTTGGTTTAAAATCAGGTGCAATATAATTTTTTTTTAACAAAATTTTAAAGGATAATCTGTTTTTTTTATAAAAAATTTGTAAACGTGTTTAAACTGCAATTTTTACTTACTTAAACATTTATAAAATCTTATATTTGCAAACTTTTAAAGTAAATGCTGAACTTTTAACAGGCAACCGTTATTTGTAAAGTAAATAATTATAAAATCGCAAACAGAATGTTTTGGTAAACAAATTACTGAATTGCGATACTAAATTCAATTAAAATAAATATTATCAACATATGAAAGCAGGAATTGTAGGATTACCTAATGTTGGAAAATCAACATTATTCAATTGTCTATCTAATGCAAAAGCACAAAGTGCAAATTTTCCTTTTTGTACTATCGAACCTAATATAGGTGTAGTAAACGTACCAGATTCTCGAATTGAAAAATTGGAAGAATTAGTAAAGCCAGAGCGCGTGCAAATGGCTACTGTTGATATCGTTGATATCGCAGGATTGGTAAAGGGAGCCAGTAAAGGGGAAGGCTTAGGGAATCAGTTTCTAGGAAACATTAGAGAATGTAATGCGATTATTCACGTTTTACGTTGTTTTGATAACGATAATATAGTTCACGTTGATGGAAATGTAAATCCTATTCGTGACAAAGAAACCATCGATATCGAGTTGCAGTTGAAAGATTTAGAAAATGTTGAAAAACGTTTGGAAAAAGTAAAACGTGCTGCTAAAACTGGAAATAAAGAAGCAATTGTTGAAGAAGCGTTGTTAAATAGAATTAGAGAGACTTTACTTCAAGCAAAATCAGCGAGAACTATAACGCCACAAAACAATGATGAAGAAGTTTTGATGGAAGGTTTTCAATTGATTACTGCAAAACCAGTATTGTATGTTTGTAACGTAGATGAAAATTCAGCTGTTAACGGAAATAAGTATGTAGATCAGGTTCGTGAAATGGTTAAGGATGAAGATGCTGAGGTTATCGTGCTTTCTGTAGGTGCTGAAGCAGATATTACGGAGTTAGAAAGTTACGAAGAGCGTCAGGTTTTCTTAGAAGACATGGGGCTAAGTGAGCCAGGTGCATCGGTGTTGATTCGAGCAGCTTACAAGTTATTGAAACAGCAAACTTATTTTACCGCAGGTGTCAAGGAAGTTCGTGCTTGGACCATTAATATAGGAGCAACTGCACCTCAAGCTGCGGGAGTTATTCATACTGATTTCGAGAAAGGATTTATTCGTGCCGAAGTTATTGCTTATGAGGATTTCGTTCATTACGGTTCAGAAGCTAAATGCAAAGAAGCCGGAAAATTTAAAGTAGAAGGAAAAGAATATATCGTGAAGGATGGTGATGTGATGCATTTTAGATTCAACGTTTAAATATACAGTCATAAAGCTGAAAGTCATAAAGTCGAAAGTTAGTAATAACTTTCGACTTTTTTTATGGACCTAATCTAGCTTGCCTTTGCAATCAGGGGTAGAAATCGATCTAGGAAAAATAAAATTTCGTTTTTTATTTTTAAGTAGTACTAAAGATATTGTGTCGCAAATAGTAAAAAGAGTTTTTGCCACAGATTGAAAGGATTAAAAGATTTTTAAAATTACACAACGAGTTAATCTGCGCTAATCTTTGAAATCTGTGGCAAAGAAATTTAGTGCTGTATTAAAATACGATATTAGATTTTAGTTTTTACACAGTTTTTCTGATCTGGGAATCTGTGGCTAATTATGTTGTTGCTATTTTATTTTCACTACTTTTAAGAAAAATTAATCGTCATGAAAATAATCGCTTTTGGCGCAAGCCCCAGCAAAAACTCTATCAATAAAAAATTAGCAACTTACGCAGCAACTCTTTTTGAAAATGCCGAAGTTGATGTTCTGGATTTAAATGAATTTCAGATGCCAATATTTACGGTTGATATTGAAAAGGAAATTGGCCAACATGAATTAGCTAAAGCATTTATGGCTAAAATTGCAACCGCGGATATTTTAGTAGTTTCCCTTGCAGAAAATAACGGGAATTTTTCTGTTGCTTTTAAAAATATATTTGATTGGTGCTCCAGAATTTCAGGAAAAGTTTTTCAAGAAAAACCCATGTTGTTAATGGCAACCTCTCCGGGTGCAAGAGGTGGAGCAAGCGTTTTAGAAATTGCTAAAAAAGCTTTTCCATTTTACGGTGGAAATATAAAAGCTGCTTTTTCATTGCCAAGTTTTGATGCTAATTTTGATGTAGAAAAAGGAAATATTTCCAATCCGGAATTGGACAGTCAGCTGAAAGAAATTATCAAGAATTTTTAATCTTTTTTCAATCCTTTATTTTTTCAATCTTTCAATAGAAAATGTCAATATTATTCTTGATAACTTTGATGGTTTCCTATTTTAAATTTTATCGAATTACACTACATTAGCACACTCGAGAGCTTTGCGCATAGTAAAGCCCGAACTGAACGAAGTTAAAATCCACAAATTCTACAATGTCCGAACAAAATCAATATACCGAAGATAATATTCGGTCACTCGACTGGAAAGAACACATTCGCATGCGTCCTGGAATGTACATCGGAAAACTGGGAGATGGTTCTTCAGCAGATGATGGTATTTATATTTTGGTCAAAGAAGTTCTCGATAACTGTATCGATGAATTTGCAATGGGCGCCGGAAAAACTATTGAGGTAACAATTAAGGACAAAACGGTTACTGTTCGGGATTATGGACGTGGTATTCCGTTAGGAAAAGTGGTTGACGTAGTGTCAAAAATGAATACTGGTGGGAAGTATGATTCAAAAGCTTTCCAGAAATCAGTGGGTCTAAACGGGGTAGGTACTAAAGCAGTCAATGCGCTGTCTAATTATTTCAGAGTGGAGTCTGTTCGAGATGAAAAACAAAAAGCAGCCGAATTCTCCGCTGGAAATTTAGTTCTCGAAGAAGACATTATAGAAACTACCAAACGAAAAGGTACTAAAGTTGTTTTTACTCCTGACGAAACCATTTTTAAGAATTACAAATTCCGTATGGAATATGTAATAAAGATGATTCAAAATTATTGTTATCTAAATAATGGTTTAACCATCATTTTTAATGGTGAAAAATACTATTCTGAAAACGGACTTAAAGATTTACTAGAAGCCACGATAAATGTTGAGGATTTAGAATATCCTATCATTCACTTAAAAGAGGGAGATATTGAGATTGCCTTAACACACAGCAAAACCCAATATTCTGAGGAGTATCATTCCTTTGTCAACGGACAGAATACCACACAAGGTGGTACGCACTTAGCAGCATACAGAGAAGCGATTGTAAAAACCATTCGGGAGTTTTATAATAAAAGTTTCGAAGCATCTGATGTCCGAAAATCGATAGTTACGGCCATTAGTATCAAAGTAATGGAGCCCGTTTTTGAGTCGCAAACCAAAACCAAATTGGGTTCTACAGATATGGGTTCAGAGCCTGGAATGCCATCGGTACGTACATTTGTAAATGATTTTGTGAAAACGAAATTAGATAATTATTTGCACAAGAATCCTGCGACAGCAGAGGCGCTGTTGCGAAAAATTCTTCAAGCCGAAAGAGAACGTAAAGAGCTTTCTGGTATTCGAAAATTAGCAACAGATCGCGCTAAAAAAGCGAATTTACACAACAAGAAATTAAGAGATTGTCGTGCGCATTTACCCGATACCAAAAACCCAAGAAATTTAGAAAGTACACTTTTTATCACAGAGGGAGATTCAGCTTCTGGGTCTATTACAAAATCTCGCGATGTAAATACGCAAGCAGTTTTTAGTTTGCGTGGTAAGCCTTTGAATTCATATGGAATGAGCAAGAAAATTGTGTATGAAAATGAAGAGTTCAACTTATTACAAGCCGCTTTAGATATAGAAGACGGACTGGAAAAATTGCGTTACAACAACATTGTAATCGCTACCGATGCCGATGTCGATGGAATGCACATTCGATTATTATTGATTACGTTTTTTCTTCAGTTTTTTCCTGAATTGATAAAAGAAGGACATTTGTACATTTTACAAACGCCATTGTTCAGGGTTCGAAACAAGAAAGAAACCATTTATTGTTATTCGGAGGAAGAACGAAAAGATGCCATCGAAAAACTAAAACCAAAACCAGAAATCACCCGATTCAAGGGATTAGGAGAAATTTCCCCGGATGAGTTCAAAAATTTCATTGGAGAAACCATTCGTTTGGATCCTATTATGATGGATAAAAACACTTCTATCGAGCAATTATTGTCTTTCTATATGGGAAAAAATACGCCAGACCGACAGGAATTTATTATCAAGAATTTGAAAGTGGAATTGGATGTAATTGAGAAAATTTAAATAGTTTATTAAAGGTAGCAAGTAGTTAATGCAAGATAATCTTAAAAATAAAATTTTATTTTCTCAAGTAGTTGCGCTATTGCAAAATGCCCGTCTACAGGTTTTACGCACCGTAAATTCAACAATGGTGTATACCTATTTTGAAATAGGAAGAATGATTGTCGAAGAAGAGCAAAACGGAAAAGAACGAGCTCAATACGGAAAGCAATTATTGAAAGGACTTTCGGAACAGTTGACAATTGAGTTTGGAAAAGGGTTTTCTGTGGCAAATTTAGAGAATATAAGAAAGTTTTATTTAGCTTACTCAATTTCCGAGACAGTGTCTAGGATTTTGCAGATTCATAATTCAGAGACAATGTTTAGGGATTTTGAGAATTCAAATTCGTCAACACTGGCTATGAATTCTAAAAATGAAATTATGCAATCGCTGATTTCGATTTTTAAATTGACATGGTCTCATTATTCATTCTTAATGCGAATTGACGATGAGCGAGAAAGACGTTTTTACGAAATAGAATCTGAGAAATACAACTGGAGTGTTCGGGAATTAAAACGACAATATGATTCAGCTCTTTATACACGATTGGCTTTAAGTCGAGATTTTGCAGGAGTCTTGAAACTGTCGGAACAAGGACAGATTATAGAGAAACCAAAAGACCTTATTAAAGACCCTTATATTTTAGAATTTTTGGGTTTACCAGAATTGCATCAGTATTCGGAATCGGAATTAGAGGAGGGAATTATTAATAAACTTGAACATTTTTTACTAGAATTAGGTCACGGATTTACTTTCGTAGCAAGACAAAACAGAATTACTTTCGATGATAAACATTTTCGAATCGATTTAGTTTTTTACAACAGAATTCTTAAATGTTTTGTTCTCATTGATTTAAAAATAGGAGAATTGAAACACCAAGATTTAGGACAAATGCAAATGTATGTCAATTATTACGACAGAGAAATGCGTTTGGAAGACGAAAATAAAACAATAGGAATTGTTCTTTGCCAAAACAAAAGTGATTTGGTTGTAGAATACACTTTACCAGAAAATAACGAGCAAATTTTTGCCAGTAAATACAAAACAATTCTGCCAAGCAGAGAGGATTTAATACAATTAATTTCGGAATCAATATAATGAAAGACGAAGAAGACGATAACATAGTACCAGAGGGTCAAGAAGAAGATAATACAAGTGGTGATGATGGTTTTGAAGATATAATTTCTTCTGGAGGCCAACATTTTTACGATAATCAAGAAGACGGAAACGATACCATTACCAAAGTTACGGGAATGTATAAAGACTGGTTTCTGGATTATGCTTCGTATGTAATTCTGGAGCGTGCAGTTCCGGCTATTGAAGACGGTTTTAAACCGGTGCAACGTCGTATCATGCACTCTTTGAAAGAATTAGACGATGGTCGTTATAATAAAGTGGCCAATGTTGTCGGGCACACCATGCAATATCATCCTCACGGAGATCAGAGTATTGGTGATGCCATGGTGCAAATTGGACAAAAAGATTTATTAATTGATTGCCAAGGTAACTGGGGGAACATCTTAACAGGTGATGGTGCTGCAGCATCTCGTTACATAGAGGCACGTTTATCAAAGTTTGCTTTGGAGGTTTTGTATTCTCCAAAAATTACTGATTGGGGCGTTTCTTATGATGGAAGACGTGCGGAACCGAACAATCTTCCAGTAAAGTTCCCGTTGCTTTTAGCTCAAGGAGCAGAGGGTATTGCGGTGGGTCTTTCGACCAAAGTTTTGCCACATAATTTTAATGAATTAATCGATTCTTCGATAAAAATATTAAAAGGGAAGCCTTTTACACTCTATCCAGATTTCATGACGCAAGGAATTGCTGATGTGTCCAATTATAATGATGGATTGCGTGGTGGACGTGTTCGAGTTCGTGCCAAAATAGGTCAACTGGACAAAAATACGTTGGTCATTACCCAAATTCCGTTTTCGACCAATACGACGACTTTGATTGACAGTATTTTGAAAGCGAATGAAAAAGGCAAAATCAAAATCAAGAAGATTGAAGACAATACTGCGGCAGAGGTAGAGATATTAATTCATCTTTTTCCAGGTGTTTCTCCAGATAAAACTATTGATGCACTATTTGCTTTTACGGCTTGTGAAACTTCGGTAGCGCCATTAGGTTGCGTGATTGAAGACAACAAACCGCTTTTTATAGGTGTGTCTGAAATGTTGAAAATTTCTACAAACCGAACCGTTGAATTGCTAAAAAGTGAACTCGAAATTCAGTTGGGTGAATTGGAAGAACAATGGCATTTTCTTTCTTTGGAACGTATTTTTATCGAAAATAAAATCTATCGTGACATTGAAGAAATGACGACTAGAGAAACGGTAATTAAGGCCGTTGATGATGGTTTGAAGCCACATACAAAACACTTGAAACGTGCTGTTACCGAAGAAGATATACTACGTTTGTTAGACATACGAATCATGCGTATTTCAAAATTTGACAGTAACAAGGCACAGGATAAAATCGAAGCGTTAGAAGGTGATATCGAACAAGTAAAACACAATCTAGAACATCTGATTGATTTTGCTATTGCCTATTTTACTAAACTAAAAGAGAAATACGGAAAAGGACGCGAACGACAAACGGAGCTTCGTATTTTTGATGATATCGAAGCGACGAAAGTAGTTTTAAGAAACACAAAATTATATGTAAATAGAGAAGAAGGATTTGTAGGTACTAGCTTGAAAAAAGACGAGTACGTTACAGACTGCTCTGATATTGATGATGTAATTGTTTTTCTTCGTGATGGAAAAATGATGATTACCAAAGTCGATGCAAAAACCTTTGTAGGTAAGGATATTATTCACATTGCTATTTTTGACAAAAGCGATAAGCGCACTATTTACAACATGATTTACCGCGATGGAAAATCAGGTCCTTCGTATATAAAACGATTCAATGTTTCAGGAGTTACCCGTGACAAAGCATACGATTTGACCAATGAAACTGCTGGTTCTCAAGTATTGTATTTTTCTTGTAATCCCAATGGGGAAGCTGAGGTAATTACCATATTATTGCGTCAGGTAGGCAGTGTCAAAAAATTGAAATTCGACATTGATTTTGCTAGTTTAGCGATAAAAGGACGTGCTTCTAAAGGAAATTTAGTAACCAAATATCCAATCAAAAAAATAGAATTAAAAGAGAAAGGAATTTCTACTTTATTACCAAGAAAAGTGTGGTTTGACGATACCGTTCAACGATTAAATGTTGATGCAAGAGGAGGATTATTAGGCGAGTTCAGGCCAAATGATAAAATCCTTGTTATAACGCAAGCTGGAAAACTAAAAGTAATCACACCAGAATTGTCAACTCATTTTGATGAAGATATGGTGGTTTTAGAAAAATGGATCCCTAAAAAACCAATTTCTGCGATTTACTATGATGGTGAAAAAGAGCGGTATTACATCAAACGTTTTTTAGTAGAAACAGAGAATAAAGAAGAAAGTTTTATCACGGAGCATCCTAATTCGCAATTAGAGATTGTTTCAACAGATTATCGCCCTGTAGCAGAATTGATTTTTACAAAAGTAAAAGGAGTTCAAAAAGAGGCTTTGACAGTCGACATAGAATCGTTTATTGCTGTAAAAGGATTCAAAGCCTTAGGAAATCAATTGACAACTGATAAGTTGAAACAAGTAAACCTACTAGAGCCTTTGCCGTATGAAATTCCTGTTGAGGTTATTCCTGAAGATTTAGAAGTAAAAGGAGAGACAGGTGCCGATGATTCTGATATTCAATTAGATGATGATGGACAGATTACTTTAAGTTTAGAATAAAAAATAAAAAAAAGCGCTTTTAGCGCTTTTTTTATGAAATATTATTTTTTCCTCTTTCTCATTTTCATATTGAGGAATTCTACCGCAAGGGAGAAAGCGATTGCAAAATACAAATACGCTTTTGGGACTGCACCCACAGTTTGTCCTGCCAATACTGCATCTGATAAGTGCATACTTTCAGTAATTAACATGAATCCGATTAAAATCAAAAAGGCTAAACCTAAAATCTGAATGGAAGGATTATTGTTAACAAATTTACCTACAGGCACAGCAAACAACATCATCACAATAACAGAAATGACTACGGCAGTAACCATTATATACAAAGCACCTTCTAGTCCGTTAGTCATTCCTACAGCGGTTAGAATACTGTCTACAGAGAAAATAAGATCAATCAATAAAATCTGAAAAATTACATTTCCAAATGATTTTGCCGCTGAGGTTTTTAACTCTAATTCCTCTTCGCCTTTAAGATCTACTTTCTCATGAATCTCTTTGGTACTTTTATAAATTAAAAAAATACCACCACTTAATAATATCAATGCTTGACCATTAAAATGACCGCTGAACCAACCCCAGTCAAAACTAAAAAGAGGTTCCTTCATTTTGATCAGTAATGTGATTCCAAATAATAATGCAATTCGCATAAACATAGCTAAAAACAAACCAATTTGAGTAGCTTTTTTGCGTTTCTCAGGAGGTAATTTGCCAGTAACAATCGATATGAATATAATATTGTCAATTCCTAAAATAATTTCAAGAAAAGTTAATGTTAACAGTGCAACCCAAGCATCGGGATTTAAAAATACTTCCATGTTTATTTAATTATAGTTTTTAATATTTAATCAGCAATCTTAGTAACTGTTCCTCTTTGCTTTGCATCAGAACCTACCATGCCAAACTCAAAGGTATAGGAATTTTTTGAGGTTGTCAAAATTTTCATACCAATAGCCTTTTCTTCTGCCATGTTTTTTGGGTGTAACTTCAGTAAAACATATTCGCAATCGTTAACCCATCGTATTGATGCAGTATCAGTTTTTCCTTCAAAAGTTTCTATTTCTATACTATCATTACGCTCAAAAACAGTTGTTTTCTTGACACCGTCAACTTCATATTCAAATTTGAATTTTCCGGTTTTAAAATCTTTACAATTGCGCTCTACATCATAGCATGACATTAGAAGCAGTAGTGGGAGAAGGAATACTATTTTTTTCATTTTTTTTTATTTTTTATTTTTTAGGACCTAATCCAGCTGTACGTTGCAACTCTCAATTCTAAAATCTTTTTTTCTAATGACAAAAAAGGAGCTTCCTTTGGTCGCTCTTTTTAGTCAAGAAAAAATAGCTTTAATCCTTATGGGTTTTCACTTCCATCTGGGGTAGGCATTATTGTATTTTAATATCATATTTGTCTAAAAGCCCTATAATTCCTACCGTCGAAAATTTTGCTTTTTTCATCGGATTATATTCGGGATCAATTTTAAAATTAGTTGCTTTTGAAAAATCGGCTCCGGCTAATTGCGTATTGTTAAAAATAGCACCGTCTAAAGTACTGTTGTCAAAAATAGCACTCGTAAGATTGGTCCCAACAAAGCTTGCTTCTCTTAACGAGCAAGAATTGAATTTTGTCTTTGGCATTTTTTTATTGATAAAAGAAGAATAATCCAAAACACATTCCTGAAAACTCACATTGAACAAGAAATCATCGCATTCCTCAAATTGAATACCCAGTAATTTACAGTTTTTAAAATGTACACTTTTCAAGCTAGTTCCGGATAATTTAGTCATGGCCAAATTACAATCAATGAACTCGCAATCCATAAATGTACTATTCGAGAAATCGCAATTAGAGAAATCGCAGTTTTTAAAAACGCATTCCTCAAATTCTCTATTGTTTACTTTTTTATCGATGTAAACGATTTTTTCAAATGTTTTTTGAATGTGAATGAGTTCTTCCATCAGTCGTTAAATAAACTTTTCATAATAAATTTTAAACCGGCATACATCAAATACATGGCGGCACCACAGGCAATAATACCAATTACTAAAACTAAATAATGCCACACGTTTTGCTTGTTCATAAAGGCATTATAAATCACGGTTGGCCCCAAAAATAGTAATGGTAATGCGCCTGCAAGATATTTTATTCCTTTTGATAATAGTTCTTTATTCGTTGCCATAATTTAATAATTAAAATTCATAATCCACACAATATCTTAAATATCTAATTTTACCTATCCATTCAGCAACAACATTATGTATTGGATGATTTTGGTATTTGTCTAATGTTTCAAACGATTCAAAGTAGGAGTGTAGAACGGCATCAAAGTTAGAGTATTCACTTTCAATATTAATTCCTACTCGAATTTCAACTATTTCAGGAATATCCTTTTTTAAACTTTCGAGTCTCTCTTTTAAAATGATTGCATTTTCGGTTTTGTTTTTGCCTTCTGCAAAATCTTTTAATTTCCACATTACTACATGGTGAATCATCGCTGTTTATTTGTTAAAATTATCAACCGCTTTCCTTACACTACCGTATTTTTTTAATAATTCGGCACCTTCGTCATAGGAAACAGAAATTTCTCCCATTATCATTTTCACACCGCGATCCACCAGTTTGCTGTTGCTGAGTTGCATGTCGACCATTTTATTACCTTTTACTTTACCCAGTTGAATCATTGTAGCCGTAGTAATCATATTCAGTACCAGTTTTTGTGCCGTTCCTGCTTTCATTCTGGAGCTTCCTGTTACAAATTCTGGTCCTACAACTACTTCAATAGGGAATTTTGCTGTTTGCGAAAGCGGACTTCCGGCATTGCAAGAAATACTTCCTGTGGTTATATTATTTTCGTTGCAAGTTTGTAATCCTCCAATAACATAAGGCGTTGTTCCCGAAGCTGCTATTCCTACAACAACATCATTTTCATTTATATCAAAAGCTTTCAAGTCAATCCAGGCTTGAGTAGCGTTATCTTCGGCATTTTCTACAGCGCGACGTATAGCGGTGTCACCACCGGCAATAATCCCAACTACTAAATCGAAAGGAACGCCAAAAGTTGGTGGACATTCTGAAGCATCAACAATTCCTAATCTTCCTGAGGTTCCTGCGCCAATGTAAAATAATCGACCGCCTAGTTTCATTTTAGTAACGATTTCAGTTACTAAATTTTCTATTTGCGGCAATGCTTTTTCTACGGCAAGCGGAACGGTTTTGTCTTCCTGATTGATATTAGACAACAATTTTTGAACCGACATTTTTTCTAAATGTTCGTACTTTGAGGATTGTTCGGTGGTTTTTGTGAATTCCATAATTATGTTTTTTTGGAGGGACAACTAGCGAGGTGTCCGTACATTTATTTCTTGCGTAAGGGATAGAAGTGGAAATCCTTTTTATCATGTAGCGTTAGCGAAATGAAAAAAGATTACCTCATCTTACTTTTATTTTAGCCGGAATTCGGTGAATTTCATTTGCAACGAATAGCCCGACCCTTGTGGTCACGCCCAAATTATAAATTTAAATAAAATACGCCAATGCAATTCCTATCACAATCATTGAAACCTTGGCAATATTGAACTTATGTCCTTCGCTGCTTTCGAAAATAATGGTCGATGAAATATGGAATAATATCCCTATAACTATGGCTGTGATTTCTGTATAATATACGTTTAATATTGGCAAATAATCAGACAAGATAGTTCCCAGTGGTGTCATCACTGCAAAGGTTATCATAAAGAAAAAAATTGCTTTTTTGTTCAGACTAGCATTAATAAAAAAGGTAGTCAAAATAATGGCTATAGGCAAGTGGTGGATGGCAATTCCTATTGCTAAATCCTTATGGTGGCTTACGGGAAATCCTTCCAGAAATGCATGTAAACAAAGACTGATGAATAATAACCACGGGATTTGTGTCATTATTTCGTGTCCGTGTACGTGACCGTGTTCTGCACCTTTAGAGAAAAACTCCAATATGATTTGGAACAAAATCCCCAGCATGATAAAAAGGCCAATGTTTGGGTTTGCATTTTCGTAAATTTCAGGTAATAAATGCATTACCGTTAAGGAAAGTAAAAAAGAACCACTAAATGCCAATAGCAATTTTAGGTTGCTTTTATTCTTTGGACGTATAATCAATGCTACGATGTAACCTATGATTACGGATAGTAATGGTAAAAGGTAATTCATGTTTCTTGCTTAACCGTTTATTTGTTTATTTGTTTAACCGTTAATCTGCTTCACGGTTTGTTTGTTTTTACGATTAACCCTTTAAACGATTAACCGATTAACCCAACAATTATTTAAAAATCATGATTAGTCGTTCACTTTCTGTTTTATGGAATTTTTTAAGTTTGTAGTCGCCGAAAATATCCAAAAGATAAATGCCAGCTTCTTCCATTAATTCCTCAAAATCTTTTAAAGTAAGTGCTTTTACTTTTTCGGTGAAATGAAATTTTTGACCTTTGTCTTCAAAGTCAATTTCTTTATAAATATGACCGTCTTTTAGATAGCGTTTGATGTAAAAATCGATTCCTTCGACCGTTTTTGTTTCTTCCGGTATAAGCGTTTCGATTACTTGAGTAACATTCATAAAGTCAATCACGGCAAAACCATATTCTGATAGGCTTTCTTTGATAGCTTTCAGCGTAGTGAGATTGTCTTCGTCATTTTCGAAATAACCAAAGCTTGTAAATAGATTGAAAATGGCATCAAATTTCTCTTCAAAAGGCTCACGCATATCGTGTACCTTGAAGTTAAGGGTTTTATTTGTGTTTTTATTGGCTTCAGCAATGCTGTTCTCCGATAAATCAGCTCCAAGAACTGTAAAACCTAACTGATTTAAATAGATAGAATGACGGCCTTTACCACACGCTAAATCTAATACTGTTGCATTTTCTGGAAGATTTAAGTAATGGGTAAGATTATCCATAAAAACCTGAGCTTCTCTATAATTTCTATCTTTGTAAAGGATGTGATAATAGGGAGTGTCAAACCAGGAAGTATACCAGTTTTCAGTTGATTTTAGATGGTTTTCTGTGGGAGGATTTTGTGCTGCAGACATTTATTCTTTTTCAATTAATTCTAATGATGCAAATTTAGTGTATTTTTGCCGAATATAACGATAACAATTCCCCCATTAGGGGTTAGAGTGGGCAAATGGAAAATAATTATAAAATGATTGCCAAAACCTTTTTTGGTTTTGAAGAAATATTAGCAAAAGAACTGCAAAACCTAGGTGCACAAAACGTGGAACAAGGAGTCAGAATGGTTAGTTTTAAGGGAGACAAAGGGTTTATGTACAAAGCAAATTTGTCTTTGCGTACGGCTTTGAAAATCCTTAAGCCTATTTATTTTTTCAAAGCCAATAACGAACAGGCATTGTATAAAGGTATTTCGAGTATGAATTGGTCAAAGTTACTGAACGCCAATCAGACTTTTGTGATTGATACTACTGTGCATTCAGAATATTTTAATCACTCTGAATTCGTTTCTCAAAAATGTAAAGATGCGATTGTGGATCAGTTCAGAGAAAGAACAGGGCAACGACCAAGTATTGATAAAGTACATCCTGATTTAAGAATCAACATTCATATCGATAAAGACCAAGTTTCAGTAGCGCTTGATACTTCAGGAAATGCATTGAATCAACGTGGGTACAGAACAGCAACCAATATTGCTCCTATAAACGAGGTTTTAGCAGCAGGAATTTTATTGCTTTCCGGTTGGGACGGTCAAACGGATTTTTTAGATCCAATGTGTGGATCAGGAACATTTTTAGCAGAAGCAGCTATGATTGCTTGTAATATTCCAGCAAATATAAACCGTAAGGAATTTGCTTTTGAAAAATGGAACGATTGGGACAATGATTTGTTTGATAATATTTCAGACAGTTTATTGAAACGCGTTCGTGAGTTTCATTATACCATAAAAGGTTATGATAAAGCACCAAGTGCAGTTCAGAAAGCCAAAGACAATATCAAAAATGCCAATCTCGACGAATATATTTCTATTGAAGAACAAAACTTTTTTGATACCGAAAAAACTTCAGAAGGTAAACTGCATATTGTTTTTAATCCGCCTTATGATGAGCGATTAGACATTCACATGGAAGAATTCTATAAAAATATAGGTGATACGTTGAAGAAAAATTATCCAGGAACAAATGCTTGGATGATTACAGCAAATCTGGAAGCACTGAAATATGTAGGATTAAAACCTTCGAGAAAAATCAAACTTTTTAATGCTGGTTTAGAAGCTCGTTTAGTAAAATACGAAATGTATGAAGGAAGTAAGAGAACAAAGTTTCAGGTAACAACTGATAGTGCTGAATAAGCAATATTCAATTTTTTACTTTTCGACCTTTGACTTTAAAACTTTAAGACTTAAAAAAATGACCAAATTACAAATACGTGCATTCCTTTACCAACTGGGATGTTTTGCAATATTATTTATTTCTGCCCGATATATAGTAGCACATTTTACTAATTTAACTGGTTTTTGGATTCCGTTAACCGCATTTGTTATAGGTACACTTTTGTCGCCTAAATTTCACGCGATAAAAACCAAAGACGGAGAGAAATTATTCATGAAATGGATTTTCATGAAGGGAATTAAGGAAATAGGATAGTTTAGAAATTAGGAATTACGAATTTAAAATTACGAAAACTAATAAATAGCTTTTATGAAAGAAAATATTATTCAGATTAAAAGCTATGCTTTTGCGGTTCGGATTGTTAAAGTTTATAAATACTTGTGCGAAGAGAAAAAAGAGTATGTTTTGAGTAAACAATTACTTCGTTCTGGTACATCTATAGCCGCAAATATTGAGGAAGCAATTGGCGGGCAAACTGAGAAAGACTTTTTTGCAAAACTAACAATTGCTTATAAAGAAGCCAGAGAAACTCATTACTGGATTAGATTATTAACCTATACGGATTATATTTCTAAAAAAGAAAATGAAAGTTTGTTATTTGATATAAACGAGTTATTAAAAATTATTGGCTCTATTCAAAAAACTTTACGTACTAAAAATCAATAAGATTTAATTACTGGTTTTCCACTCGTAATTCTCGTAATTCCTAATTCGTAATTACTTTTTCTCTACTTTTTTAGCAACCACAACAGGCTTTATTTTCTTCTTATAAATAGGAACAAAGTAAGTTACCGTATAATTGAATCCTACACCAAAGCTACCATCGTAAGTTCTGTTGAATCCGGGAATATATAAGTTAGAAAAATTTTCTGGTTCTTTATTGGTTACCAATCTGTTCAATCGAAGACTGAAGCCTACAAACACATTATCAAATACTTTGGCTTTTACTCCGGCCACAACTTCAATCCAACTCGCGGATAATCCATCAAATTTTTTACCAGAAGGAATTACAGGTACTTCTCCAAAATATGGATTCGCATTATAAATCCGATAACTGTTTAATTGCTGATTAAAAGTACTGAAACCGTAGCGCATACCTATAGAAATAATGTTTTCCATATCCAGCCAGTTTTCATAGGCATTATAATCAAAACCTGCTTTTATGTACGAACCCTTGGTGGTAAAATTAAGGCGATCATCATCTGTGGTTTTGTTTTCGTTTCCAATTTCGGCAGCCAAAAAATATTTTTTTGTCAATCGATAATCTCCTACTAACTCAATTCCTTTATAGTTTTCGTCATACAAAGCGCGAGTTAGTTTGTATAAATCGAGACCTACGCGTACGCCATATCGGTCTGTCTTTACGGGAATAGAATCGTTATTTTTTGCAGTTGGATTAATTTCAACTAATGGTAAAGGAGTTGCAGGAATAATCTTTTCTGTTTGGGTAGTTTTAGGATCACTTTTGACAGGAGTCGTTTCTTGAGCTTGAACAAAAGTTAACGACATGAGGAGACAAATACTAAAAAAAGATCTTAATGTGTGTTTCATTTTCGTTTTCTAAGTTACTTTTTTCAACCGATATAAATTTTATCCATTTTTCATCTGCAACGGCAGCATCAGTATGGATGTATGGATTTGTTGGGTTTAATGTAAATATTGTTTTGTATCCACATGCTCTTGACACAAATAATTCTTGAGTTGTGTAATCAAATTTTATGTTGTCTACGTTTACTAATGCTGGATTAACATTTCCAGAATTTAAAGTTAAACTATAACTGGTACTTGTTCCTACAGTTTTTAGTGGAATAGAAATAGCGTTTCCGTTTGTCAGATATTTAGCATTTCCAGTAGCCGTATTAAATACAATTCCCTCTTGCATTCCTTCACCAACTACTTTTAGATTTGTAACATTTTTTAAAACTGAAGGATTCAAAAAATCATAAAATTGTATTACTAATCGCGGGGTTGTGGGAGTATTTGCATCGCAAATGTCGTCTTTCTCACAACTGGAGAAAGTGAAAGCAAAAAACAATAAAAATAAAAATGTGTTTTTCATATAATGATATTCAATACTCAGTGTTTAGTTTTTAGTATTCAGTACTATGCGCACTGAATACTAAAAACTGCAGACCTACTACTATTTTCTTCTTTCCAAAAGTACAACATTTTCTACGTGATGCGTTTGCGGAAACATATCCACAGGACGAACACGAGTTACTTTGTATTTCTCATCCATTAAAGCTAAATCTCGCGCTTGTGTAGCCGAATTACAACTTACGTAAACTACTTTTTCAGGAGCAATTTTCATAATCTGTTCGATTACATCTTTGTGCATTCCGTCTCTTGGAGGATCTGTGATGATCACATCAGGATGACCGTGTTGAGCGATGAAATCATCATTAAAAACTACTTTCATATCTCCTACAAAGAACTCGCAATTAGTAATTTCATTGCGTACGGCATTAGCTTTAGCGTCTTTAATCGCATCAGGAACACTTTCTACACCAATTACTTTTTTTGCTTTTTTCGAAACAAACTGCGCAATCGTCCCAGTTCCGGTATATAAATCGTAAACAATTTCATTTCCTGTCAATCCAGCGAAATCGCGTGTTATTTTATACAATTCATACGCTTGGTCTGAATTGGTTTGGTAAAAAGATTTAGCATTAATGCTAAATTTTAAACCTTCCATTTCTTCTAAAATGTAATCACGACCTTTGTATAATTTAATATCAGTATCGTATAAAGTATCGTTCGCTTTATTGTTCACCACATATTGTAGCGAAGTAATTTGCGGAAATTTCTCGTAAAGATGATCTAGAATCAATTCTCTGTTGGCTTTGTCATTTTCGAAAAACTGAATCAAAACCATGATCTCACCAGTCGAAGCCGTACGCAACATCAAAGTTCTCAATAAACCTTCGTGTGCTCTTGGATTAAAGAAAGTCAGTCCATTTGCATTAGCAAAATCTCTCACTTCGTTTCTAATAGCATTAGAAGGATCTTCCTGCAAATGACATTTGTTGATATCTAGAATTTTATCCCACATTTTGGGAATGTGAAAACCAAGTGCGTTTTTGTTTCCTAAATCCTCAGTGCTTTCAATTTCTTTTTCGGTTAACCAACGGCTGTTCGAAAACGAAAATTCCATTTTGTTTCTGTAAAAAAACTGTTTTTCGGAACCTAAAATTGATTCAAATTCCGGAAGTTCTATTTTTCCGATACGTTGCAAATGATTTTTCACCTCATTTTGCTTGTAATACAACTGTTGGCTGTATTTCATATTCTGCCATTTACAACCTCCACAAACACCAAAGTGCTCGCAAATAGGTTCTACACGATGCTCTGAAAACTCATGAAAATGAACTGCTTTTCCCTCGTAATATGCTTTGCGCTTCTTGAAAGTTTGCACATCAACCACATCTCCCGGAACCACATTTGGGATAAAAACTACTTTTCCATCGGGAGCCTTTGCTACCGAAACGCCTTTTGCACCAGCATCAAGGACTTTTATTTGATGAAAGACAACTTTGTCTGTATTTTTCTTAGCCATAGCGCAAAAATAAGTGTTTGAATGGTTTTATAAATTCAAATTGTGAAATATTTTCACTTTTAGGTGTTTTTATTTGATGCTATTTCTACTTTTCGCTGTAACTGCATTGCTGCACTAGCGAGCTTTAGTTAATAAATGTAAATACTTACTCATTTAAAATGGTTTTAGATGTGAATTTTTAAAATGTGAATTATGCAATTTTTTTGTTTAATTGAATAACATTTCGTTGTGATAGCATCAATACATTTGACATAACGAAATGATTAATATTATTTAATATAAACTTAAAACTATTCAACATGATGCAATTACCAAATATTAGCGCAACTTTTAAAAAGTCTTTATTATTAATTACACTTTTATTTTCTCAAAGTCTTATTTGGGCACAAGATAAAACAGTGGATGTAAACTTGAATCTAGATAAAGGAGGAAGTGACTGGTACGCAGAGCCATGGATTATGGTTGTAGGTGCTGCAGTTTTTATAATAATTATTGTTGCTCTTGTAAGAGGTAAAAGTAGTAACTAATTTCTACTGATGCTCCTCTAAGATAAGTAATTAATAAACCGGTATAAATTGACCTTCGATAAGGTTTAATTTATACTGGTTTTTTTATTTTTAATCATTTACAATAAATACTTAATTGTGGTATCCTATTGTTAGAGGTTATAGATTGTGCATGTTTATAGTGCTGTCATTTTATAAACTCAAATTGTGAAGTAGTATTGATTTCAAGTTTTTGTATTTTGGCCAATTCCTGCTTTAAATTACAAAGCTTCGTACCTTATGTAGCAACACTACTCCCGTAAAGGAGCTTCCGCAGGTGACTCTTTACCGAAAAGTGCCTCAAATCTTTCCTAACTGCGTGTTTTTTGATGCGAACAAAGTTCACTGAACATCACTATAAAAAATAAAAATTAAATGAAGTGTTCAGCTGAAGGAAATTGAAGTGGAGCATTAGATTTTTTTCTTCAGGGAAGATTTGAGAGAGGTTCAGTTATTATTTAATTTATGTAAAAATCATAGAATAAAATAATTATGTCCATATTAAGAACCAAATACTCTTTTTAAACGTATGTGAGTTGACATAAAATATTTAGTTTGATATTTTAAGTAAAAAACTTTGAGCATTAACAAGCATTAATGATTTGTGATGTTATTTATTATTATCAATTAAAAAACAGAAATTATTTAGTTTATGAAGTTGTATGAAAAATTATCCCATGTTGGTTTTCTTAAAAATAGTTATGCATTTAAATTTTTGTTTGTCGCATTCATAGGAATTCATATTCCGTTGATTGGGTTGTTGTTTTTTGTACTTTATGGCAGTAAAGCTATTTCAGCTGATACGATTTTAATTGTTGCCCTTATTTTAACTCTTGTGGCTACTGGTGCTACGTTGTTATTTTTAAAGCGCCTAATTAAGCCAATTGAAGTTGCCTCTAAAGCCTTGCACATGTATAGAAAAAATAGAATTGTTCCGTCATTACCATATAGTTTCTCCGATGAAGTGGGTTTGTTGATGCGTAATATTCAGGATTCAATTACGGAAAATGAAAATTTTATTACTGAAAAACAAGATTTAGTGTATTTACTTTCCCATGATTTAAGAAACTTTGTAGGTAACTCTAAATTGGGTGCATCACTTATTTTAGAGGAAGAACCTTCAGAAGCCATAACGGAATTGGCCCAGCTAATACTTGAGTCAACAGAACAACAATACATTTATATTGAAAATTTCATAAAGCTTCTGAAAGAGCAGGATCAAATTATAGAGAAAAAATCAAAAAATGAAACGATTCAGTTATTTGCTGTTTTTGCTGTTGTTTCAAAGCAATTGAATCAATTACTAAGTCATAAGAACATTAAATTAGATTTGTCGATTGAAGTTGAAAAGGCAATTCTAGATATTGATAAAATTTTATTGACAAGAGTATTAGTGAATTTGATTAATAATGCAATAAAATTCTCATTTCCGGATAATGAGATAAAAGTTCGTGTTTATGTTCAAGATGATAGGCTAATTTTTAAAATATCTGACAAAGGATTAGGTTTTGATCAAATGCAAAGCCAAGAACTATTCAGAAAATTCTCAAAAATGAGTAAGTTAGGAACAGCAAATGAGCCGTCAACAGGAATTGGGTTGTATCTGTGCAAAAAAATAATAGAAAAACACGATGGGCAAATTTTAGCAGAAAGTGAAGGAATTAATAAAGGCGCCACTTTTTCCATTATTTTTAAGAAATCTTAAAAATGCAAGAACTTTAAATTTTCGTTAAAAAAACCTACTTCAGAAATTGTTTTTTTACAAATGAACTAAATTTGAGAAAAGATAAATCTATAATTATGAAAAGAAATGCAACCGCAGTCTGGAATGGCTCACTTAAAGAAGGAGCTGGAAAACTTACTACACAAACTACCACATTAAAAGATACACAATATTCGTTTAAATCCCGTTTTGAAGAAGGAGTAGGGACTAATCCCGAAGAATTGATTGCAGCGGCACATGCAGGTTGCTTTACGATGCAACTTTCGGCTTATATAAGTGAAGAAGGTTTTGAAATTGATAGTATCGAAACCAAATGTGATATTGATTTCGTTGACGGAACAATTGTAACATCACACTTAACAGTTCAAGCTAAAGTTAAAGAAATAACAGAAGATGCTTTTCAGCAATTAGTTACCAAAGCAGAGAAAAATTGTCCTGTTTCTAAAGTATTGAATGCAGTAATTTCGAGTACAGCTACTTTGGCATAACCAAAAAATTATATAACTAAAAGGCTCGATTTAAATTAAATCGAGCCTTTTTTTATGAAACAGGTATTTTATTGTTTCTTTATTTTTTTGCTAAAACCTCTATGATTGCTTTTTCAGCTAGTGGCGCCATCACTTGATATCCTGTTTTATTTGGGTGTACTTCATCATTTGAGTACAATGCAGGCAAGCCTTTTCGTTCATCTGCCATAGCCGAAAAGTAATCAAGATATAGAATTTCATTTGCCTCAGCATAATTCTGTATCATCTCGTTTAGCGCCACCACTTTATCAGCCGGATTTTGATTGGGTTTCCACGAGAAATCGTAAGCAGGCAACACAGAACACAAAATCACTTTTATATGGTTTGCTTTTGCCAATTCGGCCATGGAGAAAATATTATTTGCAATCATATCCAGTGTTGCAGGACCAGTATTACCGGCAATGTCATTTATACCAGCTAAAATAACCACTACGGCGGGTTTTAAGGCTATAACATCGGCTCTAAAACGTACCAGCATTTGAGGTGTGGTTTGACCACTGATACCGCGATTAACGTATGGCTTTCCGGCAAAATATTCAGGATTTATGACACTCCAAAATTCAGTTATAGAATCGCCCATAAAAACTATTCTATTTTCTCCTGATTGTAACGGTTTTAGTTGTACATTTTGTTTTTGATATTTATTTAAATTTGGCCAGTCTTGAGCCTGTACTTTTCCTCCCATAACGATTGATAAAAATGATATGATATATCTTAATTGAATCTTTTTCATTTGTAAAAGAATTTGAAAATTTTGAAAAAGGAAATTTTGTAGAACCAAGTTAAAACAAAACAACCTTCCTTATTATATCTTAAAAATACAGAAAAGGAAGGTTGTTTTATAATTTTGTTACCATTTAGTCAAACAAGTCCGAAGATAAATACCGATCACCACGGTCGCAGATAATGGCTACAATGACTCCTGACTCTAGTTTTTCAGCCATTTTAATTGCTGCTACAACTGAACCACCACTGCTCATTCCTGCAAAAACACCTTCTTCTAGGGCTAAGCGTTTAGTCATGGCTCGTGCTTCTTCTTCAGATACTTCAATGATTGTATCTACTTTTTGGGCGTCAAAAATTTTAGGCAAATACTCTTTCGGCCATTTTCTGATTCCTGGAATTTGAGATCCATCGCTGGGTTGAGCGCCTACTATTTGAATAGCTGGATTCATTTCTTTTAAGTAGGTAGATGTGCCTATAATAGTTCCCGTAGTTCCCATCGCAGAAACAAAATGAGTTACAGTTCCTTCGGTATCATTCCATATTTCTGGACCAGTGGTTTTGTAGTGGGCTTTCCAGTTGTCGTCATTTGCAAACTGATTGAGCATGATATAACCACCTCCAGCTACTTTTTTATCAGCATAATCTCTAGAACCTATTATTCCAGTATCTGCAGGTGTCAATATCACTGTTGCGCCATAAGCACGCATCGTTTGAGTACGTTCTTTAGTAGAATCTTCAGGGAGTATCAATTCAATTTCGATATTGAATAATTGAGCAATCATGGCTAAAGCGATTCCGGTGTTGCCACTAGTTGCCTCAATAAGTTTATCTCCTTTTTTAATATCACCTCTTTCTAATGCCGAAGCAATCATATTGTAGGCTGCGCGATCTTTTACGCTACCGCCGGGATTATTTCCTTCGAGTTTTAGTAAAAGTTTTACATTTTTATTTTTGATCAATTTAGTAGTTTCGACTAAAGGCGTATTTCCAATTAGGTCTAATATTTTTTGTGATTTCATGCTGTTTGGTATCTTAAAATTGTGACAATCAGATTTTGATTTAATTACAATTGGTAATCGTTTTTAAAAAATAGTTTTTAAGAGGGAATTTTAAAAACAGCAACAACAATAGCAGAAAGGAATATTTTTGTAATTCAGTGACATTTACATGAGTTTTAAAACGAATTGCAAAGATATTGAACTAATTCTAAATTATTTCTTTTCTAAGTATAAAGCTATCTTGTTAATTAGCACGCTTTTGTTAAATAAATTGTATTGAGAATTGCTGTTTGAGACCTTTTTTGTTGAAAATAGAGTGTATCTGTTTTATTTTCAATGGGTAAGAGCTGATTTATTAGTTTTGATGGAAGTGTTTTTTTAAATTAGCCTTTAAATTACAATCAATGAAATCTAATTCAACTTTTACCAGCGATATCTCAAAAAAAGAATTTTCAATTTCCGATAGAATTTCGGCTAAAACTATTCGGAACCCAATTCTGGCACTGATACAAAAAGATTATCCTAATTTTGATGAGGGGAAATACTTAGCTATTGAGGAGTTAAATATGTATCGGGAGAAATACATAACGAATTATTTAGTAGTTGAGATAGGGGAGTTGTCGAATCTCGAAACGAAGGTAATTGGATCCTTAAACGAAGACAAGTCTTTAGTGAGTGTGGTAGAAGATGAAATTGGATTTCGAACGGTGGGTCAAACAGTGGCAGACAACGTTGCAGCTTTTGGCGGAAGCTGGAAATTCATCATTTTCTTTGGAGTTTTTATATTGCTTTGGATTTTAGCTAATATTTATATACTCTTGAATAAAGGATTTGATCCATATCCATTTATTTTATTGAATTTAATTTTGTCTTGTCTTGCCGCGCTTCAAGCTCCAGTGATTATGATGAGTCAAAATCGTCAGGAAGAGAAGGACAGAGAAAGAGCTAAAAAAGATTATATGATTAATCTGAAATCAGAACTTGAAATCAGAATGCTTCATGAAAAACTGGATCATTTGATTATGCATCAACAAGAAGAATTGATTGAAATTCAAAAAGTGCAAATCGAAATGATGAATGATATTTTGACTCGAATCAAATAATTTCGCTTTTCTAAATATGTCTAAAAAAGAGTTATTAGTAGTGCTTAAAATAATATCCTACAATCATGAAAACACCATTTAAAATTGCCGAGCCAATAATGAGTTTTTTGTAATTCCTGTTTTTGTTGATAAAATTAAAACCTAGAATTCCTAAAAATAATAGGGTGGTATAAATGGCTGGATACATCTTAAAAGCACCAATAAAATCCCCTTGCAAAAGCAACAAAAAACCTCTCTGAAAACCACATCCCAAACACTCAATTCCAAAGAGTGTTTTGCTTAAACATGGCAGCATAAATTTTTCTAAATCCAATGGTTTTTATTTTTACAATTTTACGAAAAAATAAGAAACGGTTGTGATAATAATTAATGCAATTTTAAATTCATTACTTTTGAAAACTGATATTTTAAAAAATGAAAAAGTTTATAATTCCAATAATGGTAGTGGCAATAACAGTTGCTTTATACGAGCAGGTGAGTGCCGAAAAAAATGTATATATATTGGTAATTGCAATTGTGATTTTCATGATGGGAATGATGCAATTGAGTGCCAAAACACCAAGTAAAAATCAAGATAAAGAAGACGAAAATGTTTAACAATGGAGATAAGGTTTCAGTACTTGACGAGGCTATCAATGGTGTAGTGTTGTCAGTCAATGAGAAGCAAGTTACGATAGAAACAGAGGAAGGATTCATGATGACATTTTTTGTCAATGAATTGATTAAAGTAAACGATTCCAGTAACTTACTAGATTCTATAAGAAGAATTAATGTAAGTGAAATTGCTAAAGAAAAAGAGACGCCAAAACCGCGAATTTTTGTAAAAGAAAAGAAATCGAAGCACGAAATTCCAGCGCCGGAGTTTGATTTACACATCGAAAAACTGGTGCCCAATAAACGTGGCATGTCTAATTATGATATTCTGACTTTGCAGACTGAAACGGCAAAACGTCACATAGAATTTGCTATTCGGAATCGCATTCCAAAGATTGTTTTTATTCATGGTGTGGGTGAAGGAGTTTTAAAAGCAGAGCTGGATTTTTTATTGGGTCGCTATGATAACATCGCTTTTCAAGAAGGGAATTATCAAAAATATGGTCAAGGCGCTACAGAAGTTTTTATCAAGCAAAGTGCTATGTAGGTTTTATTGTTGTTTTTAAAATCAAAAAAAAAGTTCGATTTTTAAGCGTTTTTCACAAGAGAAATTACTTAAAAATCGAACTTTTTTTGGTGTCTAAAACGGTTGTTTTTTGACTCTATTTTTGCTTCTTTTTTGGGATTAATTTGTAGTCAATAATTCTCCGTAAATGTAATTATCACCCAAAATAAAATCACTACTTCCTTTTTTCATTTTTGCTTTTTTAAGGACAACAGTGTGTTTAAAACCTGTTCCTAAAGTAGTAGTTGTTACTTCTACAATTCCACTTTCGTTTGCTACTCCAGCTACAGCAATCCATTCTTCACTTACTGCAGGAGTAGTCGGAAAAGTAGAGTTGCAAAAATAAGCGCCCGTTAGCAATCCAGAAAATAATCGATAGGTCAGTTTATTTTTTGTATTACTTATTAATCCCGTTCTTGGAGTGTTTAACGGAGTAACTTCATTTACAATTAAAGTAGGATCAATGTCTAAAATAAGCGCTTCATTACTATTATAATCATACAATTGTTTTGTAGAATTACATTGTTCAAGTGTCTTATTGAATGCAAATGGTAGTGGCGTGGCACTGATAACATAGTCACCAAAAGGGAATGTTTCGTACACTTGTGTCCCATCACTTTTTACAAATGTGATGTTTTTGAACGTGATATTATGATTGTAACCTGTAATTTTTGTGCTGTTATCAGTTGTATTTGTTGTTTTGATAGCTGTAGTGTTTATAACTATTTTCCCACCAGATGTGGTCCATTGATCCACCACAATTGGTGATGCCGGCGGAATAGTTTCGCAGATTGTAGAAGAATTTACGGCACCATTATAAAAACGATATAATACACGATTTGATGTGCTAATGTCTAATTCTTGGGATTTAGTTTCAGTTGGGAAGGTAAACCCAACAACTTCAAGGATTAGAGCTTCATTATCTTTTAGTTTGTAGATGATGTCATTCTTAGTGCAATTTTGTGTAGTAACATCTTCAAAACTAATGTCTTCTTGAATTAAATCACCATCATCACAACCATTTAATAGTAATGCAAAAACCAATAGGCTTACAACTCTTTTCATTTTTATAATATTTGTAACAAAAATAGAATTTTTAATTTGTTACAATTGCATTCCCCTTCAAAAATAGATTATTTAACAGGATATTAGGTTTTTAATTTTCAATTATGGGTTTTAAAAAAGCTTATGCTTTGATGTAATGCCTGTATTGGATGAATTCAATGCAAATAGAAATCATTATATTTGCACATATTTCACTCTATAATGAAACCCAACAAATTTTATTTAGCTGCTTTCTCCGCCTTTTTTATCTGGGGTTTCTTTAGTTTGGCTTTAAAACCATTACACAATTATCCTTCGTTAGACATTTTATTCTACCGTGTTTTTTTTAGTGTGGTGCTCATGATAATAATTAATGTTGCTTTCCGACGCAAAATAATCCTGCAAAATTGGAATCATTTCAATGCGATGACTGCAAAACAAAAGCAAAGCGTAACTATTTTGACACTTGTCGGTGGTGTATTTTTATCCTCAAACTGGTTTGTATTTATTTATGTAATGAATCACGTTAGTGTAAAAGCTGCTTCATTAGCCTATATGATTTGTCCTATTTTAACGACCATATTAGCTTTTTTTGTATTAAAAGAGAAATTGAGTAAATGGCAATGGTTTGCAGTAATGATAAGCGCTTTAAGTTGTGTTTTATTGTCATTGAATCATTTTGAAGACATTTTTTATAGTCTTGTAACGGCAGCTACGTATGCGATGTATTTAGTGAGTCAACGAAAAAATAGTGAATTGGATAAATTCCTTATTTTGACAATTCAATTAATATTTACGGCAATAATTCTACTTCCTTTTTATCCTAATTATAGTGGAGATTTACCCACAGAGGCTTTGTTTTATAGTTGTTTACTAGTTATTGTAGTCTTTTTTACGATAATTCCGTTGTTTTTAAACTTGTACGCATTAAAAGGAATTAACTCTTCTGCAGTTGGGATTATGATTTATGTTAATCCGATTATTGGTTTTCTATTAGCCATCTTTTATTACCATGAAAACGTAAGCACACTGCAGTTATTTTCCTATTTCCTAATTATGATTTCGATAGTAGTTTTTAATGAAAAGCTAATTTTTTCTAGAAAAGCTTCAAATATTCCAGTAGAAATAGCGGATTTAAAATAATTTATAATTTCCCAAAAAAAATGAAAAAAGTATATCTCGATAACGCTTCCACAACTGCAATTCGTGCCGAAGTAATCCAGGAAATGACCAAAGTAATGACGGAAGATTATGGAAATCCATCATCAACTCATGGTTTGGGTCGTGCCGCCAAAAGTATATTGGAACTTTCCAGAAAATCAATTGCTAGGAATCTAAATGCGACTGCCCAGGAAATTATTTTTACCTCTTGTGGCACCGAAGCTAACAATTGGATACTTCGTTCTACGGTTAGAGATTTACAGGTTAAACGAATTATTACCAGTAAAATAGAGCACCATGCAGTTTTATACACAGCTTTAGTCTTAGAAAAAGAATATGATATTCAAATTGATTATGTGAATGTGAAACCAAATGGAGATATAGATATTACTCATTTAGTAGAGTTGCTTTCAGAGGAAAAGAAAACATTGGTCAGCCTGATGCATGTGAATAATGAGACGGGAAACATTCTGGATTTAGAAAGAATAGGTCGCATTTGTAAAGAGCATAATACCTTATTTCATTCGGACACGGTGCAATCCATTGGAAAAACAACGATTGATTTGCAAACTATTCCTGTTGATTTTATTGTGGCAAGTGCACATAAATTTCATGGACCAAAAGGTGTTGGTTTTGCTTTTATTCGAAAAAATTCTGGGTTGCAACCTTTATTTTTTGGTGGCGAACAAGAAAAAGGATTGCGTGCTGGAACCGAAGCATTGCATCAAATTGCTGGTATGGCTAAAGCATTAGAAGTTTCCTATACCAACTTAGAAGCTGAGCAAAATCATATTGCTGAGTTGAAAAACTATTTGATTGCCCAACTCAAAATTGAATTCCCTGAATGTAAAATCAATGGAAAACCTGATGGGTTTTACACTGTTTTGAATGTTCTTTTGCCTTTTTCCGAAACAAAAACGGCTATGATATTATTTCATTTAGACATGAAAGGAATTGCGGTATCTAGAGGAAGTGCCTGCCAGTCAGGAAGCATAAAGCCTTCGCATGTTTTAGCTGAAATGCTTTCTGTAGAGGATTTGAAAAAACCAAGTTTGCGTATATCTTTCAGCCATTTCAATACAAAAGGGGATATTGATTTACTTATTGATGCGTTGAAAACAATATAAAAATTGAGCTCGAAAAAATGGTGTCATTTATTGTCACTTATTTTTTTGTTCTTTCAATTTTGCTTTTTCCTGTTTTTTAAAATAACCCCGAAATAGAAAATTGTGTTTCAAAGCTTCCATATTTTCATTGAGACGCAAACTAGCATCGTTAATATTTGTCATTGTCGAGTCTATTTTTCTTATGCGGATGGTGGCTATGGGCACAACAACCTCGGGAAGCGATGTGGAGGCGGCTAAAAATAATGTACCAAAAAAACTTTGAACCAAACCACTTGCCTCCGCCAGACGCTCACCAAAATATGGCTATAATATGGTAGACACCATCAAAAAAAAGCATTAAGTGCATAGCGGAGAACTACTTGTTTTAGTGTTAGCGAATTGAAATGTTTCTTACTTTGTTGTTTTTTTTCTATCTTTTTTATCGTACAAAAAACGATACTCTGATAGTAATTAAGTAAAAGAAAAGAAACATCAAACTCAATTCTCCAATCCAAAATATAGTCCCTAAAGTTGTAGGCATTAAGATCGCAATTGCCAGAAAAGTCAAATGTATTATTTCAAACGAAGCGGTTATGATAAGTCACGTTTGTGATATGAACATGATTTTTTTTTATGATTATACAATAAATCCATTATAGAAATAATTAGGATATTAAAAGCACAACTTCCTACAATACCTCCAACAGCGAGATTTGGCGAATCGAGCAATACCACAGAGCTTATTCCATTCATTAACTCCGGCATATATGCCACAGATGATTAAAGAATAATTCCCATAAACATTTTGCACCAACAAATGATATCAGTCATCATATTTCCATGTTTTGATAGCTTAGAATTTGTCGCTACTATAACTCCGGTTGCTGTCAAGATACCTAAACTATTAATATTTATTGAATTCACCTCAAAATAATTATTTCGTTATTGTCTTTAATTATACTTGCATTTTTGTTTTTGTAAGCAATACTGTTGGTTGTTTTATGTCGGAGAAATTGTAATTATTTTGTTCTTTTTTTAGGAAGAATGTGTGTGTTTCAATAGTGCCAAAGCGGTCTTATTTCATTGGGATTGTCAGTAGCGGAAAAGGTACGTGGTAAGCAATTTTCTTTGTAACACTTTTTTCAAATATACGATTCCACATTCCTTTCCGTTTTAATGGGTTCATTACTAGTATTTCTGTTTTATCCAATAAGGTTTCTTCTAAGATTGTTTTTGAAATGTCCTTTCCAGCAGTATGATTAAACGTAAATTCAAAATCTTTAAAATGATTTTGGATTGATTTTTTATACTTTTCATAATCTTCATCTGCAGTAAATAATGTTATTCCCCAATCAACATGTAAAATATTAATGGAAGCATTGAAGACTTCGTTAAACTTTAGTAGTACTTCAAGAACCTTATTGTCTTTTTGGGTATAATTAGTTGCGTACATAATCTTTTTGGGAATTCTAAATTTATACTTATTTGGTATGGCTAATACTGGACAAGGTGCCTTGGTCATTACTTCAGCAGTAAAACTGCCAATTAATTGTTCTTTTAAACCGCTGGCGCCACTAGTACCCATTAATATCAGATCTATTTTTTTTTTTCTTGCAAAATTTAATGATTTTTTCACCTTCAGGACCTTGATCAACGTGAATTGAAATAGAAAGAGACGGGTTTTTTTTCAAAATTTCATTTTGAATGGTAGCTAGCCTGTCCATTAATTTTTTTTCATTTTCGAGATTTTCTTTTTGGCTGAGTGAATGTGAATAAAATCCACTCTCGAAAGGAATAAAACTATGGTATAAAATTAATGAAGCATCCCAAAGCGCTGCTAACTGTATGGCATAATTTATAGCGGAATCAGCTGGTATGGAGAAGTCTGTCGGTACAAGTAGTGTTTTCATAATTGTTCAGATTATTTAAAGAAGGTTGCTTATTATTTCACCTCTCTATTTTAGGTGTCGGTATCGTCTGTTGTTATTACTATCAAAAATTAAATATAAGCCTTTTATTTGATAGCTAGAAACTAATCCGAGTTTAAATATATAATGGTGGTATCATTTTGTTAGCGCTTTTAATTCCAAATTTTTTTTAACTTTCATACAAACGCAATCTGTTTTTAGCGGAATTCAGCTCATTTTGTAAAGCATCAATTTTTTGCAATAAATTAAATACGACATCAATTCCCTCTGTATTAATATCTAATTCCTGATGGATGCGTATCATTTTCTCAATTTCATTGATTGCGTCAGGATGGATATATTGTGTTTCTTCGATTGTTTTTACTTCGAGTAAACCCATTTCACTGAGATTGTTAAAAAAGGATAATTCTACTTTATAATGGGTACATAATGCAGGTATAGCGATAAGGTTTTCTATGTTCATGACGTTTTTAACTTAGCGAGTTCCGTAAATAATTCTTTTTCTTTCTCAGTAATATTTGTGGGTATTTGCACTTGATAGGTAATGTATAAATCTCCAAATTCCCCTTCCTTTTTATAGACAGGAAATCCTTTTCCTTTCAGTTTTACTTTTGTTCCGTTTTGAGTTCCGGGTTTTACGGTTAGTTTTACTTTTCCGTCAAAAGTATCTGCGGTGATATCGCCACCCAATATGGCAGTATATAAATCTAAGGTAACGGAGGAGTAGAGGTTGTGTTTATCCAGCTTAAAGTTGGTATGGTTTTCAATATTGAAAGTGATGTACAAATCTCCTTTAGGTCCATCGCCAGTACCATCGCCGCCTTGTCCGCTAATTTTTATTTGTTGGCCATTTTCGACTCCAGCAGGAATAGTAATCCGAATATTTTTGCCATTAATTGTCAAGGTACGTTTGTGTGTAGTGTATACGTCTATTAGGTCCAGATGCAGTTCAGCATTAAAATCTTGCCCTTTGAACTGTGCACTGCGACGACTTCCATTTCCTGACGAGCGGCCTCCAGACATTGATTCAAAAAAATCTGAAAAATCATCACCGCCGCCGCCAAAGCCATCCTGTTGACCGCCTCTATGGTACTGCTGTTGTTGTTTTGATTTTTCAAATTCTGCCGCATGTTGCCAGTTTTCGCCGTAGTCATCATATTTTTTACGATTCTCGGTATGGCTCAATACTTCATTGGCCTCATTGATTTCCTTAAATTTTCTTTCGGCTTCTTTATCGTTAGGATTTAAGTCGGGATGGTATTTTCGGGCCATTTTGCGATATGCCTTTTTAATCTCGGCTTCGGTTGCTTTTTTGTCCACCTCAAGAATCTTGTAATAGTCTATAAATGCCATCTGGATTTTTTTTATTTAATTTTCGGGCTTTAATAATATTTTAATCGAAGGTATTTACTGTTTAATGAACTCACAATCTGCTTTAATTTTTACTTCGTCGCTAATCATTTCTGAAGGAAATTTTTGGCCTATATTAAAATCAGAACGTTTTAAAATTCCGCTAAACTGAAACCCAGCAGTAATTGCTTTTGATTGTTCATTCACTATAGTTCCTCTATACAACATAGTAATTATTGCCTGTTTTGTTATTCCATGTAATGTGAGTGTTCCAATAAGTTTGTATTTGTCGTTCCAATTTTTTTATGGAGATGCTTTTAAAAGTCATTTTTGGATATTATTCCACATCAAAAAAATCGGCACTTCGCAAATGATTATCACGCATTTCCACTTCGGTGTCAATAGAGGCCTCGTCAGTCGAAAGTTCAAGTACAGCATCACTAAAATCCGTTTTAGTAGTTGTTGCTGTTATCTCAAATTTTTTGAATAAGCCGGCTATATCTGAAATGCCGAGATGTACGGTGCTAAAAGTGAGTTTGGAATGCATTGGATCTACTTTCCATGTTGTTTGTGCCAGTAGAAAAGTAGAGAAAAACAATGTTATGATAATTGTGCTTATTTTTTTCATGTGGCATTACTTTTTTAATTATTTGAGAGTTTATAAAGAAGTTTGGAGGTTGTAATCTCGTTTTTATCAATTTTTGTAGGTGTAAAAGTGACAGTACAAATGCTTGTAATTGTTACACATTTTTGTCTGTCAAATTTAATCAATTTCTAGGTATTTAAATAATAATAAGTTGCTTAATTACAATAAGTTATGTGTATGGAGTGTATGTAGCTATTATTTCTATTATTCGAGTAATACAATACGACAGTAAGTTGATTGTACTATTCAGTACATTATTTTTGATTTTGAATGAATCAGATGTTATGCTTTGGCATTGAGCAATAATTTTGAAGAGGTGTGTTTTTTTAATAAAGCTTAACTGATTTCGTTTGATAAAAAGTAAAGGCTTTACATAACAGTGCTAACTCTTGTGTTTTAGTGGCATTTTACCCTAATTGATTGTTTAAGAAAATGATAAACGGAATGTTTAGTGTACGAATATTCTAATACATTTAAACTTTTCTGATTTTAAAGAAACTTTTTATCTTCGGGCTAATTACTGCTATTCTCAGTACATTTTAAAACAAACAAACAACACTATGGTTATTTGATTAAAAATGAATTCAAAACCGGTTTCAGTTCACCTCATTTTCAGAAATACCATTATTGTCCCAAGCATTCAAATTAGCAATCGTAGTGTGTGTAATTCCTTTTAATGCTTCGTTTGTCAAGAAACCTTGATGTCCAGTAATCATCACATTAGGATGGGAGCGAAGTTTTAAAAATAAATCATCTTTTATTGGAGTATCCGTATGATCTAGAAAAAATATTGGCTTTTCTTTTTCGTAAACATCTAATCCTGCTGCACCAATGGTTTTATTTTCGATAGCTTCTATTAAATCTTTGGTATTTACGATTCCTCCACGAGCAGTATTAATAAAAATCACTCCTTTTTTCATTAATGCAAAAGTACTTTTGTTAAACAGATGGGTCGTTTTTGCATTAAGTAGATAATGCACAGATATAACATCAGCAGTAGCGCATAAATCTTCGAGTGAAACATAAGTTAATGGAATTTCATCCATGAGTTCCTTATTTTCCTTAATATCAAATGCTATTATTTTACAACCAAAACCATTCATTATTTTTGCAAATGCAGCTCCTATTTTTCCAGTTCCTACAATACCTATTGTTTTTCCATGTAAATCAAATCCCACTAAGTGATCCAATCGATAATCGCCAGTTTGCATCAAACTTTGTCCTAAAACTAGCTTCCTGTTTAGTGCCAATATTAAAGCTACGGCGAGTTCTGCAATGGCATTAGGCGAATATTCGGGAACATTTGCCACTTTCATCCCTAGTGATTTAGCCTTTGTTAAGTCAACATGGTCGTAGCCCACGGAACGCAAGGCAATATATTTTACGCCATAAGTAGATAGTTTTTGTAAAACTTTTTCTGAAGCGTCATCTGATGTAAAAAGTGAAACGGCATCAAATCCTTTGGCTAGCAATGCTGTATTTTCGTTTAGAAACTGCTCCGTAAAAACTAATTCCTGATTACCATGTGACTCTTTTTCTAAAAAAGCTTTGTCAAATCCTAATATGCTGTACACTAGTGTTTTCATTTTTGCTATTTTTCATTTCTAAAATAATATTTGTTAAGGTAGTTCTTTTCATTAGACTTGTTTCACAAATTTCAATTCTTATTTTTTAGTTTGAAGAAACAAACCTTTATAATATTTTCGAATAAGGATAAAATGAATCTTTGGTTACAAATAAAACTACGCATTATATTAAGCTTCATTTTTTGTGTCTAATTAACTTTTAAATAGATACTTGTTTTAAAGCAGTATGGCTTATTATTCTGATGTAGCTAATATGTATTGTTCGTGTTAATGTTTCTCCGTTTTTTGTTAGTAAATTGAAAACCTCTTTCGGTATGAATAATGAAACTTCCTCAGTATTTCAGGAATAACTACCATTATTCAGATGTGAAATTTTGCACATTTGCAAGAGCTGACATTTTTGTTTTATCATGACTTATAGGAAGGCTATTCTGTGAAGCTATGTGTTAAGTTTTAAGGAATTGTTACTAATGTAAAATCATGTTCATTTCTTAAATTAAAGTAATTACTAATCTCGTATGTATCTCTTTATTTTGAATTTTTAGATTACAAATGGTATCTTTTTCTGAAAGTTGAAGTAGAATTAAAATAGAAATGATACTTGGTGCCAATCAAAAAAAAAACCATCAAAATTACTTTTGATGGCTTTAGTTAATAAAGAAAATTTTTTAATCTCTAAATATAAAATTATTGTTTAATCAAGTATTTGATGTCTTTGACTTTACCATTTATAGCGATTTTCAAGAAATAGTATCCTTTACTCAATTCTGATAACGTTAATTTTGTTGTAGATTTTCCAGCTTTAACTTTTTGACTGCTATGTTTTTGTAACTGTCCGTTGAAGTTATAAAGTAAAAAGTCAACCTTCGCATTTTCAGAAATGTTAATGCTTACATCTACATTATCCACGAATGGATTTGGAAATACATTTACATCAGTTATTGATATGGAATCATTATTTAGTGATGCACAACCACCTAAACGATCTCCATGGGCTAAATGGCTTGCAACTGCATTCTCGTCTACACAAATTGTTTTTCCGTTGTGACATATTTCTACTTTTGGATTTTTTGAATTATTTCCGCAACGTACATCAATAACATTGACAATTTTTTCTGTAGCAGATATACATCCATTAGCGTCTTTCACAATTAGGGTGTAGGTGCTAGTTGCTGTAGGACAAACTGCAATACTACTTGTCGTTTCTCCAGTGCTCCATAGGTATGTATAAGGTAATACTCCTCCTGTAACTGTACCGGCCGAAAGTGTTGTGCACGATGCATTAGTATATCCATTATAAACAGTTACCTCATTTGTGGATGGAATAACAATCATTGAAGGCTCAGTTATAGTGAAATTAGCAGTCAATTTATTGTTTAAAACATCCTTAACAATTACAGTATAAGTTCCTGGATTAAGATTAGATATGGAGTTTGTATTTGTTGTTTCATCAGTACTCCAAGTATAAGTGTATGGTGTAATTCCGCCAGACACAGAAACAGTAGCAGTACCATTAGCTTCGCCGTTGCAAGTAATATTTGTGAAACTGCTAGCGTCAAGAGTAAATTCTTTTAATTGCAATCTTACAGAAACTGGAAAGTGGTCCGATGCTGTTTTAGGATAATCACTATCGTAAAATTCATAATGTACTCTGGCGGATTCATTGATGTATAAATGAGCAAGTTCATTAGAAACTGTTATGTGATCAATCATGTTTTCGTAAGTAACATACGATCTAAAACCAGCTTCACTCAATGTTTTAGTAAGTACATTAAAATTAGAACTGTCATTCACATAGGCTTCATATGTAGAAGCTGTAGTTGTAACATTAGACACTGTATAATCTACATCATCATTATAATCTCCTAGTAATATTAAGTTTGCATCTGGATATTGTGCATTCAATGTGTCTCTTAGAACTTCTACATCAAATTTACGCATGTCATATTTGCCTTGTGCATCACCACTGGTATTTGCTCTAGCATGAAGATTAACTATATTGATTTGTTTTTGATTACCTTCAATAGTAACATTTGCAGTCATCATAAATGGCAATCTACCACTAGCAAAGAACCTAGATTTATCTGCATCAGGATAATTTGTAAGCGATGAAACATCACCACCATTATAAATTGGATGAATAGTTTTTAATAGGACTTTGGTATTCAGCGGTGTTACTGTTTTATTTTTATAGATAAATCCAACTTTTTGTTTTGGACTTCTAAAATCATTAGGATAAGACGTAGCCTCTGATAAAACATAGCTATAATCATTCATTTCGCTAACCATTTGAGCAAACAAAACATCGTCAGAGATTTCTTCTACAGCATAAATATCAGCATCTAATTGTTGTAAAACATTTTTAACAGCCGTTTTTTGTATGGCATCAGAGTTGGTTTTTCCTGCCGCAGGCGAATTGGTTTCATCACCAAACCAAGCGATATTCCAAGTAGCAATATCCAAAGTTTTTTCTTTTGAAATTGCTAAATCATTACCAGTTTGTTCATATTTATTTGCACATGGTAAGTCGGTTCTCATTCGAGGTAATAGTTGTTGAGTTGCAAAATAATTTCCTACAACACCTACTATTTCTGAACAATTTTCTGGTTGTGCAAAACCTGTAAGATCATTTACATCTGCATCGATTCTCAATTGAGCTGTTCCACTAGCATCTGTTATATTTGTGTTTGAATTACCAAACATCATGGCACCAGGCTTAGGGAAAGTTGTGTTTTCAATGCGAACTAATTCAGCAGGGTGGTTTGCCATTTCACTCAAAGTGATAGTAAGAGGAACAATAGGTTGATTAGGTAATCCATTATTGGTAACCGCACTTACAGGGCTTATTTGTATTTGCTCGCTGAAAGAGCTTCTCGTTCCTGTAACCGTAATAGAATCTCCTATTTTAAAAAGTCCAGTTCCATGAACCGATTTATCAAAAATAGCTATCGCTCCTGTAGCATCTTGAAGGTAAGCTGATCCTGAAAATTGGTCAGAAACAGTTAAGACTCCGGATACTGTTACTATTTCACCATCTGTTTTTGCCCTAGCTTCCGCAATTGGAATTACCACAATAATATCAGAAGCATCACCAAAAAACTGCCCTTTATTTATAGCTCCAAAAGTATTATTTGCCGCTTGCCAAGTAAAATCAGCATAAGTAAATCCTACTCCAGTTAATTGTAATGAAGTTCCTATTGTCGCAGTACTTGCTTCAGCAATACCTATATCTGTACTTTTTATTCCTGCAGCAGGACCATTAGTAGCAGTAAAAGTACCTTCGTAGCTTAAAAATTGAATAACTTTTCCAGAAGCATCTACTAATGCAACTCCGTCAGGAGAACCATTTTGTAATCCAGGAATGTTTACTGATACAGTACCATAACCATTTAATTGGTCTGGAATACTTCCGGATAAATTTCCTATTGGAGTATAGCTAACTCCTCCTGATCCATTGTAAGGAATGATACTCCACCCTGTTAAATCAGTTCCTGAGTAACCAGCAATTTCTACTGCTTCACCAATATCAGTTCCCGCATTGTCATAATGGATTTCATTGATAAAAACTAATTCACCAAATTTTTCTCCCTTGTTAGGTTTTCCAAAAGTACTTGGTGCTGCTACCCATGTAAAATCAGTATATTTAGTTCCTTTACCAATAAGCTGAAGTGAATTTCCAACAGTTGCAGTACTTGCTTCTGCTATACCAATATCAATGCTTGTCATTCCTATCGCAGGGCCATTGGTCGCTTTAAAAACACCTTCGTAACTTAGAAATTGAATGACTTTTCCCGTTGCATCTACTAAAGCAATTCCGTCGGGAGAACCATTTTGTAGTCCTGGTATAGCAACTGATACTGTTCCATATCCGTTTAATTGATTTGGAATTGTACCAGACAAATTTCCTATTGGAGTATAGCTCGCTCCTCCTGATCCATTGTAAGGGATGATTTTCCATCCTGTTAAGTCCGTTCCAGCAAGCCCAGCAACTTCAACTCCCTCTTCAATATCTGTCCCTGCATTATCATAATGAATTTCATTGATAAAAACAGTTCCAGCTGGAGAAGGTAAAGGGTTATTTAGAGTAGTAATGGTAACCACATTACTAGCTATTGAAGCGTTGTCATTGGCGTCTAACGCATTCACTGTTAATGTATAAGTAGTGTTTGGGGTTAAACCGTTAAGGGTGAAATTAGTAGCAGTTGTAGCCGCTAATAATGTACCTCCGTTATAAACTTCATAAGAAGCGTTAGATGTACCTGCTGTCCAAGATAATGTTGCAGTAGTAGCAGTAATATTAGTTGCAACTAAATTTGTTGGAGCTGTTAGAGGCTCTGCAATCATTGCGAAAGATTGACCTATATTGATATTTCCATACGTGCTAGCAACTGATGCTTGCCATGTAAAATCACTATATTGATTCCCAGTTCCTTTCAACTGTAATGATAAGCCTATTGGTTCGGTTCCAATTTCAAAAACGCCAATATTCGTACTTGTCATTCCGTTAGCGGGTCCATTAGTAGCAGCAAAAGTTCCTTCGTAGCTTAAAAATTGAATAACATTTCCTAAGTTGTTTACTAATGCAAGGCCATCAGGTGCTCCATTTTGTAATCCATTTATAGATACGAAAACAGTTCCAAATCCATTAGACTGATTCGGAATTATACCAGATAAACTTCCTGCAGGAGTATATGATGCACCGCCATTTCCGTTGTAAGGAATAATGCTCCAACCCGTTAAATCAGTTCCAGCTGTTCCAGCAATTTCAACACCTTCTCCTACATCAGTACCAGCGTTATCATAATGAATTTCGTTTATAAAAACAACAGAAGTGGTTGGAGTTGGTGGTGGTGTAACTGCTAGAGTTTTTACAGCTACGTTATTACTAGCGTTTGAAATGTTTCCAGCCGCATCAAATGCTTTTATAGATAATGTATAATTTGTATTTGCTGTAAGTCCTGATAAAACATAATTAGCGCTTGCAGTAGATGCAATCAGAACAGATCCGTTATAAATTCGGTATCCTAAAACGCCCACATTATCAGTAGACTGAACCCATGTAAGTGTAGTTCCAGATGCAGTTGTATTTGTGGCAACTAAGCTAGTAGGCACAGATGGAATTTCTGTGTCCAATTGAATACTACCATCAAATCTATTTTGAGCTTGTGGTCCACCCCAAATTGTTGTTGCAAAAGCAGGATTATCAATGAAAGGGTTTCTATTTCCTTGCACTCCCTCTAAAATTGTATTTCTATTAATTTCTACTTGGGAAACAGGATCTTCGGCATTCCATTCTAATAGAATATCGGTCATATCAGTGCTATAGTTCTGCGAGCTTACAGTTACTACACTAGGAAGACATTGTGAACCATAATGCAAATACATATACATAATCATACGGGCAACATCACCTTTCCATTCATCGCCGGGATAAAATATATTGTTGACTAATTTTGCATTTCCAGATCCAGTACCAAATGGATAATTGTTTCTAGTTGCATTAAAATTTACATCAGAGGCTCTTAAATGATGTGCATCACTTCCTGGACCTTCACTTCCTAAATTAGGATTTCCTAATGATCTAGGAAATACATGTTCTCTATTCCAGTCCCCTTGATTACCACCATTTTTATCTTTGGAGCGGGTTCGGTCATTTATTAAATCAGCGTCGCTGTCATTATAACCATAAATTAGTAAAACTTTTGTGGGGTCGTTAGGGTCTAAATCGGTTTGTTTCAGTGCATCCCAAACTCCAGGAGTGTAAGTCAAATAAGTAGAGTGGGTTGAAATGATTAAATTTGACAGACTTGTTTTTAAGGCATTTCCTGTTTGGCTAATGTTAGTTCCATTATAATAAGTGGGAACTTGAGCATTGGAAATAAAACTTAAAAAAATACATACAGTTGCAAGTAAGAACTGTGTCTTTAAGTAAAATTGCTTCATAATTGTTTTTGTAATTTGTTGGACTGTAAAACTATAAATAATAGTTTTTATATCTACTGAATACTATTAACAAATTGTTAAAATTATTAACATTTTTTATTGATTTACAAACGTTTATTTAATAGAATTGATTAATAATTAGTGATTTGTTGATTTAAAGTCTATTTTTATATTTGATATGTTGTCTTATTACATAATTTTTAAACAAGAAAATTTATAAACAATTTTCTTTTTTTGGTAAAAATTAAATGTTTTTATTGTCTTCCAAATCAGAAATTGTTTTGTTTGTAGACTAGACAACCTATTGAAGTTGAATATTTATAAATTATTTTGGATTATAAATGTGGATGGATTGCCCTACTAATTTCCATTGTCCTTCAATTTTTTCTAATAATCGAATTTCATGAGAGAAAGTTTTTTTACCATCCTTAGCGGTTGATTCTTCGTCATGGCTTACCCATGCACTATTCCCATTAATACTCATTTTATAGTTTGTATTTACGGAAAAACCACCATTACCCATAGCATTAGGATTTGTGTTAATCATAACTGTAGGAGGAATATCCATCGTAACTCCTTCGGGGGTGGAAATTAATATTCGGCTATAGGGTTGTATGTACCAGCATTCTGAATGACCTTTACTATCGGCTGCTCTCCATGTTGCAGACTCTTTTTCCAATAATTTTTTTATAACTTCAGTTTCATCAATATTCTGACAGTAACTTGCCGTGGTGATCAATAGGATAAGAAAAAAAAGATGATGTCCACTTCATTTTGTTGTTGTTTTTAGAATTGAATAATTGTCTTTTTAGTTTTAAGGCTAATTTAAGTAAATATATTGTTTTGAAAGATAGAAACAAACAACCAATCAGTTGATTATAGTTTAGTGTAGCTGTGTAATATGTTCTTTTAATTGTTAGATTTAATAAAGGTTTCTCAGTCAAGCCTAGTTCTCATTGGAGCATCCTTTCTTGCAAATAAATTATACGAAATAGTTCCAAATGTTTTTTTGTGGATTTTAGAATAGTATTAAAGTCAATAAAGGTATTGCTATTAGCTTATTAGAGATTTCAGCTATTTTTTTAAAATTTTGAGTGTAAACACAATAGAAATAACCTGAACGTGCAACAAAAGATTATTTTACAATATATTTTTTTTTGTGGAGTTTAGTGAATTTCATTTGTAGAGATAGCCTGACTTTTTTGCCAAACTATAACAAGTAATGTATGAAATAGCACTACAATAAGGGTACACCCAAAAAATAACACAAAAAAACCGACTTGTTTTCACAAATCGGTTCGTAGTAAAAATTATTTTCTTTTATACAAATAAGCCTTCAATGCTCAAATAATGTTCTCCTGTGTCGTAACAAAAGGTGAGTATTGTGGCGTCTTGCGCAATTTCAGGTAGTTTTTTGGCCACAGCTGCAAGAGATGCTCCCGATGATATTCCTACGAACATGCCTTCTTCTTTGGCAGCTCTTTGGGCATATATGAAAGCCTCGTCTTTACTTACTTGAATGGTTCCATCCAGTAAATCAGTATGCAGGTTAGCGGGGATAAATCCTGCACCAATTCCTTGAATAGGGTGGGGAGCAGGTGCGCCTCCGCTGATTACGGGCGAAGCTTCCGGTTCTACTGCGTAAACTTTCAGGTTGGGAAAATGTTGTTTCAATATTTCGGCGCAACCCGTTATGTGACCACCGGTTCCTACACCTGTTATCAAATAATCCAGACCGTCAGGAAATGCTTTTATAATTTCTTTTGCGGTGGTAGTTTTATGAATTTCAATATTAGCAGGATTTTCAAATTGTAGCGGTGACCAAGCATTTTGCATTTCGGAGACTAATTCTTTGGCTTTTTCTAGTGCGCCTTTCATTCCTTTTTCTCTTGGCGTAAGCACAAACTCGGCACCATAAAGACTCATGAGTCGGCGTCTTTCTATTGACATGGATTCTGGCATCACCAGTATTAATTGATAGCCTTTTACGGCAGCCACCATTGCGAGTCCAATTCCGGTATTTCCAGATGTAGCCTCAATTATGGTGCCTCCTGCTTTCAATAATCCTTTGGTTTCTGCATCTTCAATCATCGCAAGTGCGATTCTGTCCTTGATGCTGGCTCCGGGATTAGCGCGTTCTAGTTTGATGTAAATGTTACGATTGTTACCAAACAAACGATTGATTTTGACATGTGGCGTGTTGCCTATTGTTTCGAGTATATTGTTGTATTTTGTCATAATTAAATAGAGAAGAAATTAATATCTTTTATTTCCTGTTGGTTCAAAACCGTATTTTTATTGGATTGCATGACAAACGAATAGGGATTCACACTCTTTGTGATAAACGTGTTTCCGCCTACAATACTATGGTTTCCTATGATGGTGCTTCCGCCTAAAATGGTAGCATTAGCATAAATAATTACATGATCTTCTACAGTAGGATGACGTTTTTTTTCCTGCATGCTTTTCTCAACCTGTAGTGCTCCTAAAGTCACTCCTTGATAAATACTGACATATTTCCCAATGATTGTGGTCTCTCCAATTACAATTCCGGTTCCATGATCAATCATAAAAGGAACGTCTATGGTGGCACTCGGGTGAATGTCGATTCCGGTTTTGCTATGGGCATATTCGGTAAGAATTCGTGGCAAAAGACACGTAGTTCTTGAAGCAATTGCATTGGCTACCCGATACACTTCTATAGCAAAAAAACCGGGATATGAGTTGATGATTTCTTGAATGCAATCAGCTGCAGGATCGGTATCTAGAATGGCTTGTGCATCTTTTTGCATCGAGTTGTACAATTCTGGGAGCCCAGTGTAAAAAGCTTCGGCATCATCTAAAATTTCATTAGCTGTTTTGTCTTTTACAATTTCCGAAAGGATTGCTATAAAGTTAGCTTTGTTTTGGTCCAAAAGCAATTCGATTTGTATGGTTTCCAAAGCTTTCTCCGGAAATAATATTTTAAATAAATCATCAATCCAATTGATGATTTTTGAAGAATCGATAGCTCTTACCCAATTTTTATTTTGGTTTTCATGTAGTGTATTTGAAAAACGGTTGGTTTCAGTATTCATATATAATGGAATAAAATCAAAAATTGAACGAGTAAAATCGCCCTAAATACAAATATAGATTAGAATTGAATAGTTTCATAACCTTGCTTTGTAAATAAATGTTAATATGTTAAATCCCCACAAAATGGATGCTTTGTGTTGGAATTTTGTCCATAAAAAAATCCGATTTGCTTTCACAAATCGGATTCATATCTAACTTAAAATCTTTAGTCTAAATTCTTGAAATCTACAAGTGAATCACTTCTCCGTAAGCATCTGCAACCGCTTCCATAACGGCTTCACTCATCGTTGGGTGTGGATGAATAGATTTTAAGATTTCATGCCCTGTAGTTTCCAGTTTACGTGCCACAACTGCCTCAGCAATCATATCCGTAACTCCGGCTCCAATCATGTGACATCCTAACCATTCTCCGTATTTAGCATCAAATATTACTTTTACAAATCCATCAGGGGTTCCTGCTGCTTTTGCTTTTCCTGAAGCTGAGAATGGGAATTTACCAATTTTTAATTCGTATCCTTTTTCTTTAGCTTGTTTTTCAGTTAAACCTACCGATGCAATTTCTGGAGTTGCATACGTACAACCTGGAACGTTTCCGTAATCAATTGGTTCTACATGCAGACCCGCAATTTTTTCTACACAGTTAATTCCTTCAGCAGAAGCAACGTGTGCCAATGCTTGTCCTGGAGTAACATCACCAATGGCGTAGTAACCAGGAATGTTAGTTGCATTGTACGCATTAACTAAAATTTTATCTCTATCAGTAGCAATTCCTACTTCTTCTAATCCTATGTTTTCAATATTGGTTTTAATTCCAACTGCAGATAGCAAAATATCAGCTTCAAGAACTTCTTCTCCTTTTGCCGTTTTTACAAAAGCTTTAACGCCTGCGCCAGTTGTATCAATACGTTCCACAGAAGAGTTGGTCATGATTTTTACACCTGCTTTTTTCATAGAACGCTCCATTTGTTTAGAAATGTCTTCGTCTTCCACAGGAACTATGTTTGGCATAAATTCTACAATTGTTACATCTGTACCCATTGCGTTATAAAAATGAGCAAACTCAACCCCAATTGCTCCAGAACCTACAATAATGATTGATTTAGGTTGTGTTGGCAAAGTCATCGCTTGTCTGTACCCAATTACTTTTACGCCATCTTGTGGTAAGTTTGGTAACTCACGAGAGCGAGCTCCAGTAGCAATAATAATGTGATCTGCGCTGTATTCTGTAACTTTATTGTCCTTGTCAGTAACATCAACTTTTTTTCCTGGTTTTAGTTTTCCAAAACCATCAATCACATCAATTTTATTTTTTTTCATTAAAAATTGAACTCCTTTGCTCATTCCTTCAGCTACTGAGCGACTGCGTTGTACCACAGCAGGGAAATCTTTATCAAATGAAGAAACAGTTAATCCGTAATCCGAAGCATGTTTTAAATAATCAAAAACTTGAGCCGATTTAAGTAATGCTTTTGTTGGGATACATCCCCAGTTCAAACATACACCACCTAAGTTTTCTTTTTCTATTACGGCTACTTTAAAACCTAGTTGCGAAGCTCTAATAGCTGTAACGTAACCTCCAGGACCACTTCCTAAAACTATAATATCGTATTTCATTGTAAAGTTTTTTTGTTTTTTTATTGATAAAAAGGCAGTAGCTAAAGACTCACTTACACGAGTTCTTAAATACATTCTTCGGTTAGCAAAATTAAGGATTTATTTTAAAAAAAATTAACCGTTTTATAAGTTTATTAGTATTGTTGATTGCAACAACTAAATCATTTCATTTTTAAATAGGCTTCTACATAATTTGTGGTCATGAAATACTCGTCCTTAAGCTTTTTTAAATGTTTGATTACAATTGCTTGTTCGGGATTACTTGGGTCAAGACAGTCCTTGATTTCAGCATCACGAACTGAAATGATTATATACCAAAATCCGTCTCTAGAAGTATAATTGTCCTCAAAGATTGGATCATTTCCCTTGTTTTGTAAACTGGCGTCAACAGCAATTGGAATTAAATTCAACGTTTTAGTGACTCTTTCTCTTTCAAAAAAAGACATATAAAAAGTCTTGTTGTCAATAACAATAGGAACATTTGAATCTACATTGCTGTGTTTTAAATTGTATTTGGTATTGATGAAATTATAAAATTCATCAGCCTTTTTTTTGTCTTCAAATACAAAACCATAGCATTTTGGAAGATCTTTTTTAAATTTTTTAGCTTGTACAATTTTGTCACCCTCAATTATTGGGGCTACGCGCAACGGGATACAAGAATGAGAAAGAAAAATTAGAAGGCAAAAACAAATATTTTTTATTAGTTTATCCAATCGTTTTATGCTTTGCATCATATCATTTGAGAATTTTGCTATTAATTCGCTACCGAAAACTGGGAATCATACAAATTCTTGTAATATCCACTTTCGCGGTTGATTAATTCCTGATGTGTTCCTTGCTCAACAATTAGTCCTTTGTCCATAACCACAATTTTATCAGCATTGACAATCGTTGCTAATCGGTGTGCAATAACAATAGAGGTTCTACCTTTAGTAATTGTTTCGGTAGCACGTTGAATCAATTCTTCAGAATACGTATCAATCGATGAGGTGGCTTCGTCCAGAATCAAAATACTGGGATTACTAACATACGCTCTTAAGAAAGCAATCAATTGCCGTTGACCAGAGGAAAGCATAACGCCGCGTTCCTTAACATCAAAATCATAATTATCGGGTAAACTCATAATAAATTCGTGTACGCCAATTTTTTTGGCTGCAGCCAAAACTTGTTCCCGATTAATTTCAGCATTATTTAAGGTGATGTTGTTGAAAATTGTATCGGCAAAAAGGAAAACATCTTGTAATACAACTGCAATTTGTTTTCGTAACGAACTCAATGTGTAATTCTCAATGTTGTGATTGTCGATGTAAATCGAACCGCTATTGATTTCGTAAAAACGATTCAACAAGTTAATAATCGTAGATTTTCCAGCACCTGTAGAGCCAACAATTGCAATTGTTTGACCGGCACTAACTTCTAAATCGATTCCTTTTATCACTTCTTCATCTGGGATATAACCAAAACGAACTTTTTTGAACTTGATATCTCCCTTGAAAATGGGTGCTTCGATAATTCCGGTATCCTGAATTTGGTCTTCGGTATCTAAAATGTCAAAAACACGATTGGCTGCAATCATTCCCAGTTGCATCTCGTTGAATTTATCCGCAATTTGACGCAACGGATTGAACAACATTCCTATAAACATCGTGTATGAAAATAAATCACCAAAAGTGGTAAAATTATCTCCGTTTAATATTTTGATTCCACCATACAAAACGATAAATCCTAAAGTCAATGAGGAAATAATATCAGCAATAGGGAAGAAGATGGAGTTGTAAAGAATGGTTTTTATCCACGCTTTTTTATGTTTGTCATTGATGCTTTTGAATTTTTCGTACTCAATTTTTTCGCGGTTAAAAAGTTGGACAATCTTCATTCCTGTTACTCGTTCCTGCACAAAAGAATTCATATTGGCAATTTGAGTTCGCACTTCCTCAAATGCGACTTGCATTTTCTTTTGGAAAATTCGGGTAAAGAAAACCAGAATTGGCATTGCCACAATCACAATCCAAGTTAGTTTCCAGTTCATGTAAAACATAAAAGCAAGTACCACAACCATTTTCATCAAGTCACTGATTATCATAAATAAGCCCTGACTAAAAATTCGGGCAATGGATTCAATATCAGAAACCGAACGTGTTACAAGTTGGCCCACCGGAACGTGATCAAAATATTTCATTCGGAAACTTAGAATGTGTTGAAACAGTTTTGTTCGAATATCTTTTACAATATCCTGTCCCAGCCAGTTTGCCCAATACACAAAGTAAAACTGCGAGAATACTTCCAGTAAAAGCACAATTCCCATCAGGATGACATACATTAATAATCCTTGTTGGTCCTGCGTTGCAATGTAACCATCAACGGTTTGCTTCAATAAATACGGACGTAATGCCGCAAAAATGGATAGTGAAATGGCAAAAATAATCACGCCATTAAAACGCCATTGATAGGGTTTTGTGAATTTTAATATTCGCTTGAATAGTCTAGTATCAAATGCTTTTGCTTTCATATTTTGTGAATTACGAACTACGAACTATTAATTACGATGTGAATCTTAGATGCATAATTCGTAATTTTTAATTCATAATAATTAAATGTAATCGTATTCTATTTTGGTTAAATATAAACCATGCGCCGGAACCGAAAAACCTGCTTTATCTCGGTTTTTACTTTCTATGATGGCAGTAAAATCTGCCAGTGTAATCTTGTGTAATCCTATGTTTACTAATGTTCCCACTATAGCACGAACCATATTTCGTAAGAAACGATTGGCCGAAATAGTGAAAATTAGGTTGCCGTTTTCTTGCTTCCAATAGGCTTCAAAAACCGTGCAGTCAAAAGTATTCACATCCGTATTTACTTTTGAAAAACACTGAAAATCAGTGTGATTAAAAAGTAGCTGTGCCGCTTCATTCATTAAATCGACATCTAGTTTTTGATGAAAATACCAACTTTGCTCTTGCGAAAAAACATCTTTGAACGTATTGATGTGGTATTCGTAGGTTCTTTTTGTAGCATCAAAACGAGTATGCGCTTCATCATGTACCGGAATAATGTCATAAACAACAATGTCTTTGGGTAAATAAGAGTTGAGTTTGTGCACTATACTTGTTCTGTCAAACGGTTTTTCAAAATCAAAATGAGCATACATTTCTTTGGCATGAACGCCTGTATCTGTTCTTCCAGCTCCCATCAAATTGACGGTTGTATTCAATATTACCGAAAACGCTTTGTTCATTGTTTCCTGAACAGAAGCGGCATTGGGTTGGTATTGCCAGCCGTGATAATGGGTTCCGTTGTAAGCTAATTTGATGAAATATCTCAAGTCAATTTTTTTGAAGCCACAAAGATACTTATTAATTTTTTTGCCACGAAGTCGCACAGCTGCAAACTTTGTTAAGTTATGATTTCATTTTTTATTTGGAATCCGAATGTTTATTTTTACCACAAAATACTAGCCCAGATAGCAGTGGAAATCCTTTATTGTTTTCCTTTAAAACAATAAAGATTGAAACGGATAGCTGGAACTTGCTCCAGATTACTTCGTACTTCGTAATGATACTATAAATATGAAAAAAATACTCTTGCTTTCTGATACGCACAGTCATATTGATGATACGATTTTGAAATATGTTGCACAGGCTGACGAGGTTTGGCATGCGGGCGATATAGGTGATTTGTCCGTGACCGATGCAATTAAAAAGCTAAAACCGTTGCGTTGTGTGTATGGAAATATTGATGATGCCACAGCCAGACTGGAATTTCCGTTGCACAATCGTTTTATGTGTGAAGGAGTTGATGTTTGGATTACTCATATTGGTGGGTATCCCGGAAAATACAATCCTAATATCAAAGCAGAGATTCAATCGAACCCTCCAAAATTGTTTATTTGTGGTCATTCGCACATCCTGAAAGTGATATTTGACAAGAAATATAATTTATTGCACATGAATCCTGGTGCTACCGGGAAAAGTGGTTTTCATCAGGTACGCACGATGTTGCGTTTTGTGATTGAAGGGGATAAAATTAAGGATATGGAAATTATTGAGATGGAAAAACGGGTGTAGTTGTTTTTTTTTGATAAGTAATAGGCACTTCAATTGCTACAATTGTTCCTAAATTAAGTTTTGAATGTATTGCGATTGTTCCTTTTAGGTTATTTATTCTTGCTTTGATTTGGTTGATTCCAAAACCTTCAACTATATAAAACTTATCAGTGTCAAAGCCTTTGCCGTTATCTTCAATATTGATTTTTAGTGACTTATTGTTTTCTTGAATAGTCAAATTTGCTTGAGTGGCACTACTATGTTTTATAATATTGTTTAGTAGTTCCATGATGATAAAATACATTTTCATTTCAAAATCTTCGTTGTAGCGTGTTTTTGAAGGCACTACAATGTAATATTTAAATTGAATTACAGAGTTTGAATTTTTTTCACATAAATCTTCTAAAGCGTAAAATAAACCAAAACGAGCTAAAAGTGTTGGCATCAGTTCATGAGATAAATCCCTTATTTGATCGTGTGCTTCTTCTAAAATAGTTTTAGTTTTTATAATTTCTTCGGCATTAGTATTGTTTTGAGAGGTAAATGCATTGAGATGCAATCCTGCAGAGGATAGCAAAGCACTGATGTTATCATGTAAAAATGAAGCAATTTTTTTTCTTTCTAATTCTTGTCCGTTGATGGAGGCGTTGATCGTATTCTGTTGTAATTGACTTTGTATGTCTTTGATTTTATTTTTTTGCTTAAGCTTTGAATTTTCTGAAAAAATATAAAAAAGGAAAAAGAAAAATAATAAAAGGAGAATTATTATGATTACAATTTTTTTGTTTCGTGATTGCTCTTGTATTAGTAAGTACTCTTTGGTTTTGTAATCGTTTCCTATTTTATCAATTTCTCTTTTATACTCATCAATTTCAAGATTTATTCCGGCAACATTAGCTTTGTTAAGCTTTTCTTCATTGTTTAATTGAGTCGTTAGTTGATTGTAAATTGCCAAATTCATGTATGCATTCTCATAATCACCATTTTTAAATAAAAATTTAGAATACTCATGATGTGAATATGATAAATCTGACTTTTCATTTCCCTCAGTTCCTAATTTAATGGCATTTTGGAAAAAAAAAGATGCCTTTTGGGTGTCATTTTTATAACTATGATACATACCATTCAACATATTAAGCGCTACAATGGTTGATTCATCGCCATGTTTTTTATGGTGTTTGTTGATGTATTTTAAATGTGGGAATCCCTCTTCAAAACGGCCTATGTCAAAATAGGCCCAAGTTAAATTGAGTTTAGTAAATACTATTTCAGCTGAATCATGTGTTTTTGTGCTGTATTGCAGTGATTTTTTGTAGTAGTAAATTCCTTTTTCATATTGTTTTTTGTCAAAGCAATAAATGTTTCCCAAATTATTATTTATCCAATTTTTTAAAACATCATTGTTCGTTTTATTGGCATGGGTTAATCCTTTATTGTAATAAAAAAAAGCCTTTTCATATTCTGATAATTGATCAAAATTTGCAGCAATTGTGTTGTAAGTTGTTGCAATTAGATTATCATCTTTTAAGGCTATAGCGTATGTTAATGCAAGTCTTGATTGTATTAATGATTTTTCAAAATTACCAGCTTTCATCTGCTTATTAGCCTCTTTTGCAAGTTGTGTAACTTCTTCCTTATTGGGTGATTTTGTATTTGCAAAAACAGTAATTCCAGAGAAATTAAGTAAAAATATCAATGCTATAGCTATTTGTTTATATGGCATAGATACTTTAGTTTTTCTATTTTTTGTTAAAAGTAAATCGTATTTGTATAGAGACCTCAAGATTTGATTAATTTGTTTTTGAGGGCGTATTTAACAAGACTTATGGAGTTTTTTGCACCTAGTTTCTTCATTATATTTTTACGGTGAGTTTCAACGGTGTTCATGCTGATAAATAGTTGGTCACTAATTTCTTTTCCACTATACTCCAGGGATATTAAAGTTATGATTTCTAATTCACGATCTGTTAAAATAGAGTTTATAGCAGAATCATTTTTGATTAATTTTACTTTGTCTTTTGTGACCGTATTAAATATTTTTTCTCTTACTGATTTACAAAAATATTCTTCACCTCTAGATACTGCCTGAATGGCTTCAACGATATTTTCACCGGCACATTTTTTTGTTAAATAACCACTGCTGCCTAATTTCATGACTTCCTTTATTATTCTTAAATCATCGTAACTGGACAATACAATAATTTTGCAAGGAAATCCTTTTTCTGCAAATTCCTTAATGACTTCGATTCCATCTTTTTCAGGCATGTTTATATCTAAAATAAGAATGTCGGCTTTATTTTCGGTGACTTCATGAAAAATTGTGTCTCCATTGAGAGAGAATCCAACTACTTCAACATCAGGTAAGGTGTGCAACAACGTACTAATGCCATCAATAAGTATTTGATGGTCATCAGCAAGGTGGATTCTAATTTTTTGTAACATATTGGGATTACTATATTCAAATTTATAAAAAAAATAGCAGAATATCATTTTATAAGATTTTTATTCGATTTTATTTTCAAAAATAAAAACAGGACACAAAAAAACCCGAACTATTACATTCGGGTTTCCTTCGCACTAATAAACTAAAATTTATAGGTTTACCTCAATCTGTCCACAGATTTTACAAGATCTTCATCCTTTTTGATAGCTTTATTAGCCAAGACTAATAACACGATAGCAACTACAGGTAGAAACATCCCAATACCTTTCTCCGAAACAGCAGGTGTTTCTCCAGATAGATTTAGTGAACGATATACAAACAATCCTAATAAAATCAAATTTAATATGATATTCAATCTGCCAATAACAAATTGATTTTGTCTTTTTTTATAGGAAACTATGCTTAACAAAGTCAGCGTAGTGCTTAATCCCAATAGTATGGTATAAACTTGGTTTTGCATAAAATAATACTCTTTTTCATCACTCATTGTCCACAACGGAATAAAAAAAAGTAAGATGCCTGTTGTTACAAAAGCAAGTAGTAAATAAATAGTTTGAATTCTTTGTATCATTTGTTAAATATCTTTTACAAAAATATATTTTCTTTTTAATAAATACTATTGTCTGATTAAATTTTATTCGTATTATTGCATCATAATACCGTAAGCACTTCATACTGCGGTTGATTCTAAATAAAGTTTACTACCTATCTTTTACATTTTTTTCCAAAAATTAATTAAACTCATAGAACATTCATGTTTGATATTTCTGCATTAAAAGAAATGAAGCTTTCTGAGCTTCAAGAAATAGCTAAATCAGCTAAAACCATAAAATTTAACGGTGTAAAAAAAGAGACATTAATAAGTCATATTTTAGAACATCAAGTGGCAAGCGTTGATTCAGCATTAGAGGCTAAGAAAGAAAATAACCTTGATGATGATAAACCTAAAAGGATTAGAATAGTTCCTGTTAAAAAGGCAGCAATTCAAAAAGCGGAACCAAATTCTCTTTTTGAAACAGAACAAGTTGCTGCTGAAATAAGTACTCCATTAGAAAATAATCTTCCTATTGAACCTGTTTCAAAAGAAGAAGAATTGGCTTCAAAGCCAGGATCTGAAGGGAATGATAAAAAAGTAGGTAAAATTATTAAATTTAATAAATCAGCTTACGAAAAGAAAATCGCATTAAAAAAGGATAAAGAAGAAGTAAAAGAAGGGAACAGAGAAAATGTGATTGTTGCAGATACAGCAACAAACGAAAAAACTGAAACTCCTGTTGCTCCAGTAAAAAAGATAAATCCAAACCAATTACTGAAGCAAAATGTAAATCAGAACCCGAACCAAAATCCCAATACGAATCCCAATCAAAACGGGAACGGAAATGGGAACGGGAATCAAAATCCAAATTTTAAAAATAAAAAAAATAATTTTGCAGCATCAGACTTTGAATTTGACGGAATTATAGAAAGTGAAGGTGTTCTTGAAATGATGCCTGATGGATATGGTTTCTTAAGGTCTTCGGATTACAATTATTTGGCTTCTCCGGATGATATTTATCTATCGACTTCTCAAATCAGATTGTTCGGTCTTAAAACAGGAGATACCGTAAAAGGAGTGGTTCGTCCGCCAAAAGAAGGAGAGAAATTTTTCCCGTTAGTTAGAGTTTTAAAAATAAACGGGCACGATCCTCAAGTGGTTCGTGACAGAGTTTCATTCGAACATTTAACGCCTGTTTTTCCATCAGAAAAATTTAAATTGGCCGAAAAACAAAGTACTATTTCAACCCGAATTATAGATTTGTTTTCACCAATAGGAAAAGGACAACGTGGAATGATTGTTGCTCAACCTAAAACGGGTAAAACCATGTTATTGAAGGAGATTGCCAATGCTATTGCAGCAAATCATCCTGAAGTTTATTTGATTGTTTTATTGATTGATGAACGCCCAGAAGAGGTTACCGATATGCAACGAAGTGTGCGTGGTGAAGTAATCGCTTCTACTTTTGACAGAGAGCCTCAGGAACACGTTAAAATAGCAAATATCGTCCTTGAAAAAGCTAAGAGATTAGTAGAATGTGGTCATGATGTGGTCATTTTATTAGATTCTATTACCCGTTTAGCAAGAGCCTACAACACCGTTCAGCCAGCGTCAGGAAAAGTATTAAGTGGAGGTGTTGATGCTAATGCATTGCAAAAACCAAAACGTTTCTTTGGAGCAGCCCGTAATGTAGAAAATGGAGGTTCATTAAGTATTATCGCTACAGCTTTGACAGAAACTGGTTCGAAAATGGATGAAGTTATTTTTGAAGAATTTAAAGGTACCGGTAATATGGAATTGCAATTGGATAGAAAAATTGCTAACAAACGTATTTTTCCAGCAATCGATTTAACATCCTCTAGTACAAGACGCGACGATATGTTATTGGATCAGAAAACCTTGCAACGCATGTGGATTATGCGTAAAATGCTTTCGGATATGAATCCTGTAGAAGCGATGACATTGATAAATGATCGTTTCAAACAAACAAGAACTAATGAGGAGTTCTTGATCTCTATGAATGATTAGGAATAGTAAAAAGAGAAAGAATAAAGTAAATAGATATAGCGCATAAAAAAAAGTCCTCGAAATTTCGAGGACTTTTTTGTGAATTCTGGAGTCTAAAATCTATGTTTTATTCTATTTCTTTTTGGACTCTTTTTTCTTTCTGATCTGAGCTTTCTTTACGTTCTAACAAAGCCATATAAAACCCATCAAAACCAGATTCTGAAGCCAATATTTTTTGGTCTTTTATAAAATTGAATTGTTTTCCAATGTCAGTTGTCAAAAAGCGTTCTACTTGTTCTTGATTTTCTGATGGTAATATTGAACAAGTGGCATACACTAATTTTCCACCCGGTTTTACAATTTTAGAATAGCTTTCTAAAACTTCCGATTGTACTTTACGTATGTTATCAATAAATTCTGGTTTCAATTTCCATTTAGCGTCTGGGTTTCTTTTCAAAACTCCTAAACCGCTACATGGAGCGTCAATTAAAACACGATCCGCTTTTTCGTATAATTTTTTTATGATTTTTGTAGAGTCAATAATGCGATATTCAATATTGAAAGCACCGTCTCTTTTAGCTCTGATTTTTAATTGCTTTAATTTACTTTCGTACAAATCCATTGCAATTAATTGCCCTTTGTTTTCCATCAAAGAAGCAATGTGTAGTGTTTTTCCACCAGCACCAGCACAAGTATCAACAACTCGCATTCCAGGTTTAACATCAAGAAAAGCAGCTACTAATTGTGAATTAGCATCTTGAACTTCAAAGAAACCTTGTTTGAAAGCATCAGTCAGGAAAACATTGGCTCTTTCTTTAAGAACTAAAGCATCAGGTTGATTTTTCAATGTTTCTGTTTCAATGTTTAAATCCATCAAAATAGCACGTAACGCTTCTCTGGTAGTTTTAAGTGTATTTACTCTTAATATAACTTTAGCGGGTTGGTTTTGAGCTGCTATTTCAGTTGCCCAAACTTTCTCTCCTAATTCTTTTACTCCTAATTCATCCATCCAGTCTGGAATTGACTCTTTTAGAGCTCTCACTTTTGAAAGTTCGTCAAAACGTCCTTTTATTTTTCGTTCTGGAGTTCCTTCCAGTTGGCGCCAATCAGGAATAGGGTAGCCTCTTAAGATTGCCCAAACAGAAAACATTCTCCAAAGATTATCTCTGTCAAATGGTTCTTTTACTTCGGCTATTTCTGCGTATAATCTTTTCCAACGTACAATTTCGTAGATGGTTTCGGCAACAAACTTTCTGTCAGAACTTCCCCAACGTTTGTCTTTTTTTAAGGATCTTGCAACTACTTTGTCCGCATATTCACCTTCGTTAAAAATGGCGTTTAAGGCGTCTATTGTTGTGTAAACTAAATTTCTGTGTAATCTCATTTTAAATAATTGAGGTGCAAAGGTAGTTTTTTTTATGTGAATTTTTGTATTTGTGGTTTACGAGTTTGAACTAGTCCTGCTTGAAAATTATTGTGAAATGTAGGTAAACAAAAAAAGTTTTTTTCTTTATAAGAAAAAAACTTTTTTAAATGCTAATTGTGATAGAATAATAACGGAAATTACATATTAGTATTTGATCGTTCTATTCTTTTCATATTGATAATTTCCGGTGGATGCAGCACCATAGGGAATTGTTCTACTTTTACGGAACTATTGTCTAAACCAAAAGCTTTCCCTTCAGACAAACTGAATTTTTTCAAAACAAAATATGTGTTCATTACAATTTTTTCAAAGAAAGTTAAATCACTATCATTAGAAAGAAATTTTTCTGACAATACAAATTTGAAATCACCTATAATATTGTTTTTGTTTAACGATTCATAACGGCTAGAAATGTCCATTTCGCCTTTGCTAACCATATCTTTGATTACTTCTTTGAACATTAAGTTGATTTTTGTAGGTTCTCTGAAGCCTAAGTAAAAATCAACTCTGTATAAATCATCTTTTAAGATTTCAGTTACTCGATATTCTTTTTTATAAGGTTCGTTTAGCACATTTACATGTATAAACCAGTATATGTCAGCTCTTTTTGGTCTTTTTCGAAGGATTGAATACATCACTTTTTCTTCAATTTCATCTGAACGAGTAGCATTTGTCATATACACTAAATGCGTAGCATATTTTGGTATAGTTTCGTCATGACTTAACTCGCCTAATACTTTTGTATAATCATCAATTTTAACAATTTGCGTATAAGTTTTGCTAATTTTTTTAGCTAAAAACCAAGTGCTCATAATGAAAATCATGAATATTGCTACAAATAAAGTTACATATCCACCTTCCATGAATTTTGAGATATTAGCATACAAAAAGCCAATTTCTATGGTAGCATATAATGTAATTAATGGCGTCATAAAATACCATTTGACTCTTTTCATTATCAAATAATAATTCAATAACGTTGTAGTCATCATCATCCCTAAAATTATAGATAGGCCGTAGGCATGCTCCATATATTTGGATTCCTTGAAATATAAAATGATTCCAACACATCCTACAAAAAGCAACCAATTGATTGATGGGATATATAGTTGTCCTTTAACATCAGTTGGATAATTGATTTTTACTTTTGGCCAAAAATTCAAACGCATCGCTTCATTTATCAATGTAAATGATCCACTGATTAAAGCTTGAGAAGCAATGATAGCAGCAAATGTGGCAATTATAATTCCGATAGGCTGAAACCAGTCCGCCATAATTAGATAGAATGGATTGTGATTCGAACTTCCTAATTGTGCCAATGTTTTTCCTTCGTGTAGCAGTAAAAATGCTCCTTGACCAAAATAATTAAGGATTAATGTGGTTTTTACAAAAATCCAACTCACTCGGATATTACGTCGTCCGCAATGTCCCATATCTGAATATAATGCTTCAGCTCCTGTTGTGCACAGGAATACGGCTCCTAGAATTAAAAAACCTTCACCACCTTTATCTGAAGTTAACAGTTTGTAGCCATAATACGGATTAAGGGCTTTAAAAATTTCAACATTTTTAAAAATTTGGATACATCCTAAAATTGCAAGCATAGAAAACCAAACTAACATGGTAGGTGAGAAGAACTTGCTGACCAGTTTGGCTCCAAATTGTTGAATGCTGAACAACACAAAAAGGATGGCAATAACAATAGGGATTGTTGGGATATCGGGTTTGAAAATATGCAATCCTTCAACGGCAGAGGAAACGGAAATAGGAGGTGTAATAATCCCTTCGGCTAATAATAAACTCCCCCCAATAATGGCAGGAACGATTAACCACTGTATCTTAGTTTTTTTTACTAAAGAATATAAGGAGAAAATACCACCTTCACCATGATTGTCAGCATTAAGGGTAATGATTACATACTTTAGTGTAGTTTGTAAAGTCAGTGTCCAAAATATACAGGACAATCCACCTAATATTAATTGCTTGTTTATAGCACTTTCTCCAATAATGGATTTCATTACATATAACGGTGATGTACCAATGTCGCCATATATAATTCCTAAAGTAATTAACAGACCTGCGGCGGAAAGTTGACTGTGTATGTTTTTATGCGAATTGCCCATGAAAAAATTTTAAAAAAGTTTTCAAATTTACACTTTTATAATAAATTAGCGCCTTTTATATTATAAAAAAACACGGTCGAAAGAGCCGTGTTTTTATAATTTTCTAAAGCAGTTTTTTTATGACCTTTTGTTATCATTTCTAGAAGAATTACCTCTGTTTTGTGACTCTCCTCGCTGTGGTGCAGCCTTAGTAGAAGTGCTAGCTCTATTTTGAGAGTAATCTCTTTGAGAACTTCCTCTTTGTGGCGCAGCTTGAGTAGAAGAACTTGTTCTATTTTGAGTATAATCTCTTTGAGAATTCCCTCTTTGTGGTGCAGCTTGAGTAGAAGAACTTGCTCTATTTTGAGAGTAATCTCTTTGAGAACTTCCTCTTTGTGGTGCAGCTTGAGTAGAAGAACTTACTCTATTTTGAGAGTAATCTTTTTGAGAATTCCCTCTTTGTGGCGCAACTTGATTAGAAGAACTTGTTTTATTTTGAGAATAATCTCTTTGAGAATTTCCTCTTTGAGCTGCTATTTCTCTCGAAGAATTAGTTCTGTTTTGAGAATAATCTCTTTGAGAATTTCCTCTTTGAGCTGCTATTTCTCTCGAAGAATTAGTTCTGTTTTGAGAATAATCTCTTTGAGAATTTCCTCTTTGAGCTGTTATTTCTCTCGAAGAATTAGTTCTATTTTGAGAATAATCTCTTGTTGAACTAGACCTTTGTGGAGTTGTTTCTCTGGATGAACTAGTTCTGTTTTGAGAATTATCTATTTGATTTCCTGTTCTTCTGTTAGAGTAACCAACTTCATTTCTTGGACCTCTTCTTTGTTCTAACTCATAACGGTTTGTTACAGTAGCATTTCTTCTGGAGAACGATTGATTTGGGTGTTGTCTTTCATAACCATTAGAACGTCTGGAACTGTGAAGAACAATTGCTCGCTCACTTCTCCTGTAATTAACATAATTGTAATTATTATTAATGTTTAAACAAATGTTGATATTATTTCTATATCTAAAAATTGGGAACGGATTCCAAGCATAATAATAGGATGGATAATATCCCCAATTCCAGCTAGAGTAATAAGGGCTATAATTAGCAGACCAGAATGATGCGTAAATTAATGGCGTATTATAATATACTGGCTCATAAATATAATTTTGCCCATACATGTAAACATCTCCTACTACTTGAACGTGAATTTGGTTATTTCTATCTTTCTCAACATCAATCGTAGCGACATCTTGATACACGTCTCTGTCTAAAACAGATTGAATTATAATAACGTGAGTCCTATTTTCAACAGTTTCTATAACTCTTAAATAATCTACCTCATTGTCATTATTCAAATCTAGATTTGATATTTGTAGTTCAGGATCATTAAGGCGACGTTCAAAATCTTGTAGATTTCTTGAGTCACCAAAAATAGAAGCAACAGCTCTCAAATCAAGATTGTCGCTGATTTCGTTATTCATTGCATTGACTGATGTTCTATCCTGCGCCTGTATTTGTGTTGCGAAAACAGTAGTCAATAGACTCAATAGAAATAGTTTCGTTTTCATAATTAATTGAATTAAGTTTATTCTTTTTTTTGATTATCCAATTACTATGCCAATTAATTTTATCCTTATTTTCTATTCTTATTATTAATTGTAATTTAGCAGAAAATGTATAAAAAATGAGAACTTTTTTTTTGATTCTGTTGATTTCAAATGTTTTAGTATCCTGTAAAATAGCTAATATTGTTGCAAAAACCGATGCTGAGTTTAATTCCATTGTGATTGATACATTATTTCAGGATAAAATAAGTATTAGAGCTATTGTGGTTGATGCAAATAAAATTTGGTATGCTGCTGATAAAGGAAGATTTGGTTTTTTTGATTTGGATAACAATCAAAAATTTGAAAGCAAAATTATCAAAGATTCTCTTAAGCTTGAGTTTAGAAGTAATGCCAAAACTAATAAGCATGTTTTTATTTTAAATGTTGGAAATCCAGCTTTATTATATCAAATTTCTAAAGACGGAAAAAAGACGAAATTAGTGTATGAAGAAAATCATGAAAAAGTGTTTTATGATAGTATGCAATTTTGGAATGATAAAGAAGGAATAGCTATGGGAGACCCAATAGCCGATTGTTTGAATATAATAATCACTCGTGACGGCGGAAATTCATGGAATAAAGTTCCCTCGAAAAGTTTACCAAAAGTGATGGATGGAGAAGCTGCTTTTGCGGCAAGTAACACAAATATTATTATCAAAGGGAATAACACATGGATTGCTTCCGGCGGCAAAAAATCGAGAGTATTTTATTCTCCAGATAAAGGGAATACTTGGACTGTTTATGAAACTCCAATAGTGCAAGGCAAGTCGATGACTGGAATTTTTACTGCTGATTTTTATGATGCTCAAACTGGGTTTATAACTGGTGGAGATTATGAGGTACGCAATCAAAATTTTTCTAATAAAGCAATCACAACTGATGGGGGGAAAACATGGAAGTTAGTAGCAGAAAATCAAGCTTTTGGATATGCTTCTTGTGTGCAATATGTTCCCGAAAGTAAGGGTAATGGTCTTGTAACTGTTGGCTTTTCAGGAGTTTATTATTCCTCCAATGCGGGTGTTTCATGGAAGCAATTATCTACTGATTCTACTCTTAATACCATCAGGTTTATTGATAAAGATACGGCAATTGCAGCTGGACAAAATAAAATGATTCGCATCAATTTTAAATAATAAAAATACCCTAAATCCAATACAATTAGTGTTTAGGGTATTTTTTTTGAATTAATAAAATAAGATTAATGGCTTTTGTGACCTTTGTTTCGATATTGTTGTAGCAATTTTCTATTAAAATCTTCTTCGGCTTTTTTGAGTTTAACTATTTTTACGGCTGGTAAAATGGTTTTCACATTTTTCATGAATTTTTTTCGCAACAAAAACAACTCTTCTTCAGTATCCTCTATTTGAGCTAAAAAGATATTAGCTTCTTTTTCAGTTATTTTGTCAAGCGAGCCATCATTCATTCTTCTCATGTAGGTTTTCATTTTTTGATGTCTCAGTTCAAACTGTTTATCATCAAATGCATTGTAAATGGGCCAGAATCTTTCTGCTTCATTGGTAGTGAAGTCTAATTCAGTTGTAAAAAAAGCTACTTTTAAGGCTTTTATTTGCATTTTTTTCTCTTTCATACTTTCGCCTTGAGCGTAAAAGTTGAAGGAAACAAATAGCAATAGTATTGGTAATAATTTTTTTAGATTCATTTTTTATTTATTTAATTATAGCTTTAAAAGAAAGCTGTACATATATGATTTATTCAGAAATGAGATTCTCTAAGTTTGAATTTGTTGATAAATGATCTTCGATAGCTTCATCCTCTATAACAATACCTGTTTTTATGTTATTAATATCTTCGGTTTCTAATACACTTATCAAATCATATTGATTTACATTAGATTGATAGGTAATATAATTTTCTAATGCCACAGCATCTAATTCTTGTGTGTTTGTCGAAGAAGGACTTAAAATTGGAATCATCAGAGCAAGTATTAAAACTGCAGCTACTGATAGGATTAAAGTTTTTCTTTTTTGAAAAATAGAAATTACTTTAGGCTCGTCTGTAGGCAATTGCTCCATCATTTTGATTGAAAAATTTTCAAAATAATGTTCTGGAGTTTTAAATCCAGTTTCAATTTTAGGTTCGTTCTCTAATTTAAATGTTTTCATAATATTATTTAGACCGTGTTCTAGCTAAAAGGTTTAATTTGAAGAAACAAAAGCTTCAATTTTTTTTACTGCAAGATGATAGGATGCTTTTAATCCTCCAACAGTGGTTCCCAGAATTTCTGAAATTTCCTCATATTTCAGTTCTTGAAAATATTTCATTTTAAAAATTAATTGTTGCTTTTCAGGCAATAATGCAATAGCTTTTTGTAATTGGATTTGAATTTCATTTCCGTCAAAAAAAACGTCGGCTTCCAGATTATCAATAGTTTTGTTTTGTAAAGTTTCGGATGAAATACCGCTTATTTTTGATTTTTGTTTCAAAAATGTCAAGGCTTCATTAGTTGCAATGCGATACATCCATGAAAAAAGTTTACTTTCTCCTTTGAAATTTTTCACATTTTGAAATATTTTTATAAATGTATTCTGCAAGACATCATCAGCGTCATCGTGATTTAAGACTATGTTGCGTATATGATTGTATAACGGTTTTTGATAATCTTGTAATAACTGCTGAAACGCATTATTTTGCGTTTTAGGGTTTAACAATTGTTTTATAAATTCCTGTTCTTCTTGCAAAGCGATTATTTAAGAGTTAGAATAGAATTTATGAAAAAGGTTTATTTAGCTAATAAAAAAATTAAAATTCAGATTCCTCTTCTTCCTTATTTATTATCGGCGCAGGCGTTTTGATGGCTTCAGCAGTCTTAGGAACTGTCGTAGTGAAAACCTTTGCGGGTATTACTGGAATTGCTTTAGGTTGTATTGGATAATAAATTTCCGTAACCCATTTTGAAGGATTTTTAATTTCGGTTTTGCTTATGGTAAAATTCTCAACATGAGAAAAAGTTGGGTCAAGAGTAATTCGATTAGTATTAATGTGTGTTTTAGCTTTATCTAAAGCTTTTTTTGTATGCGAATAATCTCCAGTTAAAGTTGTTTTAATGGCGTCAAATGGTTCCATTTTTCCTGTTAAAATATCACTTCCTGAACTTGTTAGAATTTGATTTTTTATAGGTATACAAAAGGATAATTTAGTCAATCCATTTACTGTATCGTAGGTGTGGTAAATTATAAATGGCTTTCCGTTTAATTCGATATTATTTTGTTTACAAAAAGCAATTATTTTTGGAAACACGATTTGGGAGTTTTTAGTTACCTTAGAAATCTCACTAGTAAAAGTCTGTCTCAAGTAAAAAGTGCCAAGTTTTTTTACTAATCCGTTTACTTTAACAGTATGTGTATTAATTTCGAAATCAAGGTTTTTATCTAAATTAGCTAAACTCTTTTCATACATTTCTTCCATTATTTTATGTATTCCCCCATTAAAAGTAGAGTAAACTTTCATGGTGAAACTCATTTTACCAGTATTTTTCCAGGTTACTTTTGTTCCGCCTATTGTATCTTTAAAACTCCACAACACAGATGATGAAGTTCCATCTAAATTCATTTTTTGAACAATACTGTCATTTTCTTTTACTGAAAGAGTCATGATATCACCGCTACTTTCTTTGCCTTCCCAAGAAAAGTTAGCACCGGGACCAGTTGTTTTTATTGCATATCTAATTTGCATTGCTGGATCATCAAGAACCCAAGAACTAAAATCTTCCCAGTTTCTATAATCATTAACAAAATTAAATACAGTTGATTTAGGAGAATTTATGATTTGACTTCTTTCTACGGTAAAATCTCCTTTTTGAGTTGCCACAAAAATGGATAACGCCACAAAACTTAGCAATAGTAAAAGAAATAAGTATTTTAAAATCCTCATAATATACAGGTTTGTTAATTTTTGTAAAGTTAAAGGTTTTATTTACAAGTCATCGAAAGTGTTAAATAAATATGGATTAATTTATAAATCAATCGTATTTTACACTATGTTAATGTGCAAAATTATAGATGATTTTACAATTTTCAATTGTTTGTATCTGATGCTTTTTTGAAGAAAACTAGGTAAGAATTGTAATTTACTTTGTCAAGTATTTTAAAAACTAGCGTTTGAAAAATACTTTTATCAAAAACAGAATCCCAATAAAAACCACAAATCCTATTAGAATTTTGTAATTCCCTTTATAAAATTCTTTGTGGATTTTTAAATCTTTTCGATAGGCATAAATTGCAGCAATAACAAAAGCAACAAAAAATAATCCTGCAAACACTAATTGACCTTGACTAAACATAGTATAAATTATTTCCAGCAAATTTAGTTAATAGTTTAGAAATAGTTGCTAATTTGCCTTTTCATTTAACAAAATAAAATATGCAAAAACAGATAAACTCAGTTAAAGAATTTCACACGGCTTTTGAAATAGGTCATAGTGAAATACCTAAAGCTAATTTAGGTGAAAGCAAACACACACTTCGTTACAACTTAATGAAAGAGGAAAATGAAGAATATCTTGAAGCAGTTCAAAACAATGATTTAGTAGAAATTGCGGATGCATTGGGTGATATGATGTATATTTTGTGCGGGACCATTATAGAACATGGTTTGCAACATAAAATAGAAGCAGTTTTTGATGAAATCCAACGAAGTAATATGAGTAAATTAGGCGAAGACGGAAAGCCTATTTATCGTGAAGATGGGAAAGTCATGAAAGGGCCAAATTATTTTAAACCTGATTTTTCAAAAATAATTGAAGAATAAACTGTGGCGTACAAAGTTTTTATTTGATCATAAACTATGCTATAAAAAAAGCGATTTTCAACTTGAAAATCGCTTTTTTAAAATTATGTAATATTGGATTTATATTTTAACAGTCCATCCAAAATTATCTTCTTCCAATTTATTTTGAATATTTTCTAATTTAGTTTTAAGTTGTAAAGCCATTGTAAATTCAATCTTCGGTAATTCATAATATACATCTTGATAAGAAAATCCAGAAATAACACTTACTACAGCAGCAGTTCCAGCACCAAAAATTTCTTTCAAAGATCCGTTTTTAGCAGCTTCAACAAGTTCAGATACTAATACAGAACGTACTTCTACTTGTATACCAATACTTTTTGCTAGATCAATAAGTGTTTTTCTAGTCACACCATCAAGAATTCTTTCGCTTACCGGAGCAGTTAGTAATGTATCGTTTATTCTAAAAAACACATTCATTGTACCCGCTTCTTCCAGTTTAGTGTGTGTTGCATCATCAGTCCAAATTACCTGTTGAAAACCTTCTTTATTGGCTAGATTAGTTGGGTAAAATTGAGCTGCATAATTCCCAGCAGCTTTTGCAGCTCCTATTCCTCCATTTGCAGCTCTACTGTAATGTTCTGCTATAAGAACCTTTACTTCACCAGAATAGTACGAACTAACAGGTGATAAAATAATCATGAATTTGTAGTTATCAGAAGGATTAGCAATAACTCCAGTACCAGTTGCAATCATAAATGGTCTGATATACATGGCATTTCCTTTTCCTTTTTTTATCCAAGCTTCGTCTAATTGCAACAATTGATTTAAACCGCTCATAAATATATCTTCGGGAACTTCTGGCATAGCCATTCTTACTGCCGAGGTATTAAAACGCTTGTAGTTTTCATCAGGTCTAAAAAGCCAAACGTCATCATTTTCATCTTTGTAAGCTTTCATACCTTCAAAAATTGCTTGACCATAATGAAATACTCTTGTAGATGGGTCTAACAAAAAAGGTGCGTAAGGTTTAATGACCGGTTTTTGCCATTCCCCGTTTTTATAATCACATTCAAATAGATGATCTGTAAAAACAGAACCAAAGCTTAAGTTTGAAAAATCAACCTCGTTTATTTTTGTAGAGGAAGCTTTTATTGTTTCAATTTTGTTAGTTTGAGTAGTACTCATAGTAATATATTGTTTTTTGGTTTTTTTTTTAATGACAAACTGGAACTTAATAAAAAAGACTTTTGTTTTATAAGTTGCGGTTTAATCTTTGCAAAATTAAATAAAAATCAACAAAAGACTTGTCAAAAAACTTTTAATTATTGTATGTAACTAAGATTTGTTTGCATTTTAGACAAAACAAAAAAATTATGGCCAATTCTATTGATTCTACAATAAATTTAAATTTTTCAGAGTCAAACGTATTAGATTTTGATTAATTTTGGACATCAATTACAGTTTTTAATTCACAACAACCTCAAATTTCCAGTTTTGAAAAGAGAAATAATCCAAACACTTGATGGCTCAACGACCATTCACTTAGCAGATTGGGACGAATGTTATCATTCTAAACATGGCGCCATACAGGAAGCACAACATGTATTTATTAAAAATGGTCTTTCGTTATTTCAAAACAGAAATGTTTCTATTTTAGAAATAGGCTTTGGCACTGGTTTAAATGCCTTTATCACGTTGCTGGAGGCAAAAAAAATGCAGCAATCAATTGATTATGTTGGAGTAGAAGCCTATCCAATTTCGGTAGATGAAGTTTTACTGATGAATTATGTTACAGAATTAAATGCAATGCCAGAAAGTGCAATTTTCGATAAAATGCATGAAAGTAATTGGGGAGAAAAAATTAATTTAAGAGATGATTTTTCACTTACGAAAAGGAAACAATTTTTTGAAGAAATTGACGATATTGATAGATATGATTTGATTTATTTTGATGCTTTTGGCTATAGAGTACAACCTGAATTGTGGAGCACTGCTATTTTTGAGAAGATGTATAAGGCGCTTAAAGCGAATGGTGTACTGGTTACTTATGCCGCTCGAGGAGTTGTAAAAAGGAGTATGATTGAAGTGGGCTTTACTGTTGAAAAACTTGCTGGGCCACCCGGAAAAAGAGAAATGTTTCGTGCTAATAAAGGGTGATGATTATTGTTTAAATCTCTTGTTTTCAATAATTTATTTGTTTTTTTTGTGCAAGTTTGATCATGTAAAATAAAAATAATTAAAACTAAGTTAAATAATGATGTTGTAAAAAATAAATATGTATTTTTACCACACTTTAGAATCAAAATCTAACTAAAATCAACGTTTACTATGTCAAAAATCATGTATGATTATACAAAATCAATTTTAGAAAGAGTGAGTTTTGATCCATTGCTTTTTTGCAAGGAATTAGAAAAAGCCATAAAAACATTACTACCATACGAAATGGAGCAATTGCGAGAATGGTTAATAAATTTTACCATTGGAAAACCAGAATTAAAACAATGTTTATTAATAGTAAATTCATAAAAAAAAGGAACCTCAAAAAGGTTCCTTTTTTTATTTTTTAGGAAGTGAGCTTATAATTTGTACATTTTGAAATACGATGGCACCTTTTATGACTCCTGCAATTGTATTTCTAAGAGCATCTATTATTTGTATTTTTAATTCGCTTTTAGGAAAAATTAAGCTGACTTCTCTAGCTGGTTTAGGTTCCTTAAAATGGCGCAGTTTTAATTTATCGGTTTCTTTCAAATCAAGGGTGTGCAAATAAGGAAGCAAAGTTGTACCCAAACCTTCATCTGCTAATTTAATAAGAGTTTCAAAACTTCCGCTTTCAATTTGAAAACGACTTGTTTCATTTTTAGTTACATTTTTACATAAATTTAAAATTCCATCTCTAAAACAGTGTCCGTCTTGCAATAGCAAAATTTCATCTAAGTTTAAGTCTGAAACCTCAATTTCTTCTTTCTGAAAATGATGGTGGCTTTCTGGAATGTATGCTACAAAAGGTTCGTAATACAATACAATTTCCTTTATTTTTTCTTCCATCAATGGAGTAGAGGCAATGGCGGCATCAAGATGACCATTGTTGAGTTTTATTATTATTTCGTCCGTATTCAACTCTTCGATTATGAGTTTTACTTTAGGATACTTTTTTATAAAATTATTCAAGAACATAGGTAAAAGTGTAGGCATAATGGTTGGAATTATTCCCAATCTGAATTCCCCACCTATAAATCCTTTTTGTTGCTCTACAATGTCTTGAATTCGATCAGCTTCATTGACAATATTTTTTGCTTGATTGACAATTTTTTGACCAATATCAGTGAGTTGTATTGGTTTTTTTGATCGGTCGAATATCTGAATGCTTAACTCTTCTTCTATTTTTTGAATTTGCATGCTCAATGTAGGTTGAGTTACAAAACATTTTTCGGCAGCTAGCGTGAAATTTTTGTATTCGGCAACAGCCAAAACATATTTTAATTGAGTTATTGTCATTTTTATAGTAATTTCTGATGCAAATATAAAAACAATCAATTTGACTTATAGTGTAAAGTGGTGTTTTATTGCGTAATTTTGTTTAAAAATTTAAATTGTGAAAACAAATATCTTAGGATTACCAATTAAAGAATCAGAATTGATTGTAAGTGAATTGAATATTTTGTTGTCTAATTTTCAAGTGTATTATCAAAATTTAAGAGGTATTCATTGGAATATAAGGGGGAAACGTTTTTTTGATTTACATGTTAAATTTGAAGAATTATATACTGATGCTCAAATTAAAATTGATTTAATTGCTGAAAGGGTTCTTACAGTAGGAGGAACGCCATTGCATACTTTTGAGGATTACATTAAAAACAATCAGTTAGTTGTAGGTAAAAATGTTTCAAAAGATGAGGAAGCAGTACATTTGATAGTTACGTCGTTGTCTCATTTGTTAAAGATAGAAAGAAAAATCCTGACGAAAACGGGTGAAATTAATGATGAAGGTACAAATTCAATGATGAGTGATTTTATATCAGAACAAGAAAAAACTATTTGGATGATGCAAGCTTGGTTAGAGGAAACCTTGTAAATTTATTGTCGAATTTTAAAAAACCAGATAAAATCGGATGATTTTATCTGGTTTTTCTGTTTTTTTTAATTTTATGAATTGAATATTAATACCTACTATTTTTATGTTCAAAACTAAAATTTAGGTAACAAACAAATTAAGAAATCAATGAGTAAATTAATTTTAATAAATAAAGAATTTAGTGAAATTCAAATAAGATAAACCCGAAAAAATATCAAGTTTATTAATATCCTAATTAATGATTAATTTGTCTAATTTTTCTTAGGACTGTTAAGAATAGTGTTTTTTAATAGTTATCCTTATCCAGATTTTCATTAAAGGTAGATGGCAATAATGTAGGTATAAATTTGATTAAAATAGGCAAGAGTAGACTTCCTCCTGGGAGCAAAAAAATAGTCAGGGACGGAATGGTTTTACAAATTTCTAACAATTGTTTTTTAACTTTTTTCTTTTCTTTTTCATCAAGATCTCTTCGGGTGGAATAAGCTAATAACACCATTAATTCTTTGCTTTGCACAATTTCCTTTATCAACCTATTTTTATTTCGGCTTATGAGCGTAACAACACTTTGAGTCGTTTGATCATAAAAATGCTTCATAGGATTTGAATAGTTGAAATACGGTATTTCTTTTTTATGTTTGGTTATAAATGCATCAGTGCTATCTATACTTTGCCTTACAAAATTATCTGAAATAGATACTGTTTCTGCCAATGTATGTAAAAAATAAGCTTCGTTATTCTCAATTTTGCCATCACTCCATAAAGCCATTCCAGCAATATCTATTAAATAATATTGTTCTAATTCATTCGTAAAATAATCTAATTGTAGTGTTTCCAAACTTTGTACAGAGATTCTGGAAAATTTACTGTACCGTATAGAAGCTTCAAATAGTTTTATTAATAAATCATCATATTGTGATTTTTTAGATTTAGTTTTTAAAGCTAGCGTCACAATATTTACAATTGTTTCTTCTATTTTCTTAAGATATTTTTCTGGTATTTCACCATGTATTAAGTATTGGCGAAAGGCCAAAACATCTATAAATAGTAAAGCATTTGTTACCAGATGTGAAAAATTTTTACTGATAATACTGTCATTCGTTTGAACACGCTCATCAATTATTTTTTCGAGTGTTAATGAAAGTGAATTTTTAGGAAGTATTTTTTTAAATAAATTGAAACCTTGAGGATTCATTTGGTTATAAAAAGTAACTGTTTGTTTGATGAAATTTTCAGAACTTATTTCGTTTTTGGTCAAACAAAAAACACCATATAAAGTATTTAATAATGCAACTTTAGAGATTTCCTCTTTAAACCAGCCTTTAGTTTCAATTGTATTTACGGTATCAAATGTAATTATGTGGCCATAAATAAACCCTGTATCTCTAACTTTTTGATAAAATGTATCAGTAGTTTTAGAAACCGTTTTTTCTGAAATTTTTTGTTCTATAAAAAATTTATCTATCCAACCTGATGCCGAAGGGTTAATCATTGCTTTAATTTGAAGGTACAAAGCTATACTTTTTTGCGATAGTTTTAACTGGAGCTTTTTAGTTTAACACACATACTACAATTAATTAGTATTGTTTTAATAGTTTTAAACAAGTTAAATTTAAATGTTATAATTTTTGATAAAAAAACACTCAGAATCAAACCTTTATTTATTTCAAATATGAATTAAATTTGTAAAATTGGATTTTGATGCAACAAGTGTTTTATAATAAGAAGCCCTGAATTGCAATAAAACAGGGCCTTTCAGGTATTTAAGAATTGAATAAAGCTTCAGCAGCATCCCAATTGATAACATTCCAAAAAGAAGCTATATAATCAGCTCTTCGGTTTTGATTTTTTAGATAATAAGCGTGTTCCCAAACGTCTAGAGCTAAAATAGGTCTTCCTTTTAATCCTTTACCTCGTAAACTCATTAATGGATTGTCTTGATTTGCTGTAGAACCAATAACTAATTTCCCATCTTTAACCACTAACCATGCCCAACCAGAACCAAAACGTTTCATAGATGCATCAGCAAATTGTTTTTTGAATTCATCAAATGATCCATAACTACTTGTAATTGCTTCGGCGAGTTTTCCTTTTGGCAAACCACCTCCAGCAGGCGAGAGTAACTCCCAAAATAAGGTGTGATTGTAATGGCCTCCCGCATTATTTCTAACAGCATCCGGAAACTGTGACATTTTTTCAAATATAGTTTCGAGCGAGTTAGAATATTCAATGAGCTTTTTATCTAGAGTTCCTATTGCCTTATTCAAGTTGGTCACGTAGGCTTGATGATGTTTACTATAATGAATTTCCATTGTAGTTTTATCAATATGAGGCTCAAGAGCATCAGTAGAATAAGGTAATTTAGGAAGAACAAATGCGCCTTCGATAGTGTTTTTATCTTCAATTTTATGTGTTACATCTTCAAGTAGGGAAGACGTAGTATTTGCAAAAGCCCCTTGTAATACGCTACTTGCTAATATAGTTCCTGTTGAAAGTATTGCCGTTTGTTTTAAAAAGTTTCTTCTACTGTTATTGTTTTTCATATCTAATGTCTTTATTCATTTACTCTATAAAATTATGGAAATACATTTCAAAAGGGGTTAAGAAAGACTTAAATTTTGAGATGTTTTAGGATTACAGGTTGTTGATATATGATTTAGTTTAAATTATGTAAAATTCATTTCTATTTTGTGTCGTACTTCTTTGTAATTTTGAAAATCAAATATTTGTTGTTAGCAACATCATTGTTAGATCTCAATTGAATATTTACATATACATTTTATTTAAATGAAAAAAAGAAAATTAGCTAAAGACGGCTGGAGTATTTTAAAAAGAACCTACGAAGAGTTTGAAAATGATAACGCTATAAAATTGAGTGCCTCTTTATCATATTTCACTATTTTTTCGTTACCGCCGTTACTCATTATTATACTTTCAATTTTTAGTTTTTTCTTTGGAAAAGAAGCTGTTACGGGGCGTTTTTTCGGACAAATAAACGGGATGGTTGGCAATCAAGCCGCTTTGCAAATTCAAGAAACAATTAAAAACATTGAACTTTCAGATAGTAATACTTTTGCTGCCCTCTTTGGTGGGATTATGCTCCTTGTTGGGGCATCGGGAGTCTTTGCTGAAATTCAAAGTTCTATTAATTTTATTTGGGGTTTACGAGCTAAACCTAATAAAGGTTTCATGAAGTTTGTTAAGAACAGATTGATGTCTTTTTCAATGATTGCATCGGTGGGATTCTTGCTCATGGTTAGTTTAATACTTAATACAATGATGGATGTAATCAATGCACGTTTGATTATTAACTTTCCGGATACTACCGTTTATATTTTTTATGTATTGAATATTATCGTGTTATTTATAACCACAACCATTTTATTTTCGGTGATTTTTAAAACATTACCGGATGGTGAAATTGTGTGGAAAGATGCTTTAATAGGTTCTGGTTTTACCTCTTTCTTTTTTATGATAGGAAAATTTGCAATAGGTTTTTACTTAGGAAGGTCAACGGTTGCTACTGTTTATGGTGCAGCAGGCTCTATTGTAATTATTTTAGTTTGGGTATACTATTCGGCAATCATATTATATTTTGGTGCCGAGTTTACTAAAGTATATGCGAATGCTCATGGCAATAAAATTGTCCCAAATGATTATGCGGTAGCTATTAAAGTAGAAGTAATAGAGGTGAATGAGGTGAAATAATTTTTTCGAATATTTATTGGAGCTTACTTTATTTAAATATCATTTTTAAGAAATAGTAGATTGTTTAAAAATAGTTTGCATTAAAAAACCGCCTTGTTTTTTTGCAGGTACAAGGCGGTTAAAAAAAAACTAAAAACTAACTTTTATTAGAAACAATATTCATTCTCTGCTACTAGTTTAGCAGTAATTGTTTCTCTTAATGCCACTACATTTGGCATGTTTGTGTATTTTGTAAAACGACGTAATCCCATTAACATCATACGTTGCTCATCACCTTCAGCAAAAGAAATAATACTTTCTTTTCCTTTTTGGTTTACAATATCAACGGCTTTGTATAAATACAGTTTAGCCATTGCAATTTGTTCTTGTACTTTATCTTCTCCTTCTTTTTTAGCCAATTTTTCAGTTCTTAATATAGTACTTTCTGCCATATAAACCTCAATTAGCATATCGGAAGCAGCCATTAATAATTGTTGGTGTGCATCTAAGTCCGCTCCAAATTTTTGAACAGCACTACCAGCAACCATCAAGAAAGATTTCTTCAAGTTTTTGATGATTTCTTTTTCCTCTGCAAATAATTCAGAGTAGTCTGGTGTGTCAAATGATGGAATTCCCATCAATTCTTCAGATACTTTCATAGCAGGTCCTAATAAATCGACATGCCCTTTCATTGCTTTTTTAATTAACATACCTACTGAAAGCATTCTGTTAATCTCATTTGTACCTTCGTAAATACGAGCAATTCTTGCATCTCTCCATGCGCTTTCCATTGGAGTATCCTCAGAGAATCCCATACCTCCAAAAATTTGAATTCCTTCATCAGAACAGTTTTGAACATCTTCTGAAACGGCTACTTTCAAGATAGAACATTCGATAGCATATTCTTCAACCCCTTTTAATTCAGCTTCTTGATGAGATGTTCCTTCTGCTTCACGTGCAATGATTCTGTCTTCAATATCTTTAGCTGCACGGTAAGAAGCACTTTCTCCAGCGTAGCAAGATGTTGCCATTTCAGCTAGTTTTGCACGAATAGCTCCAAATTGTGAAATTGCAGTATTAAACTGGATTCTCTCATTAGCATATTTTACAGATCCTGTAATCACTCTACGTTGTGCATCAAGACAAGCAGCTGCCAATTTGATACGACCTACGTTAAGTGCGTTCATTGCTATTTTAAAACCATTACCTCTTTCAGATAACATGTTTTCAACAGGAACTTTTGTTTCGTTAAAGAAAACTTGACGAGTAGAGGAAGCACGAATTCCTAATTTATGCTCTTCTTCACCCATCGAAATTCCGTTATCAGCTGTGTTTTCTAAGATGAAACCAGTAATGTTTTTATCATCACCAATACGGGCGAAAACAATAAACAAAGAACAGAATCCTGCATTCGAAATCCACATTTTTTGTCCAGTGATTTTATAATGTGTTCCATCTTCTGATAAAACTGCTTTAGTTTTTCCTGAATTTGCATCAGATCCAGCTCCTGGCTCCGTAAGGCAATAAGCACCAAACCATTCGCCTGAAGCTAATTTAGGAACGTATTTTTGTTTTTGTTCTTCTGTTCCGTATAAAGTAATTGGCATAGTTCCAATTCCTGTGTGAGCTCCAAAAGCAGTTGAGAACGATCCAGTTGCTCCAGAAATGTAATCACATACTAACATAGTTGATACAAATCCCATTCCTAATCCACCGTAAGCTTCAGGAACTGCAACTCCTAAAAGTCCAAGTTCACCCGCTTTTCTCATGGTTTCTTCCGTGTATGCGTAATCCTTTTTTTCAAAACGATCTTTGTGAGCCCACAACTCTTTGTCTACAAACTCTTTTACAGAGTCACGCATCATTAATTGCTCTTCTGTAAAATCTTCAGGTGTGAAAATATCTTCACATTTTGTTTCTTTAACTAAAAACTGACCACCACGGGTTACGTTTTTTTCAATTGTATCTGCCATTTTTTTATTTTTTAATATGTTTTTAATTTAAAATCTAAATCCTCAGCCTTGTCATTCCGACGAAGGAGGAATCTCAGTATAGTATTCCGTCTCTAATTTGTTATGGGATTCCTCCTTCGTCGGAATGACAAAAAAGGATGAATATTTTAATTATAACAACTCATAAATCCCCGCACTTCCTTGTCCAGTCCCAACACACATACTTACAATTCCGTATTTGCTTCCTCTGCGTTTCATTTCGTCAAACAATTGTACTGATAATTTTGCTCCAGTACATCCTAGTGGATGACCTAGTGCAATAGCACCTCCATTTACATTAATGATTTCTGGATTTAAGTCTAATTCACGGGTTACAGCTAATGCTTGAGAGGCAAAAGCTTCGTTTAACTCTATTAAATCAATGTCATTAATTGTCAAACCTGCTTGTTTCAGTACTTTTGGTATTGCTTTTACTGGTCCAATACCCATAATTCTAGGCTCAACTCCTGCTGATGCGAAATTTACCAAACGAGCAATTGGTTCTAAGTTGTACTCTTTTACCATTTCTTCGCTCATGATCAAAACAAAAGCGGCACCATCACTCATTTGTGATGAGTTTCCTGCGGTTACACTACCATTTGCTTCAAAAACAGGACGTAATCCAGCCAAAGCTTCTTTTGATGTACCAGCTCTTGGACCTTCGTCTTTGTTTACTACGTATGATTTGGTTTCTTTTTTCCCGTTTTCGTTAAGGAATGTTTGTTCCACTGTAATAGGAACAATTTGCTTGTCAAATTTACCATCAGCTTGTGCTTGTAAAGCTTTCATGTGTGAGTGATATGCAAACTCATCTTGGTCTTCACGAGATACTTTAAATTGTTGTGCTACCGCCTCAGCAGTAAGTCCCATTCCCCAGTAGTAATCCTCGTTTCCAGCTTTTGCAACAGCATAATCCGGAGTTGGTTTGTAACCTCCCATTGGGATAAAACTCATGCTTTCAGCTCCACCTGCAATAATACAATGTGCCATACCTGATTGGATTTTGGCAGTAGCCATTCCAATAGTTTCCAAACCAGAAGCACAATATCTATTTACAGTAACACCAGGAACGTCCTCTACTTTTAAACCCATTAACGAAATAAGTCTCGCAACGTTTAATCCTTGTTCTGCCTCTGGCATTGCATTTCCTACCATTACGTCATCAATGCGAGTTTTATCAAAATTTGGCAACTCATTCATCATAAATTCGATGGTTTCTGCTGCTAATTCATCAGGACGTTTAAATCTGAACACTCCTTTTGGGGCTTTCCCCACGGCTGTTCTGTATGCTTTTACTATATAGGCTGTTTTCATAACTAGTATTTTGAATTTTGACTCGTAAATTTTTAAACGATAATAAGTTTTAATTTATAAGTCTTAATTTATTGTTTAAAATTAATTTCTCAACGGTTTCCCTTTGGTCAACATAAATTGGATTCTTTCTAATGTTTTTCTCTCTGTACATAATGATAAGAAAGCTTCTCTTTCGATATCCAATAAATATTGTTCGCTAACTAGTGTTGGCTCAGATAAATCACCACCTGCCATTACGTAAGCTAGTTTATTAGCTATTTTTTTATCATGTTCAGAGATGTATTTTCCAGCTTCCATTTGATCTGTACCTACTAAGAACATCCCAAGAGCTTGTTTTCCAAGTACTTTTACATCCGTTCTACGTATTGGTTGTGTGTAACCAGCTTCGGCCATCAAGAGCGCATGTTTTTTTGCTTCTGCAATCTGTCTGTCTCTATTGATTACAATGATATCTTTACCATGTTGAAGTAATCCAGTGTCAAATGCCTCGTATCCTGATGTAGATACTTTTGCCATTGCGATAGTCAAGAAATACTCTTGCAATACATTTAACTCTACATCATTTTTATGGAATAAATCAGAGGCACGCATAGCCAATTCTTTAGATCCACCACCGCCAGGAATAACCCCAACACCAAATTCAACTAATCCCATATAGGTTTCTGCTGCAGCAACAACTTTGTCAGCATGCAAACTCATTTCGCAACCACCACCAAAAGTCATTCCGTGTGGTGCTACTACAACTGGAATTCCAGAGTAACGTACCCGCATCATCGTGTCTTGGAACATTTTGATTGCCATATTTAACTCATCATACTCTTGCTCCACAGCCATCATGAATATCATTCCAATATTGGCACCCACTGAGAAGTTAGCTGCTTGATTCCCAATAACCAATCCTTGATATTCTTTCTCAGATAAATCAATTGCTTTATTGATAGCTTGTAAAACATCACCACCAATTGTGTTCATTTTAGATTGGAACTCTAAATTCAATATTCCATCTCCTAAATCTTGGATAATTGCACCGCTATTGCTCCATACTTTTTTGCTTTCGCGAATATTATTTAGGATAATAAAGGCGTCTTGACCCGGAACTTTTGTTTGTGTTTTAGTTGGAATATTGTAGAAAAACGTTGCACCTTCTTTTACAGAATAAAAACTGGTATTTCCAGAAGCTAACATATCATTTACCCATGCAGCAGGAGCTAAACCTTCTGCTTTCATGATTTCAATTCCTTTTTCAACACCAATTGCATCCCAAATTTCAAATGGTCCATTTTCCCATCCAAAACCGGCTTTCATAGCATCGTCTATTTTGTAAAATTCATCTGCAATTTCAGGAACTCTGTTAGATACATAAGCAAATAATCCAGCAAAACTTTTTCTGTAAAATTCACCTGCTTTATCTTTTCCTTTTACAAGAACTTTAAATCTATTAATTGGTTTATCAATAGTTTTGGTAAGTTCCAGTGTTGCAAAAGATGCTTTTTTAGCAGCTCTGTATTCTAGCGTATCTAAATCTAAGGTTAATATGTCTTTACCTTCTTTTTTATAAAATCCTTGACCTGTTTTGCTACCCAACCATTTGTTTTCCATCATGGTGTTTACAAATGCAGGAAGTTTAAATAAGTCGTGTTGCTCATCATTTGGACAGTTTTCATAAATACCATTGGCAACATGAACCAAAGTATCTAAACCTACAACATCAACAGTTCTGAAGGTAGCCGATTTTGGACGACCAATAACGGGTCCAGTCAATTTATCAACTTCTTCAATAGTAAGTCCCATTTCTTTTACCAAGTGAAACAAACTTTGGATTCCGTAAATACCGATTCGGTTTCCAATAAACGCTGGAGTATCTTTAGCCAAAACCGAAGTTTTCCCTAAAAATTTCTCTCCGTAAACCGTAAGAAAATCCAAAACCTCTGCACTAGTTTGTGGTCCAGGAATGATTTCAAATAATTTTAAGTAACGCGCTGGGTTAAAAAAGTGGGTTCCACAGAAATGTTTTTGAAAATCTTCACTTCTTCCTTCACTCATAAAATGAATTGGAATTCCAGAAGTGTTAGAAGTAACCAATGTTCCCGGTTTTCTAAATTTCTCAATCTGTTCAAAAACTAATTTTTTAATATCAAGTCTTTCTACAACAACTTCAATAATCCAATCTACACCAGCAATTTTTGCCATGTCATCTGTTGTATTACCAGTTGAGATGCGGCTTGCAAATTTTTGACTGTAAATAGGAGAGGGCTTTGATTTTAAAGCTGTAGCTAAACTATCATTTACCAATCGATTTCTAACAATTTTACTCTCTAGGGTGAGTCCTTTTTTTGCTTCGGCATCGGTCAGTTCTCTTGGGATAATATCCAAAAGCAATACTTCAACTCCAATGTTAGCAAAATGACAAGCAATTCCAGATCCCATAATTCCGGACCCTATTACTGCAACTTTTTTGATGGTGCGTTTCATACGTAGTTTATATTTGTTTTTTTATTTGTAATGACTGGTTATTATGATGATGCGTTAATTTCTAATACGTTTTCATCAGTATCTATTTTTTCAGCAGAAACTTCTCCTGCGTGTGTATTGTGAAATATATTTTTTTCAACAATGAGTTCATTAATCACATCAGCTACTTCAATAAAGTGTTGTAACTTTTCTTCAGATATAGATTTTCGTACCGCATCATTAAATTTAAGTACTGTGTTTTTCGAAAGCTCTCTTTTTTCTTTACCAAAATCCGTTAGATAAATCAATACGCCACGGCCATCCTCTGGGTTTTTTTTGCGTATTATCAATTCTTTTTCCTCCATAGATTTTAGCGTTCTTGTTAGGCTTGTAGCTTCCATTCCCATTTTAGGCCCTAATGAAGTCGATGGCGTTCCACCTTCCTTATCAATACTCAATAAAGCGAAACCAGTAGCCATGCTTGCATCGTATTTCGACGCTTCTTCATTATACATTCTGGCCACTGCTTGCCAGGTGGCACGTAAAATATAATCTATCGTTTTATCTTTCATAAGTAACTATATCGATTTCAAATATAATAAAAAATACTATGCACGCATAATATATTGAAATATTTTTTTGTTAAAATGAATTAAATATAATAAATATTGGCTGAAATAGAGGGTTTTAGAACTTTTTTGATGAGAATTAAAAATTTTAGGGCGTATCCCTGCGGGTCGGGCTGTACGTTGTATCTTTTATAAATTCCCAATCCCGAGGCTTCGGGATTAGAATTTATAAAAGGATGCCACTTCAATCCCTTACGCTAATCGTGCTAAGGAGAATGATTGGGGATTTAGTCGTAAGATCTGCTAAAGAGATGCTTCCATCGTCAGCATGACAAGATTGGCGATAATTATTTTGAATAATTTATCAATAGATGTTCCTGATCGTTAATTGTTCTATCGAAAAAGAATTTAAACTCAAAAGAATTAGTCAGGTCGCTAGATTAATTTTAGATGAAAAAATCATAAAAAAACCACGAAAATCAATTCGTGGTTTTTTGTAAACTAAATATTTTTTCTAAGACTTTTTAAACTCCCCACTATCCACGTCTTTCAAGAACTTAATCACGCCCGGAAAATAGGTTTTTGGGTCATCGTATTGCGAAAGGTGGCTTCCGTTAGGACAAAACAAGAAACGTCCGTTTTGGACTTCGTTTGCAATCCATTTCATGTGTTCGGGATCCATTGTGTCGTATTTAGAACCAATACTCAATGTAGGAATAGTCAAAGTTTTTAGTCTGTCTTTGACATCCCAATTTTTGAGAGTCGCATTTCCAGTGATGCCAAATTCACTGTGACCTTGCATAAACACATATACATTAGGATTAATGTGCTTGAAACATCTGTTGATGGATTCTGGCCATTCTTCGAGAGGCATTCTCAAAATGTGTTCCGTGTAGTAATGTTTGAAAAGTAATTCGCTGTATTTTGGATTGTCGAAATCATTGTTTTTTTCGATATCCTGCAATTGCTTCAGGATTTTAGGATCCATTTGCGGTGCCAGAACGTCTTTTGCGTAAGCGTTATATTCTGGAGCACTCGCCATCATATTCGAGATAATCAAGCCTTTCAGGTTTTTTTGGTATTTCAAAGCGTATTCCATGGCTAGGATTCCGCCCCAAGATTGTCCCATCAGGTAAAAATTAGAATTGTCTAATCCTAATGCGATACGTACTTGCTCGACTTCCTCCACAAAACGTTCATTGGTCCATAAACTATTGTCGTTAGGTTGGTCGCTATAATACGATCCTAATTGGTCGTAATAAATGTATTCAATACTTTCGTTAGGGAAGTAACCGTCAAACGCTTCATATAGTTCATGCGTTAAACCTGGACCGCCGTGCAACAACAATACTTTAATTTTAGGATTGTTGCCCACTCGTTTAGTCCAGACTTTAAACGTACCTTTTGGTGTTTGAATCGGAATCATTTTGATGCCTCCAGTCAGCTGGTCATCCCGTTTTGAAAAGTCTAAATAATTTGCTTTTATGGAATCTTCCTTTGGTTTTTCTTGACAATTAGAAAAAAAGAACACGATTAAAACGGAGCAAATCAAGACTTTTAGTTTCATAACAGAGTGGATTTATCAAAGACTAATTGTAGATTTTATGGAATAAATCAATGTATTTCTCCATAACTATTTTTCGTTTCAATTTTAGAGTAGGAGTAAGTTGTCCGCCTTCAATAGACCAAATATCCGGTGTCAATTCAAAACGTTTGATTTTCTCCCAATTTCCAAATTTTTCATTTAGGCTTTCTATTTCCTCTTGAATTCTGGAAATAACTTTTTCGTTTGAAACGATTTCTGAATTGCTTTTTCCAATATCGATTTTGTGGATAATCGCCCATTCTTTGATAAAATCAAAACTAGGCTGAATAAAAGCTGCAGGCATTTTTTGTCCATCACCAATAACCATGATTTGTTCAATGAAACGCGATTGCTTCATCGTATTTTCGATTAATTGTGGCGCGATGTATTTTCCTCCTGAGGTTTTGAACATTTCTTTTTTACGATCAGTGATTTTTAAGAATCCGTCTTCGTCAAAAATACCAATATCTCCTGTGTGGAAAAATCCGTCCGTGATCACTTCGTTTGTCATTTTTTCGTCTTTGTAATACCCCATCATCACGTTTGGTCCTTTACACATAATTTCTCCATCTTCTGCAATGATTACTTCCACATTATCGATAACTCTACCTACCGTTCCCACTCTAAAACCGCCATTTCTAATGTCATTAACTGAGATTACAGGGGAGGTTTCTGTCAAACCGTATCCTTCCATAACGGGGATTTCGGCAGCGGCAAAAATTCGAGCTAATCTAGGTTGCAAAGCAGCGCTTCCCGAAACCATTAAATCTAAGTTTCCGCCTAAACCTTCTTTCCATTTGCTGAAAATTAGTTTACGCGCAATTTTAAGTTGAAACTCGTACCAAAATCCATTTTTGCCATACGGTTCATAATTTAACCCAAGGTCAACTGCCCAAAAGAACAATTTCTTTTTGATACCTGTTAACTCCGTTCCTTTAGCATAGATTTTATCATATACTTTTTCTAAAAGTCTTGGAACAGCTGTAATTACTGTTGGCCTTACTTCTTTTATATTATCACTAATTTTATCGATTGATTCACCAAAATATACTGAAACTCCATAATATTGATATAAATACAAAATCATTCTTTCAAAAATATGGCAAATTGGAAGGAAACTTAACGCACGGGTTTTACCTGCTTCAAAAGGAATTCTTGAAGCACTGTCTAATACATTTGACACAATATTTTTGTGCGAAAGCATTACACCTTTTGGCCTACCTGTTGTTCCGGAGGTATAAATTATAGTTGCTAAATCTTCTGTTTTTACATTATTTTTACGGTCTTCAACTTCTTGTTGATTGCTTGTGTCAACCCCAAAAATCAATAATTCATTCCAGTTTTTACAACCTTCAATTTCGTTGAACGAATAGACTTCTTTAAGTTTAGGTACTTTATTTTTGATCAAATTTACTTTGCGCAGTACTTCGGCATCCGATACAAAACAATAGATTGCACCAGAATGATTAAGAATATATTCATAATCATCTTCGGAAATGGTGGGGTAAATAGGAACAGTTTGAGCACCAGTTTGCAATACTCCAATATCCATAATATTCCATTCAGTTCTATTATTAGTAGAAATAATGGCAATTTTATCGTTTTTTTGAACGTTCATTTTTAAGAGCGCCCTCGAAACAGCATTAGCTTTAGCAATATATTCTTGAGTAGAAGTTTTTATCCAAACCCCATTTTGCTTTGTTGTTAAAGCATCTGGAATTGAAGTGTATTTATCTTGTTGATAATAAGGAAAATCAAAAAGTCTGGTTATGGAAGTCATTATTAGAAATTTAAATTGATTCGCAAATTAATTAAAAAAAAATAAAAATTATTAATTTTCAGAAATTAAATCAGAGTTATTTCATTTAACTAATCATATGATTAAAATCATTTTCTTGGATTGATGTTAACTAAGCTGATTTTAAGTAAAAATTTTTCAATCTTATTAATGTTAATAAGTAGCAAATCTTTCTAAGTTATTTCTTTTGCGGCATAATATATTCTTTGACTTCGAGCTAATTTTAAAGGTATTCATCATAATGATAAATGAGAAAAGAAGACATTTATCTTAAAAAAAAATATGATATTGGTTGGCTAAAAATTTCAGTTTTTATTTTTAAAGACACCTTTTTATTTAAAATATTCTAAATATGATGAACGATTCTTTTTTAGACGCTTATTTGTAGATTTCAAATATTAATGTTTTTGTTTATTTCTTAAAATTCCACCGCTGGTTTCTTTGATATATTGAATAAACATAAAAGCTTTGGGGTCTATTTTTTTTATATCTTCTTTGATTCTCAGCAGCTCAAGTCTAGTTACTACAGTGATGATAATGTCACAATCTGTTTTTAATTCAAAAGTATCAGGCAAATAACCTCGTTCTCCTTTAATTATAGTGATTCCTTTCCCAAATTTTTTCACTATCAAGGCTTTAATAATTTCACTTTTGGACGAAATGATATGCAAAGAAGTATATTGTTCAAGTCCGTGTGTGATATAATCAAGTGATTTTATTGCTGAAAAATAAGTGACAATAGAATACAAAGCAGTCCCGATGCCGAAAGACCAAGCTGCAGCCAAAAATAATAGGGAATTCATCGCAAAGATAACTTCAGATACATTGAGTCCGATTTTTCGGGTAGTTAATAAAGCCAGAATTTCTACACCATCAGCAGTGGAGCCGCTCCGAATGCACAAACCCATCCCAATCCCAATAAGGCAACCACCAAACAAAGCAATCAAAAGTCGATCTGTGGTAACAGCATCAATTTCTATAAATGTCATACTTGTGGCCAGCAATAAAAAAGTCATCAAACTTTGTATGGCAAATGTTTTTCCCAATAGTTTTTTTCCTAAAAATAAGAACGGTAAGTTTAAACCTAATACAAGAATTCCAAAGGGCAAATTAGTTATTTCATGAATTAGTATCGAAATTCCAATAATACCGCCATCTAAAAACTTATTGGGTATCATAAATCCCTTTAATGCCAATGTAATAAATACTACGCCCACTAAATTTAGAATGATATTTTTTGGATGAAATATTTCTTTCCAGTCAATTGGTTGGTGTTCAATATTCATAAAAAAGAATTTGGATTAAAATCGTCTAAATATACTACTTTATTTTAAAAATATTTGGTATATTTACCTAGTAATTAGATTGTTACCTCCAAATCATGATTCCCTGGCATCCCCAGCCATTTTTAAATTATAGTTTTCTGAATCAGAATTTATTAACCTTTTAATACAGAAATCATGGCAAAGCCTGTAGTAATCACGTTGACTGTTCAAGCCGCAACACTTTATGGATTGAATGCACCCTCACAATCTCAAGTTGATAATTGTTGCACATTATCCGATAATAATTCCGGGAGTTCTCAAAATGAAACTTTAGAAGATTTTAAGTCGTTTGTATTTATCAATAACAATGTTAGGTGGGTTGGTGTTTCAGAAGATTCAGGATATTCTGTGGCAATTGACAGCATTGTTTATAAGTCTAAATCCAATAATGTTAATTTTTTTGACAATGCTATTATTTATGGTTCAGGAGGGAGGTCTGGAAATGCATCTGCAAATGTCAAAAACGATCCTAATCTAGTCAATCAATTGGATATTTATAACATTAATTTTAGTGTTTATGATTCCGGTAATTTATTTAAATCATTTAACATTGACCCCAAATTAGCCATAAATCCATAATGGAATTGATGTTTAAATATTCTTTTAAAGTCTTTCTTTTAGCTTTTTTTATGAACTTCAATATTCTAGCTCAAGAGCAAAAAGTAGCAGATAGCCTTGTGAAAATTTATCAGAAAGGGAATATTAGCAATGCTGAAAAATTAGAATTACTCCGAAATTTATCCTTTAACGAAGTAAATAATCTCAGGTTGTCTTTAAGATATGCTGAGGAACTTATTGTGGTGGCTAAGTTAGAAAACAATTATTTATACCTGCACAGGGGATATTTTCAAAAAGGAAATAAACTCAGACTATTAGGAGATTTAAATAAATCGTTAGATGCTTTTTACAAAAGTGAAGCTGCAGCAAGTAAAGCAAAATTCAGAGCTGGTCAAGGAACGGCTTATTCATCTATTGCGGATGTATACTCAGTTATGGGAAACTCTAAAAATGCTTTTTTATACTATAATAAAGCAATCAAATTATTAAGAAAGTCGGATAATTCTATTGGCTTGGCTTCAGCATTATTAAATTCGGGTGATGAGTATTTTAAAAACAAGAAATATGATTTAGCATTAAGGAATTTTAAAGAATCGAGTGAAATTTTCAAGAAAGCCGATTATTTGATTGGTACTGCCTATAATTTAGGAAATATAGGAATGGTCTATGCCGAACAGGGAAAGGACGCTTTAGCCTTGAAATACATCAGTAGAGCTATAAAAATTCTAGAAGAACTAAAGGATTATTATGCAATTTCAGATTATTTGACATACATGTCAGCTATTTATTTAAAACAAAATAATCAGGCTTTTGCTCTTAAATATGCAATGCGAAGCTTGGAATTAGCACAAAAATATGGTTTGAAAGACCAAATCAGTAACTCAAACCTTAAACTTTCAGAGCTGTATCAAATTTCTGGAAATCAAGTTGAATCTTTTAAGCATTTTAAGAATCATATTCTATATCGGGATAGCGTCACCAATTTAAAATCGGTTCAGCAAATGGCTGATTTACGTACAAATTTTGAAGTTTCTAAGAAACAGATAGAAGTAGATTTGCTCAATCAAGGAAAAAAAAACAGACAGATTATCACTATATCATCAGCGATTACATCGATACTAGTTTTTTTACTCGCTTTTGGAATGTTCAGAAGGTATAAATTCATAAAGAAAACTAATATTACCCGTTGGGTGAAATTAAATTAAGGAAAAAAATCGGGGAAAGATATTGGTCAAGATACTGAAATTCAGTATCTTGAAGTTGCAAAACAAACCAA
>NZ_QQBA01000011.1 GCF_003350545.1 Flavobacterium glaciei
TTGGTTTGTTTTGCAACTTCAAGATACTGAATTTCAGTATCTTGACCAATATCTTTCCCCGATTTTTTTCCTTAATTTAATTTCACCCAACGGGTTTTTCATATTATAAATTTAGTTTATCCAAGCATTAATTTTCTTTTCTAATAATGCCAATGGCATTACACCTGACTCCAATACTTTTTCATGGAACTTTTTAATATCAAATTTTGTACCCATTTTAGTTTCAGCTTTTTTGCGTAGTTCCATTATTTTCAATTGTCCAATTTTATATGACAAAGCTTGACCAGGAATAGCCATGTAGCGCTCTATTTCTGGAATAATACTCGCTTCACTTTCGGCTTCGTTAGCTAAGGAATATTGAATCGCTTGTTCTCTGGTCCAGCCTTTTGCATGTAGTCCAGTGTCTACAACTAAGCGAACCGCGCGGTGCATTTCGTTACCCAACATCCCAAAATACTGATACGGATCTTGATACAATCCTAGCTCTTTCCCTAAACTTTCGGTGTACAAAGCCCAACCTTCGCCATAAGCTCCAAACCAATTGAATTTTCTAAAATCAGGAAGACTCTCATTTTCTTGTTGTAAAGAGATTTGGAAATGATGCCCCGGAATGGCTTCATGCAAAAACAAATCTTCATCTCCATACATATTATAATTTGCTACATCGGGAATCGGAACATAGAAAATACCGGGACGCGTACCGTCAGCCGTTCCTTGATTGTATTCAGCACTAGCGGTTTGCTCTCTAAAAGCTTCGGTGCGTCTTACTTCAAATTTCGTTTTTGGCTGCAAAGCAAATAGCTTGTCAACATTAGGTTTAATGCGGGTGTAAATACTGTTAAAGTTAGCAATGACCTCTTCTGGTTTGGTAAAAGGTTTCAGCTCTTTTTTGTTACGAACTTCTTCAAAAAATTCTAACAAAGTGCCTTTGAAACCTACTTGGGCTTTTACCTTTTCCATTTCAGCATTCAATCGCGCTACTTCTTTTAATCCCAGTTCATGAATTTGCTCTGGAGTCATTTCGGTAGTAGTCCATTGTTTTACATACGCGGCATACAACTCTTTTCCAAAAGGCAAACTTCCTATTCCGCTAGTTGCTCTAGAAGCAGGAAGATATTCTTTATTCAGGAAATCAGCCATTTTCTTGTACTGCGGAATCAGTTTTGTGTTGATTGTCGCTGTGTATTTTGCCGTTAAATCTTTCTTGATGCTTTCTGGGAATGAAGCTGGCATTAATTTGATCGACGAGTAAAATAAATTGTCTTCTATGTTTGGTGTAGCCATTTCTGCAAATTGCGGAATCAATTTTACGGTCAAGGCTTTTGGCAAAACCACTCCTTTGTCTAGTCCTTTTTTCATGTACACCATTGCCGAATCAATCCAAACAGCATATTTATCCATTCGTTTCAAAAAGTTGGTATAATCTTCTTCTGTTTTAAAAGGTTGCGCTCCAGTTCCTCCCGCAAATTGTCCCATAGTCAGGTGCGTCCCCCAAAATTGATGAACAGGAAGTAAGTTAGTAGGTTGTTTTAATAAGTCTTTACCAATCTCAACTTCCCATTTGATGATTTCGTAACTATTTTTTTCTTCTTCTGATAAATCTTCGACAGAAATTTTTTGCAATGCGGATTCGTATTTGTTGAAGAAATCTTCTTGCGATTTTCTGAAACTATCCGTCATTTCAAATTGCAACTGGTCGTTGTATTGATTCTGACCACTTTGAGTCGCATCTAGTGGACTCAAGGCGTTTTTGTCGTCAAAATAGTTTTTTGTCAGACTACTGAAGTCCTGTTTTTTTTCTTCCGATTTGCAGTTAACTAACAAAAGCGAAGTAGTTACTGAAAGGAAAAGAGCGGTTATTTTTTTCATAATGTATATTTTTCTAATAGATTGAGCTAATTTATTGATTTTTTTCTATTTCTACAGTAACAATAATTTTTCCTTTGTAAAACTATCTTTGTTTGTCATAAATTTTAGTTAACACGCCGTTGTTGTTCTTGTTTTAAATAGATTTCGGCTAAATTTACTATTCTAATAAATCATCCTTAAATGAGAAAAAAATCCCTTTTCCTAATGCTAGTCATAGGAAATATGTTCACTATCCAAGCACAAGAAAAAAAAGAAAACACAACTATGAATCCATTTTTTCAGGCTTATAACACGCCATTCAATGTTCCGCCGTTTGACAAAATCAAAAACGAACATTTTAAACCTGCCATTTTAGAAGGAATAGCGAAACATCAAGCAGAAATTGATGCTATTGCAAATAATACGCAACCAGCTACTTTTGATAATACCATCCTTGCGATGGAAAATGCTGGCGAATTATTAGCTAATGTGAATACGGTTTTTAATAATTTGAACTCTGCAAATACCAACAAGGAAATTCAAACTATTGCCAAAGAAACAGCATCTAATCTATCGGCGCATCGCGATAATATTTACCTGAACGAAAAGTTATTTGCAAGAGTAAAGTCGCTTTGGAACCAAAAAGAAAGTTTAGGATTGAATTTAGAACAAGCTAAAATTTTAGACAATGCCTATAAAGATTTTGTGCGAAGCGGCGCTAATTTGTCTAATGCTGATAAAGAAATATTACGCAAAATCAACGGTGATTTGTCTTTGACAAGTTTAAAATACGGTCAAAACATTTTGGCGCAGACCAATAGTTACGAATTAGTGATTGATTCAAAAAAAGATTTAGCTGGATTGCCTCAAGGACTTATTGATGCCGCTGCTGCAGATGCGAAAGCAAAAGGCAAAGAAGGCAAATGGGTTTTTACACTTTCTAACTCGAGTGTGATGCCGTTTTTACAATACAGCAGTAACAGAGAATTGCGCAAACAGATTTGGAATGCCTACCAAACTAGAGCCAACCATGATGATGCTTTTGACAATAAAGCAAATGCGGTTGCACTAGCTAATTTACGTGGACAAAAAGCACGATTGTTAGGGTATAAATCACACTCTGATTATGTTTTAGAGGAATCAATGGCTAAGACGCCCAAAAATGTGAACAAACTATTGAATGATTTGTGGAAACCAGCTCTTGAAATTGCCAAAACAGAAGCTGCCGACATTCAAAAAATGATGGCTAAAGATGGCATTAAAGGTGCGGTTCAACCATACGACTGGCGTTATTACACCGAGAAAATCAGGAAAGAACGTTTTGATCTTGATGAGGAAGAACTAAAACCTTACTTCAGTTTAGACCAAGTGCGTAAAGGTGTTTTTCAGGTTACTGAAAACTTATACGGGATTCAAATTAAACCAATACCCAATGTGCCAACGTATCATGAGGGTGTAACGGCTTGGGAAGTAACCGAGAAAGACGGAACGCACTTAGGAGTTTTGTACATGGATTTTCATCCTCGTGAGTCCAAGCGTGGCGGTGCTTGGATGACATCTTACCGTAGCCAGAAAACGGTGGGTGGCAAGCGTGTTGCTCCTGTAGTTTCTATCGTTTGTAATTTTACTAAACCCTCTGCAACTGCGCCAGCATTATTAACTTTTGATGAGGTAACTACTTACTTTCATGAATTCGGACATGCTTTACACGGTTTATTATCTAATGTAACGTACAGAAGTTTGGCAGGAACGAGCGTACCAAGAGATTTTGTCGAACTGCCATCGCAAATTATGGAAAACTGGGCAGCAGAGCCTGAGGTTTTAAAAATTTACGCAAAGCACTACAAAACAGGTGAGGTGATTCCAGAAACGTTAGTAAACAAACTTAAAAAAGCGGGAACTTTTGACCAAGGTTTTACAACTACTGAATACTTAGCAGCCTCTTTATTGGATTTAGAATACCATTCGCAAACTAAAGACATCACTGTAGATGCCAACGCTTTCGAAAAAGCAGCCATGACAAAAATTGGTTTGATTGAATCAATTATTCCAAGATACCGCAGTACGTATTTTAGTCATATCTTTTCAGGAGGTTATTCTTCTGGATATTACAGCTACATTTGGTCAGGAGTTTTAGATACCGATGCTTTTGAAGCTTTTAAAACAACAACTCTTTTCAATCCAGAAAAAGCTAAATTATTCCGTACTCATGTACTTGAAAAAGGAGGAACGGAAGATCCAATGGTTTTATACAAACGTTTCCGCGGTGCTGAACCAAGTATCGAACCACTGTTAAGAAAACGTGGTCTGGACAAAAAAGTAGATTCGGTTAAAAAAGTAAAAGGTTAATCCTAGTTTTTACATACAAGAAAACCCTAGAACAGTATGTTGCTGTTGTAGGGCTTTTTTTTGTGCTATCAAAAAGTGCTTACCCGTGGTATACGCGAGAAGCTATTATTTTATCTTCTTTAATTTCTAATACCTCGGCAACTAGGAGATCTTCTTCACCGGTAACTGTCCTTGTGTATTCCATAAAAACACGATCGCCATTGGCGGTTAGCGATTTTACTTTATAATTTAAACTTGGCAAACGCTCAAAAGCATCTTTCCACCATTCTCGCAGGGCTTCTTTGCCAGTAACAAAACCTTCGCTTTCTGGCTTGTACATTTTTAATTTTGGACTAAAATGAACAGCATCGTCGTCGTATAACGACAATAGTTTTTCTAATTCTTTATTATTGAAAGTTTCAAACCATTTAAATGCAATTGATTGTAATTTTTCTGGTGTCATACGTGTTAATTTGTGTATAAAAAAATCCCTTTTCGAAAAAAACCGAAAGGGATTAAAATGAAATTTTGAAAAACGGTTATACGTTCTTCAAATTGATAATTTCTTGTTCAGTAAGCAATCTCCAGTTTCCTCTTGGCAAGTTCTTTTTAGTTAAACCAGCAAAAGAAACTCTGTCAATACGCAATACATCGTAACTAAAGTGTTCAAAAATAGAACGAACTACTTTCACATTAGACGATCTTAATTGCAATCCAATTTCACTTTTGGCTTCGCCTTCAATATAACTTACGTCTTCTACAAAAACGCGGTGTCCATCAAGCGTCAATCCTTTTTGGATTTTTTCTAAATCTTCAAATTTTAAGTTTTTATCTAATGAAACTTGGTAAATTTTAGATGATTTTTGACTTGGTAACGTAAATTTACGAATCATGTCGGTATCATTGGTAAACAATAACAAACCCGTAGTGTTTTTGTCCATTCTTCCCACTGCACCAATTTTAGCAGTTGTAGAACCTTTAACTAATTCTAATACATTACGATATTCCTGACCTTCGTCCATCGCAGTTGTAAAGTTTTTAGGTTTGTTCAACAAGATGTAAACTTTTTTCTCTGGAGTCAAAGTAGCTCCGTCAAAATTTACAACATCACCAGGTTTTACCATGTATCCCATTTCGGTAACAGGAATTCCGTTTACTTTTACCGTCCCAGATTGAATATAAATATCTGCATCACGACGCGAGCACGCACCAGAATTAGCAATATATTTATTCAAACGAATTTCGTCTTTTACTTTCGGTCTTTTTGGTGCTTGATTTGGTTTTTTCTCTACTTTATCAGTAGCAATATCGGCAACTTTAGTATTTACTTTTACTTTTTTCGGCCCTTGAGCGCGCTTCTGCATGGCAGGTTTTGGCTTATTCGAACTTGGTCTTGAGCTAGCTGCTCTAGGACCACTTTTCTTATTATTGCCTTCCTTGTTATTCATAATATTCCAATAATTTGTGCAAAGATACTATTTATATACTTGACAATCAATAACCACCAATTATAAAAACGCTAACTATCTAGTTAGTAAGCTAATTAATATGATTCTTTTGATTTTTTAGAGCTATTTAGCTGTGCTGAATCTTCGATGTCCCGCTTTCCACTCTGTCTTTTTCTTTTTAAAGGAAAAAGAAAAAGGATGCTGTTGCAAACGAAGCTCACTAAACTCCTATGACAATATTGTCCTGTGAAGTAATCGGGGCTATGCTAATCGGGGAATATAGGAGAATTTCGAGAATGGTTTTTTATCCTTTTTATAATTTGGAAAAAGGCAACATTAAACCATCAACAATCTTTTTCCGTGCCATAAAACACTTGGGTTAATCAAGACAATGCAAAATACTCCGGCAACAATAAGGAATTTCAATACATTGTGAAGCAATAAAAACTGTGGTTTCGCATTTGATTTCCACAGGTAAAGCAAGAAGAAAACGAGGATAATCAGGGAAGAATAAAAATAAATATCCATGTAACCCACATCGTAAACATCTATTAAAGCATAAACCGGGAATACAGTCAGAATTGTCAAAACAGTAATGGTTATTTTTGAAATTTCTTCACCGTAAACTATCGGAATCGTTTTGTAATCATTGACTAAATCCCCTTTTAGGTTTTCTAAATCTTTAATCATTTCCCGTATCAATAGCAGCAAAAACAAAAAAGTGGCATGAGAAAAAATCACACCTAATTGTCTTTTGTAATTTTCAATTTCCTCAAAAGGAATCCGTGTGTAAAAATACAATAGTATGGCAAAAAAAGGCAAAACCGCTAATAATGCTGCAGTTAGATTCCCTATTATTGGGTATTTTTTTATTTTATGGGAATAAAACCAGATGAAAAAAATGTATCCTGAAAAGAATAAAAACACGCGCCAGGAAACAAACAACGCCATCAAGGCAACAATAAAATTCAACGTAAAATAGACGTTTAGTTTTGTTTTTTGGCTCACCAATCGATCTAGCATCGACTTGTTTGGACGATTGATTAAATCCTTTTGACTGTCGTAAAAGTTATTGATGATGTATCCTGAAGCAATCGTAAGTGACGACGCAAAAACTAATATAAATAAATTGAAATCGAGTAAAACATCGAGTGCTCTTTTTTCCGGAGCCAAAATAAATATAGCCGAAAGGTATTGCGCCAAAATAATGACTGGAATGTTATAACCTCTCACCACAGAGAACAAACTTGCAATTTTCATTATGAGAAGTTTGTTCTGCCTGCTTAACATTATAGAAGTATAATTTAATTTTTAAATGCCCCTTCAGGGGTTAGGGGCTAAAACTGATATACCACTTCTAGTTTATAATCTTTCAGCGTTGCTTTAGCTTTTTCTAAATCTTCGGTAAAACCTAAGATGTATCCGCCACCACCAGAACCGCATAATTTTAAATAATAGTCATTGCTGTCAATTCCTTGTTGCCAAATTCCGTGAAATTGTTCTGGAATCATTGGTTTAAAATTGTTCAAAACTACTTTTGAAAGTTTCTTTGTGTTCATGAACAATGATTTCATGTCTCCACCAAGGAAATTTTCTACACAAGCATCAGTATATTTTACAAATTGATTTTTCAACATTGCTCTAAAACCTTTGTCTTTTAAGCTTTCCATAAAAATGTTGACCATAGGAGCAGTTTCGCCCACAATTCCTGAGTCTAACAAAAACACAGCGCCTTTTCCGTCAAAACTTTGAGTAGGAATTCCGGTAGCTTCGATATTATCTTTAGAATTAATCAAAATCGGAATACTCAAATAACTATTCAAAGGATCTAAACCAGAACTTTTCCCATGGAAAAAACTCTCCATTTGTGAAAAAATATTTTTTAGTTCCAATAATTTTTCACGAGTTAGGTTTTCTAAAACCGTGATTTTGTTGTGTGCATATTTATCATAAATGGCCGCTACAAGAGCACCACTGCTACCTACACCGTATCCCTGAGGAATACTGGAATCAAAATACATTCCGGTTTCCACATCGTTTTTCAGCAAGTCTATGTCAAAAGTGACTAAACTTGGTTGCTCGTTTTGTAATGTTTGTAAATATGTTACAAATCGTTTCAAGTGACCGTTAGATTTGATGGCTTCGTCAGATGGATTTTCATCTCTTTTAAGCGCACCGTTGTAAAAGTTATAAGGAATAGAAAGCCCTTTTGAGTCACGAATAATTCCGTATTCTCCAAAGAGTAATATTTTTGAGTAAAATAAAGGTCCTTTCATATATGTTTTTTCAATTAACAATTTGGGATTGGTAATTATAATTTTATTGTTTTTTACAAATCTAGTTGATCTCCTCGATTATCTTCTTGGATTTTAATTTCAATTTGTTCTTGTTCTTCTTGTGACAGCTCTTTCCAAAGGGTTTGTTGCTGTGTTTCTAAAATGTTTTGTACTGCTGCTAATAAAGAGGCATCAGTAGTAGCGAGTATTATTTTGATTAATTCTATTTTTTGTGATTGAATATCCATCTACTTCTTTTAAGAATGTTTAAAGATACATAAAAAATATTAAACAATCGCTGCTCCATTTCCAATTTGGTCACAAATGTACTGACCATTTTGACAATAGCCAACTAATTCGTTCTTAATAAATTGTAAAACTTTTTCGGCAACATTTTCAGGATATAAAACATGCACATTTGCACCAGCATCTAGCGTGAAACAAACGGGTGTTTTTGTCTCATTCCTGAATTTCCAAATTGCATTGATAATTTCTAAAGTGTTCGGTTTCATTAGGATAAAATAAGGCATCGATGTCATCATCATGGCGTGCAATGTCAAGGCTTCACTTTCAACAATTTTGATAAATTCGTCAAGATTACCACTTTCGAAAATAGTAATTAGAGCGTCTAAATTTTCATGCGCTTGTGCAAATCGCCTTTCGGCAAAAGGATGGTTGTGCATCAAGTCATGACCAACGGTACTTGAAACTTGTTTTTCACCTTTGTCAACCAATAAAATTGTGTCTTGAAAATTCTTAAAGTTAGCATGAATCGCATGAGGAAATTCAACTCCAAATAAGTCTGAACTTCCTGGGATATTGGCTTGGTTGCCCCAAACAACTACTTGTCCTTTTACACTTCTGCAAGCGCTTCCAGAACCCAATCGCGCTAATAAAGACGCTTTTTGATAGAAATAATCGTCAGACATCGCTGGGTTTAACGCTTTTTCTAAACTCATCAAGTTCATTGCTAAAGCTGCCATTCCTGATGCAGATGACGCAATTCCGGAACTGTGCGGAAACGTATTTTCAGTATCAATTGTAAAATGATAGTCTTTTAAAAACGGCAAATAGATTTCTATTCGCTCCAAAAACTTTTGAATTTTCGGTTTGAAATCTTCTTTGGGTTTTCCTTCAAAAAGCAAATCAAAAGAGAAAGAACCGTCGTTTTCTTTTTTGGCGAAAGCCAATTTGGTAATCGTTTTGCAATTATTCAAGGTAAAACTCACCGATGGATTAGCTGGAATTTGATTCTCTTTTTTCCCCCAGTATTTTACAAGTGCAATATTACTGGGTGCGCTCCATTGAAAATTTCCCTCTTCAACTGAATGCGTATATTTTGATGGAATAAAATCGTTTGCTGAAATCATGAATGTATAAATTTACGCAAAGATACTTTTTTTGCGTTATTTGTTTATTGGATTAGATGGTTAATCGTTAGAAAGATTTAAGTAAATTTGGACAATTAAAATAATCATAGAAGTCCATCAAGGATTTTTTAATCATTAAGGAATGAAGCTTCATTATGTATTGACATTCATTTTTATTAATTCCTTAATGGTTAGAAATATAAAGTTTACAAGATAATCAATACACTTATTGCTCCCTAAACGGCTTATATGTTTCAAGAAAACAATACATTTTAAAAAAATAAAAATGAATAAAATCTTCCGAATTATCCTTTTAGTTGTTACGTGTCTTGCTGTTGGTTACATTTCAAGTATGGTGACTCGCACGGGAGTTACGACTTGGTTTCCTACCATTGAAAAGCCAATTTTCAATCCACCGAGTTGGGTTTTTGCTCCGGTCTGGACTATATTGTACATTATGATGGGTATTGCTGCAGGATTGGTTTGGAACCAAATTGAATTTGAAAAAGAAACAGTAAAAAAAGCATTGCTTTTCTTTGCTACACAATTGTTTTTAAACGCGTTGTGGTCTTATTTGTTTTTTGGATTGCACAATCCATTACTATCATTTTTAGAAATTATTATTTTATGGTTGATGATTTTTGAAACTTACACTCAATTTGCTAAAATCAATAAAATTGCTGGTTACTTGTTTATTCCGTACATAGCTTGGGTAAGTTTTGCAACGGTTTTGAATGGAAGTATTTGGTGGTTGAATAGATAGTTGAAAGTTTTTAGTTGCAGTAATCAGTTTTTTTATAGGTTAAAAACTAATTTTTGAGGTTTTACAACTTCTTAAATTCAATATTTTTGATTGATAAAAAATCCATCATCGATAAGATATTACTGTTTTCTTGTAGTGTTTTCGATTTTGGATCTGCATCACAAAACTGAAGGAAAAGAGATATTTCTTCTGGTTTTAATTTTAAAGTTTGAAGATAAAATTTTTCGTCGCAGCTGCTTCTTGCCAATTGTTTGAATTCAATTTGTGGTGGACTTTTTTTAACTACTTCTTTTTCTTTTATGAATAACTTTAAAAGCATTCCGCCAATCCGCATTAAATCCATGCCGTTTTCAATACTGCCATTGTAAACACCAGGGTTTTTGAGTGATGATGCATTTTTCTCTAATGTGTATTGATCCAATTTAGCTTGTTCCCATTTAGCATCTTTACTTAATTTGATTGATGGAGTGTTTTGCACCACTACTTCTTTTAGTTCTTCCACTTTGGCGACTAAAGTCATGCTGATGAAACCTTGTTTTAAAATTGCAGCTGTAACTTTCAATTCTTTTATTTCATGATTTTTTGCCACAAAAACCAATTGATCTTTGGCTTCAACCGTAATGGTAAATTTGCCTTCAGTATCTGTTAAGGCGACATTTTTACTTGTAGCATTGATAACCTCTACCTTGTTTGCCACAGTTTTATCAAAAACCACTTGCCCTTGAATGCGTTCTGTAACTTGTGAAAATCCACTTTGATAAAATCCAAAAAGAAGAAAAGCGAGTAATTTTGTTTTCATAAAGTTCTGATAATAGACTGATAAAGGTATCAGAATCATCTTAAATAAAACTTACTGAAGTTTTAAACTCTTGTTAATTAAAATCAAATAGAGTTCGCCACAATAAACCCGCTTGTCCAAGCATTTTGAAAATTGAATCCGCCAGTAATCGCATCAATATTTACAATTTCACCAGCAAAATAGAGGTTTTTATGCAGTTTGCTTTCCATCGTTTTGAAGTTGATTTCTTTTAAATCAATTCCGCCGGCAGTTACAAATTCTTCTTTGAAAGTACTTTTTCCGTTGACTTGAAAAGTTCCTTTTGTCAACTGATTCGCTAGATTTTGCAATTGTGTTTTCGACAAATCGGCCCATTTGGTCTCTTCTTCAATTCCTGAAGCAAGTACCAAACTTTCCCATAACCTGTTGGTCAGTTCGAAAGGTGATTTTTTTGAAATTGATTTTTTAGCATGTTCTTGTTTTAAGTCTTTTAGCTTTTTCTCAACTTCCGTTGTGTCTTCATCATTCAACCAATTTACGAAAATGGTAAACTGATAATTTTTGTCATGCAAGATTCGTGCTCCCCAAGCAGAGAGTTTCAAAATAGCTGGCCCACTCATTCCCCAATGTGTAATTAATAACGGCCCTGTTGATGTAAGTTTAGTGTCTTTGACGGTTACAGTAACTTGTGCGGCAACCCCGGGTAATTCTTTTATTCTGGAATCTTTAATGTTAAAAGTGAATAGGGAAGGGACTGGGCTGACTACTGCATGACCAAAGTTCTGCAACATTTCCCAAACTTTTGGATTGCTGCCTGTAGCCAGAATTAACTTTTCGACAAGGTAATTTTCGGTTTGGGTTTCTATCTTCCAAACGTTTTCTCCCGAAACTTCGGGATTGAAAATAGATTGTACGCTTTGTCCCGTAAGAACTGCGATTCCCAGTTTTTGTGTTGCTTTAAGAAAACAATCAATAATTGTTTGTGAGGAATTTGAAACCGGAAACATGCGTCCGTCTGCTTCAATTTTGAGTTCTACGCCATGTTTCTCGAACCATTCAATCGTGTCTCCTGAACAAAATTGATGAAAAGGTCCGCGCAATTCTTTTTCGCCACGAGGGTAAAATTTTACCAATTCATTTGGTTCAAAACATGCGTGCGTTACGTTACAACGTCCGCCACCAGAAATGCGTACTTTTTGCAATACTTCTGCACCACGTTCTAAAATTGCGACTTTCAGTTTTGGATTTTTTTCTACAATATTAATTGCTGTAAAAAATCCTGCTGCGCCACCACCTACAATTATTATATCGAAATTTTGATTCATATTCTATCAGGGAAATCGGTTATGATTCCGTTTACGTTGTATGTTTTTATTTTTTGAATATCTTCTAATTCATTGATGGTCCATGGGAAAACCTGTAATCCTTTTTCCTGTATTTGTACCGTGTTTTCTTTTGTCAATAAATGAAAATATGGGTGAATGGATTTTGCCTGAATGAATTTGGTGAAAGCTAAAGCCAAGTCTAAATCGGTTTCCGTTAAAACTCCTATGGGAATTTTATCATTTAAAAATGCCACTTGTTGCAGTGCATTCCAATCAAAACTGGAAACTAAAAATCGGTCGTATTTCCAGCCTTTTTTAGAGACGTATTTTTCAATAAGCGAAACTACTTTGTCTGTTGAGTCATAACTTTTGAGTTCGATATTGATGAAGCATTTTTGGTTGACCAACTCAAAAACCTCTGTTAAAGTAGGGATTTCGTAATTTTCATCTATTAAAAAAGTTTTCAATTCGCGCAAAGATAAAGTATTTACAAAACCTTTTCCATTGGTCGTTCTGTCGATAGTTTCGTCGTGAATTACGATTATATCACCATCAGCACTCAAATGCACATCGAGTTCAATGCCATCTACTTGTAGATCCAATGCTTTTTGAAACGAAACCAAAGTATTTTCTGGTTCATTTCCTTTTGCGCCACGATGTCCAATTTTGAGCATTGTCTTTTTATTTTTTGGTAAAGGTAACTAAAATAAAAAAGCACGAACGCTTGTTCGTGCTTTGAAAAAGTTATGTTTACAACCACTTTGTTGAAGAGATGATTTTTATTTTACTTCCTCTGTAGTATTAGGAGTTGACGTTTCCTCTGGAATGTCATCTCCTTTTAGATAGGTTGGTAAGTTTAACCCGGCCATATTAAATAGGTCGTTTAAAGGAGGAACTGTTTTCATCATTCCTGACACGAAGTTGGCTGTTGATCCTGTTCCATTGTCGTTATTATTGCCAGAATCCCAAACGGTAATCTTGTCAATTTTGATGTTTTTGACAGCTTCGACTTGCGTTTTAACCAATTCAGGTAATTTTTCGATTAACAACAATTGGAAAGCTTTGGTAGGGTCACCACCAGCAGCGCTAACTACTTCCTTATACCCCTCTGCTTGCTTAGTTAATATTTCATATAAACCTTTAGCTTCAGCTTCCATCTTTGCAAAAATAGCATCTGCTTCCCCTTTTGCTAACTCTCTTGTTTTTTCGGCTTCTGCTTGTGCATCAATGATGGCTTTTTGCTTGGCAATTTGCGCAGGAATTACAATATTAGCATTTTGTGTCGAGCGTTCTCTCTCGGCACGCGCTTCTTCCGCCTTTTGCTCGGCAACATACGATTCTTCTAATGCTCTTGCGCTTTGTACTTTTTCAGATGCTAAAGCTGTTCTTAAGGCTTCTGCTTCACGCTCACGTCGAGTTGCTTCAGACTGTGCAATTGCAATTCTTGCCTCATTTTCTCCTTTGATGGCAATGGCATTTGCCTCTGATGTTTTTACACGGGTGTCCCTTTGCGCCTCTGCTTTTCCAATACTTTCGTCTTTAAAGGCAGCTGCTATTGATACTTCTCTATCTTTGTTGGTGATTGCGATTTTTACATCTCGATCTCTGTGGGTCTCTGCTATTTGAACATCTTTTTCACGGTCGGCCATTGCTTTTCCGGTCTCTCCAATTTTTTCTTGTTCAGCAACCGAAATTTTAGCTTCGTTGATTGCTTTGGCTGCAGCCTCTTTACCTAAAGCTTCAATATAACCTGATTCGTCCTTGATATCCGTCACGTTAACATTGATCAATTTTAGACCAATCTTTCGTAATTCTGAATCGACGTTTTTCGAGATATTATCTAAAAATTTGTCTCTGTCCGAGTTAATTTCTTCGATAGTCATTGTGGCAATAACCAAACGCAATTGTCCAAAAAGGATATCTTTGGCTAACTCTTGAATTTGCTCTGGTGAAAGTCCTAAAAGTCTTTCTGCAGCCGTATTCATACTTTCAGCCTCTGTTGAAATAGCAATGGTAAAACGACAAGGGACATCGACGCGAATGTTTTGGCGTGATAAGGCATTCGTTAAATTTGCTTCTATCGAAAGGGGTTTAAGATCTAAGTATTGATAATCTTGAATTACAGGCCAAATGAAGGCGCCGCCTCCGTGTACACATTTTGCAGATGTACCACCAGTACGACCATAAATAACGAGTATTTTATCCGAAGGACATCTTTTGTAACGTGAGATTAGGGTTAAGAAAGTTACAAAAACAACAAATACAGCAACAACAATAATAATAATTTCAGTCATGGTTTATTTTAGTTTAATTTTTTCTACAATTAATAGGTTGTTTTCAAAGCCCACTACAGTTACGGAGGAGTTAGTAGGGATTTTTTCTGGGTTTAATGTCATGGCATCTAATTCGTGAAACGCACCATTAACACTAATCATTACTTTTCCTTTACCTGATTTCGCCTCAGGTATTGTTAAATAAACTTGGGCAGTTTGATGCAACGTGTTTTCTAGTTTGAAACTGTTATTTTCTGATAGCTTTAGAATTTGTTTGATCATCAGAAAAAACAAACCAACAAAGAGTAATCCAATCAGTATAGCTACAATGATTAATACTACTTTGTTTTGAATTACAGCGTAAAAAGAAATTCCAGTCCAACTAAAGCCCAGAAGAAAATTAATTAAATTTCGTAAGGTGAAAATTTCAAAAGGAAGATCGCCATCGCTCGCTTCAGTATCAATATCAGTTTCTCCGCCACTTAAACCAACAAAGGTCATAATAGTTTGTAAACCAAAAAAGATACTTACTGGTATGGCAATGTACCAAAAAGCTTTAAGTAAAGAATCGTAGTTTTCTAGAAAGTCCATAATCGAGGTTAGTTAGTATTGTTATTAGACGTAAAATTTTACAAAAAGTTACAAAATGGTACTTATTTATGATTGTTTTCTTAGAAGTCGTACATAACAAAAAAGCACAAATCGTAGTTAATTTGTGCTTTGATGCTTTTTTATGTTTTCTGTAATTTAGAAGTGCTTTCTGTTATTTTTTTAATTCCAATAAAACAATGTCAAATTCTGAATCAATATTTACTTTTCCATTTACAACAGTTGCTTCTTTTCCGGAGTATGCATCTTTTAATGATGTGCCGTTTGCGAAAATAGTTCCAACAGAAATTTCTTTAGTACCTATTTTTAAATCCAATCCTACCACCACTGAATCCGTATAATCTCCTTTTGAGAAAGTTCTAGAAAAAGTATAGGGTTGAGCCGAAATTTGCTTGTGAATTCCAGCTCCAACTGATGGATGATTTCTTCTGAATTGACCTAATTTCTGCCAATGCAACAGTGTTTTTTGAGTTTCAGGATTCGATTTAATAGCATCCCAATTCATAAACGATCGTAAGGTAGCATCACCTTGTGTTCCTTCGATTACTAATGAGCGAGCGCTTTCGTCACCGTAATAGACTTGCGATATACCTGGCGAAAGCAATAATTTGGTTCCCGTTTCCTTATTTTTAGTTCGTTTCGCATCAAATGGTACGCCGTCGTCGTGCGATGACATATAGTTCAAGACACTAAATCCTTTCAAGTCATTGTTCAGTTTAGTCGAATATTTAGAGAAAATGAATTCATAGTCCTTTTGAGCATCCCATTTGAATTCGAAATTGATCATGTTGTTGAAACCATTAGTGAAGTAGTTTACTTTTTTGTCGCCAAAATCAAAATCTTGACCACCGCTGATGCCATAATTGTATACTTCGGCAATGGTGTAAAAGGAGTTGTTATCCAATACTTTTGTTGGATTATTTTTCTTCCAAGTTTCAAATGCGTAATCACATTGTGTTTTGAAATCGGCCCAAACGGTTTCATCGGTGTGTTTTACGGTGTCGCCGCGGTATCCGTCAATGCCGTATTCCGTAATATAATCCGTCAGCCATTTGATAATATAATACTTTGGCGCTCTTGGATAACCGGTGCGAGCAAAAAACGCATCGAGTTCTTTCATTTCTTGTTCGTAACGACCTTCTTTTTTCCATTTTTCGATTAAATGAGGAGGTAAAGCTACAGCTTGATTGCTTTCTGTTTTAATATCAGGTAAGTTGGCTACGAGCGTGCAGGCGGTTGTGTTTTCAAATGATTTGTAATCGCATGTAGGACCCGTTCGTACCCAATCGTTTGGCCAGACTGTATCAATAGGAGTGACCGGTCCAGTATGATTGATTACGCCGTCAAGAATAATTCGGATGCCGTGTGCATGAGCCTTTTGAACTAATGCCGCTAAATCTTCTTTGGTTCCAAAGTTCGGATCTAAAGCCGTCCAGTCTTTGGCCCAATAGCCATGAAACGCATAACTCAAACCGGTTCCTTCATCAACACCATCGTGAATTTGTTCCACTATTGGTGTAAACCAAATGGCATTGATTCCTAATTTATCAAAATAACCTTCGTCAATTTTTTGAGAAATCCCTTTGATATCGCCACCCTCAAAACCACGAAGTTTTCCCGTTGTTTTGGTTCTGTTGTAGTTAATATCATTAGAAATGTCGCCATTGTTAAAACGGTCTGTCATCAGGAAATACACATTGGCACCTTCCCAAACGAAAGGTGTTTTGTTACTCTCAGCAACCGTTTTTGTGCTGGAGCAACTGCTTAGAATTGTCATGGTTAATAGTAAAAGTGGAATTGAATATCTTTTCATTTTTTTAGTGTTAAATGATTGTTTTTTTGGAACATATAAGTCATATAAGTTGAAATAATAGCGATACATTTTCTGTCAAGTGCTTTTGTTTTATGCTTTTTCTGATAGAATGTTAATTACTTCAACTCTAAAATCAAAACCGACTTAGGTTCTATTATAATTTCGTTGGTAACATCAAATGTAAGTTCAGAAATTAGATCTTTTCCTGATGTAAAGTTTTTGATGTTTTCTTTAAAACGATCAGTTTTTACCGTTTTGGTTTCGTTACTGTTGTTCATTATAACCATTACTGTTTCGGCTGCATTGTATCTAAAATACACGTAAACATTATTTTCTGGAATGTAATGTATCATTTTTCCAGTATGAATGGCTGGTTTTGTTTTCCTCCAATTGAATAATTTAGATGTAAAATCAAAATACTCACTTTGACCCGGAGTTCTTCCCTCTTTGACAAAAGCATTGTTCTCGTCACCTTCCCATCCACCAGGGAAATCATGCCTAATATCAGCATCTCCTTTATTTTTATCACCGGCCATACCTATTTCGCTACCGTAATACAATTGCGGAATTCCACGAACGGTTGCTATTAGAGTCATGGCCATTTTGTATTTTCTGATGTCGTTAGTGTACGTTTGATTGATGCGATTGGTGTCGTGATTTTCGACAAAAATCAACATATTATTGATGTTTGGATACAGGAAATCATTGGTAAAATTGTCATATATTTTTACCATTCCTTTATCCCAAGTTCCATCGTCTTCATTGAAAACTTTGGTTGTCGCCTCATATAAAGTGAAATCCATTACACTAGGCAAATACGAGTTGTAGTTTTGGATTTCAGCTATTTTACTATCTTTTTGCCAATACGCCATTTGCGCCTGACTTTGCATCCAAACTTCCCCAACAATATTAAAATTTGGGTATTCATCAGTAATGGATTTTGTCCATTCTGCGATGCCTTGTGGGTCGGAATAATTATAAGTGTCGACTCTGAAACCATCTAAATCAGCGTATTCAATCCACCAAATGGCGTTTTGAATCAGGTATTTTAAAGTCAAAGGATTTCTCAAATTTAAATCGGGCATTGAGGGAACAAACCAGCCGTCAATAGCTATTTTTTTGTCAATTTCAGAGGCGTTGGTGTCATGGATAACCGTTCTTTTATGATTGGTTTGCGTGTAGGTATCAAATTGATTGATCCAATCTTTTGTAGGTAAATCTTTCATCATCCAATGTTCAATTCCCCAATGATTCGTAACATAATCCATCACCAGTTTCATGTCTCGCTTGTGCATTTCAGCAGCGAGTCTAACATAATCGGCATTGGTTCCGTAACGAGGATCTATTTTATACACATCAGATTGCCCGTAAGTGTGGTACGAAAATTTAGCATCGTTGTCTTCACATAGAGGCGTGCTCCAAATGGTTGTTGCACCCAATGACGAAATGTAATCTAAGTTTTTTATAATTCCTTCAATATCGCCACCGTGTCTTCCGCCAGGTAATTCTCTATTGTATTTTTCTTGGGTCGTATTTTCACTATCGTTGTTGCTGTTTCCATTAGCAAAGCGGTCTGGCATCAATAAATACATCATATCAGAAGAATCGAAACTTTTGCGTTGAGCTGAGTTTTGTCTTCTTTGGCGCAATGAATATTTTTGCAAAAGGGTTTCTTTATTTTTACTTTTGAAAGTAAACACAAAATCAGAGGACTCCACTTTTTTGGTATCAATGGTTACAAAAATGTAGTTGGGGTTTTCCGTTCTTTTAACATTAATTATTTTTATACCATTAGAAACCGTGACCTGGTATTGAGAAATGTCTTTGCCATAAAACAGAATTTTCAGCTCTGGATTTTGCATTCCAGCATACCAAAACGGAGGTTCCATTTTATCGATTTGAGCGTGTAAGGTTACAGACATAAAAAAAAGGAATAAGGTTATTTTTTTTAAAAAGTTCCTATTCTGGAAAGGTAAAGAAATAATTTTATTCATGGTGAAATACGTTGATTACATTAAATTTTTAACGAGATTGACAAATAATAGATCGGTTTTGTCAGGGAATTATTAGTTGATGTAATTAGAATTATGAATCAGCTACATAAAAACAATCCCAATGTGAATTGGGATTATTGGTTAGCTTGCTAAGGCTTGAGTCAAATGATAGAATAAACTACAAGTTCTAACAAATGGTTATACAGTAATTAAATTTCCAGGAGTTATTACAACTGATTTTCCGTTTACAACGATTGTCAATTCTTTGTCGCCAACAATAGAGAAGGAAGTTTCTTTATGATTAATCGCTACTTTTAAAATTTGGTTTCTGAAATTGATTTTAAACGAATAACCTTCCCATTCTTTTGGAATTTTTGGAGAAAAATGAAGTGTATCTTCTTTAATTCTCATTCCACCAAAACCTTCTACGATACTCATCCATGTGCCCGCCATTGAGGTAATATGACAGCCTTCTTCCACTTCTTTGTTGTAATCATCTAGGTCTAAGCGTGAAGTTCTTAAATAGAACGTGTACGCCATATCCATTTTGTCCAGTAAAGCGGCTTGAATAGAGTGTACACAAGGCGAAAGTGAACTTTCATGAACCGTAAAGGATTCGTAAAATTCAAAGTTGTTTTTTAGTTCTTCTTTCGAAAAATGATCTTCGAAGAAATAGAAACATTGCAAAACATCGGCTTGTTTGATGTATGGTGAACGTAAAATTCTGTCCCAAGACCATTTTTGATTGATAGGTCTTTGGCTTTTGTCTAAATCAGCTACGCGAACTAATTCCTTGTCTAAGAAGCCATCCTGTTGCAAGTAGACATTATGCTCTTCCGAAAAAGGGAAATACATATTATCTGAAACTTTTTTCCAAGATTGTAATTCTGCGTCTGTGATTTTTACTTTTTCCGTAATTCGTTTGTGATCTACAGGGTATTCCAGAGACACTTTTTTAATTTGTTCGAAAGTGTATTCTAGACACCACTTTGCAATATAATTAGTGTAGAAATTATTGTTTACGTTATTTTCATATTCGTTTGGACCTGTAACACCAAGAATTACATACTGGTTTAAATTCGTCGAAAAGTTGGCTCTTTGGTGCCAAAAACGTGCAATCCCAATAAGTACTTCCAATCCTTTTTCAGGAATATAGCTATAATCGCCTGTGTATCTGTAAAAGTTATAAATGGCAAAAGCAATGGCTCCGTTTCTATGAATTTCTTCAAAGGTAATTTCCCATTCGTTATGACATTCTTCACCGTTCATGGTCACCATTGGGTACAAAGCGGCACCGTTTGTAAATCCTAATTTTGCTGCGTTTTCAATGGCTTTGTCCAATTGATTGTAGCGGTAGGTCAACAGATTACGAGCTACTTCTTGGTCTTTGGTCGCCATGTAAAACGGAATGCAATACGCTTCAGTGTCCCAATAGGTAGAACCTCCGTATTTTTCTCCAGTGAAACCTTTAGGCCCAATATTTAAGCGCGAATCTTTACCAAGATAGGTTTGGTTCAATTGAAAAATATTGAAACGAATTCCTTGTTGTGCTTTTACATCGCCATCAATAGTAATATCTGACATTTCCCAAATTTTTGCCCAAGCATCAATCTGGTCCTGTAACATTTGGTTATAGCCTAATGCTAAAGCGGATTGAATCACTTTTTCGGCAGCAGTTACTGTGTTTTCATGATTTAAGGAAACGGTGTATCCGCCAATTTTCTGGATGGATGATTTTTGGCCTTGAGCCACAATTACATCATAGCTAAACTGAATTTTATCAGTAGTAGCTTCAATATTAGATGGAGAAATTCCTGTTTTGTCACCATTTGTCAAAATGGTGTTTTGCATGAAAGTGGTTGCTTTGAAATGAGTTTTGAAGGTTTGAGCCGTAACAAAAGCCTCATTTCCTGATTTTTTTACGTCAAGCGGTTCCCAGAATTTCTCTTCCCAGTTCGCATCTTCATTGGTTACACCAGCATCAATATACGGTTTGTAAACAATTTTAGAATCTTTGTTTAAAGGTGTGATTTGATAATTGATAACCCCAACTTCATCTAGAACGATAGAAAGAAAACGACGAATACTAACTGCGATTTCAGTTCCGTTTTTCAATGTAGCTTCAAAAGAACGGTGGTACCAACCTTCTTTCATATTTAGCTCACGGCGAAAGTTTTTGATACTGCTGCAAGTATTTAAATCGAATTTTTCGCCATTGATTTCAATGTCAATCCCAATCCAGTTAGGTGCATTCAATACTTTAGCAAAATATTCTGGATATCCGTTTTTCCACCAGCCCACTTTTGTCTTATCGGGGTAATAGATTCCGGCAATGTAACTTCCTTGAAAGGTTTCTCCTGTGTAGCTTTCTTCAAAATTAGCACGTTGTCCCATAGCACCGTTACCAATACTAAACAAACTTTCGGATGATTTTACACGTTCGGCATCAAATCCTTCTTCTATGATAGACCAATTGTCTGGTTTTATGTAATCTTGATTCATTTTATTTTTTGTTTAAAGTTTAAGGTTTCAAGTTGTCTCAAAACTTTAAAAATACATTTCGTTTTATTTTATCAAATTTGCAATGAATGATGTTTCTATCTCCGTAAAGTCTTTAAAGATATATTTCGCTTCATGCAAAGTAGTTGCATCTCCAATTCCTACACTAATCATATTTGCAATATTAGCCGCTTGAACACCCGCTACTGAATCTTCAAAAACGATCGAGTTTTCTGGAGAGATGTTTAACAATTTTGCAGCCATCAAGAAAACTTCAGGATCTGGTTTGGCATTGGTCACATCATTACCATCAACAACAGCATCAAAATAGGGAAGTAGTCCTGTTTTTTCTAAGATAGGTCTGGCGTTTTTACTGGCAGAACCTAATGCGATAGGTTGTTTGTTTTCTTTTAAAAATTTTAAAATAGGAAAAACTCCTGGAAGAATTTCGCTTTCATCCATGTCAACTAGATAGGTTAAGTAGTCTTCATTTTTTTGAACTAACCATCGGTCTTTGTCTTCTTGCGAAGCGGTTACTTTTCCTAACTCTAATATAATATCAAGAGAGCGCACTCGACTTACTCCTTTTAATAATTCATTGTGTTCGTGTGTAAATTCGATATGTAACTCATTTGCGATTTTTTGCCACGCTAAATAATGGTATTTAGCCGTGTCAACGATCACTCCGTCTAGATCGAATATAAATGCTTTTGTATTATTCATGAATTTCAATTTTTGTTCTGTTGTTTACTCTAAGGGTAAGTAAACCGGCAAATATCATCGATACTCCGCCAATTAATAATGCGTAAATAGGTTCGTTTTGAAAAAATTGTTTTACAATAAAACCTAAGATTGTAGCAGCAACAATTTGAGGAATAACTACAAAAAAGTTAAAAACTCCCATGTAATAACCCATTTTTGCGGCTGGCAAAGCCCCTGACAACATTGCGTAAGGCATTGATAAAATACTTGCCCAAGCAATACCTACTCCTAACATTGGGATTAATAATAAATATTTGTCTCCAATAAAATAAATAGAAAGTAATCCTACACCACCAAAGCACAAAGCCAATAAATGTGTGTATCGAACGCCTACTTTTTTTGCAATTACAGGTAGTAAAAAAGCAACTGCAGCGGCTACTCCATTATATACAGTAAAAAGTACGGATACCCAGTCAGCAGCATCATTGTACACTTTTGAAGTTGTATCTGTTGTCCCAAAAATATGCTGCGTTACGGCTTGTGTTGTGTAAATCCACATTGAGAAAAGTGCAAACCATGAAAAGAATTGAACCCAAGCCAGTTTTTTCATAGTGTTGGGCATGTTCAATAAATCGGTCATGATGATTGTGAAACCATTTTTTATTTGGACAACTCTAAGTCTGGCGGAAACCATGAATAAAATTCCTATCATAATTAATCCAACAAATAAAATGTATAGCTCTTTAGTAAGTTCGTTTTCGTAAATAAGAAAAGAAATGACGCTTCCTAACAAAGACATTATAAGTCCTAAATTAAATTGTCTTTTGATATTTGCTTTAGCCTCCAACTCAGTCTCAATTGGAGCTACTTCTTTAGTGTCTTTGTCTTTTTGTTCAAAAGCCTCTAATTCTGCAGGAGTATATTCTGTAGATTTAAAAACTGTCCATAATACAGCTAGCAGAAAGACAACTCCACCAATGTAGAAGGACCATTTTACAGAATCTGGTATAATTCCTTCAGTTGCGGTATTGCTTACGCCAAAAACGTTTGTAAAAATATAAGGAAGTAATGAACCAACTACGGCACCCAATCCAATGAAAAAACTTTGCATCGCAAAACCTAAAGTACGCTGCTTTTCGGGTAAATTATCCCCAACAAAGGCACGGAAAGGTTCCATTGAAATATTGATTGAGGCATCCATCATCCACAATGTTCCTGCGGCAATCCATAACGAAGGGGAATTGGGCATTATAAACAAGGCTATTGATGATAAAATGGCGCCTATCAGAAAATAAGGTCTGCGTCGGCCTAATCTTGTCCAAGTTCTATCACTAAAGTAACCAATTATGGGTTGGATAACTAAACCTGTTACAGGAGCAGCAATCCATAAGATAGGGATTTCATCAACCTTAGCACCTAATGTTTCAAAAATCCTTGAAGTGTTTGCGTTTTGCAGTGCAAAACCAAATTGTATTCCCAAGAAACCGAAACTCATGTTCCAAATTTGCCAGAAACTTAATTCACGCTTTTCCATTATCGTAATTTAAAAATTAATACGATAAGCGCTATGCTTATCAAAACTTGTCTTATTTTCGAAGTAAAAGTGAAAGCTTTGAAGTGGTAAATATAAAAATATATTTCAAACTTTTGTTTTTCAGAAAGAAATAAAAGGAAACATTTTTAACTACAAGGTTGTAGTAATGAATAAACTAACAAATAAAAACTAATTAGTGGATTCTCTTTCTATCAAATGCGTTTCAATTACTTCCGTTTTGTAATTCTCATCCTCTTCATCTTCTTCGGATTCCAGTCTTTCAATTAGCATTTTTGCAGCTTTATTTCCCATTTTTATTCCACTCTGACTTACGGTAGTAATAGTAGGTGTAGAATATTTGGAAATAATACCATCTGTAAAGGCAATAACGGCTAGGTCTTTAGGAACATTGAGCCCTATTTTATTAGCAGTTTTGATTATGGTTACGGCAAAAAGTTCATTTACAGCAAAAACGGCATCAATAGCTTTGTCTTCTAATAATTTTCCAATAGTGATTTCGCAAGTGTCTATATCTTCAATTTTGATGATTAGTTTTTCATTAAAGGGGATTCCGTTATCAAGAAGTGCTTTTGTGTATCCATCTGTTCTCAGTTTTCCTACACTAACATAATCAACAGTGGTAACAAGTGCAATCTTTTTTCGTCCTTTATCAATCAAACTTTGAACAGCTTCATATGCGGCAGATTTGTCGTCTATAATTACTTTATCACAAAGGATCTCATTAGTAACCCTGTCAAACATTACAACAGGCATTCCTTGATTGATGACTTCGGTGATGTGGTGAAAATCTCCTCTAAATTGGGTTTCTTTAGAAAGTGACATGATGAAACCGTCGATGCTTCCATTAGCGAGCATTTCCATATTAAGGACCTCTTTGTCAAATGAATCGTCTGATAGGCAGATGATAACGCTATATCCATTTTCGTTTGCAACCTGTTCGATTCCATTAATGACTGTTGAAAAGAAGTGGTGTACTATTTCAGGAATAATAATTCCAATTGTTTTAGTTTTTCTGTTTTTTAAACTAAGTGCAATATTGTTTGGCTTGTAGTGGTAAAATTTAGCAAATGCCTGCACTTTTAATCTAGTTTCTTCACCTATTTCCAGGCTATTTCTCAATGACTTTGAAACGGTAGAAATGGATACATCTAATTCTTTTGCAATCTGTTTGAGCGTTATTTTCCTTTTCATGTTGAAAATGTGGTAAAAGTATTAATTCTTACTAAAGATAAAATTAAATTTTATAAATGGTAATTAATCAGGTTAAAATTTACATTAATCAGAAAGTTTTCAACACTATTACGTTTTCGTAAGTCAAATAAAAAGTGGTGTTGTCGGGCGTGATAAAATTTACATAAATTTAACATTCGAAGTAATAGTTAAGGTTGAAAACTCAAAAAAAAATTAAATTAATTTAAACAAAAAGTATGAAAACAATTTATAAAAAGTTGTTGATTTTAGTACTGCTACTCCCTTTTAGTATTCTAGCTCAGAATACTGTTGGCGGAACTGTTCTTGATAAAGTCTCAGGACAGCCAATTCCTGGGGTAAATGTAAATTTGCAAGGTGCGGCTAATGGTGTTTCTACTGATTTTGATGGTAAATATCAGTTATCTAATGTTAAGAAAGGCGATAAAATCGTTTTTTCTTATATCGGATATAAAAATACTGTTGTGGATTATGTTGCCCAAAAATCAATAAACGTTTCTTTAGAAGAAGATGCTAATCAACTAAAAGAAGTTGTAATCCAAGTGGGTTACGGTACTGTTAAGAAAAAAGATGCTACAGGATCTGTAACAGTTCTGACAACTAAAGATTTTAATAAAGGACCTGTAGTTTCTGCGGATCAGATGATTCAGGGTAAAGTTGCTGGTTTGCAAATTATTAATGGTGGAGGATCTCCAGGTGAAGGTGCTACAATTAGAATCAGAAGTGGATCTTCTTTGTCTGCAAATAACGATCCTTTATATGTAATTGATGGTATTCCAGTTGCTGCAGGTGGAATTACGGGTGGTAGAAACCCATTGTCAACAATCAATCAAAACAATATCGAATCTATTTCGGTATTAAAGGACGCTTCGGCAACTGCTATTTACGGTTCTCGTGCTTCTAACGGGGTAATTATCATTACTACTAAAAGAGGAAAAGCGGGTGAAATAAAGGTGAATTATAATGGAAATTTCCAAGTTTCAGAAATAGTGAACAAAGTAGATGCTTTGAATAGTACACAATTTAGAGATTTTGTAAATGCAAACGGAACAGCTGCTCAAATAGCTTTACTGGGTGATGCAGATACAGATTGGCAAAATGAAATTTTCAGAACAGCAATAGGTACAGACCACAATATCGCATTGAGCGGTGGGGTTGATAATGTTGTGTACAGAGCTTCTGTAGGATATGCTAATTTAAATGGTATCCTAAAAAGAGACAATATGGAAAGATCAACTTTAGGTGTAAATGTCACAGGAAATTTCTTGGATAACCACCTAAAAATTGAATTAAACAACAACACGTCTTTGATTAAAAATAATTACAGTAATCGTGGGGCTATAGGCGCTGCAATTAGCTATGATCCTACTCAAAGAATTACTAGAGATTCTGACGGAAATTATTACCAATGGTATAATTTAAATAACGGAAAGGAAGAATTGAATCAATTGGCAGGTAGAAATCCGTTATCATTAATCGAACAACAAAACAACTACGGAACTTCATACAGAAGCATTGGAAATATTCAAACCGAATATAAAATGCACTTTTTGCCGGAATTGAAAGCAGTTGCTAATTTAGGTTACGATCAGTTGAGCGGAAGGTCTTATGGTAATACAGATGCTAAATATCTAAATGGAACACCTGGTTCAGGATTCAATAATACGTACGAAAATACTAGTACCAGAAATAACAAATTGATGGATTTGTACTTGAACTATAATAAAAAAGTAGAGTCAATTAACACACAAATCGATTTGACTGGTGGATATTCTTACCAAGATTTCAGAGATAATGGGAATGGATCATCTTACAATTTTGAGAACAATGTAACTGTGGCAGGAGTTCCAGTTCCATCAAGAGTGAATTTACAATCTTTTTTCGCAAGAACAAATATCTCTATCGCTGACAAGTATTTATTGACATTGTCTTACAGACGTGATGGGACTTCAAGATTTACTGAAGAAAATCGTTGGGCAAATTTCCCAGCAGTTGCTTTAGCATGGAAATTGAACGAAGAAGACTTTCTGAAAGATATTGAAAGTATTTCTACTTTAAAACTTCGTGGTGGTTGGGGTATTACAGGACAGCAAGATATTGGTGTTAGCTATCCATCTATTCCATTGTATTTAATATCTAATAGTACTGCACAATATCAATTTGGTAATACTTTTACTAATACATACAGACCACAACCTTACAATAGTAATTTGAAGTGGGAAGAGACTACAACGATGAATTTAGGTCTTGATTATGGATTTTTAAACAACAGAATTAATGGTAGTATCGATTTATACAAAAGAGATACAGAAGATTTATTACTGTACACACAAAATCCATCATTCTTTGGATTCTCAAATTATGACAATTACAACATTGGAACTATAGAAAATAAAGGTATTGAATTGGCTGCTGAGGTAGTGCCAGTTAAAACAGATAATTTCGAATGGACATTAGGAGGTAATGTAACGTTTCAAGATTCAAAAATCACCAAGTTAACGACTACACTTGACAATACACCTGGAATAAATGTAGGAGGTTATGCAGGTGCAACGGGGAATACAATCCAGAATCACCAAGTAGGATTTTCTCCGAGTTCATTTTTTGTATATGAACAAGGATACGGTGTTGACGGAAAACCAATAGATGGTGTTTTTATCGACCGAAATAAAGATGGAATTGTAAACGAGCAAGATAAATACCGTTTTCACAAACCAGCTGCTGATGTTTTTTACGGTTTTAATACAAGTGTAACCTACAAAAACTTTGATATGGCTATGAACTGGAGAGGTTCTTGGGGTAACTATAACTACAATAATGTCGATTCTAACAATGGTTCTTACCAAAATATATTGTTAAGAGAGACTGATTTGTCAAATGGTGTAGCTAATGTATTAGAAACTAATTTTGCTTCGCAAGATTCGAAAAGATACGAATCAGATTACTACATTCAAGATGCCTCATTTGTGAGATTAGATAATGTAAGTATCGGTTATACTTTTAATCAAAAACAAAACTCTAATTCATTAATTAAATTGACATTAGCTGCTCAAAATGTTTTATTAATAACAGATTATAGCGGAATAGATCCTGAAATTTCAGGAGGTATTGATAATAATTTATACCCAAGACCAATTACTTTTACGTTAGGTTTAAACGTTAATTTCTAATACAAATAACAAGAAAATGAAAAAGACACAAATAAAATTATTGGGTATTTCATTGTTACTGTTGGTGATGTTATTCCCATCGTGTACAGATGATTTAGACCAAGCTCCAGAAAGTGAGAATGCCATTCCAGGAGAACAATTTTTTACCGATGCGGCTTCTTATAAACAAAATTTAGCCAAATTATATGCGGGTTTTGCTACCTCAGGACAATCGGGACCTTCAGGATCTCCTGATATCTCTGGAATTGATGAAGGGGAAAGCCAATATATTAGAGGACTTTGGTTAATGCAAGAATTAACTACTGATGAAGCAGTTATTGCCTGGAATGACGGAACAATTAAAGATTTTCATTCTCAAACATGGACATCATTAGACCGTTTTATTGCAGCTACATTTGCACGTTTCTCTTTTCAAATAGTAAACTGTAATGAGTTTTTAAGACAAACTACAGATGAAAAGTTAACAGCTAGAGGTGTTGATGCGGCTTTAAAAGCTGAAATTGCAACATACAGAGCTGAAGCTCGTTTCTTGAGAGCGATGACATACTGGCATTTAATAGACACTTTTGGTGGAGGTTCTTTGGTAACAGAAAATTCGCCAAGTACATTCTTTTACCCAGAGTACGCTTCAAGAGCTGAATTGTTCAAATTTGTTGATGAAGAGTTAACAGCAATTACTGCTCTATTGAAAGCTCCAAAAACGAATGAAGCATTTCGTGTAGATCAGGCAGCTGCTTGGATGTTGCAAGCTAAATTGTACATGAACGCAAAGGTATATGTAGGAACTGATAAATATGCTGATGCAATTGGTTTGATTAATAAAGTGATTGCTTCTCCTTATGAATTGCATACTAATTATAACCAATTGTTTTTTGCTGACAATGATAAAAATGGAGCGCAAAACGAATTCATTTTTGCTATTGCTTTTGATGGTCTTCGTACACAAACGTACGGTGGAACTACCTTCTTAACGCACGCGCCAGTAGGCGGAAGTATGAAAGCTTCTGAGTTTGGTATCAACGGTGGATGGGCAGGAATCAGAACTACGGCAGCTTTTGTTGATAAGTTCAGTGCAAACACAACGGATACACGTGGACAATTTTACAAAGATGGTCAAAGTAAAGAAATAAAAAACATAGGTACTTTTACAGATGGATATGCGGTTCAGAAATTTAGAAACGTAACCGTAGCTGGAGCACCAGGTTCAGATAAAGCAGGGAATTTCTCGGATTCTGATTATCCAATCTTTCGTTTGGCAGATGCTTACTTAATGTACGCTGAATGTGCCGTAAGAGGAGCGGGTGGTAATGTTGCAACAGCTGTAGGGTATGTTAATGCATTACGTACAAGAGCAAAAGGAGCGACAGTAACTACAGGAGACCTAAACTTAGATTTCATACTTGACGAAAGAGCAAGAGAATTGCATTGGGAAGGACAAAGAAGAACGGATTTGATTCGTTTTGGTAAATTTACTGGAGGTAGTTATTTGTGGCCTTGGAAAGGCGGAGTTGCTGGTGGATCACCAACACAATCTTTCAGAGATTTATTCCCTATTCCAGCATTAGCTTTAGCTTCAAATAGTAAATTACAACAAAATCCAGGATACTAATAATTAAAAAAATCGATAAAAATGAAAAATATAACTAGATCAATAATTGCTTTATTTGCAGTAGTTGCCTTGTCTTGCAGCGTAGAAGATGTTCAGGACAGACCCGTAATCGAAGGTGTTGATGCGCCTGTAATTACTGCTCCAACAGCTGGTGCGGCATATGTTTTAAAACCAGAAAACGCAACTGCACAAGCGGAACGTTTTACATGGAAATCTGCTAACTACGGCGGTGATGTTCAAATCACTTATGCAGTTGAAGTTGATAAAAAAGGAAATGCATTTAAGACTCCACAAGCTATTGGATCTGTAATTGCTGGAAATCAAGTTTCAGTTACTGTAGAAGCGATGAATAATGCTGCATTAGCACTTAAATTAACACCTTTTGCTCCTGCTGAATTAGAAGTTAGAGTAAAATCTACTGCAGGTGCAATGGCGCCAATGCTTTCTAACGTAGTAGGAATCGTTGTTACTCCTTACACAACTGAAAACCCTAAATTATGGGTTCCTGGTGGTTACGCGAAGGCTTCTGGATATCCTAATGATTGGGATCCTGCTACATCGCCACAACTTTCTGCTTCAGGATTTGGTAAAGTAGATTTTGAAGGGTACATTAATTTTAATGATGCTAACGCAGAATATAAATTCACAAGTTTCCCAGAGTGGAAAGGGGAATATGCTGCGGGAGCAACTCCAGGGACATTGGCGCTTACAGGAGATAATCTTAAAATTCCTGCTGCTGGGTATTATAAAATGGAAGTAGATACTGAAAAATTAACTTACAAAGCGACTAAAATGGTTTGGGGAATTGTAGGTAATGGTACACCAGGCGGTTGGGACTTAGATACGCCAATGACTTATGATAAAGTTACTAAAAAATGGACTATAACTGTAACTTTAACAACTCAATCTGCTCCAGATAACGGAATGAAATTTAGAGCTAATAACAATTGGGATTATAATTTTGGTGACACCGGTGCAAACGGTAGTTTGGAAAGCGGTGGAACAAATATAAGTACAACTGCGGGAATTTATTTAATCACTTTAGATCTAAGTAATCCAAGAGCATACACTTACACTATGGTTAAACAATAATATTTTTTTAATTTGAAAGGGCTATCTTATGAATAGCCCTTTTTTTATAAAACCAAAAGCTATGAAAAAAATTATACTTTTAGTATCGCTATTCCTGTCAATATTGGCTTCGGCTCAGCAACAAACGGTGGTAAATACGATTAGCCCTAATCCTTTTGAAGAAACAACATCGATTACCGTAACTATTAGCGGAAGTTCTGTAGATGAAGCAGCTTGGGGAATTTCTGATCATTCTTTGTATCTGTGGGCTTGGTCTTATGATACGAATGATGCTAACAGTTTAGATTGTCCAACAAATGGTTCATGGACATCATCTAATGAAGCAAATAAATTAACCTACACTGCAGGTGCAGATATCTATAGAATTACATTTACTCCAAATGTTTTCTATAACAGAAATGGAATAGGTAGAATCGGTTTTCTTGTAAAAGCTAAAGATGGGACAGGAGACAGAAAATCCCAAGATAATTATGTTGAAGTGGGTGCGTATCAAGTGACATTATCAACACCGGCTGAAAATAGTTCTACAATTATTGCTTCAGGCGGGAGTTTAAGTATTTCAGCTACTAATACCGGTGGAAATGCTAGTTATGTATTAAAGGCGAATGGTACAACTTTAAATACAAACGCAGCTACTTCTAGTTATTCTTATAATCACACAAATATTACAGGAAATCAAAACTACGAATTGCAGGTTACTCAAGGAACCACGGTTATTACTAAAAAGTTCAGTGCTATTGTGAATCCAAATGTAGTTAGCGAGTCGATGCCCGCAGGTTTATTAGACGGAATAAATTATAATGCTACTGATGCTACAAAAGCAACTTTAGTGTTGGATGCGCCGTTCAAAGATTTTATTTACGTTGCTGGAAGCTTCAATAATTGGCAACCTACGGGTTCTTTTGCCATGAAAAAAGATCCGGCTTCGGGCAAATTTTGGTTAGAATTGACTGGATTGGTTTCAGGGACAAATTATACATACCAGTATTGGGTAGTTGATGCTAGTCCGATTGCAGGAACGCCTTCATTAGTCAAAACCGCTGATCCATATTCGACATTGGTTTTGTCTCCTTTTGATGATCCTTATATTCCTGCTTCGACTTATCCAAATTTACCGGTGTATCCAGCGGGTCAAGAGAGGGAAGTGACGGTATTACAAACAGGAAAAACGCCTTATGCATGGAGTAATGCTACTACAAATTTTGTTAAGCCTGCTAAAGAAAAACTGGTGGTTTACGAATTGCTAGTGCGTGATTTTGATGCTAACAGAAGCTATCAGGACTTAATCAATAAAATCGATTATTTCAAAAATTTGAAGATAAACGCAATTGAGTTAATGCCTGTGATGGAATATGAAGGCAATGAAAGTTGGGGATACAATACCTCTTTTCACATGGCTTTAGATAAATTTTACGGTACTTCAGATAAGTTAAAAGAGTTTATTGATTTGTGTCATCAAAACGGAATAGCTGTTATTCTTGATATCGCACTGAATCATGCTTTTGGAAGAAATCCAATGGTACGCATGTGGATGAACGATGCAGACGGCGATGGTTGGGGTTCTCCTTCTTCAGAAAATCCATATTTTAACTCAACAGCAATGCACAGTTATAATGTTGGAGAAGATTTTAATCATCAACAGCCAAGAACACAAAACTATGTGCAACGTGTCATCAAACAGTGGGTTGAAGAATATAAAATTGACGGTTTCCGTTGGGATTTAACCAAAGGATTTACTCAAAATTGTCCTGCAAATGTAGTTGGTGGTCAAGAAGCTTGTACTGGTGTTAAGCAATCAGATCGAGTGGCTGTTTTGCAAAAATATGCTGATTATTCTTGGAGTTTAGACCCAACGCATTACACAATTTTTGAACACTTAGGAAATGATGATGAAGAGCAGCTTTGGGCAAATTACAGAATAAATGAAACGCCAAGTAAAGGAATTATGATGTGGGGAATAATGACTAATCCTTATAATGAATTGTCTATGGGATATTCTGGAAATATTTCTCGTATGAATAGTTCTAGTAGAGGTTTTGAGGCTCACAGACTTATAGGTTATGCCGAAAGTCATGATGAGGAGCGACTGATGTACAAAAATTTACAATTCGGGAATAGTGCTAATGCAGCTCATAATGTAAAAACATTAAATATTGCTTTATCCCGAATGTCAGCAATTGGAGCCGTTTCTTTATTAGTTCCTGGACCAAAGATGATTTGGCAGTTTGGAGAACTAGGTTGGGAAAATTCTATTTTTACCTGTAACAATGGTACTGTAAACACTCCATCGGATGCAACGTCTGGGGATTGTAAGCTAGATACAAAACCACAACCACAATGGGCGAGTAATTGGCTTGGTGATACCAACAGAAATAAAATTTATAACGATTGGGCAAAAATGATTACGATGAAAATTGTAGAACCTGTGTTTTCAGGAACTGCAACAATGGCAAATACGAATTCGTTGTATCCAAACATCAAAATAACAAATGCTTCTTTGGCGTCAACCCAATTGAAAGATGTTTTGATATTGTCTAATTTTAACGTAACCACGCAAAATGTGGCAACAGGATTTCCTTATACAGGGCAGTGGTATAATTTGATGGATAATACAACAATCACGGTGACTAATGTAAATGACCCTATAACGATTCCACCGGGTGAATTTCGAATTTATGGAAACAAGATGGCCTCTTTAGCAATAGCTGATTATGAAAAAACACCATCAGTTTTGTTGTATCCAAATCCTGCGTCTAGTTATTTTACTTTGAATGCAGCGACTTCTAAAGTTCAGATTTATTCCATCACAGGACAATTGATAAAGAGTTTTGATGCCAATCAAACCGCAGGATTTCAATTTTCGGTTAGTGATTTGAATCAGGGCCTTTATTTAGTAAAAGCGTATGATGATAACGATGGAGTTCAGGTATTAAAATTCATTAAGGAATAATATGTTTTGTTTGTTTTGTTTTAAGTGTTTGAAAGGCTGTCTTTAATTAGACAGCCTTTTTTTACATAAAAAAACTGCTCCGTTTATGAAGCAGTTTTTCAACAACAAATTAAAACTAAAAATTAAATTTTACCGTCTTTGATTTCGTCCACAATTTCAGGATTCAACAATGTTGAGGTATCTCCAAAATTAGAATAATCACCTTCAGCAATTTTGCGCAGAATTCTACGCATGATTTTACCGGAACGAGTTTTTGGTAAACCAGAAACAAACTGGATTTTGTCTAATTTGGCAATTGGTCCAATATGATCTGATATGTGCTGATTGATCTCTTTGCTTAGGTTTTCTCTGTCTCTGTATTCTCCGGTTTCTTTTAGAATTACAAAACCATACAAAGCATTTCCTTTGATGTCATGAGGGAAACCCACAATGGCTGATTCAGCAACCGCAGGATGTTCATTGATGGCATCTTCTATTGGTGCAGTTCCTAGATTGTGTCCCGAAACAATAACTACATCGTCAACACGGCCTGTAATTCTATAGTATCCAACTTCGTCACGCAAAGCACCGTCGCCAGTGAAATACTTACCTGGAAAGGCAGAGAAATAAGTGTCTTTATATCGCTGGTGATCGCCCCAAATCGTTCTGGCAATTCCTGGCCATGGAAATTTAATACACAAGCTTCCGGTAACCTGATTGCCTTCAATTTCATTGCGTCTTTCATCCATCAAAACGGGCTGGATTCCAGGTAATGGTAATGAAGCGTAGGTTGGTTTTGTTGGCGTTACAAAAGCAATTGGCGAAATCATAATTCCTCCGGTTTCTGTTTGCCACCACGTATCCACCACAGGACATTTCTTGTCTCCCACGTGGTTGTTGTACCAGTGCCAAGCTTCCTCGTTGATGGGTTCTCCCACAGACCCAATTACTTTCAAAGAGGTCAATTGATAACGTTGCACGTATTCGATGCTTTCTTTTGCCAAAGCTCTAATCGCTGTTGGTGCCGTGTAAAATTGGGTAACTTTGTGCTTTTCGATGGTTTGCCAAAAGCGACTGAAGTCAGGATAGGACGGAACGCCTTCGAAAATTACCGTTGTAGCTCCGTTCAATAATGGCCCGTAAAGAATATAGGAATGTCCGGTAATCCAGCCAATATCAGCAGTACACCAGAAAATATCATTCTCTTCATAGTTGAAAACGTTTTTAAATGTATAGGCAGAATACACCATGTAACCCGCCGTAGTGTGTACCATTCCTTTTGGTTTTCCAGTTGAACCAGAAGTATAAAGGATAAACAAAGGATCTTCGGCATCCATGATTTCAGCCACATTATTATCCGAAGCTTGGTCTAAAAGAGGTTGCAACCATTGGTCACGACCTTCTTTCATATTAATCGTGGAGTTGATTCTTTTAGCCACTAGAACGTTCTCTACACAAGGACAATTCAATAAGGCTTCATCAACGATACTTTTTAAATCGATTGTTTTGTTCCCGCGATACCCACCATCTGAGGTGATGACCATTTTACATTCGCTGTCGTTGATTCTTGCCGCAACTGCCGAAGCCGAAAATCCTGCAAAAACAACCGAGTGAATGGCTCCAATTCTAGCGCAAGCCAAAGTAGTAATGGCTAATTCAGGAATCATTGGTAAGTAAATACAAACACGATCTCCTTTTTGTATACCTTGTTCTTTTAAAACATTCGCCATTTTGCTAACACGTTCGTACAATTCATTGTAAGTGATGTGCAGCGCTTGTTCTGTTGGGTCGTTTGGTTCAAAAATGATTGCGGTCTTGTCACCTTTTTTTGCAAGATGCCTGTCAATACAGTTTTTTACAATATTTACTTTAGCATTGGTAAACCATTTAATATCGGCCTCAGCCATATTAAAATCGACTACTTTATCCCATTCTTGATACCATGTAAAGTTTTCTGAAGCCACTTTTTCCCAGAATTTTTTTGGCTCACGTACTGATTTTTTGTAATGTTTAAAATATTCTTCTAAATTATTTATTTGATAGTAACTCATGATTAGCGTTGATTTTATGTGTTAAAAACTCCTATTTTATATTTTTTTAATGTTGCACTGATTTCCTCCACTATAGTTTCGTCATCAATGGTTGACGGAATTTGGAATTCCTCGCCATCAGCAATGCTACGCATTAGTTTTCTGAGGATTTTGCCAGACCATGTTTTGGGTAATCGCTGTACAATTACAACATTTCTCAATGAAGCAACTGCCCCAATTTGCTGGCGAACCAGTTTAATAATTTCTTGTTCTAATTGATAATGTTCGATTGTATCGCCTGATTTGGTTACTACCAAAGCCAGAGGAATTTGTCCTTTCAACTCATCGTGAATTCCAATAACAGCACATTCAGCAACAGATTGATGAGAAGCAACAACTTCTTCCATTTCAGCCGTTGACAAGCGATGTCCCGCTACATTTATCACGTCATCCGTTCTTCCGGTGATGAAAATATAACCTTCTTCATCCTTGTAACCACCATCACCAGACAAATAATAACCGTCAAATTTACTGAAATATCCAGCTTTGAAACGTGCTTCGTTTTCCCAAATACCCAACATATTTCCAGGAGGTAAAGGTAATTTTATGACCACTAGCCCTTCTTCATTTGGACCTAGTTCTTGTCCGTTTTCATTGAAAATCCGAATGTCATAACCACAAACTGCTTTTGTAGCTGAGCCAGATTTGACTGGCATTTTTTCGATTCCTAGGGAGTTGGCAATCATGGGCCAGCCAGATTCTGTTTGCCACCAATGGTCAATTACAGGAATAGGAATGTGTTCTTGATACCATTCTAATGTGGCATTGTCACAACGTTCTCCCGCCAAAAATTGATTTTTAAGAGCGCTCAAATCATATTGTTTGATGAATTCTCCGTCAGGATCTTCTTTTTTGATGGCTCGAATGGCAGTTGGAGCCGTAAACATCGTGCCCACTTTGTGCTCCGAAATTATTCTCCAAAAAGTACTTGCATCCGGAGTTTTTATCGGTTTTCCTTCAAAAATTATGGTAGTATTTCGGTTTAATAATGGTCCGTAAAGAATATAGCTGTGACCCACTGCCCAACCCATATCCGATGCTGCCCAAAAAGTCTCATCTTTCGCTACATTGTATATATATTTCATCGAAAATTGCAATGCCACGGCATAACCACCAGTATCTCTAACAATTCCTTTAGGTTTTCCTGTAGTTCCGGATGTGTACAAAATATACAACGGATGATTCGAATTAACAGGAACACAAGGCGCTTCTTCTGAACCATAAACTAATGCATCATAATCCACATCATATTTTTTAAACGGAATTCGGGCGCCTAATTTTCTATTAAAAACAATTACTTTTTTTGGTCGGTGACTTGCCAATGCAATGGCCTCATCTACTAATGGTTTGTACGCTATCAGACGGTCGACTTCTATTCCAGAAGAAGCGGTGATAATAGCTCTGGGTTTGCAATCATCGATTCTGATGGCCAATTCATGTGGCGCAAAACCTCCAAAAACAACCGAATGAATCACGCCAATTCTAGCGCAAGCCAGCATTGCAAATGCAGTTTGTGGAATCATAGGCATGTAAATTATGGCTGTGTCTCCTTTTTTTAATCCCAGTGATTGCATACCACCTGCAAGTTTTGCCACTTCGGTTTTTACTTCTGAAAAAGTATATTTTTTTACGGTTTGTGTCACAGGAGAATCATAAATAAAAGCGACCTGATCTCCACAACCATCTTGAATGTGCTTATCTAACGCCAAATAACAAATGTTCAATTCTCCATCTTTGAACCAAAGCGGATATCCATTTTCGTCTTTCGATAATATTGTTTCCGGTTTGTTGTACCACTCAATTGCATCAGCTTGTTCTGTCCAGAATTTTTCTGGATGTGCAATACTGTCCTCATAAATTTCCTTGTATTCCATTGTGTTGAATTTGTTTCTTATTGTATTAATTCATGAACTTGCTCGACTAATTTTTTTACTGAAAAAGGCTTGACTACATATAAATTAGCTCCTAATGAAAGTCCTTTTTCAATATCTTTTTCCTTGTTTTTTGCCGAAAGGAATATGACCTTGCAATGCCGCAGTCGTTCGTCTTTTTTTATTTGTTCTAATGTGGCAAAACCATCCACCATGGGCATCATCACATCCAGAATAATTACATCTGGAAGTTGTATTTTTAAAATGTCTAAAGCTTCCTGGCCGTCACGCGCTATGAAAACTTCAAAATTGTTCTTTTTGAAAGTGTATTCTAGAGCCATTACAATGTTTGGCTCATCATCTACAATTAAGATCTTTTTCATTTTTCAACTATTTTCTGTTGTATTATAATTAGGTAATGTAAAGATGAAAGTGGCTCCGTCAGTAACATTACTTTCACTCCAGATATTTCCTTTATGGTGTTCTATGATTTGTTTGCAAATAGCTAATCCTAAGCCGCTTCCAGTTGGTTTTTTGATATTCTGGTTTCTAGATTGATAGAATTTGTCAAAAATTGCTTCGGCGTCTTCTTCTTTAACAACTTTTCCGTTATTGTGAATTTTAACTTCTATATTGGTTTCATTTTCAAATATAGAAATAGCAATTTTTCCGTTTGTTTCTGAACAAAATTTTATGGCATTTGAAACTAAATTATGAATGACCTGAACGATTCGTTCTTCATCATAGAAAGCCTTAATTACCTTGTTAGAATCAGCAAATTCAATACTTATATTTTTGTTTTTGATTAATTGATTCAGGGAATCGATCGTGTTTTTAATGGTTTTTGTAATGTCGTTTTTAGATAAATATATTTTTTGTTTTCCTGTTTCAAATTTTTCTAAATCTAAAATTTTATCAATCAGACGATTCAATCGGTCTGACTCCGAAATGATGTTTTGTAAAAACTGTTTTCTCAATTCTTCTGGAATGTCTTCGTCATCGTGAAGAATCTCCGTCGCGGCACGAATCGCAGTTATTGGCGTTCTCAATTCGTGAGTAACTGTATCCAGAAATTCATCTTTTTGAATGTCTTTGTTGACTAGTTCTTGATTGGCATTTTTTAACTGTTCCGATATTTTTTTTAATTCGTTTGATGTATCCGTCAACTTCTTGTTGATGATGATGTTTTCTTTGGATTCCTCCAAAATTCGCAATACCTCGGGTAAACTGATTTTGTCTTCTTTGACCACACTCGATATTAATATTTTGGCGGAAGCCGTACCAATGTGACCTGTTAATAAATTCTCGGCAAACTTTATAAATCGGGCATCGGCCGTGGTTATGTTTTTGTCAATGTTGTATTTTAAATTAAAAATAGTAAGTGCACGTTTGGTTCTTTCTTCTCCTAGAAAACGTTGCAATACTTTTTGAATGTCAGAGATGTAAGCGGTACCTTTCCACACAAATGCATTTTCATGATTGGTAATGTACTTGTCAATATCTACAAACATTTCGGCATAATTGCGTTCCCTGTAATTTCCTTTGAAACTCACCGATACTGCAGCATAACTCATGATGTTAATTAATAAGCTCCAAAAAACAGCATGCGGAATAGGCTCTAAATAATCCAATCCAAAAAGTTGAAATGGCTTTAAGAGGGAAATGCCCCAAGGTCCTTCGGTAACAAAAAGACTGACTGAATTGGTCATTCCAGTTGCATACGGAATTAGTAAGGTGTAAAAACAAACAGCAAATCCGAGAATGACTCCTGTGATAGCGCCATTTTTTGAGCCTCGTCGCCAAAAGATAGCGCCAAAAAAGGAGGGCGCTAATTGGGCAATGACTACAAAAGCTACTAAACCGATTGAAACCAGTGAATAGTCTAGAATAAATAATCTGTAGATGGCATAGGCCAAAATAATTAGAGAAAAAATTCCGATTTTACGACTGTTTACGATGCGTTTGTTGTTTTTTTCTTGTGACGAATTTTCTAAGGAACCTATAAATCCATACGGAATCAATAAGTTGTTACTTAACATAGTAGCAAGAGCTATTGAAGATACAATAATCATAGAAATAGCTGCCGAAAATCCACCCAGAAAAACCATAACTGTCAATACATTATTGTCAAAAAACTGTGGAATCAATAAGGAATACGTATCTGAATTATTTCCTTTGCCTTCAAAAAGAATATTGCCGCCCCAAGCTATTGGAAAAACAAAAAGGTTGAAAAGTAGCAGGTACAACGGAAAAAGCCAAATGGCTGTTCGGATGTGGCTTTCTTTATTGTTCTCGACAATCGCAGTATGGAATTGTCTTGGCAAAAGGAAAATAGCAAACATGGATAGAATACAAAGGAAGAACCAGTTGATTCCGTTTGTAATGCCACCAATCGTATTTTTTTTGCCAAAATCTTTAAGGATAGCTGCTTTTTGATAAATGTCATCAAAACCGTCAAAAACAAAATAGGTAACATAAATACCTACGATCAAAAAGAAAACTAACTTCAAAATAGATTCCATAGCTACGGCAGTTACGATTCCGCGTCTTTTCTCAGATGCATCAACATATTTGGTTCCATAATAAGAGGCAAAAAGTGCTAGAGCAAGACATACGTAAGTTGTAGTATCTGTAAAAATATTTGAACTGGCCTGTGTTTTTGTAACAATATGAAAGGTGTCTGAAATTGATTTTAGTTGTAATGATATATAGGGTAAGATTCCAAAAATGCAAATCATAGTTACCAATGCTCCCAGAAATCTACTGTTTCCGTATCGTAAAGAAATAAAATCTGCAATGCTGGAAATTTTATTTACTCTCGAAATTCGGATAATTTTCTTGAGAATAATCATCCATGTCGGGATAATTAATATGGGACCTAAATAAATGGGTAAGTAACTCAAGCCAGAATCAGCAGCAACACCAATACTTCCATAGTAGGTCCAGGCTGTACAATAAACGGCTAATGAAAAGGAGTAGATGTAGGGATTATTTGTCCATTTAGAATGGCTTCTTTTTTCAGACCAATAGGCAATGTAAAAAAGAATCGACAAGTAAAGTACTAATATTAATAAGAGTCCAATGCTATTCATAATATCTTTTTATTATTAGGTACGATATGCCTATAGAAAATAGCCATGCCGAGAAGATATAAATGTAAATAATTGGAAACCCGAAAAGCGGTTTTGAACTGTCAAATAACAGCAAGAGTGGTACGTTCAAAGCTAATAATATTAGCATTGAAAGGATAACCAACTTTTGTTCATGTCTCTTTTTCATAAGAAGGTGCAATTTGCTTTTTAGCAGTATTGCTTTAACTTTTTAACAATTCTATTTTTGAATCGGGGTTTTTAATTTTAAAATAGACAATCTCTACAAATGCATGCAGAGACTGTCTATTATTAGTTTAGTTAATTATTTTTTTCGTCATAATCACCCATCAAGGAGTAATAACCAAAGGTGCCTAAGCCTAAGACGATTAACGGTGTGAGTATAAAAAGGATAATTATTCCAAAGACTAAATCCTCTTGTTTTCCTGACATAAACTTGGGCAATCCAAAAGTAAAGATGCAAAAATAAGCTGCTGCAGCTGCAAATGCGATCCATACCAATCCTAATATTCTTTTTATCTGATTCATATATTGATATTTATTATTTTTAAACGGTTGTATGTAATTTGCATATCATATTTGGTGTTTGTAACCCAATTACAATTATGCTTATTTCATATTTGTGTTTTTTATACGTGAGCGTTTTTATCTTTGTTTTTTATGTAAACCATTCCAATTACAAAACTGACTGCAGCGATAACAATTGGATACCAAAGTCCTTCCAAGTAAAATTCAGGGTGGCCTAAGTCTTTTGCATTAGTCACAAAATAAGTTGAAATTGCGGGAAGTAATCCACCAAAAATTCCATTTCCTACGTGGTATGGTAATGACATTGATGTATATCTAATTTTTACCGGGAACATTTCAACCAAGAACGCCGCAATAGGTCCATAAACCATAGTTACAAATATTACTTGTACAAAAACTAGAAATATCAAAGCCCAATTGTCACTAGAGTTAATTTTGATAGTTGTTTTGGTTTCTACTTTAGGTTTTCCATCCACAACTTTAGCCACACCGTTTTCTAAAGATACCGTTTTTATTTCTACTAATGTTGTTCCATCTGCATACTCTTTGTTGGTAGTGTAAATAGAATCTTTGGTTTGCTTTTTGTTTTCTTTCAATTCAGCAAGTACCGTAGTTTTTTCGACCATTTCGGTTTTGTTTTTTACCGATGTGGTTTCATACATTTGTTTGTAAATTGGTCTGTATAGTAAAATAGCCAATAACATTCCTCCCATCATAATGTATTTTCTACCTACTTTATCACTCAACCAACCAAAAAACACGAATAATGGTGTGCCAATAATTAACGCAATTCCTAATAAAGTATCCACTTGAGAGGAGTCAATAGACATTACTGTTTTCATGAAATTCATCGCGTAAAACTGACCCGTATACCATACAACTCCTTGTCCCATTGTAGCTCCGAATAAAGCTAACAATACAAATTTTAAATTGTAACGATTTCCAAAACTTTCTTTCAAAGGATTTGTACTTGTTTTTCCTTCGCTTTTAGCTTTGGCGAAAACTGGAGATTCATCCATGTTCTTTCTAATCAAATACGAAACTCCAACCATAACTATGGATAACCAAAACGGAACTCTCCATCCCCATTCATCAAATTGTTCTGGAGTTAAGACATTTCTTGTAGCAAGAATTACCATTAAAGAGATGAACAAACCAACTGTTGCGGTTGTCTGAATCCAAGAAGTCCAATATCCTCTTTGCCCGACGGGAGCGTGCTCGGCCACATAGGTTGCTGCTCCACCATATTCACCACCCAGTGCAAGACCCTGAAGTAATCGAAGAATTAATACTAATAAAGGTGCCATAAAACCAATGGTTTCATAACTTGGGATACAACCTATCAAGAATGTAGCTCCACCCATTAATAATAATGTAACCATAAATGTGTATTTCCTTCCAATTAAATCTCCTAATCTTCCGAAGAAAAGAGCTCCGAAAGGTCGAACTACGAATCCAGCTGCGAATGTTGCCAAAGTAGATAAGAACGCAGCTGTGGGATTATCCGATGGAAAAAATTTTGTTGAAATTACAACTGCTAAACTTCCAAAGATGTAAAAGTCATACCATTCGATCATGGTACCCATTGAGGATGCAGAAATAACTTTCCAAATTCCTTTTGTTGATTTTTCTTTCATGTATTGTTATTTTTAAAATTGATTAAAGATAAATTTGTAGTTGTACTACGAAGTCTCCTAATGATTCTGAGCGGTTTGATAGTGAGGTGTATACAGGTCTAGTTGAATATTGTGCCGTTATTTTGGCATGGTGACCATCTAAGAAAAAGTTTGATCCTATATCAAATTGTGTACTTGACTGTGTTAAAGCATCAAAATCTTTGTAAGTAACAGCACCAAAGGGTTGGATTCTTACTTTTGGTTTTGCCTCTTTATTAGGCAATAAAATACCCGCTTGTGTGTACCAAATATTTCCAGAACCAATCGTTGGCTGTGCATTTCCGGCTCCCGCTATAGCTCTACTACCTGTAAAATTTGGATCTACTGAGCCAATATTCATAATTCCAACATTACGCAAGTAATTAGGGCCAAAATCATAATCATAAAGTACACTGTATCCCGTAAAGGCCATTTTGTTTTCTTTTTTTCCAATAGGCATATCAAGAAATACATCGGCAGAGAAAAGTTTGATATCATGTTTGTTGATAGTACTGTTTACAGAAGTTTTTGTGGCATCTGGCGCAGTGTAAAAACCAGCTCCAATGTTGAATACTTTTTTAGTTCCTAAATAGCTACCTACTTTAAAAGGCAATACATTGGCTTCTTGATCTAAAAACTGGTATTCTAAATAACCAGCCTTAGACCATTTTGTCACACCACTGTTGTCTACAGCTACGGCATTCGATGCAGTCGTGGTGTTTGTAGGTGTTAAGTTGGTAGCATAAGGTTTGTTGTAACTCAAGCGGTATTCTAGTTTGCCATATTTTCCTTTAGCAAATAAACCTACTTGTCTGGCAAACTGATCAGAGTTTTCAATTAGTGGCCAGTTAAAAATTGGTGCGTCTATGGTTAAGAAGTTTAGCGTTGAAGCCATTGTTAGTCTAGACAATCCCATGTAATAGTGCAATCCAGCACCAAGGGTAAAACTAAATTTTTTGTCTTTTTCTGGCAATACAACTGCATATTCATTCCATGCGTCATGAAAGAATAAACCAGGTTTTTTTCCGGCACCGTAGCCACCAGTACCTGAGGTTCCTGCTGCGCCACCGTTAATAAAAGTTTGGTTGTTGATCCCAAAATGGGTTAAGATCATGTATCTTTTGGATACTTGAGCATAAGCTAAAAAACGCAAACGTCTGTTACCAATGTCGGTAGCAGTTGATGTTGGTTCTCCTCCAATCATGGTTCCAGGATTCATTTCGGAAGAACGCATCCAGATTTGATTCCAAGCAATCACACGCATGAACTTGGAGCCGTCTTCGTTCAGGTTAAATTTTAGTCCTGCAGCATAATCTGTTGAGCCTTGAGAAAAGCCCTGCAGAGTCAGTAAGAGGACTGAAGCTGTAAAAAATATTTTTTTCATAAATAGGAATTGGTTAGTAAATGGTTGGTTAATAAAGTGCCAAATTCTATTATTTTATTCTGAAAAAAAATTTTGATATATTTATGTGTAAACTAGTATAGTTAATCTTTGAAACGTTCCCATTTTATCAACATAAACTTATCTCCAAGTTCAGTTATTATCATTCCTGCTCCTGATAATAAATGTTTGTTTTTTAGATATTCGATTAGTTCTATATGATTGAAAATCTTATAGGTAGGATGGTAATTAGCATGGGAAGGTTTTTTGATATTGTAGCTCTTCACCCAATTGCTTACCGTGACATGAGAAACCCCAATGATACGCTCTATTTCACGAAAACTCAAACCTTCGAGATAAAGTTGTAATGCTTTAGAAACATAGTAATCATCGATTTTTTTGCCTATTTTATTAACGGTAAAAAAATAATTACATTTTTTACATAAGTACCTTTGTTTGCTATTGATTATACCACTTTTTATGATGTGGTTGCTCTGGCATTTCGGGCAGGTTAAAATCTCCATATATATAAATTTTGCATAAATATAGTAATTTAGCAATTATTGTTGTTTGAATTTCGCAAAAATTGTAGAAAATAAATACGAACCCTTTATTTTTGTTGAGTTATTGATGAGTTTTTAATAACATAAAGTACTTTATGTTATTTTTTTTATTTAATGTATTCTAGGAGGAACTGATAAATTCATTTTTTCTAAAAATATCCAGAACTAAACTTTTTTTTGCACAACAGAAATAGTCTGGGGAGTTAGTGGCGATTTAAAGTCAGAAATTTCGAGTGTATTTTTGATGTAAATCTCTGATTGGGAAGAAGTAGAGTGTTTCAAAAAAGCATAAAAACAAAAAACCCGAATATTTCTATTCGGGTTTTGTGGTACCTCCAGGGATCGAACCAGGGACACATGGATTTTCAGTCCATTGCTCTACCATCTGAGCTAAGGTACCGTGCTAATGCGGGTGCAAATATAGAATGATTTTTAGTTTATCCAAAACATTTTTTAAAAAAAATCAATTCGTACCTTCGCAACATCAAAAACCAAATTATGATTTTAGTTGTCGATGTTGGAAATACCAGAATTAAAGCGGCTGTCTTTGAGGATGCTACCCTTTTTGAGATTTTTGTTTTTTCTAAAATAGAACTTCAAAAAAATATTAAAAATATTTTAAAAAATTTTGAAAAAATAACTGATTTGGTCGTTTCATCTGTTGGGGACGTCGAAAAACAGTCGTTTTTAGATTACAACAACGTTTTGAATGTGCATTTTCTATCACATGAAGATTCTTTCCCTTTTTATAATAGGTATTCAACTCCTAAAACTTTAGGTATTGACCGAATGGTTTTGGCTGCAGGAGCCACGCTTGTGTTTCCCAATCAAAATCGATTGGTTATAGATGCGGGAACTTGTGTTACTTATGATTTTGTTGATGAGAAAAATAATTATTTAGGCGGAGCGATAGCGCCAGGATTGCGATTGCGCTATGAAGCATTGCATAATTTTACGGCTAAACTTCCTTTGTTGTCATTAGAAAGTCCAAAAGATTTAATAGGGACATCTACTGCTGAATCGATTCATTCAGGTGTAGTAAACGGTTTCGTCTATGAGATCGACGGTTTTATCGATGAATATAAAGCAAGATATTCAAATTTTATAATAATTTTAACGGGTGGCGATACAGATTTTTTGGCTAAACGATTAAAAAATACCATATTTGCCAATTCAAATTTTCTTCTGGAGAGTTTGAATCAAACATTTCAATATAAAATCAAAAATGATTAAAAAAATTATAATAAGCGTATGTTTGCTTTTATCATTAGTGTCTTTTGCTCAAGAAGGAACATCTTCTCCATATTCTTTTTACGGAATTGGGAATGTAAGATTTAAAGGTACGCATGAAAACCGCTCTATGGCAGGATTGGCAGTTGAACAAGACAGTATACACATTAACTTACAAAATCCAGCCAGTTATGCAAGTCTTAAATTAACTACTTTTACTTTAGGAGGAACTTATGCCACAACAACTCTAAAAAATAATTCTGAATCAGCTAATACCACTAGAACTACATTAGATTACCTAGCTGTTGGTTTGCCTTTGGGTAAGTTTGGTTTGGGTTTTGGATTGATTCCATATTCTTCTGTTGGATATAAAATTGAATCTATTTCAGAAACTGGTACTGAAAACAATAAGCGTTTTAATGGTACGGGTGGTTTGAATAAAGCTTTTTTAGGTATTGGATATAAAATCGCTCCTAACTTCAACATTGGTGCTGATGTAAATTATAACTTTGGGAAAATTGAAACCAATAATCTGGAATTTATTACCGGGGTTCCTGTTGGGACACGCGAATTGAATTCAGCGGATTTATCTGGGGTTAATTTTAATCTTGGAATGATGTATCAAACCAAAATCTATAAAAAAATAACGCTTTTTAGTAGTTTAACATATTCATTAGAAAGTTCTTTAACATCTAAGAATAGTCGAAATATTTCAACGGTAATCTATAATTCAAATTTTGATTTAGCTGTAGTTGATGCGCTTGATGATGTTAATACTCAGGTAAACTTAGCAATGCCTAGCAAAGTATCGTTAAGTGGGGGAATAGGAGAAATTAAAAAATGGCTTCTTGGTGGTAATGTTTCTTTCGGTAAAACTTCGGGTCAGGCAAATGAATATAATGATGCATCCAATGTTGTTTATGGGAAATATGGTAGTGTGAGTTTAGGAGGGTATTACATTCCTAATTACAATTCGTTTTCTAGTTATGCAAAAAGAATTGTATACAGAGCGGGTCTTAAATATGAAAAAACAGGATTGGTTATCAACTCTGAATCTATAAATGACATGGGATTAACTTTTGGTCTTGGTCTTCCTATAACAGGTAGTTTTTCAAATGTAAATTTTGGTTTCGAATTAGGGAAAAAAGGAACTACAAAAGCAAATCTTGTTCAAGAGAATTATGCAAATGTAAGTGTGAGTTTTTCACTTAATGACAAATGGTTTGAAAAACGAAAATTCAACTAACAACAAGAATTGGTAGTAATGCCAAAAGTCTTGGCCAAGTTCAGCGTATGACTTTAGTCAAAAATCAATATCTTAGATCAGTCGTCACAGTTTTTGCTGTGACACTGTTTTTTGGTTGCGAAAGTAATTTCAAGGAAATTCAAAAGATTAATTTTTCGGAATTTATTCCTAGTAGTAGTACTGATATAGTAAATGTGAAATATACTGATTCAGGGCGAATTACTGCAACTCTTGTAAGCACTAAAATGCTTGATTATTCTAGTGTTGAATTTCCTTTTACTGAATTTCCAAAAGGAATTGATGTTACTTTGTACGATAAAAAAGCTAAGAAAACATTTATAAAGTCTAATTATGCTATTTCGTATAAAGGCACAAGTATTATTGATTTACAGGGAAAAGTAAAGATCTTTACGGAAGATGGTAAGACTTTAGAAACCGAACAATTGTATTTTGATCAAAAAAATGAATGGTTTTTTACAGAAAGAAAATTTAAGTTAACAGATCCCAAAGGAACTTCTAATGGACAAGGAATCGATTTTAGTAAAGATTTCAAAGTGATTAATTCTCAAAAAATAACTGGCGAAATAGAATCTGCCGATTAATATAGATATGTTATGAATTACCTAAAATACACACAATACGTTTACCTTGTTTTTGGCGCCTATTTTATTTATGATGGTTTTACTAAATTAAACGAGCCCCAAGGAACGTTTTGGTTAAGCTTTATGATTGCAGGATTGGCTATTTTCATGTTTTTCTTTAGAAGAAAATTTGCTAGAAAATTTGATGATCGAAACAAAAAATCCTAATTAATGGAAATTAGTATTATCATATTGTGTCTAATACTAAGTGCTTTTTTTTCAGGAATGGAGATAGCCTTTGTCTCATCAAATAAAATTTATCTTGAGATAGAAAAAAAACAAGATAATTTCGTTTCAAAAATACTTACTAAACTTACTGAAAAACCAACTAATTTTATAGTAACCATGCTTATTGGAAATACTATAGCGATGGTGGTTTATGGTTTTTTTATGGGCGAATTGTTATTGCGCTGGCTTGCGACTTTAGAGTATCATTTGTCAGATTGGTTCAGTTTAGTGCTTCAAATTCTGGTGTCGACACTAATTATACTAGTTACCGCCGAGTTTCTTCCTAAAGTTTTTTTTCAAATTTATGCCAATTCCTTAATTAAGATTTTTGCTGTTCCGGCATATATTTTTTATCGGTTTTTCTATTTTATTTCTACCTTTTTTATTGGGATTTCTGATTTTATTTTAAAGAAATTCTTCAAAACAGAAGGTGATACTATCCAGTTGTATTTTAGTAAAATAGAACTTGGGAATTACATTACGGAACAAATGAGTAGTGTAGAGGATAATGAAACGGTAGATTCTGAAATACTCATGTTTCAAAACGCCTTAGAATTTTCAGGTGTCAAAGCTAGAGATGTTATGAGTCCAAGAACCGAAATTATAGCGGTTGATGTATATGATTCAATAGAAAATTTGAAGCAACTATTTATAGAAACAGGTTATTCTAAAATTGTGGTGTATCAAAATTCACTCGACGATATTATTGGTTATGTCCACTCGTTTGATTTGTTTAAAAAACCAAATAATATCAAGGAAATTGTAATTTCTGTTGAGTTTGTTCCAGAAACAATATTCATTAAAGACGCCATGAATTTGCTTACTAAAAAACGAAAAAGTGTTGCGGTAGTATTAGATGAATATGGAGGAACCTCGGGAATTATTACTATCGAAGATATTGTAGAAGAGCTTTTTGGAGAGATTGAAGACGAGCACGATTCAGACGAAGAATTAATAGAAAAAGAGTTGGGAGATGGAGTTTTTGTTTTTTCAACTCGTTTTGATGTACAATACTTAAACGACACCTATAAATTGGCAATTCCAGAGAGTGATTCTTATGGAACCCTTGGTGGTTTTATTGTGGATTTTACAAAGGAAATCCCTCAAATAGGGGAGGCAATTACCATAGGCAGCTATCATTTTATTATAGAAGAAGCCACAAATAAGAAAATAGAATTAGTAAAAATGACTGTGCTAGAGTAATTTTTTTTGTGAAAAAAAAAATTCTTGCAAAATAAAACGCTACTAGTATAATTATTAATTAGATAATTGTATTTTCGCAAACTGAATATAAAAATTAACAACAATAAAATGGCAGTTTTACAAAAAATTAGACAACGTTCACTTCTTCTGATACTCGTTATCGGGTTTTGTTTATTAGCATTTATCATAGGTGATATATTCAATAGCGGTGGTTTCAACAGTACATCAAAAGATGTAGGAAGCATCGATGGAAAAGATATTTCATTTGAAGATTTCAGAGTTAAAGTAAGTAATGTTGAAAAAAGTGGACAGGGGATTACGTCTACTGAAGCAGCTAACAGAGTTTGGGAACAAGAAGTTTCTATAGCTTTATTGACTTCTGAATTTGAAAAATTAGGACTTAGAGTAGGTGAAAAACACTTATTGGAAGTTTTGAAAGCGGATCAAAATATTGGTGGTAATCCATTATTCTTGAATTCTGCTGGTGTTTTTGATGTTGTAAAATTCAAAGAATACTTTAAAGCAAATCCTGCACAAGCTCAATTCCTTAAGGATAGAGAAAAAGATGCTGATTTGAATGCTAAATACCAAATGTATAACACTTTGATTAAAGCTGCAGTTTATACTACTGAAAGCGAAGGAAAGTTGAAATACGAAATGGAAGCAAACAAAGTAAACTTTGCTTACGTTGCTGGTTTATATTCTACAATTAAAGACAGTGAAGTAAAAGTTACTGATGCTGAAATTGTTGATTTCATGAAGAAAAACGAAAAAAAATACAAAGCTGATGAATCACGCGAAGTAGAATATGTTTTGATTGAAGAAAAAGCTTCTGCTGATGATGAATCAGAAATTAAAGCAAAAATAAATTCATTGTTGACAGGAAGTGTAGTTTACAACCAAGCTACAGGCAAAAATGATACAGTACCAGGATTTAGAACTACTACAAACACAATTGATTTTGTAAATTCAAATTCAGATGTGCCTTATGATTCAACTTACATCGCTAAAAAAGATTTGCCAGCTGTAGATGCTGACAAATTATTTAATCTTGCTCCAGGTGCAGTTTATGGACCATATATGTTCGGGAATTACTACTGTATTTCAAAATCGATGGGAATGAAATCAGGAGTTAATGTTAAAGCTAGTCATATTTTAATTGGTTACGAAGGAACACAAACTCCTAATCAAAAAGAAAAAAGAACTAAAGAACAAGCTAAAGCTAAAGCAGAAAGTATTTTAGCACAAGTAAATGCCAATCCAGAAAGTTTCATGATGTTGGCTTTCACAAATTCTGATGATTCTTCAGCGCAACAAGGTGGTGATTTAGGTTATTTTGGTCCAAACCAAATGGTAAAACCTTTTAATGATTTTGTTTTTGGTAATGGAATTGGTAAAGTTGGTTTAGTTGAAACTGATTTCGGTTTTCATGTTATTAAAATTACAGACAAACAAGACGGAATTCGTTTGGCTACTGTAGCTCAAAAAATCGAAGCTTCTGAAGCAACTTCTGATAGAATATTTACACAAGCAACTAAATTAGAAATGGATGCTGCTGACAAAGATTTTAATAAAGTAGTAAAAGATTTAGGTCTTAAAGTTTCACCTGCTGTTTCTGTAAAAGGAATGGATGAGAATTTTGGAACATTAGGGAACCAGAGATCAATCGTAAGATGGGCTTTTGAGGATGGTGTGAAAGTTGGAGGAGTAAAAAGATTTGAAGTAGCTAATGTAGGGCACGTAATTGCTAAATTAAAATCTATTGATAAATCTGGTTTAGTAGCCGTTTCAGTAGTTAGACCTTATGTAGAGCCAATTCTTAAAAATAGGAAAAAAGCGGAACTTATAAAAGCTAAAATGACTGGTTCTTCACTTGAAGCAATTGCAAAAGCAGTAGGGGTTACAGTACAACAAGCAGTGGGTCTTACAATGGAAAACACCATGTTACCAGGTGTTGGTCAAGAACCAAAAGTAGTAGGTAATGCATTTGCATTAGCTGCAAACAAATTGTCTGCTCCAATTGAAGGAAATACTGGAGTTTATGTAGTGAAAAACATGAGTACAGTAAAAGCACCAGCATTAAAGAGCCATTCTGAATATGTAACTAAATTAAAAGCACAAAGTGCTTCTGATGCAAACAGAGTTATTCCTGCATTGAAAGCTAATGCTAAAATTGAAGACAACAGAATAGATTTCAATTACTAATTTTCGAATAAGTAATTAGTTTTATAAAAAATCCCGATACATGTTGAATGTATCGGGATTTTATTTTTATTAAGCTTTCTTGGGAATGATAAAGATTAAGACCTTATCATTTCGCGATAAGTAAGAATCGTATCGTATCCTTTTGAAATAAAATAGTCTGTTGGATTTACAGTTGCAATTGCCATTACAAAATCACCTCCCCAAGCACCAAGACTTTTTATCACACCATTAAAATCAGGAAATAAAGATTCCTTTATCGTATGCGTTTCCAGAATAACACTCATTTTTGTTTCGTGTTTTTGCATGGCTGCAGCAAAAGATTGAATTGTAGTAGCATTCATAACTTCAGATGATATCTGATCATTTAAAGCGATTGTTCTAGCAAGATTATTCTTTTTATTCATATTGTAAGCAGCAATTGCGCTTTTACTGCTTTGCTTTTTATTCAGATATACAAAGTAAAGGTTGTCTGCAAAATCTGGATTAAAAGTTACTTTTTCAACTATGGGATTTCCTTGTTCTAAATGATATACAATAGGAATGTCGTTTTGCGCACAAGCTATATCATAACCACTGCCTCCAAAACTGTTTTTAAGCAATGCAAAGGCATCAATTTGCAACCATTGGGCAATGTTGTTTATTAAAGTTGATGACGTTCCCAAACCCCAGCTTTTAGGGAATCCAAGTTCAGTAGTAATTGTGTATCCCCTTGAATTTAAAATAAAGTCAGGATTTAGTTTGAAAGCTTCGTGTAAAATGGTAGTAAGTGTAGTCTTGACTGATTCATTTTCAGTATTTACTTCTTTCGAAATATCAGAAAATAAAAGCGTGTCTTTAAACCAAATGCTTCCATCTGCATCAAAACTCTTCCAGATGATTTCATTGTTGCTTCCATCTTCTATAATGAGGTTTTGCCCCATTTTTGTGGGTAATGCAAAAGCTTTGGCGCCATCAAGAACTAAATATTCTCCTGTTATTAAAAGTTTTCCGTTGCTGTAGAATGTTTTCTTCATTGTTTTTTTGGACCGAAGCAATCTGTTTTCTTGTTGCTTCCAGATAAAATTATTTTCTTAAACTCTCAATATATGTAACCACGGCACTATGCGAGACGGTGTTTTTTTTGAAATATTTCTGTATTAAAACCCTTTCTTCATCCGTAGCTTCAAACTGGTTGATGATGTTATTCAAATGCATTTTCATGTGTCCTTCTTGAATTCCTGTTGTTGTCAAAGAGCGCAGAGCGGCAAAGTTTTGAGCCAGACCCGCCACGGCTACAAACTGCATTAATTCTTTGGCAGATGGGTTTTCCAGCATTTCTAAGGATAGTTTTACTAAGGGATGCAAGGAAGTTAGACCGCCAACTGTACCTAATGCCAATGGAATTTCTAGCCAAAAAGTAAAAATACCATTTTCTATTTTGGCATGGGAAAGACTCGAATATTTTCCGTTTCGGGAAGCGTAGGCGTGTATTCCTGCTTCGACAGCGCGGAAATCATTTCCTGTTGCTAAAACTACTGCATCTACTCCGTTCATGATTCCTTTATTATGCGTTACGGCACGATACGGCTCCACTTCTGCAATTTGAACGGCTTGCACAAATTTCTCGGCAAATTCTTTAGGGTTTAGAATGTGTTTTTCCTCTAATTCTTCAATTGGACAAGAAACTTCGGCTCTTACGATGCAATTTGGAACATAATTAGAAAGAATGCTCATCACCACTTCAATCTCTTTCTCCGTTTCCGAGAACAAGTCATAATTATGAGCTTCTTCTTTCAAGGTTTTAGAAAATTGTTCCAGACACGAATTGATGAAATTGGCTCCCATGCTGTCTTTGGTTTCAAAAGTGGCATGTAGCTGAAAATAATTAGGCAATAAATCGGTTTTGTCTTTTAGAATAACGTCTAGAATTCCGCCTCCGCGTTTTTGCATATTTGTGGTAATCGACTCGGTTTCTGAGAAAAATTTGCTTTTATGTTGAGCAAAAAACAAATTCAATTTGGACACATCACCTTTATAGATAAAATGAACTTGCCCAATTTTTTCGGTATTGATTACCGTTGCTTTAAATCCTCCACGCGTAGACCAAAATTTAGCTGCTTTTGAGGCAGCGGCAACCACAGAACTTTCCTCGATTGCCATAGGAATGGTGCTGTATTTTCCATTAATTAAGAAATTAGGAGCAACTCCAAGAGGAATGTAGAAATTGGTTATCGTGTTTTCGATGAATTCATCGTGTAATTTCTGTATTTTTTCGTCAGAATTCCAATAGTTTTTCAGCAAGGCGATAGCTTCTGAAGGTGTTGAAAAATATTGATTGGCAATCCATTTAATTTTTTCTTCTTTGGATAATTTAGAAAATCCGCTAATAGCCTTGTTCATTCTCAATTGATTATGGTGTAATTAGTTGCAAAGATACGGTTTTAGCCGTTTTATTTGCAATCAAATTATATTCAGCGGAAGGTTATTTTTTATATTAATTTTTACATTTAACATATAAAATGACCGATAATTGTAATTTTTTCACTAAAATTGACGGTTTTTATCTTTAAATAAATAATATGTATTCGAAAAAAATTATAGCATTATTTTTATTCTTTTGTTTTACAGTTGTAGGTCAACAAAAAATCACAATTGATGAATTGTATAATGGTACATTTCGTGCTCAGGGAATGGACGAATTGCAATCGCTAAAAAACACTAATCAATACACTGTTTTGAATGCGGACAGACAGTCCAGAAGTATGCAGATTGATTTGTATGATTTTGCTACACTTAAAAAGGTGTCTACATTAATTGACACAAAGTCACACCGAGAATTATCAGGCGGGATTGATAGTTATACTTTTGACGCATCAGAAAAAATGATTCTTTTGGCTTGCAACACTAATCAAATCTTCCGACACTCATTTACTGCGGATTACTATTTGTATGACATCGTAAATAAGAAATTAATAAAACTATTTGATTTTCAGGTTCAGGAGCCTACTTTTTCACCTGATGGAAAAAAGATTGCTTACGCCAAAGAAAACAATCTGTATGTATATGATTTAGCTTCAAATAAATCGACTCCAATAACTACAGATGGACAAAAAAACAGCATCATCAACGGTATTACGGATTGGGTTTACGAGGAAGAATTTGCTTTTGTAAAAGCTTTTGATTGGAGTGCTGATAGCAAAAAAGTTGCCTACATCCGTTTTGACGAAAGTCAAGTTCCGGAATTTTCGATGTCTATGTTTGGAAAAGAGTTGTACCCAATGATGCAAACGTTTAAATATCCAAAAGCAGGTGAGAAGAACGCATTAGTTTCGTTGCATGTTTATGATGTAAATGCAAATGCGGTAAAAAATGTAAATCTAGGTAATTACAATGATTTTTATATCGCTAGAATAAAATGGACAAACGATGCGAATACATTGTCTGCACAGGTATTGAATCGTCATCAAAATAATTTAGATTTGTTGTTTATTGATGGTAATTCAGGAGCTTCAAAAGTAGTTTTGAACGAGAAAGACAAGGCTTATGTTGATGTTACAGATAATTTGACGTTCTTGAAAGACAACAGTTTTATTTGGACTAGCGAAAAAGACGGTTATAACCATATATATTTATATGACAAAAACGGGAAATTGAAAAACCAACTGACCAAAGGAAAATGGGAAGTAACGAATTATTATGGTTTAGACGAAAAGACAAATACGGTTTTCTATCAGTCAGTGGAGAATGGATCTATTAATAGAGATGTTTACAAAATAAGTCTTGACGGTAAAAACAAAGTGCGTTTGTCGCAAAATACAGGAACTAATGCAGCGACTTTCAGCCCAAATTTTCAATACTACATCAACACTTTTTCTAGTGCATCTCAGCCTACAACTTATACGTTGAACGATGCTAAAGTAGGAAAACAAATTCAAGTTATTCAAAGCAATGAATCATTGGCTGCAAAGCTAAAAAGCTATGATTTACCTTCAAAAGAGTTTTTTGTTTTGAAAACGGCAAAAGGAAATGAACTAAATGCTTGGATTATTAAACCGAAAGATTTTGATCCAGCTAAAAAATATCCGGTTTTTATGTATCAATATTCTGGTCCTGGTTCGCAGCAAGTAAACAATGAGTGGAATAGTACGGATGACTATTGGTTTATGATGTTGGCACAACAAGGATACATTGTAGCTTGTGTTGACGGAAGAGGAACTGGTTTTAAAGGTGCTGATTTCAAAAAAGTAACTCAATTGCAATTAGGAAAATACGAAGTAGAAGACCAAATTGATGCTGCTAAAGTAATAGGGAATTACTCATTTGTGGATAAATCTAGAATTGGTATATTTGGCTGGTCGTATGGTGGTTTTATGGCGTCTAATTGTATTATGAAAGGGAATGATGTTTTCAAAATGGCAATTGCTGTAGCTCCGGTTACAAACTGGAGATTCTATGACAGTGTGTACACGGAACGTTACATGACCACACCTCAAGAAAATGCGAGTGGATACGATGATAATTCTCCAATAAATCATGTGGATAAATTAAAAGGTAAATTCCTTTTGATACACGGCTCAGGAGATGATAATGTGCATGTTCAAAACTCTATGCAAATGATGGAGTCTTTGATTCAGGCTAATAAACAATTTGATTCCCAGATTTATCCAGACAATAATCACGGGATTTACGGTGGGAAAACTAGGGTTCAGTTGTACACAAAAATGACTAATTTTATTAAAGAAAATTTATAACAGCGCTTTATGACAAACGACGCATTGAATAAGGAAGAGTTTTTTGGACATCCAAAGGCGCTTTTTATATTGTTTTTTACTGAAATGTGGGAACGGTTCTCGTTCTACGGTATGAAAGCATTATTGATTTTTTATCTTACCAAATATCATTTATTTTCGGATTCTTCAGGGAATTTATTGATTGGGAGTTATGCTGCTTTAGTGTACGCTGTTCCAGTTTTGGGTGGTTTTATTGCCGACAGGTATTTGGGATTTAGAAAAGCCATCGTTTTTGGTGGTATTATGTTAGTATTGGGCCATATAGGAATGGCTTATGAAGGGAATGCTGCAACACAATCCATGACGGGTGAAATTACACGGGACGAAACGGCTTTGCAAATATTTTATTTTTCACTATCCTTAATAATTGTTGGAGTTGGATTTCTAAAAGCCAATATCTCATCATTGGTTGGAGAATTATATGAAACAGGTGATAAAAGGAGAGATTCTGGATTTACGCTGTTTTATATGGGAATCAATTTAGGATCTTTTATGGCTACATTGATTTGTGTTTGGTTAGGTGAAAAATACGGTTGGAGTTATGGTTTTGGTGCCGCTGGAGTCGGAATGTTTTTTGGATTACTGACTTTTATTTCCGGTAGAAAATTGCTACTAGGAAAAGGGGAATCAAATAATCCATCTTTCCTTGAAAACAAATCGTTTGGACTTAAAAATGAATGGTTAATTTATATTGGAAGTGTTTTGTCAACGTTATTGTTTTGGCAAATGGTTCAAAATCATGATGCAGTTTCATGGGCTTTGAAAATTGCAGGTGGAATTTCTTTTATCTATATTGTTTATTACGCGGCAACGCAGCTCGATGGTAAAGCGCGTCACCAATTGATCGCTTTAACTATTCTAATTGTTTTTACTATTGTCTTCTGGGCATTGTTTGAACAAGCCTATACCTCCATGAATTTATTTGCGGATAGGATTTTAGACAGAACTATATTTGGGTATGAAATATCTGCTGGACAATTTTTAAGTTTAAATGCTTTGTTTATAATTTTATTAGCTCCGGTTTTTGCTTGGATATGGCCAAATTTAGGAAAGTACAATCCTAATACAGCAGTAAAATTTGCTTTAGCATTAGCTTTTGTTGGTTTAGGTTTTGGAGCATTAGTTATGGGAATAAACCTATCTGGCCTAGGAAAAGTAGCTGCGATTTGGTTGGTGTTGGCTTATTTTTTACATACATGTGGGGAATTGAGTTTATCACCAGTAGGACTTTCTGCTGTGACTAAATTATCGCCGGCAAAAATAGTTGGTTTCATGATGGGCGTTTGGTTTTTGGCAACAGCCAGTTCCGAATTTATTGCTTCTATTTTAGCAAATATCGCTTCTGTCGATACTTCAAATGGGACAGCGCCAGACTTGAATTTAGCAAAACAGAGTTATTTAGTGCTTTTTGAATACTTATTTTATACAGGACTTGGTTTCGGATTACTGTTATTAGTACTTTCGCCAATAATAAAAAAATTAATGCACGGAGTAGATAAAGAATTAAACAATTAATAATATGAGTCAAAATACTACAGATCAATTTTTTAAAAGTACCGTTTTAGGACATCCTGCGGGATTATTCGTTTTATTCTTCACAGAGATGTGGGAGCGATTCTCATTCTACGGAATGCGTTCATTATTGATATTGTTTTTAACCGCTTCCTTTACAGATGGTGGCTGGGAATGGACTCGTGAGAATGCATCTGCATTATTTGGATCCTATGTAGGATTGGTTTACTTATCCACAATGTTAGGAGGTTATTTTGCCGATAAAGTAATTGGTTTTAGATGGGCTGTGGTTGTAGGAGCGACATTGATGACTTTAGGTCATGCTTCTATGGCTGTTGAAACTGAATTTTCTATTTATTTAGGATTAGTGTTGTTAGTTTTTGGAAATGGTTTCTTTAAACCAAACATGACATCAATCGTTTCTGAAATGTACAAAGACCGTCCTGAAAAGAAAGATGGTGCGTATACTTTGTTTTATATGGGTGTAAATGCCGGAGCGTTCTTTGGGATTTTGCTTTGTGGTTATTTAGGTGAAAAAGTAGGTTGGACTTATGGATTTGGTTTAGCTGGAATCTTTATGTTCTTCGGAATGTTACAGTTTTGGTTGTCTCAAGATATTTTTGGAGATATTGGTTTGAAACCAAATAAAGAAAGCAAAGCCAAAGCGGAAGCTTTGGATACAGATAAAAGAAATCCATTTACTCCAATTCAATTGGCAGCAATTGCCTTCTCTTCTATTTTAGCTTTGTTATGGCTTGTAAATGATCCTGCTTCTAAAATTTCAGGGGGTAAAATAAATGTTTTTTCTTTCCTTGGACCTAATGGAAACGCTATCGCAATTATTTCGGCGTTGGTTGTTTTTATAGTATTGTTGATTTATAGATTTACTCAGTATTCTAAAATTACTAAGGAGAAATTAATTGCAGTTACATTTTTTGCATTTTTGACTATTTTCTTCTGGGCTATTTTTGAACAGTCTCCTAACAGCTTAACCATTTTTGCTAATGATTATACGGATCGAGTTTTAACGGGTAATTGGAGCCTTGTTTTTTTAGTAATGAATTCTTTGATTACTATTTTACCATTAGTAATCATTACATGGGTGTTAATTTTATTATTCAAACAAACTTTTAAATTATATGCTCTTGCAAATATTATTTTAAGTGTGAGTTTTGTAATTATTTGGACAATAGCAATCTGGATGTTGGCAAAAGATTATTATACAGCAGGGTATTTATCATTGTCTGATGAAACGTTGCAAGCGTTGAAAATTGAGAAAGTGACAACAGCACTGACAGAAGTACCTGCAACTTGGTTTTCTACCTTAAATTCATTGTTTATTATTTCATTAGCTCCACTGTTTTCAAAATGGTGGGAAAGTAAATACAATCCATCGGCAAATTTAAAGTACGGAATCGGTATGGGATTGCTAGCGCTTGGTATGGCTTGTGTAGCTTTTGGCTCAAGCGGAATCGAAGCAGGAGCAAAAACAGCTTCAGTAAGTATGATTTGGTTAATTTTAGTATATCTTTTCCACACTATGGCAGAATTGTGTATTTCACCTGTAGGATTGTCATATGTGAGCAAATTAGTCCCAGCAAGAATGATTGCATTTATGTTTGGAGTTTGGTATCTTGCAGTAGCAATTGGAATGAAAGGAGCGGGAATGTTTGGTGAAAATATTGATAAAATTGCTAATGAACATGGATTGAGTTACTTCTTTTGGATGTTGACTATTATTTCCATCGTAGTTGCTTTATTCTCTGTAGTGATGACCCCGGTTATTAAAAAATTGATGCATGGTGTTCGATAAATTCAGGCATTGTTTTTGAACTGTTATTTATTAAAAAGTATAAATATGAAGAAGATAATAATTGTTTTAGTATTGTTAGTGGGTTCATTTGCCGCTGAAGCACAAGAACTAGTATGGGAAACCAATGTCACTAAGGCAATGGCAACTTCGAATGAAACCAAAAAACCAATGCTTTTGTTTTTTACAGGTAGCGATTGGTGTGGTTGGTGTATCCGGCTACAAAAGGAAGTTTTGAAAACACCAGAATTTGCGGCTTGGGCCACGGAAAATGTTATTTTAGTAGAATTGGATTATCCTAGAAAAACACCTCAAACTGATGAAATTAAAAAACAAAATAATGAGTTGCAAATGGCTTTCGGAATTCAAGGATTTCCAACCATAATATTTGCAAATGCTAAAATAAAAGATGGTAAAGTCAATTTTGAAGGCATTGGAAGTACCGGTTATGTAGCTGGTGGTCCTTCAGCTTGGCTAGCAGTAGCTAATGGTTTTCTGAAAAAATAAAAATTATTAATTCAACTTATAAAATCCCTTTTCACTAGTAGCGTGAAAAGGGATTTTTTGTTTTATACAAGTTGCTTTCCATTGTTTTTGAATGGTTTTATAATTAGAAGCATCAGCTACAACCATTTTTGGTTTAATAGTTTGTAGCATTCGTTCAAAATTTATTTTTGGAGACTGGACCATAATAAGGATGTCAGGATGTATGTTTTTTGGAAAAACACCCGAACTGTCTAAGATGAAAATCTTTTTCCCGTTAAAAAACATGAAATTTTGAATTCGTTTTTTCTGTTTCAATGTGCTAAAGTTTCCAATACGATAGGATTTTAAAAGACTGTTTTTCTGTGCAGATTTCAAAATGCTGTCATTAGCATAAATTAAAATACTTTCTCCTTTTCTTTCTGCAATCAACGTATTTTTTCTGCTGTTGAAAACTACTAATTCTTGTTCAGTCTGAATTTTCCATTGTATTTTTATATAAGTAAATTGTACAATGAGAGCGCAAATCAATACTAAAGCCAATTTATTAAAGTTTGGTTTTTTTAACCAAATGATTAAAGCAAACAATAGTAAATAACCGCTAAGTAGCATATAATAATGAAGCGGGATATCCTGAATGATGAATTGCTCTAAGGAAGCAATTGCATTGATGATTTTATTTAAATAATAAATGCTCCATTCAAGTAATTGGGATAAGAATACCGGAATCATATTAAACGCCGCTAAAAGCATTACCACAACTCCTAAAACCATAATGATGGTCAATAGTGGAATGATAATTAAATTGGTAACAAAAAACAAACCTGGGAATTGATGAAAGTAATAAATACTCAACGGTAAAGTCCCTATTTGAGCAGCAAACGAAACAGTGAGAATATCCCAAATGTATTTTGAAATCTTGTTTTTTGGTGACCAAATGGAGGCAAGAAGCGGTTGCAACCAAATAATGAAGAACAAGGCAAAATAGCTTAACTGGAAGCCAACATCAAATAAAAAGGAAGGTTCAAAAAGCAAAATAAGTAAAATGGAAACTAATAAAGTATGATATATATTAACGCTTCTTTTTAAATGATTTCCAATCGTTACGAATGAAAACATGGTTACAGAACGCACTACCGAAGGTGCTAATCCTGCAATGATCCCGAAAGTAAATAAAGAAACAAGAATGATAAGTAGCTTTATTAATGAGCCACGCTTTGAGTTAGGTATTGGTTTTAGAATTAAGGTTACAAAAATCAAAATGAATCCAATATGCAATCCAGATACAGATAAAATATGCACTGCTCCAGCATATTGATAATCCCGAATAATCTCTGGTGAAATATCTTGTTGTTGTCCCATTATTAATGCTATGGCGACATTTAGCTCAGTTTTGTTGAAGTTGTTTTTTTCTAAATTGCGAATAATTCTTGTTCGTAATTTTGATGAATAATACCAAATGTTTTTATCTATTATAGTTCCAATTTTTATGTCGGTAGCATCAGCATACAACTGCGCATAGATTTTTTTGTTTTCAAGGTATTTGCGATAATCAAATTGATTTGGATTATTTGGTGATTTGTTTTTTGTTAGGGTGCCCTTTATCAATAATGAATTCCCAACTTCAAGAACATGATGTAAACTGTCATTTTGAATATTTAAAATGATTTTTCCTGTTTGTTTTTTCTGGTCGATTTGATTAATAATGGCTAAATAACGATCACTAAACGGTGAGCTTTTCAGTTTTTCTCTAATTGTTAATGTAATGTAACGGGGTTGTTCAAAAACCTCTTTGTTATGGGTGTAATTGTTTTTTTGAAAGTGATCGGTGTGAACGATTTGGGTTGAAATTCCTATAATTACAGAAAGAAAATAAGTACTGATTCCAAAATAAATAGAGGCTTTTTTGTTTCTCTTTGATAAAAAATATAATACCACAAAAATGCTGATGAATACAAATAGAACAACTAAAAGTGTTGTGATAGTGAGATGGAAATAATGTCCAATAAGCAAACCTATAACAAGCCCGATTGTTATTCTTGCTAGTGGGAATTGTAGTACTTTCATAACTCTAAAGTACACATTTTTAGCAAGAAACAAATTTGTTTTTCTTTAGTTTTTTATATTTTTTAAAAACTAAATTTTTCCCCAAAAAATCAATACGAATTAAAGTACTCTGTTGATTTGAACAAATGTTTTTTTGTAATACGGTTCTTTGGTGGAGGAAATGATAACTCCTTTTGAAGTGGAGGAGTGGATGAATTTTATTTCCTCATCGGTTACTTCAATGACAATTCCTACGTGATTTATTTCTTTATTCTTAGTAGTTTTAAAAAATATCAAATCGCCTTTTTGGGCTTCATCTTTTTGTAGATTTAAGACAACGCCAATTTTAGATTGCTGAAATGAATTACGGGGTAAATTGATGTTTTCGGATTTAAATATAGTATACATTAAACCAGAGCAGTCAAAACCTGCTTTTGTCGTGCCGGCATATTTGTATTTTATACCTAAATTTTCAGTAGCAACATCAATTAATTGTTCGGCGAGCTGATTAGCTTTTCTCTTTTCGGCTCGAGATATTTTTTCTTTTGGTTCTCCTTTTTTCGAAGTTACAATAGGCGATGTCGATTTACAAGCGGTAAAAAAGATGCCAAGCAGTAAAAGGAATAATAAACGTTTCAAAAGAGTTTTTTTTAGTTGATTTTAAAATTTAATAATAAATTGTAGACTATTTTAAATCATTTACAATCAATGCTGCCGTTTTTTCACTGGCTCCAATTCCGCCTAATTGCTCTTCTAATAACGCATATTTTTCTAAAAGCGTATTGCGATGATTCGTTTTTAGTATTTTTTCGAGTTCTTCCCTAATGCGTTTGGAAGTGCATTGGTCTTGAATTAACTCAGTTACCACTTCTTCATCCATAATCAAATTTACAAGTGAAATGTATTTGAGTGTAATAATTCGTTTCGCAATTTGGTACGAAGCCCAACTGCCTTTGTAACAAACTACTTCGGGAACTTTGAATAATGCGGTTTCCAGTGTTGCAGTTCCTGAGGTGACTAATGCTGCAGTAGCATTTCGCAACAAATCGTAAGTTTTGTTAGAGATGAATTTGATGTTTTCCTGCGTGATAAATTCTTTGTAAAAAGAGAATTCTTGACTTGGAGCACCCGCAATTACAAATTGGTAGTCTGGAAAATCATTGACTACACTTAGCATTACGGATAACATTTTAGTAATTTCTTGCTTTCGGCTACCAGGTAAAATGGCAATAATAGGTTTGTCGTTTAATTGGTTTTCATTCCTAAAAAGAGCCGGGTCAATCGCTTTTTGGTTGTGAATCGCATCAATGAGTGGATGACCAACAAATTCTACTGGAAAATTATGTTTGTCTTCGTAGAACTTTTTTTCAAAAGGCAAAATGACATACATTTTATCAATATCACGCTTAATATCTGTAATTCTACTTTCTTTCCAAGCCCAAATTTGTGGAGAAATATAATAATGAGTTTTCATTCCCAATGCTTTCGCCCATTTGGCAATACGCAAATTGAAACCGGGATAATCAATGAATATAAGGACGTCAGGCTGAAATTCAAGAATATCTTTTTTGCAGATTTTAATGTTATTCAAAATGGTTTTTAGATTAAAAATCACTTCAATAAATCCCATAAATGCTAATTCACGATAGTGTTTTACTAAAGTTCCGCCAACATTTTTCATCAAATCACCACCCCAAAAACGGATGTCAGCAGTTGGATCTTTTTTGTACAGTTCTTTCATCAAATTAGAACCGTGCAAATCACCTGAAGCTTCTCCCGCTATTATATAATATTTCATGTTTTTTCGATTTTGTATTTTTAAAATCAAATGGATATAATCATTTTTGCTGCAATCATTTTATTCTGTTGCAAAGATAAACTTAAATAAATAAAGTGATAATTGCCATGACAATGACTGCAAGTACAACACCACGGGCCATCATTTCTTTATTCATTTTTAGTAAAAGTCCAAATGCTATCAGCGTCAAAATTGTTCCCAAGGTGATTATTTTGCCTAAATTCCCGTGTGATTTCATGATTTGTAATCCAGTGATAAATTTGAATTCCGTAAAAATGGTTATAAAAATATACGATCCAAGTAGGGTAGTAGCAAACCCTATTAAAAACCCGAGTATTAAGTCTTTTTTATTCATTCCATTTCCAGGTGTTAAGTTGTTGTATGGCGTGGTATGCAGTCAAGTCAAATTGCACCGGAACCACAGATACAAAACCATTTTCTAAAGCCCATTCATCAGTATCTTCTCCTTTATCTTGGTTTACAAATTCCCCTGCAAGCCAATAATAGTCTCTTCCTTGTGGCGTTTTTCTTTTATCAAATTTCTCTACCCATATTGCTTTCGCTTGGCGACAAATTCGAATTCCTTTGATATCGTCTTCTTTTAATTTTGGAAAATTAACATTTAAAACGACGCCCTCCGGCAATCCATTTTCAAGAACTTCCAATGAAATTTTGCGGATAAATGATTTTATAGACTCAAAATCGGCATTCCAATCGTAATCTAATAATGAGAATCCAATGGCGGGGATTCCTTCTATCCCTGCTTCAACGGCTGCGCTCATTGTACCGGAATAAATGACATTTATTGACGAATTTGAACCGTGATTTACTCCAGAAACACACAAGTCAGGTTTCCTTTTTAAAATTTCGTTAACCGCCAGTTTTACACAATCAACAGGTGTTCCGGAGCAACTGTATTCTAAAAAAGGGTCCGACTCTTTTGAAATTTTATTCAAATACAATGTGCTGTTGATGGTAATGGCATGACCCATGGCACTTTGTGGGGTGTCTGGAGCGACTACCACAATTTCTCCTAATTCTTCCATAACCGAAATTAAGGCTCTTATTCCGGGAGCTGAAACGCCATCATCATTTGTTATTAAAATTAAAGGTCTAGTTTTCTTCATTATTATTTTGGCAAAAAAAGGTTGATTTTTGTGATATTGATGGCAAATGTAATGACACAGAATGGCATTAAGTAAACAAAAGATAAAAATATGTTATCTTGATTCATTTAGCTCAATAAAAAAAAACATTTTTATATCTTTAACAAAAATTTATGGGAGCCCTGCTGACTATGGCATAGTTTTTACCATAACTTAGAATAAAAAATTCATGAATACTATTCTTAACTTTATGAAAAGAAATTATAAAATTATCCTTGTTGTCGTGTTTCTTTCGGTAACATTATTTGCTTTTAAAATGAATTCCTCAAAAGCGAATGATCCAGAAAAAGACAAGTTGCTTTTAGAGATATTGACTTTTGTTATTGAGAAAGCACATTATAGTCCTGCGACAATCGATGATACTTTTTCGAAAGGAATTTACAAAGATTATATCGAAGCTTTAGATCCTTCTAAAAGATTCTTTCTGCAATCTGATATCGATGAGTTTTCAAAATTTGAATTGCAATTAGACGATCAATTATTAAATAAAGATTTGTCTTTTTTTAATTTGACCTACGATCGTTTGATGAAAAGAATGAATGAAAGCACTAAAATCTACAAAAATATCCTAAGTAAACCTTTTGATTTTACTATTGATGAAAGTTTTAATATTGATTATGAAAAAGCGCCATACCCTAAAAACGTTGCTGAACTTAATGATAAATGGCGCAAACAAATAAAATTGTCTGCACTATCTTCCTTAATTGATAAACAGAAATTAGAAGAGGACAAAAAGAAAAATGATGCTAGTTATGTTGTAAAAACTTTTGAAGTTTTAGAAAAAGAAACCAGAGAAAATTCAGTAAAATCACTTGATGAGTATTTTGGATTTATAAAAGATTTAGATAGAAACGATTGGTTTTCGGTATATATCAATTCTATTACAGCTCGTTATGATCCACATACAAATTATTTTGCAGCCGAAGAAAAAGAACGTTTTGATGTAAGTATTAGCGGAAAATTAGAAGGAATCGGGGCACGTCTTCAAAAGAAAAATGATTTAACTGAGATCTCAGAACTTATTTCAGGTGGTCCTGCTTGGAGAGGAAAGCAATTAGAAGCTGGTGATTTAATTATGAAAGTTGCTCAAGGAAATGGAGAAGCAGTTGATGTGGTTGGGATGCGTCTTGATGATGTGGTGAAGAAAATAAAAGGACCTAAAGGGTCAGAGGTACGTCTTACCGTTAAAAAAGTAGACGGAACAATAAAGATTATATCTATTATTAGAGATGTTGTTGAAATTGAAGAAACGTATGCAAAGTCTAGTATTGTAAACAAAGACGGCCTAAAATACGGAGTGATTTATTTGCCAAAGTTCTACATAGATTTCGAAAATGCAGATGGTAGAGATGCAGGAAAAGATATTGCAATAGAAGTAGACCGATTGAAAAAAGCAGGAGTAAACGGAATTGTTTTAGATGTTCGTGATGATGGTGGTGGTTCTTTATCAACTGTTGTTGACATTGCAGGATTGTTTATTGAACAAGGGCCAATCGTACAGATTAAATCTGCAGGTAGAAAGAAAGAAGTTTTGTACGACAGGGATCCCAAAATTGAATGGGATGGACCGTTAGTAATTATGGTAAATAGTTTTTCTGCTTCAGCTTCAGAAATCTTGGCAGCAGCAATACAAGATTATAAAAGAGGGATTATCATTGGAAGCAAACAAACCTATGGTAAGGGAACTGTTCAAAATGTGATTGACCTAAATCAATTTGTACGTAGTAGTTCTGTAGGAGATTTAGGTGCTGTCAAAACAACTACACAGAAATTTTATAGAATAAATGGTGGTTCGACACAATTAGAGGGAGTTAGCAGTGATGTTGTGATGCCAGATCGATATGCTTATCTAAAAATGGGAGAACGCGATTTAGAGAATGCAATGCCTTGGGATAAGATTGATCAAGCGGATTATCAAGTATGGAGTAAAAATGCTAATTTTAATCAAGCAATTGCAAATAGTAAAAATAGAATTAGTAATAATCCACAGTTTCAATTAATTGAAGAAAATGCTAAATGGATTGATACGAGAAGCGAAGAGAATATTTATAGTTTGAATATTGATCAATTTAAAATTGCTCAAGCAGAAATAGAAGAGAAAGCAAAAAAATACAAACCAATAGCTAACTATAAAAACTCATTGATATTTTCTTCTTTGCCTCATGAAATTGATGCTATGGCAAAAGATATCTCGTTGAAAGAAAAAAGAGAAATATGGCACGAAGCTTTATCTAAAGATATTTATGTGGAAGAGGCAATTAATGTTCTTGATGATTTGCAGCCTAAACCAATTTCGAAAAAAAATATCCCAGTGAAAATAAAAAAAAATAAATTAGCGAAATCTTAATTAAAGATGGGTTAATTTATACTATTTTCATGAATAAAAAAACGCTTCAAAAAATCAGAAAGATTATTTGAAGCGTTTTTTTAGTAAATTATGTGTTGTATTTTCGCTAAATTGAAGATTTAGTAGTAGCCATAAAATACATGGATTAATCGGTGGAGTCAGCTTATTTTAATTTGTAAATTTAAGAATAATGGCAAACTCAATACTTAACTACATATGAGAAATATAAAATTTTATGCTTTAATTGTTGCGCTTTTTATAGGAAACCTTTTCACATCGTGTAATAAGGCCCTAGAAGTAGATAATTCAGCAGTTTACATTGAGGAAAATGAATTTGACTCACATCAGTCTAAAAGTAATATTCCTTTGGTTAATAATCGAGAAACGATATCGAGGAACTTTGATTTTTTACCCTCGTCTACAACCAAGCAAATTGTGAAACACCAATATTATACTTTATCATATAATGAGTCTCATGAACAGGCGGAGTGGGTCGCGTATGAGCTTAAGAAGGATTATATTAAAAATAGTAATTTTAAGCGTCCTTTTTTTATTGAGGATGTAAAAGTCAAAACAGGTTCGGCTGATTGGAGGAATTATAAAAATACAATATACGATAAGGGTCATCTTTGTCCAGCTGGTGATATGGAGTTTAATTTAGATGCTTATAATGATACTTTTTTTACTTCAAATATATCTCCTCAAAAACGGAGTTTTAATAACGGAGTTTGGAATAGGTTAGAACAGAAAGTACGTTATTGGGCCGTAAAATATGATGGTATTTATGTAATCACTGGTGGTGTTCTAGATTCTTCACTAACCACGATAGGGAGAGAGAAGGTTTCTGTCCCTGAGTATTTTTTTAAAATATTATTGGATGATTCTGGTGAAGAATTAAAAATGATTGGCTTTTTAGTTCCTAATGCAGAAAGCAATAAACCATTATATAGTTTTGTAGTATCAGTTGACCATATCGAAAAATTAACTGGGATTGACTTCTTTCCTAAATTGAATGACAATATTGAAAATCAGTTGGAGAAAAACAATGATTATAAAAATTGGAGTTTTAATTAGCTTTTAAGAATAGTTTTTTTTTACTTAAAATCTATTAAATTACCATTCGTTTACTTTGTTTGCATCCATTTTTATAAATATAAATAATAATATAGTGAAGCCCCAAAGACCAGAACCTCCATAAGAAAAGAACGGAAGTGGAACTCCAATTGTAGGGAATATACCAATGACCATTGCAATATTTACAAAGAAATGAGTAAATAAAATTCCGGCAACACAATACCCATATACTCTACTGAATTTTGTCTTTTGTCTTTCTGCTAAATATATTATTCTGAGTAATAAACCTGAAAAAAGAGCAATAATAACTAATGAGCCTACAAATCCCCATTCTTCTCCTACTGTTGTGAATATATAATCTGTATGTTGTTCAGGAACAAATCCCCCTTTAGTTTGTGTTCCCTCTAGAAACCCTTTTCCAAACCAACCTCCTGAGCCAATAGCTATACCTGCTTGATTGGTATTATAGCCATCATTTTGCAAGTCAACAGTTTTTCCTAAAAGGATATTAAAACGATCTCTGTGGTGCTGTTTGAAAACATTATCAAAAACATAGCCTACTGACAGTACAAATCCTGAAATAATAACAAAAAGGATACTGCTCAAAACGATATTTCTATCAGCTAATCTTGATTTAAAATGAACTAATATTATTGTAATTAATGCTATGAGTATTACATATTGGGGCTCTAATAACAGTGTTAATACAAATAAAAGTATAGTAATAAATCCTGTCCAAACATACCATGAAGGTAATCCTTCACGATATAAAACAATGATGAAGATGCTGTAAATCAATGCGCTTCCTGGATCAGGTTGAGGAAGTATTAGTAAGACAGGTAAAAGGATGATGGCAAGGGCTTGAACCTGTCGATTCACCTCTTTTAAATTTATTTGTGTGTCACTTAAATATTTCGCTAGCGCCAAAGCTGTAGCTGCTTTTGCAAATTCAGAAGGCTGGATTGTAAAACTCCCAATTGCATACCAACAACGCTGGCCTGCTATGGTTTTACCAAATAAAAACAGCCCAGCTAATGTAACTAAAGAGATTCCAAAAATGATACTGGCATATTTTTCATAAAATTTACCATCAACTGAAAGCACAATAAAAATTAAGGGAATAGTCAATATAATGAATAAAAGTTGTTTTTCGTGAGTTTCTTCCATTGATGATAGTGAAGACGAATAGATATTTAGCCAGCCCAAAATAACTAATAAAGCATAGATTATTATGCTTATCCAGTCAATGTTATTTGTTATGCTTTGGTTTTTCATCTGAATTAAATAGCTTGTTTATTCGATTTAGTGGTGTCTGTTTTTGTTTTTATTGTTGGAATTGTTGTTTTCTTTTTTAGAAGAGAATCATTAATTTTTAATTGTAATTTTACTGCTTCAGACAGTCCACCTAATTTAGCATAACGACTTTGTAAACTTGTTGCAAGAATCCTTTTTTCTAAGTCAACTCTGGTAATTTTTTGTCTAAGATATTTTTCTATCATCAAACTTGCAATTGGTCCAGCTATTGTTGCTCCATAACCTCCATTTTCAACCATTACAGCAATTGCAATTTTAGGATTATCTTTTGGTGCAAAGGCTACAAATATGGAGTGATCTTCCATTTTTACTCGTACTCCGCCTATTTTTGCAAAATTTTCTGCTGTTCCGGTTTTTCCGCATATTTCTATCCCTTCCACACGGAGTGACTTGGCTGTTCCTAAGTTGTAAACATCAAATAAACCACTGATAATTGGTTTGAAATGTTTTTTATCAATTGTGGTTACATGTTTAGTGGTGAATTTCTCGTCAATTTTGTGTCCTTCAATCTTTTTGATGATATGAGGTGTGTAATAATATCCCTCATTGGCAACTGTTGCCATCATGTTTGCTAGTTGAATAGGAGTCATAAGTACTTCACCCTGTCCAATAGAATTAGAAACAATTGTAGTACTTCTCCAGCCACCGTTAGGATAAATACGTTTGTATGTTTTTGAATCAGGTACTTTTCCTTTTTTACCAGTTGGCAAATCATATCCCATGAATTGTCCAAGTCCAAAGCTTTTCACGTGTTTACTCCATACATCAACTGCTTGAGCTGGTTTTGAATATTTATTTATAGTTTTCATGTAAGCTGTTGCAAAATATGAGTTGCAAGACTCAAATATGCCCCTGTGTAATTGTAACGCACCACCATTACAGTGGCACCCCATAAAGCGGCCTCTGGCATAACTAAATCCTCGATTACAAAAAACAGTCGAATTTCCATCAATAACACCTTCTTGTAGCGCAACAAGCCCAGTTAAAATTTTGAAAGGAGATCCAGGAGGGTACTCAGCTAGCAAGCCTCTGTCATAAAGTGGTTTTGCTATAGAATCGCGGTATAATTCGGTATAATTCTTAGATCGTTTTCTTCCTACCAATATGCTTGGGTCATAGGATGGAGCGGTAACAAGTGCTAATATTTCTCCCGTACTTGGTTCAATTGCTACAATTCCACCACGTTTATTAATCATTAATTCCTCACCATACTTTTGAATTTCAGCATCTATGGTAAGATTTATGTCTTCTCCTTGAACAGCGATTGTATCGTATTTCCCCTCTTTATAAGAGCCAATTTCCCTATTGTATTTGTCTTTTTGAATGTATTTTACACCTTTTACTCCACGTAAAAGATCTTCATAACTTTCTTCAACCCCTTGTCGACCAATTAAATCACCGCTGTTATAATACGGGTTTTTGGCAACTAGTTTTTCATTTACTTGAGTGATGAATCCAAAAATATTAGCTCCAAATTCTACTTCATAATCACGAAGCGAACGTTTTTGAAAATAAAAACCTTCATATTTTCTTATTTTTTCTTGGAAAGCTGCAAATTCACTTTTGTTCAATTGAGGTAAAAAGACTGATGGTAAGCGCGGGCTATAAACTGCAGCTTTTTCAATTTTTTTGATGAAATCTTCTTTTGTAATATTCAATAATTCACAAAATTCTAAAGTATCAATGTTTTTAATATCTCGAGGAATGACCATAATGTCGTAAGATGCTTGGTTAGCTACTAGTAACTTACCCTTCCTATCATATATGTATCCTCTTTCGGGATATTCATATTTTTTTTTTATGGCATTGTTCTCGGACTTTAGTTTTAAAGTATCGTCAACAATCTGCAAATAAAAAATTCGCATCACAAGTAAAGATGTAGCTATAATTATTAAAGAAGGCAACAAGACTTTTCTCATCTTTTGTTAGGCTTAATAAGGTATATTATGATAATACAAATAATGATAGTGAATATAGTGCTTAAAAGACTTCTTATTAGTATATCAAGAATTAAGCTAAATTGGAATGCTTCTAATATAAATAATGTGAAATGGTGTATAACAACCGAAAGTAATATAAACGAGAATCTTTCTGGAGTTAAAACGTCATTTAATTTTACGGTTTGATATTCATAACTTAGTCCAAAAGCAAATTTAAAAATAGACGGTCTAAAATAAGCAAGAACCAAACACGCTGTGGCATGTATTCCGCCTGAATTGCTGAACATATCCATAATAAGTCCAAGGATGAAACTAGCAATTACTAGCCCTGACTTGTTACCGTTTACAGGGTATAGTATTATAAATAATATATATGGAAATGGACTTATGTAGCCCAAAATATTCATATTGTTGAATATGATAATTTGAACTGCCAATAACAGAATAAATCGAAAAATATTGACTAACAATGCGCTATTCATCCTTTTCTCTCTTTTCTAAATTAATGATTTCATCGCGATCTTTCCTTTTAATGATGTATACATGACCTAAGTTTGTCATGTCATTAAAAAGCTTAACAGTTATTGTATAATAATTAGTTTGATCGTCTTTTTCTATTTTGTCAATAGTCCCAATATTAATGTTCTCTGGGAAAATTACAGATTGACCTCCAGTTACAATTGTATCTCCTTTTCTTATAGCCGCTAATCTAGGAACATCTACTAATTGAACAAATCCAGTGCTTTTTCCATTCCAAATCAAAGATCCAAAGTGATTTGACTTTTTAATTTTAGCATTGATTTGAGATTTTTTATTCAGAATACTGATTACGGTTGAATAGTTTGGAGATGTATTTTCTATTATTCCAACTATTCCTAAACTGTTAATTACTCCCATATCTGGTTTTACACCTTGTAATTCACCTGAGTTTAAGGTTAAGTAATTTTCATGAACATTATAGGAATTGTGTATCACTTTAGAAACAACAATATCGTCTCTTTTTACACCTTTGATACTATCCAGTTTTTTTATTGCTGTAGTGTCTTTGCGATTAAATAAAATGCTTTTTAGTTTTGCGTTTTCTAAAGCAAGCGCTTCATTTTGTGTTTTTAAATTCAAGTATTCGTTAAGGTTGTTAACCTTTTCGTACACTCCTCCACTTAAAAAGTTTGCTGAACTAATTATTTTACTCCTATGAAAAGAATGGGATTGAATGGTGAGTGATAACGAGATACCCAAAAGCAGCAAAAACAGTAATCTATTACTGTTTTTAAAAATAAAATTAAATATTTGCTGCATTTCTTAACGGTATAATGTAAATAACTGTATGTCTTGTTTTGTAATCTTATTTGTTTAAATTGCTGTAAGCTATTAGGTTTACTGGTGCAACAAAAACGGATTACTTAATCAAAATGCTTTTGAATTTTGTAATGTTTTTAAGTGCCATACCAGTTCCTCTAACTACTGCTCTTAACGGGTCTTCAGCAATGTAAACAGGTAAATCTGTTTTTTGTGAAATCCTTTTATCAAGACCTCTTAACATTGAACCTCCACCTGCTAAGTAAATCCCTGTGTTGTAAATATCAGCTGCTAATTCAGGAGGTGTTTGTGACAAAGTTTCCATTACAGCATCTTCTATTCGTTGTATTGATTTGTCTAAAGCTTTAGCAATTTCTCTGTAAGAAACCTCTACTTGCTTTGGTTTTCCGGTTAGTAAATCTCTACCTTGAACTGACATGTCTTCTGGAGGAGTTTCTAGGTCTTCAATAGCAGCACCAATTTGAATTTTGATTTTTTCGGCAGTACTTTCTCCAACAAAAAGATTGTGTTGCGTGCGCATGTAATAAACAATGTCATTTGTAAATACATCACCAGCGATTTTTACTGATTTGTCACATACAATTCCACCTAATGCTATTACTGCAATTTCAGTTGTTCCTCCACCTATGTCTACAATCATGTTTCCTTTAGGTTGCATGATGTCTATTCCAATACCTATAGCAGCAGCCATAGGCTCATGTATCAAATAAACTTCTTTTCCATTTACTCTTTCGCAAGATTCTTTTACAGCTCTCATCTCTACTTCAGTAATTCCTGAAGGAATACAAACAACCATTCTTAATGCGGGAGTAAACATTCTTTTTTTCAATGCCGGTATGCTTTTTATAAACATACTGATCATTTTTTCAGAAGCATCAAAATCAGCAATTACACCATCTTTCAAAGGTCTTATCGTTTTAATGTTTTCATGTGTTTTTCCCTGCATCATGTTAGCTTCTTTACCAACAGCGATGATTTTTCCTGATATTCTATCACGAGCAACTATTGAAGGGCTGTCTATGACAACTTTATCATTATGTATGATTAAAGTGTTGGCGGTACCAAGGTCTATCGCAATATCCTCGGTCATGAAATCAAAAAATCCCATAAGTTTTTTAAGGGTTAAAAGTTATAAATTTGTGACGGGCAAAGTTAAACAAATTAATGTTTAAAATGACGAGTTCCTGTAAATACCATTGCAACTTTATTTTCATTACAATAATTAATACTTAATTCGTCTTTTATTGATCCTCCAGGTTGAATTACAGCAGTTATTCCAGCTTCTTTAGCTATTTCTACACAATCTGGAAAAGGGAAAAACGCATCGCTAGCCATCGCTGCACCATGCAAGTCAAAGTTAAAATTTTTAGCTTTTTCTATTGCTTGTTGCAAAGCATCAACTCTTGATGTCTGTCCCGTTCCTGACGCGATAAGTGTGCCGTTCTTTGCAAAAACAATCGTATTTGATTTTGTGTTTTTACAAATTTTAGAAGCAAAAATCAAATCTTGAATTTCTTGTTCAGTAGGTTCAGTTATAGTAACGGTTCTTAAGTCTTCTTTATTGTCAGTTATGTTGTTTCTGTCTTGAACTAAAATTCCGTTTAAGCAAGTTCTAACTTGTTTTTGTGGTAATTCAACTTCGTTTTGGACTAATATAATTCGGTTTTTCTTTTCTTGTAAAATTGCAAGGGCTTCAGTATCATATTCTGGAGCAATCACCACTTCGCAAAATAATTTGTTTATTTCTGAAGCTGTTGCAACATCAATTTTTGTGTTCGAAATTAAAACACCTCCAAAAGCTGAAGTTGGATCGCAGGCCAAAGCCGCAAGATAAGCCTCGCTTATGGTAGTTCTAGATGCTAAACCACATGCATTATTGTGTTTTAGAATGGCAAATGTAGGGCCGTCATTTTTAAATTCATTAATCAAATTCACTGCTGCATCTACATCTAATAAATTATTATACGACAATTCTTTTCCGTGAACTTTGTTGAACATTGCATCAAAATCTCCAAAGAAAAATCCTTTTTGATGAGGGTTTTCGCCGTATCTCAAAACTTGACCGTTAGCAATACTTTGTTTGTATATTGTTTCGTCAGTATTAAAATAATTGAATATCGCAGTGTCATAATGAGATGAAACATGAAATGCTTTTGTTGCCAATAATTTTCTGTCTTCTAATGTAGTCGCGCCGTTTTGTTCTGTTATTAAATCCAAAAGCAAACTGTATTGATCAACTGAAGAAACAATTACTGTATCCTTGAAGTTTTTTGCGGCAGCACGTATCAAAGAAATACCACCAATATCTATTTTTTCAATAATATCAGCTTCACTTGCTCCTGATGCAACTGTTTTTTCAAAAGGATATAAGTCAACAATTACTAAGTCTATTTGTGGAATATTGAACTCAATCATTTGTTGTACATCACTCTCGTTGTCTTGTCGATTCAAGATGCCTCCAAAAACTTTTGGGTGTAATGTTTTTACTCTACCGCCCAAAATTGAAGGGTAAGAAGTAACATCTTCAACAGGAATTACAGGAATTCCTAAATTTTTTATAAAATCCTCAGTTCCTCCAGTAGAATAAAGTGTAACATTTTGATTGTTTAGTTGTCTTACTATAGGTTCTAATCCTTCTTTTGAAAAGACAGAGATTAATGCAGATTGAATTTTTTTTGTTGTGTTCATTGTGTAGTTATAGTTATAAAGTGCAAAAATAGTTTTTTAATGTGAAAATTAAGCCATTTGAAAATGAGATAATATGTAATTTTTACTGCTATTTTATTGGCAAATATAAAATAATTGATTCACACGGCAACGAATACATTTTTCATTAGGTTTTTGAATAATATTTATGGAATTTTACTTTAATACAAAAAAGATTTTATGCTAGTTTACCTTCGATTATTAAGAGAGAGTTTTGGTTTTGCAATGAATGCATTGCGAAACAATAAGTTAAGAACGTTGCTTTCTTTGTTAGGAGTTACTATTGGAATTTTTTCGATTATAGCTGTACTTGCGGCTGTAGATTCTTTGGACAAAAAAATAAAAAAAGATTTAAGCAGTTTAGATAAAAACACCATTTATTTGATGCGATTTTCTTTTGGGCCTTCTGAAATTCCACTCTGGAAAAGAGAACAATTTCCTGATGTAAAATATGATGAGTATGAATATTTGAAAAGTTCGATGAATAATTTAGATCAAATGGCTTATCAATTTTTTGTAGGCAGAGAGGTTATGAAATTCGAATCGGAATCTGTGAGTGGCGTGAATGTTGTTCCAGTATCTCATGAGTTTATAGAAATTCAAGGACTTGAGTTTGCAAAAGGAAGGTTTTATAATGAATCTGAATCTAATTCTGGAGCTCCTGTTATTGTTTTGGGTTATGAGATAGCGAACAGTCTTTTTGGCGAAAGCGAACCTATTGGAAAAAACCTTCGTCTTTATGGACAGCGCTTTACAGTTATTGGTGTGTTAAAAAAACAAGGAGAAGGCATGTTTGGCGACAGTAATGATACTTCTGTTTTTATCCCAGTTAATTTTTTAAGAAGAATGTATGGAGATAATAATGATTCCTTAACACCTGTTATTCTTGTAAAGCCTCAAAAAGGAGTTGATATGGATGCTTTTAAAGCGGAACTAACTCAGAAACTACGTAATTATCGCGGTATGAAAATAGATGAATCTGATAATTTTTTCATCAATGTTCTTTCTGGATTCACGGATTTATTAGATGGAATTATTAGTGCCATGCGCGGTGGAGGTATTTTGATTAGTGTTTTTTCATTTCTAGTTGGTGGATTTGGAGTAGCTAATATCATGTTTGTTTCTGTTAAAGAGCGTACCAATTTAATAGGAATTCAAAAATCGTTAGGTGCAAAAAATAGGTTTATACTTTTCCAGTTTCTATTTGAAGCTGTTATTTTATGCGTTATCGGTGGAGCTATAGGATTATTGATCGTTTGGTTACTTTCAATGCTTTTAACTAGTGTATTAGATTTCGAATTTGTATTGAGTTTTTGGAATATACTTATTGGCTCAGGATTGTCAATTATTGTGGGTGTAATTTCAGGAATACTTCCTGCGATTTCTGCTTCAAAGCTAGATCCTGTCGAAGCAATTCGTACTGGAATGTAAAAACATTTTCTATTTTGTATTTCAATAATTTTTTTAGTTTGACAAAAAACATCATCACTTTATGCTTTTTAGTGTGCTCACTTTCGGGATATACGCAAGCCCAGAAAGACACTACAAACCTTGCTGATGTCGTTTTAATCAATAAAATTCCTATTGTTATTTCTGCATTGTCGTATCAAGTAGCTACTATTACCGCTAAGCAAATTGATTTTCAAAATTTTCAAAGTACTGCAGAGGTTTTATCTAATTCAGGTTCTTTATTTGTACAAAAATCACAACAAGGTGGTGGAAGTCCATCCATACGTGGCTTTGAGGCCAGTAGAGTTTTATTGCTTGTAGATGGTGTACGGATGAATAATTTGATATTTCGATCAGGACATCTTCAAAATGTTATTACTGTTGATGAAAGTATGCTCGCAAACATAGGTATTTTTTATGGCCCTGCGTCTACACTATTTGGCAGTGATGCACTTGGCGGAGCAGTCGCAATGACAACTAAAAAAGCAAAGTTTATTAATGAAGTTGAAAATAAATGGACAGGCGGTGTCAATGCGCGTTACAGCGCCGCTAACTTAGAGCAATCCCTAGCTTTAAATTTGAATTTTGCCTCTAAGAATTTTGCTGCCCTGACGTTACTATCGTTTAATGACTTTGGAGATTTAAGAATGGGTAAAAGTAAGAATCGCAATCTGGACTTTTTTGGAGAGCGACCCTTTTACGTCGCTACAATAAATGGTGTGGATCAGTTAATGGCAAATGAAAATCGGTATGTGCAAAAAAATAGCGCTTTTAAGCAATACAATTTCATGCAAAAAGTTAGCTGTAAAACGCGTTCGGGTTTTGAGCATGGCCTAAATTTGCAATACTCCACATCTACATCTATTCCTCGTTACGACCGGTTAACAGAAACAGACTCTTCAACCGGACTAAGACACGCGCAGTGGTATTATGGACCACAAGAAAGAGTTTTAGGTATTTATTCTTTAGGTAAAGAAAATATTTTTCAAGCTACAAATTTGAAAGCATCTCTAGCTTTTCAGAATGTGCAGGAAAGCAGGCATAATAGGAGATTTGGCAATTATACGCTTCAAAATAGAGAAGAAGAAGTGAAAATTTACTCAATTGGTGTTGACTTGGTAAAAAAAATCAAACAAGCCGAATTATTTTACGGATTAGAATCCTACTATGAAGTATTGCAATCGAACGCTTTCTCTTATGATATTAACACAGGTGCAATAAACTCCATCAGTACAAGATATCCAAATGGCAACAATTCGATGTTGCGCAATGACATCTATGTTTCTTACGTGGATAAAATTGCCGAGAATACGTGGTGGAATGCTGGCGCTAGACTTGGATTTACTACTTTGAATAGTTCAGTAGCTGACGATTCTTTTTTTTTATTGCCATTTACAACAATCACACAAGATAACTTCACTTACAGCGGCACTGTAGGAATAGTCAAAAACACCTCTAAATACACCACTTTAAAAGCAAATTTGTCTAGCGGATTTAGAGTTCCAAATATAGATGACTTGTCAAAGATTTTTGAATCAGTGAAAGGGATTATCATTGTGCCCAATGCTGCTCTAAAACCGGAGAAAACGATTACTGCCGATTTAGGTTTTGCGTTCCATTCCAATTCAAAAAAAATAAAATTCGAAAATACGTATTTCTATACGAGAATGATTGATGCCATCGTGACTAGTGAATTTCAATATGAAGGACAAAGCGAGATTGTGTATGATGGAACAGTAAGCAAAGTTTTTGCAAATCAAAATAGGGGCAAAGCATTTATAACAGGACTATCAACAAGCTTTAGTGCATTGATACTATCGAACTTCAAGTTCGAAGCTAATTTTAATTACAATCTGGGTAGAATTGTAGAAAATAGTGTGCAATCACCATTAGATCATATTGCACCTTATTATGGTAAAATCGGGTTTTTGTATACTCATGCTACTTTTAATTTAGGAGCATATTTGCTTTATAATGGTCAAAAAAATAGAAAGGATTATTCCTCTAGTGGTGAAGACAATTTACAATATGCTCCAGTAAATGGCATGCCAGCATGGGAAACTTATAACTTAAAAACCAGTATTGAGGTGTTCAATGGTACTACACTTTTTGCGGGAGTAGAAAATATTCTGGACACGCAATACCGCACTTTTTCATCGGGTATCAATGCGCCAGGACGAAATTTATACTTTGGATTTAGATTTAATTTCTAAAACGCTAGTATTAAACCAAAAAATCCTGTTCATCTTTTCGCGAACAGGATTTTTGCATTTTATAAATATAGTAAAATTATCTAATAGGATTGTTTTGAATCAAATCGATATACAAGTTTATCTTGTCTTTTAGTTCCTTTCTAGGAGTAATAAAATCTAAAAAACCATGTTCTAATAAAAATTCAGCAGTCTGAAAACCCTCAGGTAAATCTTTTCCAGTGGTGTCTCTTACAACTCTAGGACCAGCAAATCCAATTAACGCTCCTGGTTCAGCGATGTTTATATCACCTAGCATCGCGTAGGAAGCAGTTGTTCCTCCAGTTGTAGGATCGGTACAAAGTGAGATATAAGGTAGTTTTGCTTCGGCAAGTTGTGCTAATTTTACAGATGTTTTTGCTAACTGCATTAAAGAATAGGCAGCTTCCATCATTCTGGCACCACCTGATTTAGAAATCATGATAAATGGCATTTGGTTTTTAATAGCGTGATCAATTCCTCTTGCGATTTTCTCTCCCACTACAGCTCCCATAGAACCACCAATAAAGGCAAAATCCATACAGCAGATGACAACATCTTTTTCTTTTGATTTTCCAACTCCAGTACGAACAGCATCTTTAAGTTTGGTTTTTTCCATTACATCTTTCAATCGATCTGCATATTTTTTTGTATCCACAAAATGCAAAGGATCTTTAGAAGTCATGTTTTTATCAAGTTCAACAAATTCATTGTTGTCAAATAAAATTTGAAAATATTCTGTACTTCCAATTCTCACGTGAAAACCATCTTCGGGACTTACAAATAAGTTACGAGCTAGTTCATCGGCATCAATAATTTTTCCAGTTGGAGATTTATACCAAAGTCCTTTTGGAATATCCATTTTGTCTTCGGTAGCAGTAGTAATCCCTTTTTCTTTTCTTTTAAACCAAGCCATATTTATTGTTTTTGTTGTTTCAGGTTTAAAGTTTAAAGTTTTGAAACCTTAAACCTGAAACATTAAACTTTTTATTATAATGTATTCACGTTGTTTAAGTCAGCAAATGCTTGCTCAAGTCTAGTGTTGAAAGTAACTTCACTTTCACGCAACCATTTTCTTGGATCGTAATGTTTTTTGTTTGGAACATCAGAGCCTTCTGGGTTTCCAATTTGGGTTTTCAAATAATCGATGTTTTTTACCATGTAATCACGAATACCTTCTGTAAAAGCAAATTGTAAATCAGTATCAATATTCATTTTTATAACACCGTAGCTAATTCCTTCTCTAATTTCTTCTAGAGTAGAACCTGAACCTCCGTGGAAAACGAAGTCTACTGGGTTGTGTCCTGTGTTGAATTTATTTTGAACAAAATCTTGAGAATTTTTTAAGATTTTTGGAGTCAATTTTACATTTCCTGGTTTGTATACTCCGTGTACGTTTCCAAAAGCTGCAGCAATTGTAAATCTTGGGCTTACTTTAGAAAGTTCTTCGTATGCGTAAGCAACTTCTTCAGGTTGTGTATATAATTTAGAACTATCAACATCAGAGTTGTCAACTCCGTCTTCTTCACCACCGGTAATTCCAAGTTCGATTTCAAGTGTCATTCCCATTTTGCTCATTCTTTCTAAATAGCCTTTGCAAATTTCGATGTTTTCTTCGATAGGCTCCTCAGATAAGTCAATCATGTGAGAAGAATACAATGGTTTTCCAGTTTCAGCAAAATGTTTTTCTGAAGCATCTAATAAACCGTCAATCCAAGGTAATAATTTTTTTGCACAGTGGTCAGTATGCAAAATTACGGTTGCTCCGTAAGCTTCTGCCATAGTATGAATATGTAATGCACCAGCAATTCCACCAGCGATTGCAGCTTTTTCACCTGCGTTAGAAAGTCCTTTTCCTGCGTTAAATTGTGCTCCTCCGTTTGAGAATTGAATGATAACCGGAGCATTAAGTTTTGCTGCTGTTTCAAGTACACCATTGATAGTATTTGATCCTGTAACATTTACTGCCGGAAGTGCAAATCCTTTTTCTTTAGCATAATTAAAAATTTCCTGAACTTGATCTCCTGTAGCTACGCCTGGTTTTATGTTGTGTGCCATTGTGCTTTTTTTAGTTATTTTATTTAGTTTTTAGTTTGCAAAAATAAGAATTAATTAGCATTAGAACGGATAATTTATTCCAAAATTTAAAACGGAGTTAGCAAAATTGTATTCTCTAAACCATCTTTTGCGGGTTTCATTGGCTGGATTGTAGGTTTTAAATCCTAAATCAAAACGAATTACAAAAAAACTTAGGTCATATCTAAGCCCGAATCCAGTTCCTAATGCCATATCTTTTAAGTCCTTAAATTGTGTAAATGTAGATTTCGTATCTTTTACATTATCCAATACGTTCCAAATATTACCAGCATCGGCAAAAAGAGCTCCTTTTAAACTGCCTAATATCTTAAATCGATACTCTCCGCTTATGGCTATTTTCATATTTGCCTCATTAAAATCGTCTAATGCACCACTGCTACCAGGCCCTAAACCATAGGGTTGCCATGCTCTGTTGTCATTTGATCCTCCTGAAAAATAACTTCGTGAAAAGGGTATATAGTCTGAGTTTCCAAATGGGATAGCTATCCCAAAAAAGGTTCTAAATGCAAATATTTTTTCTTTGGATAAATCCCAATGTTTAATGTAGTCAAATTCTGTTTTTATGTATTCTGAATATTCTAAATTGAATATTTCATAATTACCAGTAGAATTTTTCTTCTGATTTGTTGTTGCTGCAAAAGCGGACAAAAGGGTTCCTGCCGATTCTATTTTTGTTTTAAAAAGATAAAAAGTATTATCTGTTAAGTCTTTTTTTGTTGTTTTTGAAAAAGTAAAACTTGTGGCTAAAATAAAGTCATTTTCAGTAAGTCTCAGTCTTCTTTCTTCAATACTTTTTACAGATTGAAAATCTGCGGGTTCTAATGGCTTTGAAAAGTTTGCGTTGCCCGTGAGAACATCATTTGTAAATCCAATGGTCCCCTTTTCAATTAACAAATCTTTATCGATGTCATTGTTATAATAGGAAGGATTTGTATTGTATTCTTTGCTGATTTCATTTAATGCATTGTAGGATGAACCGTAAACATTAAAGTAATTTTGTTGATTTAAATTGCGTACAAACTGAGTGTTGAACAAATCAAATCTGGCTGTATTATTTATTTTTGGAGTCCAATTGTATGATAATGCTCCTGTAAAATTTTCTTTGTCTAAACCAATGTTCCTTTGTTTTGCAAAACCTACTGTAATCAAAGTAGATGGTATCATGCTTTTAGGAATAATTTTTTCTGTGTTGAAAGGCACAGAAATTCGCGGGAAACTCAGTTTTAAGTCAAGACCATATTCTGAAACATTAAAGAAATTATTTTTAGGGTTCGCTAAATCTTTTGATGCTCCAATGTTTCCACGTGCTGCGATTTCCAGCGTTTCTGCTCCATTGAAGACGTTGCGTATTGTTTCAGAAAAACTCAATCCCACCCCAAAATCCTGAATATTAGAATGGGTAACATCTAGTGTAGTCCCAAAACTATATTTTTTTCTTGGTGTTAGATATACTTTTGCAATCAATGATTGTGCAGTAGAATCTCTTGGGTCAACTTCATATTGTATTGACGGATAGTTGAAAATTTTAAGATTGTTTAAGTATCGGGTTGTCAAGACGGTTTTATAATCTGCAAATAACCCACCTTTTGTGATGAAGATAGCATTGGTTATGGCACGTGGCTTATATTTTAGTTTGTTCTGACTGTATAAATTAAAGTTGTTGTAAGTTGTACTATCCGTAATTTTTATACTGTTATTATTTGGTGAATAGTCAGTATAAATATTTACATCGCTTATTTTGTAAATTTTAAATGGTTCTGTTCTGCTTGAATCTTGCTGCTGGTATGAATAATTAGCAATTCTCAAGTTAATATTTGCCTGATTCACTTTCTTAATGGTGTCTATATCAAAAGTCACATAATTAGGTTGAAAATAATACACTCCATTATTTCTAAAATGAGTTGTGATTCGGTTTTTCTCATTCTCAAATTCTTCGGTTTTATATTGACTCCCAGATTTGATAAATGTGTTTGACTTATTAGTCTCATATAAAGAGTCTAAAGCCGGTGTTAAAATAGTAGTTCTCAAGGAGTCTAAAAAAAAGGCGTTTCCGGGAGTTATGGCGTATTTTATCTTGGCTTTTTTGATATTCAAAGTGTCTATTTTGTAGTTGGCATTTACGTTAAAAAAACCGTTGTTGAAATAGTAGTATTTCAAACGCAATAATGACTTATCAGCTCTTTCTTTATCAATAATTACGGGTGGTTCGCCAGTTTTTTTTAAGAAATCGTGGATGCCGTGGTACCAGAAGGATTTGCCGAGTCGATTGACTTGTTTTTCTGACAACCATTTTGATTTTCTTCTAAATTTTTCAGGATTATTTGTAAACTTGGCTTGATACGTTGAATCTGGATTTAAATTGGCAAGATTGTATAGATTCAATCTTAAACGGTAACCAAGCAAGGTGCTGTTTGGTTTTTGATAAAGTTGATTAAAAACATTTTCATCCTTAATTGTTTTGTCATTTACAGTAATTTCGTTTTTTGTAAGCAAATGTTTTCCGTCCGGAACTCTTTTTACAGCGTTACAAGCGCAAATAAGTATTGCAATTAGAATAAATGCAGTTATTTTTGTGGAAGTTTTTTTCAAGTGTTCTAAAATATTTAATTCAAAAGTACATTATTTTATGGTTAGTAAAAACCAAATAAAGCTTATAACGAGTTTGCAGCAAAAAAAATATAGAATAGCCAACAAATTATTTTTTACCGAAGGCGTAAAAGGGATTAACGAGCTGCTAGAATCTAATTTTGAATTGGAACATTTATACACCACCCTAAATGATTTTGAAGAAGTTCCTAGTGCCAGGAAAACGATTATTCAAGAAAATGATTTAAAAAAGATCAGCGCATTAGCAACACCTAATACATGCTTAGCCGTTTTTAAAATGCCAGCAGAAAAACCAATTATAGAAACCGGATTAATTGTAGCGCTAGATGCTATCCGTGATCCGGGAAATTTAGGGACTATATTGCGATTGTGTGATTGGTTTGGCGTGAAGCAGTTGTTGTGTTCTAAGGAAACAGTTGATATTTATAATCCAAAAGTTGTTCAGGCAACCATGGGTTCAATAGCCAGAGTCAACGTAAATTATATTGAACTAGCTGCTTTTGTTGCAGAAACAAAACTACCCGTTTTTGGTACTTTTATGGACGGAGAGAATATTTATAAATCAGTTTTACCCAAAGAAGGAATTGTAATTATGGGTAATGAAGCTAATGGAGTTTCTGCAGTACTTGAAAAATTAATTAAAAACAGACTCACAATTCCTCGATTTGGAGATCTTCAAAAAACAGAAAGTCTTAATGTTGCTACTGCTACCGCTATTGTGTTAAGTGAGTTTTGTCGCGGTTAGTTTTAATCATAGGATTGCTATGAGGTTTGAAACTGTGACTCAAAACTATTTAGTGGAATGTAAAATTGATGAAGACTGCTCGAGTTTTCAAAGATTCTATATTGCTTGTCCAGGGACTGTTTGGGTCTTTATCTCTTATCAATTCGTCATTTATTCCAAACACTCCTCTAATCGAAGGGGAGAATATGAAATATTCTGAAAAAAGATCAATTCCAAAACCCAATTCATAATTAGTTGTCCAAGCTTTTACTCTAAATCGCTGCTCTAGATTGTCATCTACTAATTTAGAATTACTAGATAAGTTTAAAGTAGCCGAAAAACCTCCTAAAGCATAAGGGCGAATATTCCCAGTTCTTAGTGATGAAAACTTTAGTAATAACGGGAAATGAATGTAAGTGCTGTTTACTTCTCTTAACGCATCATTACTGTTAGTGAAATTAGGATAATTTAAATCTCTTTTTGTATAATAAAGTCCAGGCTCAAAACGCAAGTTGATGTATTCCTGTAGTTTTAAATCACTTACAATTCCCACATTAAAACCTGTAGTTTTATTTACGAGAATATCTGGTGTTTCGGATTTGTAATCAATTTTAAAATCGTAAGAATTAAAACCTAAATAAAAACCATAGTAGATTCTTTTCTTCTGAAAGTTTTCTAAATTGATAATAGGGTCTTTACTAAATATGTTTTTAGATTTTTGTGAGTATCCGTTTAAAATAGAAGCAAAAAAAAGAAAGACTATTATTTTTTTCATGTTATTTTTTAGAAGCTGAATAAATAGTAGCAACTCCAAATGTTTGGGGTAACGCTACAACATCTATAAACCCAGTTTTTCTTAAAATATTGTTCAATGCTTCTCCATAAGGGAATGCAGCGGCAGATTCAGATAAATAACCATAAGCAACATTGTCCTTAGAAAACAATTTGCCTATCAATGGCAATATGTTTTTGCTGTAAAAATTATATCCTTGTTTGTAAGGCGTTTTATCTGGCACAGATGTTTCTAGAATTACAAATACTCCGTTAGGCTTTAAAACTCTTAAAATTTCAGCTAAACCTTTTTCTAAATTTTCAAAATTACGTACCCCAAAAGCAACTGTTATGGCATCAAAATAATTATCCTCATAAGGCATGTTTTCTGAGTCGGCTAGAATCATTTCGATAGTATTGGAAAGATTTTTTGCAGCAATTTTTTTTTCGCCTACCTCAAGCATTCCTGCGGAAATATCTAATCCAACTATTTTTTCAGCTTGTGTTTGTGCCATCAAAATTGCCAAATCTCCTGTTCCGGTTGCAATATCCAGAATTATCTTTGGGTTTGACTTAGAAACAATTTGCAAAACTTTTTTACGCCATTTTATATCTATACCGAAAGAAATGACACGATTCAGGTTGTCATAATTTCCAGAAATGGTGTCAAACATTTTAGCAACTTGTTCTTTTTTACCTAATGCTGAATCTTTATAGGGCGTTATTTTTTCTGACATTTTTTTATTTTGTACAAATATAATACAAACTTGATGAACTTAAAATGAGTTTCAAAAATTAGAAACAAGTTTTATTTTTAAATTTTAAAATACACTAAAAACTAAAATTCATTTTTTTTGAAATATCACTAAAAGTGGGTATTGCAACTAAAGATAAAATTGTACAAATTTGTTACTCAGGAAAATAACCATATTAAATGATTAAAAGAGAATCGATCAACCAAATCAAGTGGATAATTTTAGCGTTTTTTATCTCATTTGTTCTTGTTTGCAGTTTTGAAAGCACTGTTTCAAACAGCAGTGTTGTTGTTAAAACGCAACATACGTTCTTAGGATTAAATTTGTTTTTGGAAATTTTAATTTTTTTCGTCTTTAGTACCTTCGTGGTATTTGGTATTAAAGGCTTTTTTGAGATGTATTCTCAGAAATCATCAAATGTTATAATCTTCATTTCTGGAGTATTACTAATATTTGTAATTTTTATTTTATGTTATCAAATACTCTTTCAAGAGTAGATCCTCTCTTTAATTAATGGTTAAAAAAAACATCCCGTAAAAAGGATGTTTTTTTGTTTTATTTTCTAATGAATGTTTGATAGGAATAATCATAAAGGTGTTTTTCGTCCTTCTCATTATATTCTGAAACTATTATTTTCCATTCTTCATCATTTATTTCAGGGAAATACGCATCACCTTCAAAGTTGTGATGCACCCGAGTAATTTCTAATTTGTCTGCAAAGGGAAGTCCTATAGTATAAATTTCGCCTCCGCCAATGATAAATGTGTTCTTATCTTCTGGACAAACGGCTAATGCTTTTTCCATACTATCTACAATAATACAGCCTTCGGCTTGATATCCTTTCTGTCTAGTGATTATAACGTGGGTTCTATTGGGTAATGGCTTTGGAAAACTTTCAAATGTTTTTCTGCCCATTATAATATGATGTCCAGATGTAAGAGATTTAAATCTTTTGAAATCATTGGGTAAATGCCAGATTAATTCGTTGTTTTTTCCGAGAGCATTATTTTCGGCAACGGCTGCAATCATTATTATCATAATTGATTAACTGTTATTTAAGTTCGTCGTTGTTGACTTGAGTTTGTAATTGATCTAGTTTTTTTTGTTGCAGCGCTACAAGTCGGTCTATTTGTTCTCTTTCCCAATTTTTATTCATAAAACGATCCGTGATGAAAATTTTTATAAAATGTAAAATAAATAGGAATAACCAGATGGTGATTACCCAAATTGACCAATTAGAATCTACAGCAATTTCAAAAAATTTATTAGCAATAAATAAAAGTAAACTTCCTAAAACGAAAAGGACAAAATGAAAATACAGTCTTTTTTTTTGTTTAATTCTTCTCCTCGCATATTCGTACTGTTCGTGTAGTTCTTTTTCCATTACTCAAAATTTAGTTTATAAAGGTAAAATTTATTTTGGAAAGTCACTATTTTGCTTGTAGATTATTTATTATGAAAACGTTTTCTGATTTTTGAATATTAAATTTAGCCTGTCTATAATTATAGAATTGTTTATAAATTAACATAGTTTAGCCTATTCTATTAAATCTTTGGCTTTTTGTTGTAAGTTCAATATCTTTTAGTTCCTTTGTTTTATAAATCTATAAATGAAATAGTTATGGCTATCAAGAAACAATTCGTTAAAACAAAACCAGTTTGTAAAGTTACTTTTTCGGTAACTGCTAAGGAAGCAAGTCAAGCTTCTGTCGTAGGAGATTTCAATAATTGGAATGTTGAAGAAGGTGCTTTGATCAAATTAAAAAATGGTACTTTCAAAGGGGTTTTCGACCTAAACAAAGATGCGGCATATGAATTTAAATACGTAATTGATGGTGCTTTCGTCAATGAACCGGAAGCTGATTCTTTCAAGTGGAATGAATTTGCAGGAAACGAAAACGGTGTTTTAGTAGTTTAACTAAAACACCGTTTTTTTATGTTATACTGCTACGCTACCTTTTATCAAAGGATGCGGATCATAGCCTTCGAGAGTGAAATCTTCAAAATTGAACGCAAAGATGTCTTTTATATTGGGATTCAAAATCATTTTAGGCAATGGTTTTGGCTCACGGGATAATTGCAGTTCTAGTTGTTCAAAATGATTGTTGTAAATATGTGCGTCGCCAAAAGTGTGAATAAATTCTCCAGGTTGTAAGTCGCAAACCTGTGCAATCATCATGGTTAGTAAAGCGTAAGAAGCTATGTTGAAAGGAACTCCCAAGAAAATATCAGCGCTTCGCTGGTACAATTGACATGATAACTTACCGTCAGAGACATAAAACTGAAAGAAAGCATGACAAGGAGGCAAAGCGGCTTTATTGTTGGCTACATTCTCATCAAATGATTTTGTAGTGTCAGGAAGCACCGATGGATTCCATGCCGAAACTAACATTCTGCGGCTGTTAGGATTGGTTTTTAATTCTTTTATTAATTCTGAAATTTGATCAATTTCTTCACTATTCCAGTTGCGCCATTGATGACCGTAAACAGGTCCTAAGTCGCCATTGGCATCGGCCCAGGCATCCCAGATTTTAACGCCATTTTCTTGTAGGTATTTGATATTAGTATCACCTTTTAAAAACCACAGCAATTCATAAATAATAGATTTTAGGTGCAGTTTTTTGGTGGTAACCATTGGGAAACCTTCATTCAAATCGAAACGCATTTGGTATCCAAAGACACTTTTTGTTCCTGTTCCAGTACGATCTCCTTTTTGACAACCGTTTTCCATAACGTGTTGCACTAAATCTAAATATTGTTTCATTGTATATTTTTATTCTGTTTTGCGGTAAACGATTTAGTTTTTATATATTTTTCCGTCTTTCATTACAAATACTACCTTTTCTAGTGTTTTAATAGTATTCAAAGGGCTTTCATCAACTGCAATAATGTCTGCCAAAAAATTTTCTTTGATTTGACCTACTTCATTTCCAATGCCTAATAACATGGCATTCGTTGTTGTTGCAGATTGTATTGCGGCTAAATTTGGCATTCCGGCTTCAACCATATAGCCAAATTCTTTTGCATTTGTACCATGAGCAAAAACTCCAGCATCAGTTCCAAAAGCAATTTTGACTCCTTTTTTATATGCTTTAGCAAAAGTAGCTTTAATTTGTGGGCCAACTTCTCTCGCTTTAGGAACTACAATTTCAGGATAAAAACCGGTAATTTCTGCATTTTTTTCCACTTCTTTACCAGCCGTTAACGTAGGCACTAAATACGCATCGTATTTTTTCATTAATTCCATTGTTTCCTCACTCATAAAGGTACCGTGTTCAATGGTTTTTATACCTCCTAATATGGCTCTTTGCATTCCTTCATCACCGTGGGCATGGGCTGCGGTAAGCATATTGTAATCCTTTGCAGTTGTTGTGATAGCTTTTATTTCTTCAAAAGTAAACTGAGGGTTTTTCCCGCTTTTTGCCACACTTAAAACGCCGCCAGTAGCTGTAATTTTAATAACATCGGCTCCTTCTTTATAACGTTCTCTTACTGCTTTTACTGCTTCTTCAGGAGAATTAATTACACCTTCATGTGGGCCTGGGTCGCCTACAAGTTTTCTGTTGCTTCCGTTTGTTGGGTCTGCATGTCCGCCTGTTGTGGCAATCGATTTTCCTGCGGTATATATTCTGGGACCTTTTACAATTCCTTTATTGATAGCATTTCTTATGGATATATTAACGCCGGTTCCTCCTAAATCTCGTACGGTGGTGAATCCTGCCAGAAGCGTGATTTCTGCACAACGAACTGCTTGAAATGCAACATCTGCCTCATTGTCTAAATATTTTGACATGTAGCTCTTAGTGTTATTTTCGCCTTCGATATGTACATGAAGATCGATCAAGCCTGGTAATATATACTTGTTTTTAAGGTCGATTTCAATGTCTTCTGGTTTGGATTTAGATACAAACCCATCTTGTATTTTTATGATTTTATTTTTAGAAACAACTATGGTTTGGTTGGATAACTCTTTGCCAGATTGAGTGTTTAGAATTTTCCCGCAGTGTAAATAATAATCTTGAGAAAATACGGCTGTAGAAATAAATAAGGTTATGGCAATAAGAATAATTTTTGTTTTCATAAATTAGTTTTATAACAGTTGTTTATAAAATATATTAAAAAGTGTAGCCTCTAATACAGCCGCATTTTATTTGTGAATCATTTATAAAATATTGCAAAAATAAAATTCAAAACTACAGTTGTCTCTTTGAGATTTCATCTCTGATTTTTGCTGCTTTTTCGTAATCTTCATGAGAAACCGCTTGGTCTAAAAGCTCATTCAATTCCTGTATGCTATGCTTAGAATAGGTTTCACCTGATTGATTGCTTTCCTCTTCACGTCCAAATGTATCTGGATTTGAAAGTACATCATCAATTTCTTGAGATTCTTTATTTGGATCTAAAGAATTTGATTTTAAGTAAATTCCGGCTTTGTCCAAGATGTTTTTGTAAGTGAAAATTGGTGCATTAAAACGCAGAGCAAGTGCGATTGCATCGGAAGTTCTTGCGTCAATAATCTCTTCGATTTTATCTCTTTCGCAAATGATACTCGAATAAAAAACTCCATCGACTAACTTATGGATGATTACTTGTTTGACCACAATATCAAAACGTTCTGCGAAATTTTTAAACAAATCATGCGTCAAAGGACGTGGTGGTTTTATTTCTTTTTCTAATGCAATAGCAATGGATTGGGCTTCAAAAGCACCTATTACAATGGGTAATTTTCTTTCGCCGTCAACCTCATTCAAGATCAAAGCGTAGGCTCCGTTCTGAGTTTGACTGTATGAAATTCCTTTTATGGATAATTTAACTAAGCTCATAATTGTTGTTATGGGAAAGTACGTTGTACTTTTTTTGATAAAAATTAAGTAGCAATTTCTAAAAAGAAATGCTACTTAAAAGCAAAGATACAAAATCTTGTTTTTAAGTAGCATTTAAATTAATGGGATGCTCTAATTTATGAATTCTGAGCTTTGAAAGCTTTAAATTTCTCAATCAATTGAGGTACAATTTCAAAAGCATCGCCTACAATTCCGTAGTCAGCTACTTTAAAAAATGGTGCTTCTGGGTCACTGTTGATTACCACTTTTACTTTTGAGGAGTTGATTCCTGCTATGTGTTGTATTGCTCCAGAGATTCCAATCGCAATATAAAGGTTTGTAGCTACCGGTTTTCCTGTTTGTCCTACGTGCTCTCCGTGAGGTCTCCATCCTAAGTCAGATACTGGCTTAGAACAAGCAGTTGCTGCACCAAGAACGGTTGCTAATTCCTCTACCATTCCCCAGTTTTCTGGTCCTTTTAATCCACGACCAGCTGAAACAACAATATCTGCATCGGCAATAGAAACTTTTCCAGTAACTTTTTCTACAGATTCTACTTTTACACCAAAATCATTATCTCCAATTGTTGGATTAAAATCTTCTTCTGTTAGTGTTGAAGGTGTTTCAAAAATCCCATAAGAGTTTTTAGCAAGGCCAAGCACTTTTACGTCTGTAGCGATTTCAGTAATATTGAAAGCTTTGTTTGAAAAAGCGGTTCTTTTTACTTGAAAAGGCGACGTTGAAACTGGTAATCCAACCACATTTGATGCATAACCAGCCTCTAAAGCTACTGCAACAAGTGAGGAAAGATAAATGCTATCTGTAGTTGATGAAAGTAAAACTAGTTTTACGTTTTCTTTTTGAGCAGCTTGTTTGATTACATCAGCATACGCTTTTGCTGTAAATCCTGATAATTTATCGTTGTTTACTTTTAAAACTTTGTCTACTCCATATTTTGATAATTCTGAAACATCTCCAGCATTTACAGTCACAGCCGTAACCGTAGTCCCTAAACTTTCAGCAACTTTTTTTGCATAAGAAGCTAGTTCGAATGCAACTTTTTTAAATTTTCCTTCTGCGTATTCCGCGTATATTAATATTGACATAATTTTTTATTTTAGTCTTAAAGTTTTTATAGTCTAAAGTCATAAAGGGAAATTATTGTCAACTTCTATCCTTTCGACTTTCGACATTCGACTTTATGACAGTTAGATTACTTTCGCTTCGTTGTGTAATAAATTGATTAATTCATCTAAATTATCAGCTGCTACTAATTTCACGGCTGATTTAGGAGCTGGTTTTTCAAACTTTACTGCTTTTGTGTTTACAGTAGCGTCAACAGGCTCTAGAATTGTCAATACTTTAGTTCTTGCAGTCATGATTCCTCTCATGTTTGGAATACGCAAGTCTTTTTCTTCTACAAGTCCTTTTTGTCCACCAATAATTAATGGTAAAGATGTAGCAACGGTTTCTTTTCCACCATCAATTTCGCGAACTGCTTTTACGCTTGTTCCATCAACAGTCAAACTGGTGCAAGAATTAAGGAAGTTGTATCCTAAAATTCCAGCAATCATTCCAGGAACCATTCCACCATTATAATCTAAAGATTCTTTACCTGCGATTACAACATCATAATTTCCGTTTTTAATAACTTCCGCAAGTTGTTTGGCTACAAAAAATCCATCAGTAGGAGTAGCGTTGACACGGATTGCTTCGTTAGCGCCTATTGCTAAAGCTTTTCTTAATGTTGGTTCCGTATCAGGTCCTCCAACATTTACAACAGTAACCGTTGCGCCTTGTTGCTCTTGAAACCAAATAGCACGTGTTAAACCAAATTCATCATTAGGGTTGATTACATATTGTACTCCGTTAGTGTCAAACTCTGAATCTCCGTTGACAAAGTTAATTTTTGAAGTAGTATCAGGAACGTGACTGATGCAAACTAATATTTTCATACTTATATTTTTTATTATTCGTAATTTCTTTTACAAATTTAAAATATTAATTCGAATAATTTACTATGCACGCATAATATTTTTTGTTACTATTTCGATTTCGTAGCCCGGATAGTAGCGACATCCTTCTTGTGGCTCCTTTAGACACAGGAAGATACAGCGGAGAGCCGGAAATAGCTCCTGAAAATTAACGTTGTAAATCCTGAATTAATTTAGGGTAATTTATGCTTTTAAGTAATATAAAATATTTATTTTTGCTTTTCGAAAAATATCCTTCGACTGCGCTGAGGAGGATAAAATATAAAAAAAATATGAGAACGATACAATTTAGAGAGGCTATTTGCGAAGCGATGAGTGAAGAAATGCGTCACGATGAGTCCATATACTTAATGGGTGAAGAAGTTGCAGAATATAATGGTGCTTACAAAGCATCAAAAGGAATGCTTGCTGAATTTGGCGAGAAAAGAGTTATTGATACTCCTATCGCGGAGCTTGGTTTTACTGGAATTGCAGTAGGATCAGCTATGAACGGATGCAGACCGATTGTGGAATACATGACGTTCAATTTTTGTTTAGTTGGGATTGACCAAATTATAAATAATGCTGCTAAAATGCGTCAGATGACTGGTGGGCAATTTAATGTGCCTATCGTTTTTCGTGGTCCAACAGCTTCAGCGGGACAATTAGGAGCGACACACTCACAAGCATTAGAAAACTGGTTTGCGAATACTCCAGGTCTTAAAGTAGTAGTTCCATCTACGGTTTATGATGCTAAAGGTTTGTTGAAAGCGGCTATTCGTGACAATGATCCTGTGATTTTCATGGAATCAGAACAAATGTATGGTGATAAAGGTGAAGTTCCAGATGGTGAATATGTTATTCCGTTAGGAGTTGCGGATATCAAACGCGAAGGTACCGATGTAACGATTGTTTCTTTCGGAAAAATTATTAAAGAAGCACATATTGCTGCTGATGAATTAGCTAAAGAAGGAATTTCTTGTGAAATTATAGATTTGAGAACAGTTCGTCCTATGGATTATGACACTATTTTGACTTCTGTTAGAAAAACAAACAGATTAGTGGTTCTTGAAGAAGCTTGGCCTTTTGCAAGTGTGGCTTCGGAGATTACTTATATTGTACAAGAGCGTGCTTTTGATTTCTTAGATGCGCCTATCCAACGTATCACAACAGCAGATACTCCAGCACCTTACTCTCCAGTTTTATTGAAAGAATGGTTGCCAAATGCGGGTGATGTTGTAAAAGCGGTTAAAAAAGTAATGTATAAAAAATAGATTTTTTTTTAGCTTTTGATTTTTATATAAATTTTAACAAACGACTGTCTAAACTTAAAATAATTTAGATATCTAAATGCCTATATTTGAAACTTCATCAATTATTTTTTTGATGAAGTTTTTTTTTGAATGATTATGAAAAAGAATTTCTTGTTTTTCCTGCTTTTGTTGTTGGTTTCTGCAAGTGCAGTTTATGCACAAACTAAGGTGAGTGGTGTTGTAGTAGATAAATCAAATCAACCTATTCCTTTTGCCAATGTTGTTTTTAAAGGTTCCAGTGAAGGGATTGTGACTAATGAAGACGGTAAGTTTTATCTTGAATCCCAAAAAGTATACTCCATTTTGCTAATATCTTCAGTTGGTTTTTCGGAGAAGGAAATTATATTAGACAAGCAAGTAAATTACAATTTCAAAATTCAACTGAGTGAAGCAGAGAGTTTAAGTGAAGTTATGGTTTTTGCCGGAAAAACATCTAAAAAAAATAATCCTGCGCTAGATATTCTCAGAAAAATATGGGAAAGAAAACGTAAAAATGGATTGTATCAGTTTGACCAATACCAGATGGAGAAGTATGAGAAAATAGAATTTGATATGAATTCTATTGATAGTGCTTTTATGAAAAGCAAGCTCTTTAAAGGAATGGAGTTTATTTTTAATCAAATGGACACTTCAAGAGTAACCGGAAAAACCTATTTACCCATTTTTGTAAACGAATCACTCCAGGATGTTTACGGAGATAATAAATTAAAGAAAGTAAAAGAGAAAATCAAAGCGAATAAAACTTCTGGGTTTAATGGAAACCAGCAAATTTTATCTTTTGTAAAAGATTTGTATTCTAATTATGATATTTACAATAACTATTTAACTTTTTTTGACAAAAGTTTCACTAGTCCGTTATCTAAAACAGGGATTGATGTCTATAATTATGTCTTAAAAGACAGTGCATATATTGACAATAAATGGTGTTATAATATTGTTTTTTATCCAAGACGTAAAAATGAATTGACTTTCAAAGGGGATTTCTGGGTCAATGATTCCACATTTGCCCTCAAGAAAATAAATATGGCGGTTACTAAAAGCGCTAATATCAATTGGGTAAAAGATATTTACTTAGAGCAAGAATTTGAAGTATTAAGTGATTCGGTTTTCTTATTGACTAAGGATTATCTAATGTCCGACTTTGCTTTGAACAAAAAAGAAAATTCTAAAGGAGTTTACGGTAAACGAACCAGCTTTTATAGGAATCATCAATTTAATAAGGAGAAACCAGTAGCTTTCTATAAAGATGAAGTCAATTATATGGATGATGAAGTCTATAATAAATCTGATGAATACTGGAATGAAAACCGTTTTGAGAACTTGAGTAAGGATGAATTGGGCGTTTATAAAATACTGGATACGTTGCAAACAGTAGATAAGTTTAAGCGATTGTATAGTTTGGTTTCTATTCTTGGAAGCGGTTATGTCGAATTTAAAAACTTCGATTACGGACCTGTTTTTTCCACATTTGGATACAATGAAGTAGAAGGTGTGCGCTTGCGAGTGGGAGGTAGAACTTATTTTGGACCCAACGATCCTTGGCGTATTCAAGCCTACACGGCGTATGGATTTGATGATGATAAATTTAAATACGGACTTTCAGGAAAATGGATGGTTGACAAGAAAAACCGAATCATTTTGTCCGGAGGAAATAGACGTGACATTGAACAAATAGGCGCCAGTTTAACCACTACTAACGATGTCTTGGGCAGAAGTTTTGCTTCCTCCTCCGTGTTTTCGTCCGGTAGCAACGGGAAATTGACTAACATCAATTTGACAAATATAGCCTTAGAAATTGAGCCTGTTAAGAATTTGATTTTCCAGGCTGGTATTTCTTACCGTACGCTGGAATCCGCATCGCCAACTTTTAGCTTGGATTATTATACGGATATAGCAAATTTGATTACTAAAAGTGATGTAAAACAATCTGAAGCGAACTTTCAGATCGAATATTCGCCAAAGCGTAAAACAATTGGTTTTGGGGTTGAAAGAAGCAATGTTGACAGTCCGTTTAGTCGTTTCTTTATTAATTATAGTCATGGATTCAAAGGGCTTTTGAACAGTGATTTTAAATATGATAAAGTACAATTGTATTATAAACAGCCCATAATTATAGGGCCTTTAGGAAGAACAAATATTATTATGGAAGTGGGGAAAACCTTCGGGAAAGTGCCGTTAGGATTACTGAGTGTTATTCCTGGGAATCAGACTTATTTTACAATCGAAAACACGTTTAGCAACCTTAATTTCTATGAATTTGTGTCAGACCAGTATGCTACTTTGCAGTGGAATCACAATTTCAATGGCCGAATTTTTTCCAGAATTCCGTTTATGCGCAAACTCAATTGGAGAGAAATTGTATCTGTAAAAGGGGTTTATGGAACCATTTCTGATAAAAATCGAGCGATTAATGCATCGGGTTTAATTTACAATGCACCTGAAAAAGGCTATTGGGAATACAGCGCCGGAATTGGGAATATCTTCAAAGTATTCCGCATCGATTTTGCTTGGCGAGGCAATTATCTCAACACTCCTGGAGCCAATAATTTTACGGTAAAAGGCTCGTTCGGGTTTAATTTTTAGGAGCTATTTCTCCCGATGCATCGGGATACACTATATCTTTTTATAAGGCGAAGAAAAATCGCCTTATAAAAAACGATGTCGTTTCCATCCGGGCTAAAAAAACATCAGATTATGCAAGAAGCCATCGACTACCTTTTAGAAAAAGATACCATTTTCAAGTCAATCATTGAAGAATACGGAATGCCAATTATTCCCAAAAGACCACAAGGTTTTGAGACTTTGGTGTTGTTGATTTTAGAACAACAAGTTTCGATAGATTCGGCGAAAGCCACTTTTTTAAAAATAAAAGCCAGTCAAAAAGCCATAGCCCCTGAAATTCTTCTTCACGTATCGGACGAAGAATTTAGGAATCTTGGCGTAAGCCGACAAAAAACATCTTATATCAAAGCTTTGGCAACAGCGATATTAAATAAAGAGCTAGATTTAGAAAGTTTACCAGCAAAAACGGCTCATCAAGTACGCGAAGAACTCATCAAAATCAAAGGAATAGGAAACTGGACCATCGATATTTACTTAATGTTTTGTCTGGAATCCCCTGATTTATTGCCTTTAGGAGATATTGCGGTCGTAAATACCATAAAGGAATTGCTGGATATTCACGATAAAGATGCTATGGAAATTCATGCAAAACAATGGAGTCCGTATCGTTCTTATGCTACTTATCTTTTGTGGCATCATTATTTAAAGAAACGAAATAGGACAGTGGTTTACTAAAGCACTCACTGTTAAAATTTAATCAATAGATAACATGAATTTTTTATTGTAAAAAGGGATACTTTCCTTACTTTTGCAGCCATAATTATAGATAAGAAAAACTAAAATGACTGCAGACAAATTAACAACTTTCGATGTTTTAATCGAAATACCAAGAGGAAGTAGAAATAAATACGAATATGATTTCGAAATAAAAAGAATGCGTTTTGACAGGATGTTATTTTCGTCAATGATGTATCCTGCTGATTACGGATTTATTCCTGAGACATTAGCATTAGACGGAGATCCATTAGATGTTTTGGTTTTGGTAAACGAACCAACTTTTCCTGGTTGTGTAATGGAAGTGAAGCCTATTGGTGTTTTCCACATGGCAGATGATAAAGGACCAGATGAAAAAGTAATTTGTGTACCAGTTTCAGATCCAATTTGGAATTCATTGGAAAACCTAACAGATATGAATCCACACCTATTAAAAGAAATTGAACATTTCTTTCAAGTTTACAAAGATCTTGAAAACAAACAAGTAGATGTTGAAGGTTGGGGAGATGTAAATGAAGCGTACGCAATTATTAAAGAATGTACAGAGCGTTTCAATCAAATTGAAAATAAACCAGAAGGATTATTTAGTATTAAGTAATTTTACATTTTATTTTAAACAAAAAAAGCAATATTCTGTTAAGAGTATTGCTTTTTTGTTTAAATTCGTTTTGTTACACTATTAATATTAACCAAAAACCAAACCAAAATTATGAATACAATAATGATTTATTTGCCAATTGCTATGGCATTTATTGGACTGGCATTTATGTTTACAAAACGTGCATGGGTTTTAAAACAAGATCCGGGTGACGGTAAGATGAAAGAAATTTCAGATTACATATACGAAGGAGCCTTGGCTTTCCTGAAAGCAGAATATAGATTATTGTCTTTCTTTGTAATTGGAGCAAGTATTGTTTTAGCAGGAATTTCATTTATTGTTCCCACCACACATATATTAATAGTGGTAGCTTTTATTTTTGGTGCTTTTTTCTCGGCCTTAGCAGGTAATATGGGGATGAAAATAGCAACAAAAACAAATGTTAGAACTACACAAGCAGCACGTACGAGTTTGCCGCAAGCTTTAAAAGTCTCTTTTGGCGGTGGAACCGTAATGGGATTAGGTGTTGCAGGTTTAGCTGTTTTAGGGCTAACTACTTTCTTTATTTTCTTCTTTCACTTTTTTATGAATGGAATTTGGACTTCAACCGAAGATATGACTATTGTTCTAGAAACTTTAGCAGGTTTTTCTCTTGGAGCAGAGTCTATCGCTTTGTTTGCCAGAGTTGGTGGCGGAATATATACTAAAGCTGCCGATGTTGGAGCTGATTTAGTGGGAAAAGTAGAAGCTGGGATCCCTGAAGACGACCCGCGTAACCCTGCTACAATTGCAGATAACGTAGGAGATAATGTGGGTGATGTTGCCGGAATGGGAGCTGATTTATTTGGTTCTTATGTAGCAACCGTTTTAGCGGCTATGGTTCTGGGGAATTATGTTATCAAAGATATGGGAGGAAATATTCAAGATGCTTTTGGCGGAATAGGGCCTATTTTATTACCAATGGCTATTGCAGGTTTTGGAATTTTATTTTCTATTGTAGGAACTATGGTTGTTAAAATTACCGATGATAATGCTAAAGAAGCGCAAGTACAAAGTGCTTTAAATATGGGGAATTGGCTTTCGATAGGATTAACCCTAATTGCATGTTATTTTTTAGTTGACTATATGCTCCCAGAAACGATGAAAATGGATTTCTTTGGTGAAGGCACTAAAGAGATTTCGTCCATGCGTGTTTTTTATGCGACTATAGTTGGACTAGTAGTGGGCGCTGTGATTTCATCTGTTACTGAATATTACACAGGATTGGGTACAAAACCTGTTATGGCTATTGTTCAAAAATCTTCAACAGGAGCAGGAACAAATGTAATTGCAGGTTTAGCTACGGGAATGATTTCTACGTTTCCAACGGTTTTATTATTTGCAGCAGCAATTTGGACTTCGTATGCATTAGCAGGATTCTACGGTGTGGCTTTGGCTGCCTCAGCGATGATGGCAACAACAGCAATGCAATTGGCAATAGATGCTTTCGGACCAATATCAGATAACGCAGGTGGAATTGCTGAAATGAGCGAATTACCAAAAGAAGTACGTACCCGAACTGATATCTTGGATTCTGTAGGAAATACAACTGCAGCAACTGGAAAAGGATTTGCTATTGCTTCGGCAGCATTGACGTCTTTAGCTTTATTTGCAGCGTATGTAACTTTTACGGGAATTGATGGAATCAATATTTTTAAAGCGCCAGTTTTAGCAATGCTATTTGTGGGTGGAATGATACCTGTAGTTTTCTCTGCCTTAGCCATGAATTCTGTGGGGAAAGCGGCAATGGATATGGTGTATGAAGTTCGTCGTCAGTTCAGGGAAATTCCAGGAATTATGGAAGGAACCGGAAAACCGGAGTATGCAAAATGTGTCGATATTTCTACAAAAGCAGCTTTACGCGAAATGATGTTACCGGGAATTTTGACTATAGGTTTCCCTATTGCTATTGTACTTTTAGGGAAGTTAGTGTATGCTGATAACAATCAATTAATTGCCGAAATGTTAGGTGGTTATATGGCTGGAGTTACCGTTTCAGGTGTACTTTGGGCAGTGTTCCAAAATAATGCTGGTGGTGCTTGGGACAATGCCAAAAAATCTTTTGAAGCAGGAGTTATGATTAATGGTGAAATTACATATAAAGGTTCTGATGCGCACAAAGCAGCGGTTACCGGAGATACTGTTGGTGATCCTTTCAAAGACACTTCAGGACCATCTATGAATATTTTGATCAAATTGACTTGTTTAATAGGTTTGGTTATTGCTCCTATTTTAGGGAATGGTCATTCAGATGTGGCTTCAGTTATGTCTTGTTGCACTGCTCATTCAAAAACAGAAATGGTTTACGATACTGGCAAATGTGACCCATCAAAAATGGCTAACATGACAAAAGTAGAATGTAAAGCGATGTGTAAAGAAAACGGATGTACACCTATACAAACAGCAAAATGTTTGGCAAATTTTGATGCCAATGGTAAATATAAATATCAAAAAACAGATTGTTTTGATACCAGTAAATACGAGAAAAAAACCGTAAATGTTAGTATCTCTTATACAAACGGAAAGACCGTTGGGAAAGTAACTAAAATAGTAAACGGAAAAACAACAACAGCGGTTTTTGAAGGTACAGAAGCTGAAGTAGAAGCTAAAATTGAAGCTGCGAAGTAAAACAGCATATCATATAAAACATAAATGCCTTGCAATTTGCAAGGCATTTATGTTTTATAATAACGGGTTATCTTTTTTTTTTAATCTAAAACAACCCATTCAACTCCGCATCAATACGGTTAAAAATATTTCCTAAGTCTTCTGGATTATCCACGAAATTTATGTTGTCAACATCAATAATTAATAATTTTCCTTTGTCATAGGTTTGAATCCAACCTTCATATCGTTCGTTCAAACGGCTCAAATAATCAATAGAAATCGAATTTTCATATTCGCGACCACGCTTGTGTATTTGCCCTACTAGATTAGGAATGGAGCTTCTTAAATAAATCAATAAATCAGGCGCTTTAACTGTAGACTCCATCAATTCAAACAGAGAAGAATAATTCTGGAAATCACGATTGGTCATCAAACCCATTGCATATAAATTAGGAGCAAAAATATGGGCATCTTCATAAATAGTTCGGTCCTGAATAATTTTTTTACCGCTTTCGCGAATTTGCATCACCTGACGGAAACGACTATTTAAGAAATAAATTTGTAAATTAAACGACCAACGTTCCATTTGATGATAAAAATCGTCTAAGTATGGGTTGTCAACGACATCTTCAAAATGCGGTTCCCACTTAAAATGTTTCGCTAATAATCGAGTTAAGGTTGTTTTTCCGGAACCTATATTTCCTGCTATTGCTATGTGCATTACGGTATTGAGATTTTATAATTTGTAATTCCTGCTGTTGTAAAAATAGATAAAATTTGGTCCTTGTAACAGAATTTTTTAAACGTTTTTTCTGAAATTTCAATTTCAGTTTTTTTATCTTTTTCTAAATCATATAAAATCAAAACAGCGTCCTTAGAATAAATAAACTGCTTTTCATTAATTATTTCAATCCATTCAAAATCAGGAATTATTCCTTTGCTTTTTATTTTACCAAAAATATCGCAAGCGTACCAATTGTTCTTATTATCAATCCATTGAAAGATATTGAAATCTGAAGAATAATTCTTAATACTTTCTACAAAAGGAACAGAAACGGTTTTATATTCCTTGTTTAAATAATCAAAAAAACCCAATTGCTGATTCAAACTATTGAAAACCCACAACTGATTTTGAGAAGAAATCCCAATTGCAGTGGCTACGATTGGACTAATACTTTCTGAAAAATTGATTTTTTGCGTCTCATTTAATTGATTGTCTAAAATGACAACTGTATTAAAATTTTCGTAAAACAATACAATTTTAAGCGGATTTTGTAGGTCAACTTTTGTGATTTTGCCCAATGAAATATTTTTATATTCTAAAGTTTGAAGTGTTCCTATTTTAGAAAAAACATTGTTTTTGATGGTGTAATAAAAACCAAATGAATCGTAACCTACAAATGCATCTCCATCAAAACGAATAGAATCGATTTTAACAGCAGTTAGTTTTGGGTTCTGACTGAAAACAATTGAAAACGAGGTAATAAAGAGCAAAAGTACTAATTTTTTCATGAAAGCGAAATTACGATTAATTCTTTTATTTTATTAAATGTTTATCGGCTTATATAAAATTGAGCAGTACAAAAAATAAAAATTTGTTAGGGGCACAGTAGTTTGTACCCTTGGTTCCGAATATTTATAATTTCTATCGAGTCATCTTGATCTAATTTTTTTCTTAATTTGGTGATAAAAACATCCATACTACGAGTGGTGAAAAAATCTTCGGTCCCCCATAAAAGAATCAAAATAATAGAACGCTCGATAATGCGATTTTTGTTTTGGTACAAGCAATATAAAAGCTCTGATTCGCGATGCGTTAGTTTTTGGGAAGTATTTTGAAAAACTAATTCTTGTTTTACCCTACTAAAATTGTATTTACCAATTTTAAATATTGTGTCTTCTTGCATCAATTCATTTCTGTATAATAAAGCTCGTATTCTAATGATCAATTCCTCCATACTAAATGGTTTTTTGAGATAATCATTTCCTCCACTTTTGAACCCATCAATAACGTCATGTGTTTGCGATTTTGCTGAAAGGAAAATTATTGGAATATGCTTATCTGTTTTCCGAATTTCAGCAGCAACGGAATAACCATCTTTTACAGGCATCATTACGTCTAGAATCATTACGTCGGGTTTAAATTCATAAAAAGAATCGATCGCTTCTTGTCCGTTATGACAATGAAAAACTTTAAAATCCCTTGTTTCAAGACTTTCTTTTATTATTTGTGCCAGCGTTTCTTCATCTTCTGCTAATAAAGCTGTTATTTTATTTTTTGTCATTTAAGTAGATTGTGAAATTGGTTAGATTAGGACTGCTTTCAACTTGTATGACCCCGCCATGTTTTTCTATAATTTTTTTTGTATAAAAAAGACCTATACCAAATCCTTTTACAGTGTGAATATTTCCTTCGGACTCTCTGAAAAATTTATCGAAAATATAAGAGAGATTTTTTTTTGCAATGCCATTTCCATTATCGCTCACTATTATTTTTAATTCATCATGGTTCTTATTTAGATTAATTTTTATGGAATCACCTCCATATTTTATTGCGTTATCAATTAAATTCGAAATAGCATTTTCAAAATGAAAGAGGTCAATATCAAGTAAGATGCTATCAATGTTGGTTTCGAATTTGAAAATCTTGTTAGGATTTGATTTTGCAAAAGTATCAACTAGCTTGTACAATAGTGGTACAATGTTTTCTCTTTGTTTCTCTAATTGTAATTGTTCATTCTCTAAGTAAGCGGTTTCTAAAAATTCCTCAACTAGTATTTCAAGTTTTTTTAATTGACTTTGCGAGATTTCAATGTAGCGGTTTGTTTTATCAATATCCTTTTCATTGTTAAAGAACTTTATTCCTTCTAATGCGGCAGAAGCAGTTGTTATAGGTGTTTTAAATTCATGAGTTATATTGCTGATTAAATCGCTTTTAATGGCGTCAATTTTTTTCTGTTTCTTTATGATATGAACTAAATATAGTAGGCAACTGATAACAGATAATGAGAGAATTAGTGATAGCAGTATTCCTGCTAAACTGTACTTAAACAATACATATTTTGGATTTGAAAAGCGCACAACAAGTTCTTCATTTTTAGGTAGGTATTTTGAGTTCGACTTTATTTTTAAAGGTAAAATAGAATTAATATCATTTTTGTAATGATCAAAAAGTGCGTTTGAGCGGTAGTGTTCTATTCGATAGGAAAGTTTAATATCCTTATTTTTAAGTTCATTATCGAATGATTTGCTAACAAACTGGAAATCGATAGAATCTCGTACAGTTGCAAAAGAAATAGTATTTTTTTTGTTTTTAAGGCTCGCAATGCTATCAAAAGTTTTAATCCCTTTAAGGGTTCTTGTTTTTAGGTTTTTATCTTTAGTTTTTGTAAGAGATTGCATTTCTTTTTTTTGCAATTCATTATGTGCCAAAATGAGAGAATCTGGAGTGACATCGTAGCTTACATAAAGGCTCGGAGCCGAATTGCTTTCTTTGTTTGTTGGCTTCTTTTTACCTTTCGAGATTTCTTTTTTAAAAACATTGCTTTTAATTAATTGATCAAAAAAATCAGATTCACTAAGATTTGCATCTTGATTTATAAATATCACATAATCATCTTTAATGCCCAATTCATAATAATTAGTGACACTTTTTTCAAATGCTGTATGTACGTCATTAAGAAGTCTTCGCTTGTTCTCTTCGTAGTTTTTTATATTCCAAAATAATTGAATGGCAACTGTTATAATTATTACAACGGTTATAAAACAGACTACTAAATTGGTTTTTATGTTTTTCATTTCACAAAAATAGGGACTTATTGTTCATTATACATATGGTTAACAAACGTTAACTTTCATTAACCATTTACCATCAATAATAGTCTTTGTTTTGCATACTAATCGAAAAAAAACACACTATGAAAAAAAGATTTAACTTAGTAATGCTTATCACGAATTTAGCATTTTCTACCGCAATATTCTCTCAAGATTCCCACGGGATTGTACATTATGAATACAAAGAAGATATGGCTGGGAAGGTTACTTTTCAAACTTCAAACGGATCTGAAGCGTTGGACCAAAATATAATGCAAAAAATTCAAAAGAGTTATGAAAAAACTTTTGAATTACGTTTTAATCAAACAGAAGCAATTTATCAAGAATTTCAAAAGGTTACTATGAAAGACGGTTCAGGAAACGCTACGTTTGATAGGCTGTATTCAAACCTTTCAAAAAAGGTATTGATTGAAGAGGTTGAGAACGAGTGGGACTCTAGAAAATATTTGGTTAAAGATAGTTTATCAAGATACAATTGGACATTGGAAAACAGTACAAAAACAATAGGAGACTATATCTGCTATAAGGCAATTTCTGTTGTAAAAGTTTCAGACAAAGATGTTGCTGATTATGAAAATCAAATTTCAAAAAATAATTTAAAAAGTATCAGTTTATTATCGATAGATCCACCAAAGGACAAAACTATCATCGCTTGGTATACACCTGAAATACCCGTGAGTCATGGTCCAGAAAAATATCAAGGGCTGCCTGGATTGATTTTAGAGGTCAATGATGATGGTGCGGTTTGGTCATGTTCAAAATTAATATTAAATCCGTTAAAAAAGACAATCGTTAAAATTCCAACAAAAGGGAAAATGATTTTTAAAAAAGAATATGATATTTTAGTTGAGAAACAATTAGAAAAGATGAAAGATGAAGATGGCGTGATTCAATTACAAATTCTTGAAGATTAAACCATATATAATTATGATAGTCTTATTATTATTTTAACAGAATACTTGTAACAAAAATAGTATTTTTCACTCTTATTTATTAAAATCCAATAGTTATGTACAAAGTAATTTTAGCATTAATTGTAACAGTCGCATCATTTATGGGACTTCAAGCTCAGGAATTCCAAGGAATGGCTGTTTATGAATCAAAAACCAGTACTTCCGATTTCAAAACTCGAATGGAAGGCAATAAGGACATGACTCCGGACATGCAAAAAATGATTGAAGAACGAATGAAAAAAATGTTCGAAAAAACATTTATTCTCAACTTTAACAAAACGGCTTCTATTTATAAAGAAGAAGAAAAACTTGAAGCTTCGGCTCAAGGTGGCGGTTTCCGTATGATGTCAAGTTTTGCTGGTGGTGGCGGAACGTATTACAAAAACGTAAAAGACAAACAATACAGCAACGATAAAGAGTTTATGGGGAAAGAATTTATGATAAAAGATTCCTTAACCAGTTTGAATTGGAAAATGGAAGCTGAAACTCGAGTGATTGGTGGATATACCTGTTACAAAGCAACTGCTATCAAAAAACCAAGTGCTACTGATTTTAGAAATATGCGTCCTCGAAAAGAACAAAGCGAGATAAAAGATAGTGCAAAACCTGCTGAGGAGAAAAAAACCAATTTCTTGGATGCAATTGAGGTGCCAAAAGAAATCGTAATCACTGCTTGGTATACTCCCGAAATTCCAGTAAGCCAAGGACCTGAAGGCTATTGGGGTTTGCCAGGATTAATTTTGGAAGTCAATGACGGACGCACCACTATTTTGTGTTCAAAAGTAGTTTTAAACCCAAAAGATAAAGTTGAAATTAAAGCTGTTGCCAAAGGAAAAGTAGTTTCTCAAAAAGAGTATGATGATGCCGTGATAAAAAAAATGGAAGAATTTAGGGAAATGAATCAAGGTCGTGGAGGAAATGGCGGCATGCAAATACGTTTCGGAAATTAATACCAACCCAATAGTTACAACCATTTTATAATGAGAAAAATTTTAGTATTTATCGCTCTAATTGCGGTGTCTGTTTCTTATGCCCAAAACATAAAATTAGAAGGTTTGGTGCAAGATAAACAACAACAACCTTTAGAAATGGCCAACGTAATGGCAGTGAATCAAACCACCAAGGCAATGGATGCTTACGCCATTACCACCGATAAAGGAAAGTTCATTTTGAATTTAAAAGCTAACACGACTTATGTTTTAAAACTAAGTTATCTAGGTATGCAAAATAAGGAAGTCACCATTTCTACACTTGCTCAAAACATGGTACAAAATATCACCATGGAATCTGGTGGAATTGAGCTTGATGGTGTAGAAATTGTGCGCGAAATGCCAGTTTCTATCAAAGGGGATACCATAGTGTATAATACTGATTCGTTTAAAACCGGAGAAGAACGTAAATTAGAGGATGTTTTTAAAAAATTACCGGGTTTTGAAGTAACAAGTGATGGACAGGTGCAAGTGGAAGGGAAAAAAGTAACTAAACTTTTTGTAGACGGAAAGCCATTTATGGAAGGCGATACGAAACTGGGTTCTAAAAACATTCCATCTGATGCGGTTGATAAAGTGCAGGTATTGCGTAATTTTAATGAGGTGTCGCAAATGAAAGGCCTCGAAAACAATAATGACGATATTGCTATTAATATCAAACTCAAAAAAGGTAAAGATAAATTTTGGTTTGGGGATGTTAGTGGTGGTTTGGCAAACGATAAAGGGTATATTTTTAACCCGAAATTGTTTTATTATTCGCCAAAAACAAGCATCAACTCCATTGTAAACCTCAATAACATTGGTGAGGTTTCATTGACTTCGGCTGATTTTTTCAGAATTAATGGTGGCGCTCGAAACACGATTGGCCGTAACGGTACTTCATTATCTCTTAATCGAAACTTTTTTGGTTTATCAGGTGGCGATAATGTGGCCAAAGCGAGTGATAAATTTGGAACGATCAACATCAATCATTCGGTTTCTAAAAAATGGACATTGTCTGGGTTTGCGGCGTATTCAGCAACATTCAATCAGTCTATTACCAATTCAGAACGCGGAATTTTTGAACCTAATACCACCAATATTGCAACTTTAGAAAACAGAAAAAATAATACCGAGTCTCGTAATAATGCTTTCATTTCTAAGTTTGGTTCGAAATACAAGGCTAATGATAATTTTCAATTGGATTATGACGCGTTTTTCAGGAAGAATGATCAGCAAGATGTAGACAATAGTCAAACCAATTTCACCTCTACTTCAAACGGCAATACGGTAACTAATAATAACACTGTAATTGCTTTTCAAAAGCAAGCGCCAGCATCGTTCAATCAGAGTTTGAATATGTTTTATACTCAAAATCCAAAGTCAACTTGGGTGTTAGAAATGCAACATCAATACGAGGATGAAGATCCATTTTACAATCCGCAGCTTTCGATAAATCCGTATCAAAATGCGAGTTCGACAAATCCCAACGATCCAAGTGCAGTTTTTGTAAATGAAAATGCCCTAAACATCCAGCAATCTCGTTTTGTAAAAACCAATAAGTTAGATGCAAAAATTGACTATTTTTATCAAATCTCGAACAAAAGTATCTTGAATGTAACTGCGGGAAATACGAATGCTTACCAATCGTACAATTCTAGTATTTTGCAAATTCTTCAAGATAATTCAGTAAATCCAGTGGAGCAAGCAACGTATAATAATGATGTGCGTTACCAATTTAATGATGCTTTTATAGGTTTACATTATAAGTTTATTAGAGGTAAGTTTACTTTTAATCCTGGTTTTTCTTTGCACCAATACAACACTTCAAACGAACAATTTGAATCGCCATTCAAACTTAATTTTACCAGATTATTGCCTGATATGTTTGCGCGTTGGGACTTGAAGAAATCAGAAAATGTAACCTACAATTTCAACATGCGTAACGGCTTTAATGATGTAAATGCTTTAGTTGAAGGATTTATTTTTACCAATTTTAACAGTTTGTCACGAGGAAATGCGCAATTAGAAAATTCATTAATTACCAGCCATCGTTTGAATTATTCTAAGTACAACTTGTATAATTTCACTACAATTTTTGCTAACATCAGTTATACAACTACCAAAGATCCAGTGGTTAATGGAGTTTCTTTTCAAAGTATTTATTCCACTTCGGATCGTTTGAATTTAGATGCTGAAAACGAAAATTTAAACGGAAATTTGTTTTACTCTAAAAGTTTCAAAAAGTATTACAAAGTTACCGCTGGCGCCAATGCAGGTTGGAACCGTAATTTTGTATTAAACAGAAGAGTTAGTAACGGCGCTACTCAAGAGTTTATTCAAGGAATTGAAAATGTAAATCATTCGTACAACCTGGCCTTTGCAACGCAATTCAAAAAATATCCAAACCTAGATTTGGGTTACCGTGTGAATTTTTCAGAGCAAGCATCTAATAAATTCACCACACAGACGCCAACTGTAAAGCTTAATTATTATTTCTTGAATGGTTTGAATGTTAATTGGGATTATGCTTTTAACAGATTTAAAAATGAAACCAATGGTGTGACAAACGATTTTAAAATCATGACTGCTAGTTTGAATTACATCAAGAAAGATGCAAAGTTTGAATACCGAATTCAGGCGAATAACTTGTTAAATACTAGATCTAGGTTGAACAACAGTTTTAGTGTAAATGGTTTTAATGCCAATGAAAACGTAATTTTACCACGCTTTGTAACTTTTATTGTAAAGTACAACTTATAGGAGAAAGTTCGGAAACTAAAAAAGGGGATTTTGCGTTGGCAAAATCCCCTTTTTCTATAATATAAATTGTGTATTACAATCCGAAAGCAGTTTTAACTTGGTCAACAAAATCTAATTTTTCCCAAGTAAATAAATCAACAGTAACTGTTTTTTCTAATCCACCAGGAGCTTTAAAAGTTTTGGTTACAGTTTCTGGAGTACGTCCCATGTGTCCGTAAGCAGCAGTTTCGCTATAAATTGGGTTTCTTAACTTTAATCGTTGCTCTATAAAGTACGGACGCATATCAAAAATAGCTTCTACTTTTTTAGCAATTTCACCATTAGTCAAATTCACTTTTGAAGTTCCGTAGGTATCAATAAAAATCCCCATTGGTTTAGCCACACCAATCGCATAGGAAACCTGTACTAAAATCTCGTCAGCAACACCCGCTGCAACAAGATTTTTAGCGATATGACGTGTAGCATACGCCGCACTTCTATCTACTTTACTTGGATCTTTTCCAGAAAATGCACCACCACCGTGAGCACCTTTTCCACCGTAAGTATCTACAATGATTTTTCTTCCAGTAAGTCCAGTATCTCCGTGAGGTCCTCCAATTACAAATTTCCCCGTTGGGTTAATGTGGTATTGAATCGCATCGTTAAATAAATGAGCATGCTCAGGATTTTTAGCAATGATTCTCGGGATCAATATCTCGATAATATCTTTTTTGATTTTAGTTAGCATGGCAGCTTCTTCGTCAAAATCATCGTGTTGAGTAGAGATAACAATCGCATCAATACGAGTTGGTTTGTTATCGTCACTGTATTCTAAAGTTACTTGTGATTTAGCATCAGGACGTAAATATGTTATTTCGTTATTTTCACGTCTTAAAACAGCTAATTCTTGTAATAATTTATGAGACAAATCAAGTGCCAATGGCATGTAATTTTCAGTCTCGTTAGTTGCATAACCAAACATCATTCCTTGGTCACCAGCGCCTTGCTCTTCTTTGCTTGCTCTGTCAACACCTTGATTGATATCAGCAGATTGTTCGTGAATAGCAGAAAGGATTCCACAAGAATTGGCTTCAAACATATATTCGCTTTTCGTGTAACCAATTTTTTTGATTACATCACGAGCGATTTGTTGTACGTCTAAATACGTATTTGATTTTACTTCACCTGCCAAAATTACCTGGCCAGTAGTTACTAAAGTTTCGCAAGCTACTTTTGAGTCAGCATCAAATGCTAAGAAATTGTCAATTAATGCGTCTGAAATTTGATCTGCAATTTTGTCTGGATGTCCTTCGCTTACAGATTCTGACGTAAATAAATAGGCCATAATAATTATTATTTTTAAATTAAGCGAGAAAAAATAATTGCTGAAAAGGACTAAAGGAGGGTTCCTGCTTTAGCATTTTTTCTACTGAAAAATTATCAGCATCCATAATGAATTTGTTTCATTATGAAGAGGTTGCAATCAGTTCAAATTTTTCCTCTTGTATTTGGGTGCAAATGTATGAAACCATTTTGAATTGCAAATTAAACTTAACTTTTTTTTGATGATAAATGTTTTTCTATTCGTATGTGCATTCAAAAAAGGAGAGAGTGTTGGGATTTCTTAATTTTTTTATAACATATTTGGAAAATTCAGAAATAGTTAACATTTTTGATTTAATAAAAAACAAAATATGAAATTTAATGTTTGTAATATGTCAAAATCCATTAAGGAAAATTCCTGTGGGTCGCGTATTGCTTAAGATTAAATTAAAACTTATATAGCAAAAGCCTCCCAAGAAAATGAGGGCACTGAAAAACTTCGCTTATTTTGATTAGAGTCGTTTTTTAGACAATAAAGAAACGCTTATAACAGGATTTTAAACATCCGTTATAAGCG
>NZ_QQBA01000012.1 GCF_003350545.1 Flavobacterium glaciei
CAGCATTAACATTGGTTCAATATATCAACAAATTCATATTTGACAGACCAATCAATAATATCAAAATTCAAATAAACTAATTTCACCCAACGGGTAAAAAATAATTTATTTGTATTTTTGAACTTCAAACTTAACCTTCTCTTTTGGGAAGGTTTTTTATTAGACAAAAAATGAACATAAATCCCAATCAGCTAACTGATTACGCCAATACTTTTATCAAAGTGTTAATTGACTATTCTCCAAAATTAATTTCTGCATTCATAATTCTTTTTGCAGGTCTTTATATCATCAGGCTTATCAACAGGTTTATCCGAAGAATAATGGTAAAACGGAATTTGGACCCTACACTGACCCGTTTTCTGGCTGATATTTTACTTTGGGTTTTGAGAATAATTTTGTTTGTTTCCTTTATTTCCAAACTGGGGATTGAAACATCGTCATTTGTGGCCATTCTTGGTGCAATGGGACTCGCAGTAGGTTTATCACTGCAAGGTTCCTTGTCGAATTTTGCAGGTGGAATGTTAATTATCCTTTTTAAACCTTTTCGGGTGAGTGATACTATCGAAGCACAAGGCGTTATAGGAACTGTAAGTGAAATACAAATTTTTGTAACCAAATTAGTTACGGCTAACAATCAAACTATTTTTATACCAAATGGTTCCCTTTCTAACGGAAACATTATCAATTATTCATTGGAAAAAATCAGAAGAGCTGATTTGACTATTGCTATCTCTTATGACACAAACATTAAAGAAGCTAAAGACATTATTACTAAGGTTTTAAAGAATAATCCAAAAATATTAGAAACACCAGCTGCCGAAGTTTCTGTAAAAAACCTTACTGATAGTGCCATACAAATTGCCGTGCGACCATGGGCGAATAACGAAGATTTCTGGGGCGTTTATGCTGATACACTACAAAATTGTAAACAGGCTTTTGATGACGCAGGAATTATTATTCAGCCATTTGTCAAAGAATCTTCTAAAAAAAATAACCCAACTGAACAGCTGGAATAATCAATACATTCAGGAATGCTCTATTTCTTTGAAGATGTAACCATAAAGTCTTTCAAATAATACGGTTCAAAATAAGCGACATCAACTGTGTCGTTTATTTTGAATTTTTCAAAACTTATTACACTCATTCCTTTAGCAGAAGGATATACAACTTTGTCTAGGAAAACAAAATTTTCTTTGGTCAAAACCGACTTACATTTTTCGGAACAATCACCAATAAAATAAAGGGTTTCTTGAAAATTTTCAAATGAATTCTCTGTAATTATTTCTGCAAGAACTTCTCTTTTTTGCTCAAAATTTGGAGTAAAAACAGCACTATACACTTCCATTCTTCGGGCATCAATCATGGGAATGATTAATCCGCTAGAAACAGTTACCTGTGACGCTAAAGATTGTAATGTATCTACAGCAATTAATGGGATTTCGAGCGCGTAGCACAACCCTTTAGCTGCTGAAACACCTATTCGCAATCCTGTGTATGAACCTGGACCCTGACTTACAGCAATAGCTGATAAATCTTTAAAGGTTATTCCAGCTTCTTTTATAATTTCTTCAATAAAAACATGTAGTCGTTCCGCATGTGAATATCCTTCCTCTGCAATTTCTTTACAGAAAATAGTTTCCCCATCTTTTGCGAGAGCGACTGAACAATTTTTTGTCGCTGTTTCAATATTTAGTATGTAGCCCAATTTTAGATTTTATTTTAAATTAAGAAATCACAAGCACAAAATTAGATTTTATGATTGTGATTTCAAAATTGTTAACATTATAGGTTACTTTTTACTTTCTCCTTTTTCTTTATCCGTTTTTAGCATTACTTTGTCTCCTGAATTTAAGTCCTTAGAAACGGTAGTATATGGTCCCGTAATCACAACATCTCCCTTTTTAAGACCTGTTAAAACCTCAATATTTGTGTCGTCTTGAATTCCGGTTTTAATGATTCTAATTTTAGCTTTATCCCCTACTTTTACAAATACACATTCATATTTCTTATCACTTTTAGGTGCTGCTCCTTTTTGCTCTTCTTTTGGATCAACTACTACAATGTCTTTTACGTCAGCAGTATCTGATTTTACCACAACTGAACTAATTGGCACAGATAAAACATTCGCTTTTGTTTCAGTAATAATATCTACCGTAGCAGTCATTCCTGGTCTAAATGGAGAATAGGTGTCCGGTTTTCCCTCTAATAAATCTTGATACGATTCTTTCAGAATTCTTACTTTAACTTTAAAATTAGTTACTTGATCTGCTGTCAATGCTGAACTAGCGGAATTAGAAATACTTGTTACAGTTCCCTTAAATTGTTTTTTCAAATACGCATCAACTTCAATATTAGCATCGTCACCTACTTTTATTTTTACAATGTCATTTTCATTGACATCTACTTCTACTTCCATATTATTCAAGTTGGCCACTCTCAATATTTCTGTTCCTGTCATTTGTTGCGTTCCTAAAACACGCTCACCCAACTCTACATTTAACATAGAAATCGTTCCATCCGCAGGGGCATAAATTGTAGTTCGACCTAAATTATCTTTAGCTTCATTTACAGTTGCAGAGGCACTTTGAACATTAAAATATGCGTTTTGTTTGGTTGCTTTTGCTACTTCATATGACGCAATCGCTTTATCCCAGTCAGCTTTTGAGATAATTCCTTTTTCAAATAAAATTTTATTTCTATCGTAATTAGATTTCGATTCTTTAAAAGAAGCGTCTGCTTGGCTTAAATTTGCTTTGGTTCCTGATAAGTTTGAAACCGAACGATTATAGCCAGAAGTGTACAAATCAGGATTTATTTTTACCAATAAATCTCCTTTTTTTACTGCTTGACCTTCTTTTACATTCAAGGAAATGATCTCTCCAGATACTTCCGATGAAATTTTCACTTCAATTTCCGGTTGAATTTTCCCTGTAGCCGACACCGTTTCGATAATTGTAGCCGGAATTACTTGGGTAATTTCAACTTCGGTTCCTTTATCTTTATTACCGATAACACCTGATTTTGAAAGTATTATTAAACCTGCAATGATTATAACTGCACTACCTATTAGGATATAAATTGTTTTCTTAGACATAATAAATTAGTTTTTGATAAGTGGAATTCCAAAATAGAATTCTAAAATTTTGATTTTGAAAATATAATCGTATTTGGTTCTGATAACTTCTGATTGTGCATTAGTCAATAAGGTTTGCGATTGGTTGAAATCAAAAGAATTCATCAAACCTACATCGTATCTTTCTTTAGCATAATTATACGCTCCTTGTCTGGAATCTAATGCAACAACTGAGGATTCATATGCATTCAACGCTCCTTTTGCATCTGTAAATGCAGTAAAAACATTTCTCTGCAAATCTAAATCTTGTTGCTCTACAGCAATTTTAGATCGTTCTAAACTCACCTTAGAACGCTCTACATTATTTCTTACTGAAAACCCATTAAAAATTGGAACAGATAATTGCGCTCCAAAAGATTGTCCTTTATTATCACTAAACTGATTAAAAAATGGTGCTGAATTTCTTGTGCCAATTATATTTCCCATGTTATCAAATTCTGGCACATCAGCATAAGAAACCCTACTGTTAAAACTATAGAATCCTTGTATAGTTGGCTGAAAAGCTCCTTTTGCAATTTCAAGATCTTTCTGGGCAATCTCTAAATTTGTTCTGGCAATTTTCAATTCTGTTCTATTCTCAACCGCTATGTCATAAATAGCAACTGGAGTTTGAGCCATGATATTATTATCATCTTTCATGTTTGTATCATCTACAACATCAAAATTTTCAAAATCTTTTAACTGTAACAATTGCGCTAAACTTAATTTCGAAATTAATAATGCATTCTCTGCAATAATAACATTCTGATTATTTTGAGCTACAGTTGCTTTTATATCCAATAAATCTCCTCTAGGAATCGATCCTGCTTTTACTAATTCTTCTGAACGTGCAAATTGCTTTTCATTAATTCCCAATTGCTCTTTTTGAACTTTTAAATTTTCCTTATTGAAAAGCACTTGCAAGAAAGCATTAGCAACATTTAAGGCAATATCCTCTTGCATTTTAAGCAATTGATATTTGGCCGCAACTATCGAAAGATTAGCTCTACGAAGCGTATTCTGATTTTGTAATCCCTTATAAATATCTACACCAACATTAGCGCCAGCAGATGTAAATTGAGTCGTTTGATTACGTAAAAGCCCTGTAGTAATATCCTGGTTTAAACCAATATTCCAAGAATGGGATGCACTAGCATTTAGAGAAGGAAGGAAATTCCCAACGGCATCTTTCTTGTTAATCAATGCCGTTTTTGAATCCAATTCGGATTGCTTAACGGAAATATTATTTTGAATGGCATATTTAACACATTCCTCTAAGGTCCATTTTTTAGATTGAGCCTGAATTGATACGCAACTAATCAGCATGGCAATTAAACTAAGAAAACTTCTTTTTTCCATAAATTTTGAATAAAAGCGCAGCATTGCTGCAAACAAATTTAACTTTTTCTAATAAAAATCTATGAAATTAAATAAAATATTTAAATCATAAATCAGTTATAAAACAATTAGACTTTAGAAATTAGCATTTGTTACAAAAATTCATAAAAAAAGAATTCTTTTGTTAATTTTGCTTTTATAACTCCCGTAAATATGCTGAAATTCTCTCCCACTTTACTTATATTCCTTTCAATTTTATTCGTCTCAAGCTGCGCTACAACGAATAAAATAGACGCTTTAAAACCAGAAGCAGATGACGCTACACCATTGACATACGAAAACATTCCGTCTTACATAAACATGCCTATTAGTGTCAAATTAAAAGATATCGAAAACCAAACTAATGCAGTACTAAGCGGTTTAATTTATGAAGATAACAACATTGAAGATGATGACATCGCAATGAAGGTCTGGAAACTTGCCCCATTAACAATCAAGAATGATGCTGGTGAAAAAGGCGAAAAAATTAAAACTATTTTACCTTTAAAAGCAATCGTAAAATATAGAATTGGAACCAAAAAATTAGGAGTAGAAATGTACGACACTCGAGAATTTAACCTTGATGGTGTTGTGACTTTAGTAAGTGATGTGGCTTTGATAAATTGGAAATTAAACACCAAAACGGAACTAAAATCATTAGATTGGAATGAGAGTCCTACAATGACTGTCTTTGGAAAAAATGTTCCTGTTACCTACTTAATTAACCCTGGAGTAAAACTATTTAAATCAAAAATTGAAAACAAAATTGACGAAGCTATAACTAAAGCCATGGATTTTAAACCAAATGTCTTAGCAGCTTTAGAAAAAATTTGCGTTCCTTTTCTAATGAATGACACGTATGAAAGTTGGCTTCGGATTGTGCCAATTGAAATTTACTCGACCAATGCTAAGTTGAAGAATGATACTTTCGTACTGGATATGGGAATGAAATGTAACATGGAAACATTAATTGGAAAACAACCGGAATCTAAATTCAATGCCTCGAAAATAATAATAAAATCCGTAAGCAAAATACCCGAGGACATTACGGCAAATATTGTTGCTATTTCTACGTATCAAGAAGCTTCAAAAATTATGACCAAGAATTTTGCCGGTCAAGAATTTGGTTCTGGTTCAAATAAAGTCAAAGTTCAAAATGTAGCCATTTGGCACAAAAAAGGAAAAATGATAATTGCTTTAGATGTATTAGGTTCTGTGAATGGAACTATCTATTTAGCCGGATTTCCGCAATATAACGACAAGACTAAGGAAGTGTTTTTCGACCAATTAGATTACGCTTTAGATACTAAAAACAAATTGATGCGAACAGCAAATTGGCTAACACAAGGATTAGTTCTCAAAAAAATTGAACAAAACTGCAGATACTCCATAAAACCTAATCTTGAGGAAGGTCAAAAAAGTATGATGACGTATTTAAAAAACTATTCTCCTATGCAAGGAGTATATGTAAATGGAAAAATGGCAGCGGTTGAGTTCCAAAAAATACAACTAACAAATCAAGCTATCATTGCTTTTATAAAAGTAAAAGGAACAGTAAACGTATCTGTAGATGGATTAAAATAAAGTGGTCTGTCGTCAAGATCCTGTGCTTTAGAAATAGTGATTCGTTATCTATGCTTAACTAAATTACACTAATTTTGAGAATGAATGTTGAAAATACTTTTGAAATTAATTTTTTAGGATTTTTTCATTTTCATTCGATAAACAGCATAGCCTATTCCTGCGACTAGTATGTAAGGAATTACCATTAAGTAAACAATACCATCATTTACTGCTGCAGCTTGAGTTGCATTGCCTTCACTGGTTAATGCAGCACGACACATCGCACATTGTGCATTTGCTGTACCACTAAATAATCCAAGAACTATCAGAAAAGTATAACCTATGACTTTTTTCACATTTTTTTTGATTGTCATTTCAGTATTGTTGGCTTTAATAAACATAGTAAGGTGAAATCATAAAGTAAACAACAACTCCAGTTACTGCAACATACAACCAGATAGGAAAAGTGATTTTCGAAATCTTTTTATGTCTTTCAAAATTACCTGCTAAAGCTCTCACATAAGTAATTAATACCATAGGAATAATAGCAATTGACAAGATGATATGTGTAATCAAAATAAAGAAATAAACATATTTAACAGCTCCTTCACCACCAAATTTAGTAGAGTCAGAAGTCATGTGATACGCAACATACATCACCAAAAAAGCTACTGACAAAGCAATTGCACCTGTCATTAATCTTTCGTGAAGTTTTCTTTTACCATTTTTAATTGCTACGACAGCAGCAATTAGTAATACAGCTGTAATTCCGTTAGTAGTTGCATAAATGGGTGGCAAAAAAGAAAGAGGTTCTACTTCATAACCAAAATCTTTAAGTTTAACTCCAAAAAGTATAGCTACCGCTACCGGTATTATGATAGATACCGTAATAATAAATTTATTGAATTTTTTTTCTAACGAATTATTTTCCATTTCTACTCTTTTAATAAAATATTAATATCTTGTTGAAGGTTACGTACCCCTTTTTTATCTAAACCATCATAATATAAAATCGGATTCCCAAACTCATCATTTCTGCAACGTATGTTCCCGTTTTTATCAATTAAGGCGAATAAACCTGAATGTTCAAAACCACCCGCTACTTTTTTGTTTTCACCAGCATAAAGATTAAATCCTTTATTGGCTAAATTAAAAATATATGCTTTGTCACCCGTTAGAAAATTCCAATTGGAAGATTTAACACCCAAAAGAGTTGCGTGTTCTTTTAATACTTTTGCTGTATCATGTTCCGGATCAATAGTTATAGAAGCTAATCCAAAATTAGGATTACCAAAAAACTTTTTCTCTAAAACTAACATACTCTCATTCATTTTTGGACAAATGGTTGGACAGGTAGTAAAAAAAAACTCTAATACATACACTTTACCTTTATATACTGCATTAGTAATCTTTTTATTATCTTGATTTAATAATTCAAATTTAGGAGCAGGACCAATTTTTATTAACTGTCCTTCTTCTACTGATGCTGGATTAACAGTGTCTAATCGGTCTCCTTGAACTACTTTGTCATTTTTTATTCTTTCTACTATTTTTGGAACGACATAAATACCAAAAATCAAAATAATAAATGATATTCCTATGTAAGATTTATTTTTAAACATAAAATATTAAATTTTTCTAGTGGCATTATTGTTCTTTTTAAGCGCTGCACGATACTCATACAGAATCACTTTAAAATCGTCAAGCATTTCGTTACTTAACTCCGCTGGATGAAAAGTATTGTAGCCTTCTTTAGCATCTTTGACTAACTTTCTTCCACGAAGATTTCGTTTTTTATCAATTATGTAGACATTTGGCGTCCCAGTATGCTCATCTAATTTCTCAACTAATTTTAATTGATCGTAATATGTGTTAATAGCATCAGTTGATGCAAAAACAAAGCGCCATTGCGCGACATCAGTAAAAGCACCCAACGCATCCACAACTTTTTTTGCGTCTTTTTCTGTCCCAATAGGACAAATCATCACAAACTGAACATCCTTGAACTCATGATATCTTTGATAAATTTTTTGGTTTAAATTGAAAAGATTTCCTCTATTTTTCAAGAGCTCATCACCCATAAAACCAAGAATCGTTACTTTACCATTCAAACTGACTTTTTTTCCGTCTAAAGATTGCCAATCACCCAAATCAGCAGTATTTGGAGTTATAGTTGGTAATTTGGTAAACCCATTTACACCTGAAGCAAAAAAAAGGTACGCAACAATAGGCAAAATAAAAAGAACGAAAAGGACAATATTTTTTTTCATTGTAGTGCTGCTTTATTAAAGTACAAAAATAAAAAAAGGTACGCAATGCGTACCCTCTTTTTGAATTAATATCTTGTTAAAAATTCCATTTTATAGTAGAATTTTTAAAAACCTCATAAATATAATCACCTTCTGTCAAAAGAATGAAAAGTAAATATAAAATCAAAAAAATAACTGGATAAACAACTGCATTTCTTAAGGAACTTTTCTCTCCTTCCATATGCATAAATGCATAAACAATGTAGTAAGCTTTAAAAATTGTAAGAGCATAGAATATCCAATTAAGTAAGTTCATACTTAAAAAGTTATTCATGAAAAGAAAATCAGGTTTTAATATACCCAAATAAACTTCAACAATAGTAACGGCAGATAATATTCCGAAAACCTTCCAGATTCTACCAGTATTAGATACGTGTTCGTGTGACATGATAATTACTTTTTGAAATTAAACTAGATAGAAAACTGTAAATACAAATACCCAAACTAAATCGACAAAGTGCCAATATAGACCTACTTTTTCTACCATTTCATAACTTTTTCTTTTTTCGTAAGTTCCTATTAACACATTAAAAAATATGATAATATTTATGATTACTCCAGAAAAAACGTGAAAACCGTGAAATCCAGTGATAAAGAAAAAGAAGTCAGCAAATAATTTACTTCCGTATTCGTTTCTAACTAAATTTGCACCTTCTACCACATATTGAGCTTGACTCAATCTTGATTCAGATTCCGCTCTAGTAAGAACTGTTTTCTGTTTTGCAGCAGTAATTACCTCCGTTCTAATAAGAAGTTCAGGATGTGCTTTGAAACCAGCTTGAACTTCCGCAACTGAATAAGAAGGCAAACTTGGCTCATCCATAAACCATTTCGCTTTGTTACGGGTTAGCTGCTCTCTCTCTTCAGGAAGAGTAGTTGCAAATTCTGCTAAAGCAACTCTTTTTCCGTCTTTATCAACGAATTGTAGCAAACTACCGCCACTAGTTTCGACAGCACCATACTCACCTTTGATAAAGTTTTTCCATTCCCATGCTTGAGAACCTACGAAAATCAAACCTCCGATAATGGTTAAAAACATATAAAGAACAACTTTATCCTTTTTCATTTGATGACCTGCATCAACAGCCAAAACCATTGTTACAGATGAAAAAATCAAAATAAAAGTCATCAATGCCACATAATACATCGGAGCAGAAACGCCGTGCATAAATGGGAAGTGAGTAAACACTTCATCGGCCAATGGCCAAGTTTCAATAAATTTAAATCGTGAAAAACCATACGCCGCTAGAAATCCTGAGAACGTTAAAGCATCTGATACGATAAAAAACCACATCATTAATTTACCATAACTTGCTCCCATAGGCTCATTGCCGCCTCCCCAAGTTTTTTCTTCACTATTTGCAGTAGTAACTGTCGCTTCCATAAAAGTTATTCGTTAAAAAGTTCACAAATTTACGTTTTTTTCTTATTTAAAGAAATATAAAAACAAAAACAAATAAACCCATAATAAGTCAAGAAAGTGCCAGTACATTGCACCTAGTTCTATTCCAAGGGTTTGAGATGAATTGTATTTTTGTTTAAAATGATTATAAATTATAATTAGAAGTGAAATCACGCCACCAGCAAGGTGAATCAAGTGCACAACAGTTACAACATATAAAAAAGTAGTGGTTATTGAGCTTCCGCTTCCGGTAAAATAATACCCGTTATCCACTATTTGTCCAAATCCTACGAACTGTAAAATTACAAACAATATTCCTAGAATTAATGTCGTTAAAAGAAAAATAGTCGTTTTACCTTGATTGTTTTTCTGAATTGCTTTTTTAGCCAAATGAAAACACACACTACATCCTATTATTGCTGCAGTACTGTAATAAAAGGCTATTGGCAATTGAAAATCTTTCAACCAGTCTGCTCTAGATTTACTTACCACAAAAGCACTGGTAAGGCCCGCAAACATCATTATCATACTTACTATTGCAAACAACAAAATCAACTTATATGATCTGGCTGTTCTGGATTTTTGCTCTTCAGCTGTCATTACTATTTCCATATCTATCTTAAAAATTTATCAAATATATAAACCAACTGTAACAATGTTATATAAGAAACACTTACTAACATTAATGTTCTGGCCGCCTTTTCAGATCTTAATTTGTACAATCTTACAGCATAATAAAGCATCCACAATCCTAGTAAAAAAACAAAAGTAGCGGCTATTGGAGTCATATACAAACGTCCGGTGTAACCTAAAACTGGTAAAAGTGAAGCTAAAATCAACCAAACCGTATATAGTATAACCTGCAATGCAGTTCCTTTATCTTTTTTTCCCGTGGGCAACATAAAAAAACCAGCTTTCTCATAATCATCATACAAAAACCACCCAATAGCCCAAAAGTGTGGAAATTGCCAAAAAAACTGAATTAAAAACAAGGTTCCTGCTTCTATTCCAAAATCTCCTGTTGCCGCAACCCAACCTAACATAAAAGGAATTGCTCCAGGAAAAGCTCCCACAAAAACAGACAATGAAGTCATCGTTTTTAAAGGAGTGTAAACACTTGTATATAAAAAAATTGAAATAGCGCCAAACATTGCAGTTTTAGGATTGATTGTATAAAGTAACACAATTCCAAGAACCGTTAAAAAACTTGCTAAAATCAAAGCCGATAACGAAGACATTCTACCCGCGGGAACTGGACGATTCTTAGTTCTATCCATTAACGCATCCAAGTTTTTTTCAATAACTTGATTAAAAGCATTTGACGCTCCTACCATACAATAGCCTCCAACAGCTAGTTTTAACAAAATCATCCAATCTAATGAATGCAAATCATAAATCCCAAGCATAAATCCCGCGATAGACGAAAACACTACACTAATGGCTAAACGAGCCTTAGTAATTTCTCGGAAATCAATATAAATAGATTTTAATGAAAATGTATTTTGTGTTGCGTTCAATACTAGAGTTTATTTGTTTTGAAAAACTTCTGCAAAAGTAGTGTATCAAAAGGGATTTGGCAAAAAACAATTCACAAAATATTAATAATCAAAATACCAGTTAAAAATATCTGCTCTTAGTCCTAAAGTTATCCAATTAGTACTTTCGGTGAAAGTGTTTGCCGTATTTTTTGTGGGATCAAAACTTCTATAAATATAACTTCCAAAAAGCTTCAAATTTGTAGCAGGATTAACTAAATAACCACCTTGAAAGTCAGCAATAAAAACAGCCGTTTTATTTCCCTGACCTACTTTTACACCACTATCAAAAGGCCTATTTTCATCATAATCTTTATAGATATTCCCACCGTAATTAAAACTATCTTCAGCATTATCAAAATCGAGTCCTCGGGTTCCCACAGTAAGTTTTGCATCAGCAAAAAGCCTTCCTTTATGGTATCGAGCAATAGCAATAAATTCTTTGAAATTTCCTCCCCATTGATGTCCTATACTCTGATTATTATGAGCATAATTTGTGATTGGCATACTATGAGAATACACATAAGGACGTACGTGATTGTACTCTAACTGCAACAGTAAATTATCTACTTTGAAAGCATTGTAGTACTTAGCACCTAACTGATACCCATACTTGTTTTTCCAACTATTGTCTCCTGCCTTAACATCCCCTAGAGAAAATTCATCTAAAATAAACTGTCCATAAAAATTGATTTGATTACTCCATTTATACTTAAAAGTCAATCCTAAAACAGCATTTCCGCTTCTGGCAGATGAGGCAAATTCAACCGAACGATAGAATATAATTGGACTAACAAAATTCACATCAAATCCTCTGTCATTTGTATTAGTCCAAATTACTGATTCGAAGAAACCAAGATTCAGTTTATTAGAAACATTCCAACTCAAATAATGATTCGCCATAAATTTTGTGGCATACGTTCTTTCTAATGTCACTTCTGGACGAACATCCTTGAGCCACATATAAGTATTTGTATATTTTATTTTCCAAAAATTAGTATTCAATTTAAAATAAGGATACGGACTTGCACCATCACTTTCTAACAAAGAACGGTATCCATCCCCGATAAAATTTCTTCCATAACCTAATTGTAAATCAAGATATTTACTTGGTACAAAAGTCAAATTGGCTTCTGCCAAAGGAAAATCATAGGAATCAGTTTTAAAGTCCTTTGCGATTCCTATCCCAGGAATAATAGCTGGATTACCTCCCGCAGGTTTAATAGATTCTGCATAACGATTGAAATAATCTGCAAAACGCCCTTGACTCTCAAAAACAGTTGTAGAAAAATTAAGTTGCTTTCCCAAACCACCTCTAAAATTAATTCCACGTGTATTTACATAACTATAAGACGCCTCGCTTTTTGAAGCTTTACCAACCTGCAAATCAAATATAGGATTTAATGTAAACCAATACCCGTCACCCTGTATTTCAACAGCACTCTCATTCCATAATTTTCTTGCCCACCAACTGGATGCTCTTTTTTTTAAGTTATCATTTACTACTTTTAGATCATAATATTTTGAAACTTCTGCATACGTGTATGGTTTTGATGCCGTGTGATTATTACTTCCCACTTGATTTAAGGAACTGTCAAACTGCGCGTAATAACTGTGTGAAAAAGGAACATTTAAATTACTATCTAAATCTGGATTAGTAAATTTTTTATAAACAATACTATCCAATTCTGTAAGTTTCGGTTTGTTATTTGACACTATTTCAGCTTTTGCCAAAGTTTCTGCTTCAAGTTCAGCCCTACTTTTTAAGGGTATAGCAATAGTTATGGTAAACTTAGAATAGTTAGGTTTCCCGTTATATGTTGAAGGCTGTATTTTAGGAAAAGCACCAAAAACCCTTTTTGTTTCTTTTATCAATGCCTCATCAATAGCATCAACATAAATCACTTTAAAAACGCCATCACTATCTACTTCAAAAAGAACTTTTACATTCCCTTGAAAATTATTTTGCTTCAAATTATCTAGAACTTGAAAATTTTGAAAAACAAAATCTTGAACTTGACTGTAGAAACAGTTTTCTAGCTCTTTAGATTGTAAATTGACACATTCTAAAAAAACAGGAAATCGCACTGTTGAGTTTCCCGATTGGGCTGATGTATTAGTAATGTCTTGTGAATAAGTAAAAAAGGAAAACGAAAATAGAAACAAAGCCAGCAACCTTTTCTTCATGTTTATAATTTTTGTGAATTTAATATTCATTATTTAAATTTTGTCCGTTAGCAATACTTTTCGCGCCAGATGTACCTATCCTTTTAACACCTAATTCAATCATCTTGACTGCTTCATCATAAGTTCTTACACCTCCTGCAGCTTTAACTGGGAGAGGTGATGCGTTTTCTAACATCATCAATATTGAGGGAATAGTAGCGCCGTTTGGCAAATTATTTTCTGTCTTGTAGAATCCAGTAGAAGATTTTACATAAACCGATGAAAAAAGCTCTTGTTTGAAATTAGAAACTATTACATTTTTTATTAAACTGGATATCTGAATAATTTCCTTGTCAGTTAATGCTGCAACTTCAATAATCCACTTTACTACCTTATTATTATCTAAACCCAATTGGGTACATTTCAGTATTTCTTCTTTAACTAAGGCTATTTCCCCTCTTTTAAACGCATCATAATTACATACAAAATCTAGATCATCAGCACCATCATGTATCGCTTGAAGTGCTTCGCTAAGTTTATTTTCTAACAAAGATTTCCCTTCTGGAAAATCAATTACAGTTCCTATTAAGACAACTGAATTTGATTCAACAATCATTTTTTTTGCTAATGAAACCATATTAGGACGAATCATAATAAGTTTAAAATGTTCCTCAATTGCTTCACGGATAAATCCTTGAACGACCAAAGTGTTTTCTTTTTCGCTGAGTCCCGCTTGTTCTGCCGTTTTCAAATAGGTAGAATCTAGATATTGCTTGATATTCATGCGATTTGATTTCTTAATTAGAGTAGATTATCTAGTACAAAAATACATTTTATATAAACATAAGTTTACTTTAAAATTTCACTATTTTATATTTTTAATGCTAGAACTGAAGTTTCTAACTATTTTAAAAAAAAAGACTAACAATACTCAAAAAACATTCTAGATGCAAGGGCTATAAAATTAAAAAGTCCCAACTAAGTGGGACTCTATAATAAATCGAATCTTATCTGATTTTTGTTTTTAAATCGAATAAAATAATAACAGCTACTCCCAAAATTGCACCGAATATATTTGCTAAAACATCATATACATCTGCATGCCTAGTGGTGGTAAATAATTCTTGGGCAATTTCAATACCAATTCCAAAAAGAACAGAAAACAGAAATGAGGTTATTATGCATTTAACACTGTTTACAGCGTTTGTATATTTTTGAAAAAACAAAAAACAAAGCACTATTAAAACAAAATGAAAAAAGACGTGCACTAATTTATCTAGATTTGAAACCTCTTTCAGCGGAACATTATTTAGTTGAACTAAACAAAAAAAAGCAATAATTCCAGTCCATAATAAAGCAGCAAAAAAATAGACTTGTTTAGGCACCAATAAGTTCTTTGTAAGAATCACTAGATAACAAACCATCTACCTCTGCCATATTAGCTATTTTTATTTTGATCATCCATCCAGCTCCATAAGGATCAGAATTAACACTTTCTGGATTACTTTCAAGAGCGTCATTGAATCCAATAATTTCACCCGTTAACGGAAGAAACAAATCAGAAACGGTCTTAACAGCTTCTACTGTACCAAAAACCTCATCTTTTTCTAAAGTCTGGTCTAAAGTTTCAACTTCAACATATACAATATCACCTAATTCTTTTTGTGCAAAATCTGTGATTCCTACAGTTGCAATATCCCCATCAATACTAACCCATTCGTGATCTTTAGTATACTTTAAACTTACTGGTATGTTCATATAAATTGTATTTATTGATAATTTAAATTTTATGTCACAAATGTAATAATCTTCTATTCAAAATTGTTCCTTTTAGAAAAATTAATTCCCAAAATTATAACGAAGTGTGATTCCTGAACGGATATTTGTCAACGGAAAAGAAGTAGATATTACTGCTCTCGAAAAAGAGTGGTCGTAGTAAAAAATAGCCGTTAGGTTTTTGCTGAAAGCATAATCAGCTTTGAGAGTCAAAGACCATATATTTTGTCCACCTGCTAATTGATTGTTGTCGTAATCTAAATATCTTACAATCGTTTGATTATTTCTATAATTTATATCCGCTTTCAAATTGATATCACTTTTTATTATACCTGTTGGATTATCAGCTAGCCTAGATGAGAAAATTACGTCTTTAAAACGATAACCCAATCCTATAACATATTCTACACCTTTAACTTCTGTCAATAAATTATTATCAAAACTCATGGACAAAGCTCTATCTTTCTTTATTTCAGCTAACACTTTTAATGAGCTTTTCAATTCAAAATCCATACGCAATAATGGATTAAATTGTTCCACCAAGTTAATATTCGACATAATCGTTTGATTGAAAAAATTCCCACTCGCATCTTTTCCGCTTGGGTCTTTATCGTATTCAAAATTTGATCTAAAAGCGTTTATCGTATAGGAAGCTCTATAATTATGCTGCAATGAAAAACGTTTAAAATTCTTTTTAAACAAAGCATATCGCATCAAACCATTGTATTTTATTGCCCAGTTTGGAATAGGGAAGTTTCTAAAAATCCCAAGAGAAACATCCGAGGCATTTCCACCTGAGTAAGCCGCTAAAAAAGCAGGTAATAATACCGCTTGATTATTTTTTCCATATCCTAGCGGGAATCCATCTGGGTCCAAATTAACTGAATTATTAATGTCAATTCCTCTTTGCGTAGCTAATCGATTAGCCACCGTAAGTCTGTTTATTCTAAAATCATCAAATGCAACTGATGAATTTTCATCACTAACTGAAAAAGAAGTTTTTATCAACATTGTAGAAATTGAAAAAATACCGGTATCAAATGGCGATCTCGGATTATAAACCCCGTCAATAACATCATATTGCTCGGTAGAATTTTCTGAATAAGCTCGATCAAGTGTCAAGTCTATTTTTAAATCCGGTAGCAAATCTACATTTGCAGTTGCCTTAAATAATTTATTAGTCACCTGAGAAAAATTTTGATTAAAATCAGGATAGCTAGTCAACCAGCCTCTTTTAGCTGCTTCATATCTTACATCTTCTTGACTTCCAAAAATAAATCCTAACGATGGTCTAGACGAGCCAAGAAATCCAACACCTGGTGTATAACCTGGCAAGATAGTACCGCTGTTATGGGTGTAATTCATCTGAATGTTTTTAAAACTAGTCAAGACACCTATAAAACTATCTAAAAAACTATTGTTTTTTTGAGCTTGAGTAGGATTTGAATTTACAATTTTTTCGCCTGGTTTTGGAGCAGTTGCTTTAGGTTTTGGAACCGTTTTATTTGCATTTTTTGTAAGACCTAAATATTTATACAACATATCCATATTGAAAGTTGCATTCAAATTATTTGAACTCGAATTTTGAACAGTGTTTCCTAAATTATAACTATTTCCTTCAATTTCTATTTGAGATAATGCATTAGAAGTACGCTGCCAGCTATAGTCACCCGTGTAAGAATAATTTGCTTTAACAAAACTGAACAACGGAATTTTATTGATTGGAATTTCATAATTCAAAACCAATTGTTGCATATGCTGATTTGGATCTCCAATGTCCCAATAACTGTCCCAAATTGTAAAAGTATCTATAGGTTCATTATCTTCATTCAAATAGTTTTTTACAATATTACTTGAAGAAGCCGTATAATTCAATTTCAATGATTTAGTCAAATTATAATTAAATCCATATTGATAATTAAAAGCAAAATTTCTACGATACAAAGGTTCTAGACCAATTCCTTCTACATCAACCTGTCTAAATTGCTGACGGTTGTATTGCCTGATGATGTTAGTATTAAAGGTCACATTAGAAGGCAAATAATTAAAATTGAAATCGTTTAATAATTTCCAATAATTACTTTTTTTCATGAATTTTGACTTTTTGAAAGGCTCTATCGATTTTGGTTTAAATGTATAGGCATAGTCTACTGATGTATTTACCTGTTGATCTGCATAATCTTCAATTTCAAAGTCATGTCTTTCTACTTGATTAATTGACTGAGAAAAAGTAAAGTTCTCCGGATCATATATGTGTTGTTTTTGTTCTGGTCCTCTGTCTTTTCTAACACCAATTAAGTTTATACTTTTACGTTTTGTATAATCAATTGCTCTTTTTTCGATATTATCTTTTTCAGCTTGATTAGCTGTATTATTTAGTAATTGTTTTAGCTTTATATCTTGATTAAAAGGATCATATTGCGGAGTTATAGTCTCCTCACCAATAGCATAATTGAAAGGCAGGTTAATTTGCCATTTTGGAGGCAATAATTTACCAAGATTTACATTAGTAATAATACTATATTGCTCCATATCCTCACGATTTCTTTCGTTTGGTCCTTGTTCTAAAGTTCCAAAACCAATAGTACTCTTTTTACCTGAAACAGAAACTGTAGCAAAATCAGCTAAATTTGTATCTACATTTAATACAGCTGCCATCCCTCCTTGATTATCCATATCAGCTAAGCGAAGTTCATTGAACCAGACTTCTCCTTTGATATCATTTCGAGATTCGTTGTTCTTAAGACCTACCATCAGGGTACGTACTAATCCAAAATTAGGGTTCCCTTTTATACCCAATCGAAGTCTGTCACTTCCATCACCATCAGTATTTGCTGGGTCATTATCTGGATAATAAATACCGTCCAATGGCAGAGTGCTTGGATTAATACTCATTGCGAGAATCTTCAATTTTGTCAATAAAGCCAATGATAAATCTATCTCATTTTCTTCTGGCCATACTTCCGCAGCACTCAAAGGCGAACAATTCGTATTAGAACCAGAAGAAGGACTCGTCACTTTTAAAGGAATTTCAATTTGATAGAAATTTTGAGTAAAGTCATTACCAAAACGGATGAATCCTACCATTTGATTGTCCTGAAGAGCAACTTCATTAGGTAATGATTCTGCATGTAAAAACATTTTCAGTTTCTTGAATTGACGCATATCAATACTTACATTTTTAAAAACCGCTCTGGAATCCTCTGGCTCTAATCCTTTTCCAGATACTCTCAACGCTAACGACTGTTCATTTTGATTAATAATCGTATTGTTGTTAAATAGTTGCTCCCGTTGTACTCCTGGAGGAGGAATATAATTTATAGGGCATCTCTCGTTATTTTCTTGAACATTGACTGCTAACACATCTAGATTAGTACCATCGTCATCAACATTAGTATCATTAAAATCAAGTGTATTGGTATAACGTCTCCATTCACCTCGTACTAAATCCAATGCACCAAAACGAACGGTTACCTCTTCATTAAAACCAGTCATAAACATTCTCATGAAACGTATCGATCTAAAATCAGAAATGTTTCCAATAGTATTTTCGGGTTGTGAAACCGGTATTTTAAACTGTAACCATCTCGCATCAGTAGTGGAACCATCAGGCAAAGTCACTTGGGTATTTCTTATATCAGTAATATAATTTTGCCCTACACTCATGTTTGGCTGAACATCAATACTATATTCGTAATAAGCATTTATAGTATTCATCGTATTGTCCCTATTGATATCCTCTACATCAGGAACCGTTGATGAACCTCGATTTGGATCAGTGATATCCACCGCCGAGTTTCCATCAGTACCATTATAGTTTTTATACCGTTCCAAAATCCCTCCGGTTGTGTTCAAATAAAAAATATAATCATCTGCAGCCGGATCTAACTCTGAGGCAAAATTAGTATAAACAGAAGCTTCTTTATCATTAGCTAGACCATCAAGACCCACATCTTGATTCTTTCTGTTTGCTGCATTAGTGTCAAAAGCATAAATTAAAGATTGAGATGCTGGAACATCTCCCCATAATGGTTGAGGATTAACTAATATTTGATCGGGTCCCAGTCCGTTTTCATATTGTTTTCGCCCATCTTTCAGAACATCTTCAGATATTTCACCTAAATTGAAATATATTTTTCCCGTATTGGATTGTGGTGCCTGACCGTTTCCTACATATGGATCTAATATCCAAAACTGGATATATTCAACATTTCCTTGTTCGAAATTTGTAGAATTTAATGACCGCATAATTCCTCCAAAATTATCTCTAGGATTTGCTGCCGAATTTAAACTGTTATTATACGGACCTCTGTCAGAAGGATAATAACTTAGATCCAACGTATTTATAACTTGCGACTGTCCTTGTGCGATATCCGTCAAAGGATATAATTCCTCACTAAAAATTCTCCTAGTAGTATTAAATGACAAATCTTCATTTGAAATCCCTGTAGGTTTTTGAGTGTAAAAAACAGGATCAATAGAATACCAAGAAAGCTTTGCGCGTTTAAAACCATAACTTAAATCATTTGCATTTGCATTGAAATCATAAGTGCTCATGGCATTTCTCTCCGGTGTTGATGCCAGACTCCAAGCATAAGGGGTACGCATATCAATGGTTGATTGAGACCCTTCGAAATCATCTACATAAATAGTAGACTCGCCCTGAAATTGATCGGCTTGTGGAGTATCCGGTTTCAAAAAAGCAATTTCACCTCTTACAGAAATATTAGATGGCACATCAGTATCTACATTGGGTAATTTATTGACCATTCTAGTAAAAAATGGAACCTCGGTTGAAAAGTTAGTATTGAATCCAAAAATAGTATTGTTAACAGATTCCTGACCAAAACTTGATTTTTGAGTAAATGGTCTTTCAGTCATCTTGAGGAAAGTTCCTCCAATCAAGAAATTATCTGAAATTTTATGTTCGACATTAACACCCATAAACCTTCTAGTTTGCAAACCAAAAATGGAATTATTTTCCAATGAAACTTCGATAGGTGTATTCGAAGCCTGTAGTGACGGATCTAAAATCTGAACTCTTCCTAACTGATAGTTTACACTATAATCAATTCCTTCTACTAAAACTCTACCAGCCGCTGTAACTACTACAGAACCTTGCGGCACATTAAAAGCACCAATAGGTATCCCATCTCCGCCTGATGATTTATACCTACCCCTTAATAAAAATTTATTTTTATCACTGTCTTGCAAGGCACCTGACTGTGTATTACGGTACATACTGCGGAAAACATATTTTTTTTGATTTTCATTATAAGAACTCGTGTTACTATAATTTTCTCCTCCGGTTGACAATTTAGAAAACAATAATTCTCCAAAAGGCTCTTTTGTAGTAAAAATAATTCTTCCGTATTGCGCATCCATAGTTAAACCCGGCATAAAATCAAAAAAACCATCCCCTCCAGCTTGAGGATCATTGTTAAAATTTAATTTATCCAAGTTAAACACTTTTAACAAAGGCGTTTGGGCAACCTCATTTTGAGGCAATGGATTCGGCGGAAAAGAACTTCCTGGAACTTCAGTAATATAATTTAAAGGCGAAGGATCTGTGTAAAGAATGTTAAATCTAAAATCCTCTTGTTTTACTTGATAAGCCCCCGGAATCTGATAGATGTTTTTCATCATCAGGTTCCAAACTGGATTTTTAACATTCGTCAAATTACTTTTCAGCATTTTCAGAATTAAACTCTGAGAAATAATAGCTTGATTTGATGGGCTGTTTCCTGTAACTACTGTCGCATCTACACCGTCATTTCCAAATTCCCCGACTTGATACACCTGATCTCCAATTGTGTATTGGTACGCCACTGCTAAAACCTCATCGTTAGCCAATCTTTGTTGTAATGAGATATATCCTAATTGTGCGTTATAGGTGTATTCATTTGGGTTCAGCTTTCTAGCATTTTCTAATTTAGAATAATCTTGTCCTTCGCTTACAGTGACATTAAAACCTGAGTTTGCCGTTACAATTTCACGAATATTAGGATTAAGTAAACCTCCTCCTGCTTGTATTAATTCAGGATTGTATGCATTGTTTCTATTATCAGTTGGAGTTTCCGGTCCAGCAACAAAAAAAGGAGGACTTGAAGGAATAGGGTCTAAAACAACTACTTCATTATCCATCAAACCGTTTAATTGTCCTTCCCCTAAATCCTGAAGTGCAATAATATTTCTAAGGTTATTATTAGTAGCTACTACCCTATTTTGCTTGTTGGTTACCCAAATTTCCAGTCGGGTAATTTGAACTCTACTGTCTATGAATGGGTAATTTACTAATGATTTATCGTATTTATTTCTAAAGTACTGGGATAAAAAAAAGTGTCTATCATTATCATAATCCAATGCAAACATGTCAAAATCTTGAATTGTCCCTCCGCCTTGAGCAATTAAACTTTTTGTTTGTGATTTTTGCTCAGAAAACACGCCGGTAACTGTAGTTTTTCCAAATTGCAATTGTGTTTTTACACCAAATAAACTTTGTGCTCCCCTAATCAAAGAACTATTCAAAGGCATACTAACGTTACCCACTTCGATTTTTTGGATGATATCATCTTCAGTTGGCGCATAATCCAACTTCATTAGGTTTTGAAAAGCAAATGTTGATTGCGTATCGTAATTAGCGTTTACATTAAGTCGTGTACCTACCTTACCCATCAAACTCATACTAATCCTTTGATCAAAATCAAAAGCAAGATTAGACCTATTTCTGGGAGAAAAAGAGGGGTTGTCTTGTTTTGTGTACCGCATTCCTAAATCCATTTCTATAGATCCTGTAGGTTTTACATCAATGGTATTGCTTCCAAAAATAGACTCGAAAAGTCCTGATTTTACATAATATCTTGGCAATAAATCTTTTTTAGCTTCATCACTACCTTCTTTTTTTCCTTCAATTGCATCTAACTTTTTCTTAAAATAATCGCGCATTGATTCTTTCAAAACCAATTTTTCGTATTCTTTTGGCGTCAATATAATAGGATAGTTGATAGAAAATCCATCAATAGAACTAGTGTATATATACCTGTCTGTTATAGGATCATAGGTGTAGGCAGAGAGAATACTCTTTGGGTTTTTCATCTGGACTTTCCCAATAGAAAATCCTGTTTTAACGGTATCCTGAGCTGCTTGATTTACTTGGGCTTGCGATGCAAAACCACATAATAATACAAGTAAAAAAATACAAATTTTATGCATACAACTCGTGTTTCTTGAATACCCTTTTAAAGGTTTTTTAAAGCTTTCTTGATTATTGATTCAACAGAAGCATCCGGTTCTTCTTTGACAATCTTTTCTATAATTTTTTCTGAAGTTTTACGTAAAAACCCTAAAACCTCCAAAGCAGATAACGCCTCATCTCGATTTGTATTGCTTTGCGACATAGAAACTTCGTCTAAATCATACAATTTTAATACTTTATCTTTCAAATCCAGAATTGTTCTTTGAGCTGTTTTACTTCCTATACCTTTAACAGATTGAATAGTTACTACATCACCAGAAGCAATTGCATTGGTAATTTGTTTTGGGTCTAATGACGAAAGCATTGTACGAGCGATACTCGCTCCTATCCCTGAAACAGACAGCAAGAGTCTAAAAATCTCTCTTTCTGATTTTTCCATAAAACCAAAAAGTGTATGCGCATCTTCTTTTATTTGAAGATGCGTATATACTTTTATAAAATCGGTGCTTGGCAGCAATGAATACGTATGTAAGGAAATATTAACATCATAGCCAACTCCTCCACAATCAATAATTATTTGTGTTGGTGATTTTTCTACTAGTTTACCTTGTAAATGTGCTATCATGAAGTACTAATATATTTCCAAATATAACAAAATTAGCATAGTGTCAAATCAAATTTAAAATTTTATCTACGCTTCTTGTAATTAGTGTATTAAATTTGTTTAACTCTTTTCATTTCTTTTTCCTGAGCATCAATCACAGCAATAGCTGCCATGTTGACCATTTCTTCAACGCTGGCTCCTAATTGAAAAATATGGACTGGTTTTCCCATTCCCAACATAATTGGTCCTATAGAATCTACCTTATTTAGTTCTTTCAAGAGCTTGTAAGTAATATTTGCTGATTCTAAATTTGGAAAAATTAATGTATTTATTTTCTTCCCTGCCAATTTAGAAAAAGGGAACTTTTCTTTTAACATTTCAGGATTCAAAGCAAAATCTGCCTGAATTTCCCCGTCTATTATCATATCCGGATAATTTTTATGTAAATAAGCAACTGCCTCTCTTACCTTATTTGCACTTTCGTTTGTTGAGGAGCCAAAATTTGAAAATGAAATCATTGCTATAACAGGATCTACACCAAACATCTTAGCTGTTTTAGCCGTCATGATTGCAATTTTAGCTAAATCATCAGCTGATGGATTGATATTTATGGCAGTATCTGACAAGAACATTGGCCCACGTGCCGTCATCATCATATTTGTAGTCGCTACAATAGAAGCTCCGGGTGCTTTTTCTATTAATTGCAACATGGGTTTAACCACCGAAGGATAACTTCGAGAGTGTCCTGTTACCATTGCGTCAGCTTCCCCTTCATTAACCATCATTGCTGCAAAATAATTTCTTTCACGCATTAATTTCTGTGCATCCAAAAACGAAATTCCACGTCTTTGTCTCGTTGACCAATAGGTATTGGCAAACTTATTTCTTCTATCCGCCTCTTCGTCAATTTTAGGATCTATAATTTGAACATCCGTATCAAAACCTATTTCTTCTTTTAGTTCCAATATGATTTCTTTATTTCCCAATAATATTGGGAAACCAATCCCTTCTTCTAAAACAATTTGAGCTGCTTTCAAAACATCTAAATGATCTGCTTCAGCAAAAACAATTCGTTTAGGATCTATTTTGGCTCTATTTGTAATCAAACGAACCATTTTATTATCATTCCCTAAACGGTCCATTAGTTCCTCTTCATACTTTTTCCAATCGGTAATCGGATTCAATGCTACCCCGGAATCCATTGCTGCTTTTGCCACAGCCGGTGCAACAATTGTGATTAATCTTGGATCAAAAGGTTTTGGGATAATATATTCTCTTCCGAAGTTTAATTTAGTTGCTCCGTAAGCAACATTTACTTGCTCTGGAACTGATTCTTTAGCCAATAATGCCAATGCCTTAACGGCTGCCATTTTCATGGCTTCATTAATTTTAGTAGCACGAACATCAAGTGCTCCTCTAAAAATATAGGGAAATCCAAGAACATTGTTTACCTGATTAGGAAAATCAGAACGTCCTGTGGCCATAATTACATCTTTACGGGTTGCAATTGCCAAATTATAATCGATTTCCGGATCAGGATTCGCCATTGCAAAAACAATAGGATTATCAGCCATTCCAAGTAACATTTGCGGAGACATAATTCCGCCCGTAGAAAGACCTAAAAAGATATCTGCACCAACTAATGCTTCTTCTAAATTCATAGAAGGTATGTCTTTTGCATACTTTAACTGCAATTCCGATAATTTCGGGTTGTCTTTTGTCAATAATCCTTTGCTATTAAACATGAAAATATTTTCAATTTTCACTCCTAAAAGAACATATAAATCAGCACAAGCTAAAGCCGCAGAACCTGCTCCTGAAACGACCATTTTAACATCTTCGGCCTTTTTATCTGCTAATTCTAATGCGTTCAATAATGCTGCAGATGAGATAATAGCCGTACCGTGCTGATCATCGTGCATGACAGGAATATTTAACTCTTCGACCAAACGTCTTTCAATTTCGAAAGATTCTGGCGCTTTAATATCTTCAAGGTTTATTCCACCAAAAGTTGGTGCTATATTTTTAACCGTCTGGATAAATTCTTCAATATCTTTAGTTCCAATTTCGATGTCAAATACATCAATATCAGCAAAGATTTTAAACAACAGTCCTTTACCTTCCATTACTGGTTTTGATGCTTCTGGGCCTATGTCACCCAATCCTAAAACTGCTGTTCCATTAGTGATTACTGCAACTAAATTTCCTTTAGCTGTATATTTATAAACGTTGTTTACGTCTTTAGCAATTTCTAAGCACGGCTCTGCTACACCAGGTGAATACGCCAAAGACAAATCTCTTTGTGTTGCGTATTTCTTAGTGGGAACTACTTGAATTTTACCAGGAGTTGGCTTTGCGTGGTATAGTAATGCTTCTCTTCTTTTGCTATTCTTTTCCATTGTTTTTAGATTTTATTCTAGCTTACAAAGATAGGAGTCTAGATTTGAAAAAAGAGGACTTTTACCCCATTCTTTTGCATAAAAACAAGCCTATTTAGATTCCCAAAAAAAAAACTGCAATACCTGCAGCTTTTTTTTAGTATCATTATTTTGATTCTTTTTATTGAGTAATGTAAGAATTTAAATGTTGAATAGTATCTTTTTGCAACTCGATTATAGCTTTTACAACATCACTAATTGAAATTATCCCAATAACAATATTATTTTCTAAAACGGGTAAATGGCGTACTCTTTTGGTACTCATTAACTCCATACAATATTCTAAATTATCGGATGGACTTACTGTAACTACATCAGTTTCCATAATTTCGTAAACAAAGGCTTTTTTTGAAGATTTAGCTTTCAAAACAATTTTTCTAGCATAATCCCTTTCTGACAAAACACCTTTGAGAACAGTGTCTTCTATAATAAGAATTGCCCCGATGTTTTTTTCGCTCATCACTGTCAATGCTTCGTATACAGTATTAGTGGAAAGTATGGAATATACTTCTTTTCCCTTAGTGCTTAAAATTTGATTAACTGTCATAATTAATTCATTTAGTGAATCATAAAGTTAAAAAAAATATACATTCAAAAAACAAAAATATTATCTCGCACTAAAAAATATCATCGGGGGAAATCAATTCACTCAATTTCTTTCTTAATTCTTCGTTCAAAATTTGTAATCCATACTGATAGGACGCATTCACCCACCCAAAACCTTCCTTTGCGATATAATCAAATTCTGTTCCTACGTTTCCATATTCAGCAAAGACTTTATGCGAACTTATTTCCAAATCAAATTTTTCCGGAATTGTACCATTATAATCCACCGCATTTCTGGTAATTAGCCACAACCATCGATAAACCATTTCTTGTGCTTTATCAAGATAATTATAGTTAATCAATCCTTCCCATAACAACATTTGGTGCGGCGCCCAACCAAAAGGATAATCCCATTGTCGCGGCGGCGCTTCCTCTGAAACTGTAGCAATACTCGCTTTAGTACTACCGGTTATTCCTCCAGTTTTTACAAATTGAGGTAAGGCAATTTCTACTAATTTCTTAGCTTGGTTTTCATCACACAGCCCAGCCCACAAAGGAAAAAATGTTGTTGCAGCTTCAAACGGGAACTGCTTATGATTCACAAAATCAAAATCAAAATACATACTTGCCTCCTCGTTCCAGCACAATTCATTTATTTTATCTTTGCGTAAAATTGCTTTTTGTTCCCAATCTTCCGAAGTATAAACGATAGATCCAACTTGAAAAACATTATCGAAATAGATTGCAATAAGATGAGCAACATCTTTCTCATATTTATAAAGAAAACTGTTGATATCTACTGAATTCAAATTAGCACACGTATTAATGAGTCGGTTTGTGGTATCATGTCCACTTTCTCTCATACTTCTATCATGTACAAAATATTCATCCAACTCGTCATCAACTATCGCTCTCTTCAAGTATTGTTTTTCGAACTCTCGAATTGGTAAATTATATTTTTTAGCAAATGGTTCTAAAACATCATCAAAATGCCCAGGCTCTACTTCAAAAGGCATTCCAATTCCATCTGCTTTGTATCGGTTTAAACCCGTGGGTGTTAATCGATTTCCTTGAACCATCCAAACAGTGTTGTACTCTAAAATTATTGTTTCTAAATGGCTTCGAAGCCAATCCAAACTTGGTATTTTCTTTTTTGCAATTTCAATAATCAAAGAAGAATATAATGGTGGTTGTGTTCTAGTTAAATAATAACTTCTATTCGCATTTAGAATTTTTCCGTAATGAATGATTTGATATTTAAAATTTTCAGCAATCGCGATTGCTTTGCCTATTTGATTATCAATCAGTAACCCAACCCCAATAAAATAGCTATCCCAACCATACATTTCGTTAAATCTTCCGCCAGGCACAACAAAAGGGACACCCTGCAAACTATAAATTTTTTGTTCTAAAGCTAAGGCAAGAATTCCCGGTTTTTCATTTAAAGTTTCCACAAATTCCACAGTATAATCTTCAGGCAGAATCTCTACTTTAAAATTTGGTAATTCTTGTTCTAATTCCTGAAAATAAGTAACTCCCTGCTTGTCTTTTGCTGAAACATAAAGTGTAGCCACTTCATTAGAGGTCTTCTCATCTTCAACAATTTGAGTCAATCCTTTTTTATCAATCGTACGCGAGAGCTCCTCCCAGTAATCATCTTTGATTTTTCTTGAAATTCGGTGTACAGGATTCTCTTGGATTCTACTCAAATCCACTTCTCCTAATGTTAAATTTGTTTCCTTAAGCTGTGCTAGTTCCTGTAACAAATTGGATAGTTGATAGGTCCCCACAATTGTCTCCTTTTGCTTGGTAACTTCGTCAACCAAAACAAATTTTTTTGGTCCACTATCATCTTTAGTGATTTTTTTATCTTGATCGGTATCCTCCTGAAGCAGCAGCTCCTGGAATACTTTGTCTACGTTGAGTAAAAATTTCATTGTTTAGCGGTAAGTTTTTTTAAAATAAAGAAAGAAACAAGTAAAAATGACATAGGAATTAAGGTATAGTAAAAGGCATTTTCTGGACCTTCATTCTTAAACAAATAGCCTATAATTCTTGACCCTAATGTACCTCCAAGAGCAGAGAAAACAACAATCAAACCAGTCATTGAACTATGTAATTTTTTAGGCAAAGCACTCAGAACCACTGAGTTTAATAGCGGGTAAATTGGAGCAATAAAAAGTCCTACTAATGGAAATGCAAATCCTATCAAGGGAATATCCCCAAGCGAATTGATTTCTTTGACCTCCAAACCTACTGTTTTAGGAAGTACAAAAATTACAATAAGCATAGCTGCAACGATACAAAAACTAAGTACCCAAATCCAATTGACTCTTTTAGTAATTACACCCGCTAAAAGTCGGCCTACTGCTAATGAGATTGCCAAAATACTCGCCATCATTATGCTTATATTCTCGGGAAGATGTAACACTTTACTATTAAAAGTTGGCAACCAAGACATGATTCCCTGCTCAATCATAACAAATAAGAAAGCACTGATCACAAAAACAATAGTTAACAGTTTTGCGAATAATTTAAACATTTCTTTAAAGTCATCAACTAAATCAACACCTGGAATATCTGTTTGATTTTCGAATTTAGTAAAAAACAGAAAACCAAAAGACAATAACGAAATCCCAGCCAATAACCAATAAACATTCAGCCAAGCATCTGGATTCGCATCTGAATTAAAAGCAGGAAACAAGAAATACGCTAAAGCAATTCCCATCATAAATACGCCTTCAATGCTACTCATCAAACTATTGTGTTCTTGCTGATTTTCTGTTATGGTTCCAATAAGCGAATACACTGATACTTTTATCAATGCAAAAGAAACTCCTACGGTAGCAAATAGTAATTTTGCCGTTCCAAAAGAATTTCCAAAATACATACTAATACAGGCTAAAGAAACTAGGCCTAAACCAATTAGCATAGCCCTTTTATATCCTATTCTAGGTAAAAACGATGCGATTAAAAACGAAACTATGGCAATAGGTAAATCCTTAAAAGCCTCTAAAACGCTGGCTTGTAATTCATCTACACCATAATTTTTCTGCGCTTTTAGTATCACAATCCCAACACTGTTCAGCAAAATCGCAAATACAAAGTAATTGAGATACATGGCAATTTTAACTGTACTTTTTTTCATTTTTTATTGATTTGAATAATTTTTTTATTTCAATGTTTTTAAGTAATTATCCATCGTGATATACCTTTTTACATTAAATTTTGATTCTTGAGTAATCAATAACTTTTAGTGGTTGTTATTCCATTCTCAGTATGTGTTATTGAAAAACCTTTACTATTAAGGTTAGCTATTAGGTGCGCAATGCTTGTACCATTAGTCCATTTGATATCTAAGATGTCATCTGCTATATCATTTATTTCTACGTCACCAGAAAATGCATCCGAAGTATTTCTTAAGCGAATGATTTCGAGCTGTTTCTTAACAATTTCTGTTTTCAGACCTTCTTCAATATCAATCATTGACAATGCCGTGCGGTTAATTTCTTTATGACCAGCACTACCTCCATTATCCGCAGCTTCATAATTATTTTTACCTGCAAAAATATCCAGATACCAAATCTGGGGTATTCCTGGCACAAACATTTGTATGACTCTAGCAAGCAGTAATTTTTGTTCGTCTTCTCCTAATGCACTAAAAAAAGTAGCATTTATTTGATAATAAGAAATTTTATTCCCAGAAGGATCGTACAGATTTTTAACACGACCGCCTCTTTCCATAATTGTGGTCATGATGCTTTCTATCTCAGCATCTTCCAACAATCCTTTATTATAAACGCCATTTACATCCTTGCCTTTCAGGTCTAAAACCGGTATTCCATCATGGCAACCAAGCATATTTACCGTTTTATAACCTTTAGAAATGATTTCTTTAGCCCATCGAATTAATGCGCTACTAGTTTGACTTTCGATAGTGTGAATGGTTAAGCCTGGCAAGAAAAAATCATAAATATAATACCCTTCATTAGCAACCTCATCATGTAAATGCAAGCCATATTCTGCGTGAATTTCTGGCAAAAGCATCAAATTATTTTGTTGTGCAATTTTCTTGATACGCTCTAAATATTCCCAGGTTCCTGGTATATTAAAAAAATTAGATTCTCCCACTTGCTTATGCAGATAGGCAAAAGCATCTAATCTAAGAATCGAACAACCATATCCACTTAATTTTTTCAGAGTCTCCTCGTAAAATTCCCATACTAATGGCGAAGCGGCATTGACGTCCATTTGACCTAAATAGGATCTTTTTTGTTCTACAACTTGTAAAATTTCTGATTTAAACGGAGCACAATCATCAAAATTTAGGGCAGCAAAGTCCTGATTGGTATTTATAGCTGTGTTCACGATAGCAACAACAGATTGATTTTGCGCCTCTGTCAACCCTTTGATAGACTGCAAATCAGCTTCGGTAATTGGGTTGTAGGTTATTTGTTGATAAAAAGTGTTCCAATATGGTTGTTCTGATCCATCTGGGAAACGTACTTTTAATATGGGCAAACCTGACTTTCTCATGAATAATTTATTGAGAAATTCTGGTTTTGGTATTATAATTCCATCTTCATTTTCTGTGCCGTTTCCTTCCCAGAATTCATTCCAATTGATAAAAAAATCTTTGAATTTAGATTTATTCCCATATAGTAACATATCCTTAAACTGAGGAGAAGCAACAGAAAGATGATTTAATACAATATCAAATTTCAGTTTTATTTGGAGTTCATTTAAGTCCTGCAAATCTTTTTCATCTACTAAATCCTTATTTATATCATAATCAATAATAGAAAAACCTCTATCTAAATCACTGTTAAAAAAGGTAGGTAAAACATATATAAGAGAAAATACATCTTTAAATTCTGCCATTTTAAGCATGGATATTGAATCCCTAAACTTTTCTCCAATACTATCCGGATAAACATTAAGCATTACACCATTGCTGATATTTTTATTGTCTTGCATCATTGTGTTTTAAAGAAGTTTAGAAAGGATATTGATATTATCTGGAAGTCGACCTACATTTTGAAGTTTTAATGCGGCTAACTTTAAAGCGATATCCAAACATTCATTAATTGATTTTTCTTTTATGTAAGCAAATAAAAATCCAGACCAAAAAGCGTCACCCGCTCCAGTTGAATCCATTACTTTTTCAATTTCTATTGCTGGCATTTGTATTACTTCTTTCCCTTTTTGAGATAATTTAACACCTTTACTACCTAAAGTTAAGCAAACTAAATCTACACCTTGTTGGTGAAAAAATTCGAAAATTTCATCATGTGGAAGTTCTTTCTCAAATAATCGCAACATATCATCCTCACTAATTTTTATTAATGGATTGAATTGGCAATAGGTTTTGATAACTTTGAAAGCCTTTTTTTGACTTTTCCACAATTTTCTGGCATAGTTAAGGTCAATACTTAGCTTACAACCTAGTTCGTGTGCTTCTTGTGCTTTTTTTAAGATTGTTTTTTGCGCAGGATTCTTACTCAATGCGAAGCAAGTAGTGTGAAAAATTCTTGTATTAGCGAGAATTTCTTTTGAAATCTGCTCTTCATAAATGCAACAATCTGCTGAACGATAAGGGATAAAATCTGGCGTGCCTTCAGACCTTGAAACAAAAATCACACTAGTCGACTTGTTGTCTAAAACGTTAAGGTGTTCTGTATTTACTCCTACACTTGTTAATCGTTCCGTAACGTAAGAACCAAAACCATCGTTCCCTACAGTTGCAACCATAATAGTGTTCAAACCTAATCGAGTTGAATTCATAGCCACATTAGTAGGTGACCCACCTAAATACCTATGATAATCCCTAGTTTCATTAATCAGCACACCTTCTTGGTGCCCAATAAAATCAACAAGAACTTCTCCAACACAAAGAATATCTATAGCATCCATCTTATTAAATATTGTATTAATCACTTACGTTTGTTTTTTTGATTTTAATAAATAAAGTACTTATTGCTGCAAGAACTAGTAATACTCCAGCAAAAGTAATCGCTTGACGCGGGTCGTTGTCTAAAAAGTTCTTTAAAATGTAACCAAAGGATAAGTTTTGGATGATCATAGGAATAACTATCATCATATTGATAATTCCCATATAAACCCCATAACGCTCTTTTGGAACCACTGCAACAACCATCAAATATGGAATACCCATCATACTTGCCCAAGCAATTCCGTAACCTATAATCACAGCAAAAAATAAATATTGATTCGCTACTGTTGGAAACCATAAAAAAGAAACGGCTCCTAATAAAAGGCACACAAAATGAATCATTTTAGCACCGTGTTTTTTTGCTAATTTAGCCAAATAAAATGCAATTGAAAAGGTAACTATAAAGCCAAATGCTCCGATTAATCCGTTCCATTCTACTGCTTTTTCGTAACCCATCACATTCTTAGGAGTTACATTCCACACAGATAAGGCAATACTTTTTGAATTGTTTTGCCAATAACACATCATGGCATACCATTGAAAAAGATATACTAGAAACAATTGCCACATCACTGTTGGCATTTCTAATACAGCTTGATAAATATCTATAAAGGGCGAAAAAACCTTAAGTGGTTCTGCTTTTAGAATAGCTAATTCCTCCTCCGTGGGTGGGATTTCTTTTGTTTTACTCATACTCCACCAAATAGAGGATACAGAAAGGACTGCTCCTAAAAAGAAGGAAGCGTAAATCCATGTAGGTAAGGAGCCCGTATACCCAACAAAAACAATTGGAAATAGAAACAACGAAATATAAGCAAGAAACTGTCCGAAACCAGTAAAGAAACTCTGTGCCTGAAATCCTGTAGGTTGTTGTTCTTCATCCAGCGTATCTGCAATAAAAGCGCGGTAAGGTTCCATTGCAGTATTATTACCAATATCTAAAATCCAAAGTAAACCTGCAGCCATCCATAAGGAACTGCTAAAAGGAAATAGAAATAATGCAATACTACAGATTATAGCACCAATAAAAAAATAGGGTTTGCGCCTTCCCCATCTTGGATGCCAAGTTTTATCACTCATCGCACCAATAATAGGCTGAATCAATAATCCAGTCAAAGGCCCTGCTAGATTCAGCATAGGAATTTGATCCGGGCTTGCATGTAAAAAATCATAAATAGGATTTACGGCACTTTGTTGCAAACCAAAACTGTATTGAATACCAAAAAAACCAACATTCATATTGATTATTTGCCAGAAACTCAATTTTACTTTAAAATTCATTTTAAGTGGTTAATTTGTTAATTTTTTCTAAATTTAATTTTAATATTGCCAATTAAAAAGAGAATAAAAACAAAAACGTTTTCGGAAGACCCGAAAACGTTTTCGATAATTTTAAATTAATACCAATTAATTATAATTTTTCGTCGAAAGGTATTAAAATTTCTGTTTTCCAATCTAATTCATTGCCGCCAAGAAATGGATTGTTTAAGAAATGCTCTAACGGAGTGTTTTTGATTTTAATATTATTACGCTTTGCATAATCTATTAATGAAAACCAAGCCCTGTCTGACGTTCTAAAATTACCAAAATAAGTTGCTTTCAATCCTTTTAAAGGAGGTAAGCTTTTGAATTTTACCACATCATTTCCAATATTCTTATCCGATTTTTCAACTGGAAAACAATAATTAAAATTTATTGTCTCTTTATCAGCATCCCACTTTACAATTTCTAAGTAAGGTTTTCCTTTTATTTTAATTTGATTTTCAAAAAGAAAGCCCGTAATAATAGCGTCATTGGCAATCATTTTTCGTGCTTTTTCCTGTAAAACACTCGTTATACTTATGTAAGCCACAAATGTTTCTTCTGAAAACCCTTCTCCTTCGATTTTGACTTTAAATTTCTTCAAATGTTCGCTCAATCCTTTCTTAAAATCACTAATTTTTTTGATTTGTTGCTCCTTAAAATCAGTGTTAAAGAAAGGTGCTGTAACTTTATTGTACCAACTATGATTTAAGTCTTTGATACCAACATTTACTTTTGTAACTGAATCATTGACAGAAATAATGTCCCAAGTGTAATGCATTTGCACCTCTTTTTTAGTCATTCCGTGTTTGATAAAGTCAAAGTTCCTTTTCTCTAAAATCACATACTTCTCTAATTCACTTAAAGCCTGAGCATCTGTCCATTCCTGAATCCCTTGAAAAACAGTTCCAGTAGCTGCATTAACTTTAAACGAAATACAATAATCTGTTTCCTTTATGAATAGATACCAAACCAAAAACAAGGAAAGTAAAATACTAAAACCAATTATAATTTTTTTTCTGACTGCCATTATTATTTAATCATCTTTAATTTTCCAACAATATAATCTCCTATAGTTTTCCCATGAGCAATTCCGTTTACAATTGCTGCTCTGTAATGAATTCCTCCATAAAGACGACTCATTGCAGCTTCTTTTGCAGCATCATTAAAGGATGTGTATTTTCTCGTTGGTAATCCAAACTGTAATTCTGTGTCATCTGCATAGGAAAAATTTTCTCCAAAAACAGAAGTCAAAACTATTGCAGAGCAAGTTGAAACCACAGAATGTCCACTAGTATATTCAGGGAAAGGAGGCGTTTGCAACAAAGGTTTCCAGTTTTCATCAATATTTTGATTGATTACCGTTTCCGGGCGCACAACATTGCTCTTAAATTTTTCATCCCAGCAACTGATAAAACCTTCAAAAATTCCGATGGAAGTTTTGGTATATGCAAAAACTGTTTTGGCAAAATCAGCATTCGATTTTTTAGAGGCAATCTTCACAATTCCTATCCAGTGTGCTCCTGGTGTAATTTTCTTTTTAGCAAACATCATATGACCCTGAGAAACTGAAACGTATGGATTACAATCCCAAAATTGAGCAATTTTAATTTCTTCAGAATTATCACCTTTTCTCACCATTTCTTTGCTAATATCATACACTTCTTGTACTTCTTTAAAAAAAGCTGATTTTTTATCAACAGAAAACGGTAAAGCAGGTATTGGCCTAAATTGAGAAGCAGAATCTAAAACTAGAGTTCTTATCTCCCCCCAATGTGGCTCCACAGCATCCATGTAAGCTGGCGGAGTAGGTTGCCATCTTCCGGGTTGATCAGCATAAACAGAAAATTTAGACATAGTTCTGGTTTCCTTATAATTATCTTTCCCCATCCATTTCTTAATGCGTTCTGCAACTTTCAATCCATATTGTTTTGACACTTCAAACTCTTCTTCATTTTCATCAGTCCATTTTTGATAAAGACTATCTCTAAACTTTTCCACAATTTCTTCTGAAAAAACCAATTGCTTGCTTAATTCCATGTGTGCAATAAGAGCCGCTAAAGGTTGATTGACTCCGCTTTTAGAATCTAATTTTGGTATAGAATCTAATCCTTTCAATTGATTTTGAAGACTATTATAAGTCTTACTGTTCTGAGCCATAATTTCGTATGCCGCAATATTTGGATATACAAAAATCCTGCTCGCAACTGGTGGAGAAAAAATATCATGAATCATAATCTGTGTAACATTATCTATTGCTGCATGATATTCATCGGTCGTTACTACAATCGACTTATCCTTTTTACAAGAAATAAAAAGAAGACAGATTACCACAATACTAAAAATTTTTGTTTTCATTTTTTATTAATTTGTAGGTTGCTTTTTTTACTATTTTTTTCTCGTGGGCATTTCATATACTTCAGCACTTTTATTATTAATCGTGATCAACATGTATTTTTTACCGTTGAAATTAATAATATCAAGATGTCTGACTGCTTTCCGAGTTAAATCAATTCCTATTTGATTCCCCAAGAATATGGTTTTTTCATTTTTGATTAAAGCCCCAGAAAATCCATCAAATCTACTGTGATACGGTGAAACTCCAAAGTAATTTCCTGCCGCAAAAACTTCCTCTTTTGCATCTGAATCAAAATTAGATTTCAGAAAACTGGTAATAGGTGCCACTTGCATTTTATTCGAAAAAGGAACAAAAGTAAATTTCCCCTTATCATTTCGTAAATAACCCGATTTCAAATTATGTACTTCGAACAATTTTCCTTTCTCTAACATTTTTAAATCAAAGACTTCTTCAATTGTTTTTCCTGCAAAGGATTTATAACTATTAAATTTCTTTTTTAGCATTCCGCTGAATTGTTCTGCAAGTTCATCGAGACCTAATGTGGTATAATATTGTCCTTTCTTTTCAATTGCCACTATGGTTTCAAAAGAGCCATTCGCATCAAAATCATCATAATACATTTTCATTGGAAAATCCTGTGAAGCTTTAAATTTAGAATTCATCCCCCAGTTTCCTACCAAATAATCCTCGTCACCATCCTGATCTATATCAAACGAAATTACTGATTGCCACAATCCATTGCTTTTTTCCGGAAAAACTGTTGCTGTTACATCTGTGAATTTCCCATTTTTATTTTCAAAAAATGTAGGTTTCATCCATTCACCCACTACAATTAAATCTGTTTTTCCGTCTTTATTAAAATCAGTAAAAACAGCATCCGTAACCATCCCTATTTTTTCAAAAATCTTATTTTGAACAATCGTAAACACACCTTTGTTATTGTTTAGCAAATAACAATCTGGCATACTACCAAATCTATTATTGATTGAATTATTGCCCACAAAAATATCTAAATCTCCGTCGTTATCATAATCAAAAGTCTTTACTACCGATGCATTTTGAGACAGCTTAGGCAAAACTTTATTTAGAAACTGATTGGCTTTATTTAAATACAAACGGTCTTGCAAATTAGATGCATTTTCACCTCCACCGGAAGCAACATATAAATCATTAATTTTATCATTATTAAAATCGCCTAATGCAACGGAAGCATCTTCAAAAATAGAGTCTTTTTCGATTGCAGAAAATCCTTTTTTAGAAAACCCCGTGGCATTTTGAAAATAAATCGCAGCTTTTTTACCTTTAGAACCACCAAAGAAAATATCATCCATTCCATCGCCATTCAAATCCCCAACTGCAGTTGCTGCACCACGATCAGTACGCTGGTATGGGATCAATTTTTGAGATAAAATATCAATAAAATCATTTTCCTGATGCATAAAGTCAATTCCCAATCCAGTTTCAACCTTTTTGAAAATTGGCAAAACTGCCGGATGTAATTTTTTATAATCAAAAGCTTTTCTACTCGGATTAGCTTTTATGGTAAGAGTTTGACTTGTTTTAACATTCTTTATTGTTTGGTATGTTTTATCAGGCCAAATCACCACTAACGAATCTATCTTAGTTGTTTTCCCATACCCAAAATGAATCATAGGCTCTGATGAAGACTGAAATCCTCTAGTAGTTTGTAGTTCCTTAAATTGCTTGTTCCCTTTAGAATAAGAAATTACTTTGGCTCCAACCCCAAAAGTATTTTTGCCTGTAAAACGCAGTTTTAATTTTAAATAGTTTGACTTGGTATCCGTTTTATTGATATAAACTGAAGCAATAGCGTTGGTATTATTAGTAATTATATCTAAATCTCCATCGTTATCAATATCAGCATATCCACTACCATTTGAAATTATAGAATCATTTTCTATCCAATCGCTTGAACGGTTTTTAAATTGCAAATCAGCTCCACCTTGAAAAACATAATTCGTCACATTTCCCTTTGGCATACGTTTCAAAGCTTCTTTATCCAATAACTTAGTTGTACTTATTTTGCTTTTTATTTGATCATTTGAATAATATTTCACATAATCTAAATCATTAGGACGCTTTGGGATTCCGTTAGCAACAAAAATATCTTGTTCACCATCTTGATCATAATCCCCAAACAAAGTACTCCAACTCCAATCAGTTGCCGCTACTCCACTCAACAAAGCCGTTTCGGTGAAGCCGCCTCCTGCCTGATTTAATTGCAACATATTTCTGGTGTATTGATAATGATACCCTAGTTTTTCGGTTCTCATTTTTAACATTTGCACATTATCATCGCCTAAGGAAGATTTTAAAACTTTCTCGTCTTCTGGAAGCATATCTAAGCTTAAAATATCCGGAAAACCATCATGATTTACATCTGCTACATCAACTCCCATTGAAAAACGACTGGTGTGACCAAAATACTGTTTCAAACTTTCCGTAAAAGTTCCATCTCCATTATTTAAATAGTAATAATCATCTTCGTGAAAATCATTGCCCACATAAATATCTGGATACCCATCTAAATTAAAATCAGAAACGGCTAATCCCAAACCATATCCATTCGCACCACCAAAAATACCGGCCTGCTCACTTACGTCTACAAATTTTCCGTTATCATTACGAAATAACTTATCTCCGCATTCGTAGCTTCTTTTATTTCTAATGTCCGCATTTCCAAAAGATGATTCAGAATGTACGGCGTGATTCAACAAATACATATCTAAATCTCCGTCTAAATCATAATCAAAAAATGCTGCTGAAGAACTATAATTATCTAAATCTAATCCGTACTCGGCTGCACTTTCGGTAAATGTATTGTCTCTATTATTGATAAATAATTCATTCTGACCTTCAAAACCATTAATCCCAACTACCGCACAAACATAAATATCTAGATATCCATCTCCATTTACGTCAGCCATAACAGTACCAGCGTTCCAATCACTTTGACCTTCAACGCCTGCTTTTGCTGAAATATCTTCAAATTTATTGTTGCCTTTATTTAAATACAGTTTATTTTTTCCTTGATTGGACGTAAAATAAACATCTACCAAACCATCATTATTAATATCGCCTAGTGCAACACCCCCACCGTTGTAATAGTAGAGATAATCTAAAATAGAAATGTTTTTGGACTCTAATAATTGGTTATTGAATGTAATATTGCTTTCCTCAGAAGACAATTTTTCAAACAGTTGTCCTTCTTTTTTGGAACAACCCATAAAAAGCAATGAAGCCAGTCCTATTCTGAAAAAATTATTCATTACGTCTAAATATTTTTGGAGTATTATCATTTACAACAGCTATAATGGAAACCGTTTTATTCTTATCTTTTATTATTTTTAGCTGTTTCACTTCGCCCTTTATAAAGAAACCGGATTGTTTGTATGGCATCCATGAGAAAATTCCTTTCTTATTTCCTAAAAGCACACTTCCATAATTAGCATCCAATCTGGAGAATTGTGGTTTGAATTCGTATTGATTACCGCCCAAGATTAAGTCCATGATTCCATCATTGTTTACATCCATTGTAGTAATAGTGTTCACGCTAGAAAACTGAACTTCTTTTGGAAGTGCTTTTATCTCAAATTTACCATTTCCTTTATTGATTGCAATCACACTTTCTTGAATATTGACAGTCTTTTGAATTGAATTATCGACTACTTCTTTAGCAAATAATTCCTGGAATGTTTTTTTAGAATAATCCCCATAGCTTAAATTTTTCTTCTTAATGGAAGGAATTTGTTTGGCTAATTCCTGCTTTAAGTTTATTGGTAAATCTTTGCCGCCAATAGAGCGAGATGCTATTTGTTCGATAGTTCCGTTATTATCAAAATCATTGATAAACAATTTCATCGGATTTGCACTGGTCGCTTTGTAGTTTGTATTTGTTCCTTTATTTCCCAGAATCAAATCTTTTTTACCGTCATTATTCAAATCAACACAGCTAACTGCGTTCCAAAAACCTTGATAACCCGAAAGATTTGATTTAAATTCGACTAATCTGCGTCCATTATTTTTGAAAATCATAGGTGCCGTCCAATCTCCCACTAATATCAAATCTTTTTTGGAATCGTTATCAATATCTTCCCATATTGCATCGGTTATCATTCCAAACGAGTTTATTTTGAATGCTTTTTTATCCGTTACATTAGTAAAGTTTCCTTTGCCGTCATTTTCCAATAACAAATGTTTAGGATCAATTCCATAAACGCCCGGAACGCTTCGACTACCTATAAAAACATCAATATCACCATCATTATCGAAATCGTATGGCGCAATCACCGATACGTTGTTATTAGTTGTTGGAAAGTTGGTTTTACTTTTTACAAAAACCCCTTTTCCGTTATTCAAATACAGTCGGTTCTTATAATTAGCCTGATCTGATTTTTCATTACCACCAGAACCTACCAATAAATCAATATCACCATCATTATCAGCATCAAAAAAACTGGCTGCAGTATCCTCAAAATTAGCATCTGCTTCAATGTCTTTTTGATTTGAAACTAAAAAATTACCATTCCCTTTATTTAAATACACTTTACCGGCTTGCCCTTTGGCACCGCCAATAAAAACATCCTCATTTCCATCTCCATCTAAATCAGCAACTGCCAGTGAAGGCCCTTCTTGAGAAAGCATTTTAGAGATTAAACCTTCATGGTCAAAATCAACATAATTATTTTCTTTGTGTGCTAAAAAAGTTGCTTTCTTTTCAGCAAACAATGGTTTTGATTTGACATTTTTTTGAACGTAATCTATTTTAGCATTAGCAATATCTAAATTTAAAGTGCTATTATTGGCTATTTTTTTAATCGTTTGAGATTTCCCGTTTGGCCAAATTACTTGTAATGAGTCAATTTTTTTAGTTCCAATTCCAAAAGTCATTACATAATCAATAGACGATTGAAAACCTCTGGAAGGAATTAATTCTTGTCTTAGAATCTCGTTTCCGGAGAATAACTCAACAATACTTCCAACAGCAAATTTGTTTTGACCTTCACCTTTCAACTTTACTTTAACATAATGATTGCTCTTGTTTTTTTGAGAGTTATTGCGATAGATAAACGATTCCATGTTGACATTATTGACAACCAAATCTAGATCTCCATCATTATCTAAATCTCCATATGCTGCACCATTAGAAAAACTTGGGGTGTCTAATCCCCACTTCATAGCCTCATTGCTAAAGGTTAGGTTTTTGTTATTTTTATATGCATAATTAGGTATTGGAGTACTTGGCATTTTACTGATAATAGTTTGAATTTCTTCTTTTTTACCAGTGACAACCATTTTTTGCATGAACTCATTGGCAAAAAAATCAACAAAATCTTGATTAGTTAAATCGTTATAAATTCCGTTACAAACGTAGATATCTTTGTAACCATCATTATCCATATCAAATAGTAAAGCGCCCCAACTCCAGTCGGTTTTAGCAACGCCAGCATGATTTGCTATTTCAAGAAATTGATTGTCGCCGTTATTAATTTGCAGGGTGTTCTGCATATATTGATTGTAGAAATCAAGATTTACTTTTCTGGTAAATAAATCATAGTTTTCAAAATTTGTAGTCGTTTTTAAGCGTTCGTCCGGTTCCGGTAACATATCAGTTACAAAAATATCGGCTTTCCCGTCATTGTTTACATCGGCCATGTCAGCTCCCATAGAAGATTGGCTGATATGTGATGTCCATCCCTGAATTTGTTCGGTAAAGGTTCCGTTTTTATTATTTATGTATAAATAGTCTCTTTCATAAAAATCATTCGAAATATAAATATCCGGATACAAATCTCCGTTTACATCTCCTACAGTAACTCCTAAACCAAAGCCTATAAGACTACCATAAATTCCTGATTTCTCACTTACATCGACAAATTTTCCGTTATCATTGCGCAAAAGTTTATCACCTCCTCCTTTCAAAATTTCGGCTACATCCCAATCTTTATCTCTTAAATCTCTTTTGTTTGAATAATTAAGACTACTCACTGGAATAAAACTGTTGTTCAGAATATAAACATCTAAGTCTCCATCTTTATCATAATCAAAGAAAGCTGCGTGAGTTGTAATTCCTGTATCAGCCAGATTGTATTCAGCTGCCTTTTCAGTAAAAGTATTATTACCATTATTGATGAAAAGCTCATTTTTTTGCTGGTCGCCCAAACTATTTCCTGCATTACACACATAAATATCGAGTAAACCATCCGCATTTAAATCAACCATTACAACACCTGTTGACCATGTTTTGGTTCCTTCAACACCTGCTTTTTTAGAAATATCCTCGAATTTAAAATCCCCTTTATTTAAGTAAAGTTTGTTTGCTCCCAGATTGGAAGTAAAATAGACATCCGCAAGACCATCATTGTTAATATCTCCAATCGCCACACCGCCACCATTGTAAAAATTTCGGTATTTGAATATATTCATATCCGCACCATTTTTAACTTCATTTAGGAAATTAATTCCGGTTTGTGAAGCATCTAGTTTGGAGAATAAAACGTCTTTGTTTTCTGAATTTTCTTTAGAACAATTGGAAAAAAACAGAAGAATTAAGGGTAATAAGACAAAACGATTTGACATATTATATTGTAGCATTTTAGTTAGGTAATTGCTTGATTAGAATTGCCTAATTTATATAATATTGATATAAAAAAAGAATAAAATAGATAAAAAATAAAGAGGGTAATAAATACCCTCTTCATAACTAACTCAAAAAAAACAATTAATAGTAAACAAATTTTTAATAACCTGGATTTTGTTTCAAGTTTGAATTAAATAATGCTTCCGCAGGAATTGGATACAACACATATTTCACATCTGAAGTATATGGTTTTAAGTCTCTAGCTCCTAAGAATTTTCCAAAACGAATAGCATCGTTTCTTCTCCAACCTTCCCACCATAATTCTCTACCTCTTTCAGTATAAATACCGTCTAAAGTTGATGGTGCTGGTGTAACACCTGCTCTTAATGCCAATCTAATCATTATGTCTCCAACAGAACCTGAACCTCCTCTTGCGATAGCTTCAGCTTTCATTAATAGAGCATCTGCATAACGCATTAAGACTAAATCATTATCTGGTTGTCCAAGGTTATCTGCATCTGGAACATATTTAAATGCACGAACACCAGCTGTTTCTAAAGAAGCTCCCGAAGTAATTAGAGTAAGTGATTTTGTGTAAATCAAAGGATTGTTGTTTCTGTCTTTCAAAGCCTCTGTTCCACCTGGCTTAAACATTTGTCCTTCAAGGAAACCTGCAGGATTACCAAAATTTTGAATAATACTTGGCGTTGAATATGTTCTACGACCATCAGCACTTGTAAAATTATTGTAATAATCTGCTACAGTTGCAAATCCATTCCACCCGTCAGGAGTCTGATTATAGTGGTTAGACATTCTCCATTTAGACTGCATATTTCCACCATCTCCACCTTTGTTATTTTTAGAAGAGAAAATAATTTCAGAAGATGTATTGTTATTAGGAGAGAAATTCAACCAATAACTACTTGCTAAAGTATTTGATATTGCATCAACGTTTTGAATTACTTTGTTCATATCAGCAGCAGCAAAAGTGTAAGGTCCAGCTGGACTAGTCGCAGTAAAAACTCCTTTGTTCAAATATGCTTTAGCCAATAAAAAATGAGCTGCATCTTTGTTAGCAATACTCGCATCATTAGCAACTCTTGCTGGTAAAGTATTTAAGACTGCTTCTAATTCAGAAATAACAAAATCAATAGCCTCACCACGTTGCCAAACTAATGGATCGTCAGTTAATGGTGAACCAGCTGGTCTGTAAGGTACTTGACCAAATAAGTCTACTACATTATAATAGTACCATGCACGTAAAAAACGAGCTTGTATTACTTCAGCTGCTGTTCCTCCATTTTCTATTACCAAGTTACATTTGTAAGCATTAGATAGTAAAGAATTCCAAGCGTTACGTACTTCCGGATGATCAGGAGCCCATGTATGGGTATGGATCTGTCTCCATGCTCCATTATCATCCCAGTCACCACCACGCGTAGGACCTACCATCGCGTCTGTTGACATTTCATCCATTGCATAAACTCCACCTTGTCCGTTGAAATCTCTCAACCCCTCATAAGCAGATACTAGAGTCGCACTAGTATTTACTGTACCTCCTGCGTTAGTTGTAATTGCAACACCATCTAAGATTTCTTCGTCTAAGTTAGTACAACTAACACCTAGGGACACTATACTTAAGTATACGAAACCTTTTATTATGTTATTTGTTTTCATTATTTAATTAGTTTAAATTATTAAAATGTTACGTTAAGTCCTAAAGCGATTGCTTTTGAACGTGGGTAAGATAAGTAGTCAATACCAGCTGATGGCACACCATTTAATGACTTATCAGTATTCACCTCAGGATCAAATCCAGAATAATTGGTAAATAATAACAAGTTTTGTCCATTTACGAAGAAACGAGCTGATGAAATTTTCATTTTCTCTAATGTAGCTCCAGTAAATGTGTAACCAAAAGTCAAATTACCCATTCTTAAGAAATCTCCTTTTTCTAAGTATTTTGTAGATGGTGAGTTTGGATCTCCTGCATCTTGAGGAGAAGTAGCTACACTAGCAGGTACATTTCTACCACCTTGAAATGCTCCTTTGAAGAAGAATGCATTAGCAGTGTTGTTATACAAGTAGTGACCAAAAGCACCATAGAAAGAAACTGCAGCATCAAAGTTTTTGTAAGTTACATTAGTAGCAAAACCTAAATTCATTTTTGGTAAACCTTGTTTTCCAACTAATTTTTTAGCAGCTAAACCTAAAGAAGCATCTGCTCCTGCAGCATCAGCATAAATAGAGGCTCCATTAGCATCGTACCCTCTAAATTCATACATATAATAGCTATAAATTGGCTCATTATTCGTTACAACTTGTGAAAAAGCACCACTTAAACCTTGACCATGTAAAGCACCTGCTTGAATAAATCCAGCAAAGTTTTCCATTGTATTAGATAAAAAGGAAGCATTAGCTGAAAAATCCCAAGTTAACTTTTCAGTGTCAATTATTTTATAATTTGCACTTACTTCTACACCGTTGTTAATTAAATTTCCTGGCAAATTCACAAAACGTGGTGATGGAGGACCTGGCTGAGAAGCAGCTGATGGTACTGGAAAGATTAAGTTTTTTGTATCTCTTGTAAAATAATCTACAGAACCTGTAAGTCTATTATTAATAAAAGCAAAATCTAGTCCAACTCCAGAAGATGTAGTAGTTTCCCACTTCAAATTTTCATTAGCATTAGAATCCACATTTAATGCTCCGTTTAAGCCATAAGAAGCACGAGCTACCGCAGAGTTCACAGTAAACTCTTGGTTACCTGTAACACCATAATTAGCTCTTAATTTCAAACTGTTAACTAAACCAGCTTTATCTTCAAAAACTTTATATCCTACTCCGATTGCTGGGAAAGAACCATATTTATTATTAGCACCTAATTTAGTAGACCCGTCTGAACGAAAGGAAGCAGTTATTAATAACTTTTTGTACAAAGTCGTATTTACTCTACCAAAAAAAGATTGCAATTCATTTCTATTTCTAAAAGAAGACGCTCTGAATTCATTTTGCAAACCACCTTCAATATTGTCAATTAGGTTTGTTTGCCCTGGATCAAAACCTTTCGCAGATGTATTACTACCACTTACATTATAGTCATAGTATGAGTAACCCGCTAAAGCATCAAAAGAAAAATTATCATTAACTGTTTTGTTGTAATTCAATGTGTGCTCAAATGTTCTGTTCACTCTTTCTATTTGAGTAATACCAGCCTGACCAAATTTTAATTGAGTAGATCCCGGAGGAGTTGCTTGTGCAACGTTTTGAATTTGAATTGCTGGAGACAATTGAGATTTTCTAGTAGAATTAGAAGTTTCAACACCAAATAAGAATTGGTAATTCAAATTGTCATTAATTTTTAATGTAGATTTAATACTTGCTAACAATTTGTTAGTGTTTGTGTTGTCTTTGTAAGAATCAGACAATAAAGCTGGATTCAAAAAAGAGTTATTCAAATCTGCTGAACCATTAGGTCTAACATTATATGAACCATCAGCATTAATTAATCTGTCTGTTGGATTCCAATAAATTGCAGTAGCAATTAAGTTTCCAACAAAACCTACATCATTTGAGATCAAAGCAGCCTCATCTCTAAGACTAGAATAATTTACTTTAGTATCTACTTTTAAAGCACCACCAAAGAAATCATTAGAGTTGTTTAAAGCAAATGTATATTTATCTAAACCTGTTTTGTTAACAATACCTTCTGTATTAGAAGCTCCAATAGAAACCCTTGTAGAAGAATTTTCAGTAGATTTAGTAAAAGATACATCATGGTTAGAAGAAAATGCATTTCTCATAACTGCATTTTCCCAGTTATAACTTCTTGATCCATTATCTCTACCACCGTTAGCCACATACTCATCACCTGACATTAACTCTAAATTACTAGCTAAAGAACTAAAAGTGAATGAATTTGAGTATGTTAATTGTGGTTCTTTAGATTTAGATTTTTTTGTAGTAATTACAATAACACCATTTGCTCCACGAGAACCATAGATAGCAGTAGAAGACGCGTCTTTCAAGACTGTCATACTTTCGATATCGTTTTGGTTGATAAAGTTTAATGGGTTTCTAGCAGATTGACTACCTAATCCAATATCATTTCCTGCAGAAACATCACCACCATCTAAGGGCACACCATCAACAACAATAAGTGGTCCGTTTCCAGAACGGATAGATGAATTTCCACGAATTCTGATACTTGCAGCAGCTCCTGGCTCACCACTTGATTGAGTTACTTGAACTCCCGCAACTTTACCTCTTAATAAATCAGCAGGGTTAGGTGCTCCTACATTATCAAAACTTTTAGAACTCAATTGATCAACTGCACCCGTTGCATCTTTCTTTCTAACTGAACCGTAACCAATAACGACTACCTCTTTTAATTCAGCTGAATCTTCTTTTAATACTACATTTACTGTGCTTTTACCCGCTACATTTACCTCTTGTGTTTTAAGACCAATGTAACTAAAAACTAAAACTGCGTTTGAGCCAACATTCTTGATAGTAAATTTTCCATCGAAATCAGTTTGCGCTCCATTTGTTGTTCCTTTTACTAAGATAGAAGCCCCTGGAAGCGGACCACTACTATCAGATACTGTACCGGACACATCTTGCGAATAAGTCAAACTTGTACAAAGTACCGCTAGAAACACCATCAAGCCTTTAATTAGACTATTTTTCATACGTAATAAATAAGTTGGTTAATAATTTGTTTAAATGGTTTGTTTAAATATTAACATCAAACATAATTATAATTTTATGATAACATTAAGATTTAAGTAAACTATAACGTTTTCGTTATGCCGAAAACGTTTTCGATTTTAAAATTAATCCTTTAAAAATTTAATACTAAAATTATAATAAACATAAAAAAAAAGCAATAAAAAAATCATTATTGTATAATTTACGCATATGCTACACAAAATCATTGCATTTTAATCAAAAAAAATCGCGATTAAGAAATAACATTGCGAATTATGCAAAGTAATGTCGTTTTTTGCCAAAAATTAACAATCTGAATTTATCTAAAATGATGTGCTATAAAACATTTGGATGTGAAAAAAAATATTCTGTATTTTCTATTACATAACACTAAAAAAAACAGGGATCTATTATAAACACATTTACGGAACGATTTCGTTACTCTAACCCTATTTTTAAAAAAAAATCAATCTGTTTTGCGTTGCATAAAATCCATCGGTATATCTAAAATTTATTTTGTCAATAGCATTTCTTGAATACAATGTATAATAGGAAACAAAAAAGCCACTAACACATAATTCAATCTATAACAAACAGATTAAATCAAGTATTTGTGGCAATAAAAATTTTTGCAGTATTATTTGCAGTATTATTTTATGACAATGGTTTTATTGTCAACTCCAATTCCGATAATCTTTAACGATTTCCATTGTTTTGGCAACAATCCTTTGTTGTATTTCAACCCCATATCAGTTTGTTCCACTCCTCCAAAACCATAAATAACTGCCTGGAGCATTGCTCCTGCACCAGTTGCAAAATATGGATTATTGCTATTAGCTGATTCCGAAAAAACTCCAAAAGGCGGACGGCTATTTGGCAAATAGGATTTTACAAAATAACTATAAGCCTTTTCTCTATCGCCTAATCGTGCATACAAAACAGACAAAACTCCGGAAGCCATAGCTGGACCATCTTTTTTATCAATTTTTTCCGCATAGTATTCTAAATCTTTTTCTATTTGAACTTTGTCTGTGATTATGTGTAAAGGGTAAGCTAATAAATTTACATCAGCCTGTTTTATCATTTGGCCAGCATACCCTTTATAATTTTGAGTAATTCCATTCTCACTATGAATGATTAATTTTTCTGAAACTTCTATCCAGCTCGGATTAATCGGCTCGTTTAAAATTGTGGCTGCCTTAATCGTATTTTTCAAAGACTCAATAGCAGATGCGTTTGTAAATGCATTATCGTCCACGTGTTGTGCATATTCATCGGCACCAACTACATTCAAAATAGAATAACTTCCATCTTGATTTTTAACTACACGGCTCACCCAAAAATCAGCTGTTTCTTTTAGAACATTCCATTCTTTTTTCAACCAAATCTTATCTTGTGTATAACTGTAGTAATTCCAAAAAGCAATCGAAACATCTGCAGTTATGTGTTGTTCAAAAATCCCGGTCAAAGCCCAAGTCGGCGTGGCTTCCTCACCAGTATCGTCAGATTCCCAAGGATACATTGCTCCATTATAGCCATAAATAAAAGCTTTTTGTTTTGCTTTTTGCAAACGGTCTGAACGGTAATCCAAACATGATTTTGCCATATCTGGCTGTAACGCTAAAAGTGTTGGATACATCCAAAGTTCAGTATCCCAAAAAATATGTCCGTTATATCCTTGCGATGACAATCCCATTGGCGCAATACTTTGTCTGGTATCAGGCCTGATGTAGGAGTACAAATTGTATAATGCAAAACGTACACGTTGTTGTGCATCAAGATCACCTTCAATTTGTATATCGCCCGTATTCCATAACTCAGCCCATGCTTGTTTGTGACGATTCAATAATTTATCAATTCCTTCTTGTAATGCATAAATCGGTTGTCTTTCGGACTCATTCAACGGGTCAGTAACATCTTTTGAAGTACAAATTCCTCCTGCTACTGCAAATTGGTATTTTTTTCCTTTCTGTAATTTTTTAGTAAAACCTACTTCATTTCCAGTTTGCTTTAAAGCTTCGCTTTGTCCGTCAAAAAGAAAAGTAGTTGAAGCAGCAACTGTATATTTACCTGTAAGCGTTTTAGCAACTGTTCCAAAAACAGGCATTAAATATTGATTATCTTTCAAAATCCTAAACTGACTTTTAGCGTCTTTCAACTCATCCGGAACAACCATATAATTATTAGCCGTAATATCGATATCTTTACTAGGGGTAATTTCGACAATTGCCATCGCCGAGAAGGGAATAGCTCTATTTGCCAAAATCGTATACTTAATTGTTGCTAAATCTTTAAATGAAAATGAAGTCGTACTCGTTCCCTCTTTCATCGAAATAACTTGACTCCAGTTATCAATATTGTCTGATTTAATTTCTTGATTATTGATATCCAAATGCAGATTCAGAAATTCAATTCCGCGAACTATTCTGCTGATTCCATTTTCTGGACTTCCGTCATAAACGCCATTCAGAATAATTTCTTTTGTTTTTAAAGGCGTATCATCGGTAACAATTCCTATTTGACCATTTGCCATAGCAACACCAAAATAATTTACTCTTGAATTTGCGTATAAATGCCACTCATCTGATTTGCTTTGACTAAAAGCGACTGAACTTAGTAAGAGCATGAAAAACAAACTTTTAACTGTTGAAATCATAAATTAATTTTTTAATAATATTTTCAAACTTATATCATTTAATTCATAAAAAGTTGAATAGTTGTATATAGTGCACAGAATAGAAATCGAAAACGTTTTCGACATACCGAAAACGTTTTTAGTACCTTGATTTTAAATTATTAAAAAATAGAATTCTATTTTTATGTATAAAACATAATAATAAATCCTTTTTTCTATGAAGTTCGCAAACAACATCATATCGATTTTTTTCTTTTTGGGCAGTACATTTTTCTTGTTTTCGTGTAAAAAAGAAGAAGGAAATAACATCATTGCCATAACCTCTTCTGAAAAAATAAAAATTGATTCTACTGAAAAATACAAAGAACCGTTTAGACCACAATTTCATTTTTCTCCAGAAAAAAAATGGATGAATGACCCCAACGGCATGGTATATTATAAAGGTATTTATCATTTGTTTTATCAATATTACCCAGACGATATTGTTTGGGGACCGATGCATTGGGGACACGCCACCAGCACTGATTTAATTCATTGGACACATAAAAAAATTGCATTATTCCCTGATAAATTAGGCATGATATTCTCTGGCAGTGCAGTAGTAGATATTGACAATACATCAGGTTTGGGAACAAAAGAAAATCCTCCAATGATCGCCGTTTTCACCTATCACGACATGGCAGGCGAAAAAGGGGGCAGGACAGATTATCAAACACAAGGATTATCCTACAGCTTAGACGAAGGAGAAACTTGGTTGAAATATGAAAAAAATCCTATTGTTAAAAATTCCGGCGTAAAAGATTTCAGAGACCCTAAAGTTTTCTGGAATAATGAAACTAAACTATGGAATATGGTATTAGTAGCAGGAGATCACGCTCAATTTTACACTTCTGAAAATTTAATTAATTGGAAATTCGAAAGTCAATTTGGTGAAAATATCGGTGCTCATGGCGGTGTATGGGAATGTCCCGATATTTTTAAATTGAAAGTTGCCAATTCCAATGAAGAAAAATGGGTTTTACTTATCAGTATCAATCCTGGGGCTCCAAATGGAGGCTCTGGAACACAATATTTCATAGGTGATTTTGATGGGAAAAGTTTTAAAACCACCCAAAAAGATATTAAATGGATTGACAACGGTGCTGATAATTATGCTGGAGTTACCTACAACAATACCCCAGACAATAAACGAATATTCATAGGCTGGATGAGTAACTGGTCATATGCCAGAGACACCCCTACAAAAAACTGGAGAAGTGCCATGACACTACCTCGAGAACTATCCCTTGAAAAAATAAACAATAATTATGTTCTAAAAAACAGTCCTGTTGAACCGTTCAAAAAACAATTAGTTTCAGAATTCTCAAAGGATATATTGCCTATTAAACCAAACCAAAAAGTCACTTTTACGTATGAAAATTTCAACCAATCTGAAGTGAAATTTAAAGCTTCTTCAAAAAATTTAAAATTGGTTTTTTCCAATGAAGTAAATGATTCTTTGGTTTTGAATTATGATGCTGTACAAAAAAACTTTTCGATAGACAGACGACATTCCGGAATAGTAAATTTCGAAAAAAGTTTTGGAGAAAAAATTCACAACACCAAAATTCCAAACATTACAACAGAAACAATCGATTATCAAATCGTAATAGATTGGTCCTCAATTGAAATTTTTCTTAATGGTGGTGTATACAGTTTTACGGAACAAATTTTCCCTAGCAAACCGTACACCAAACTTAGTATTCAATCTGATGAAAAACTAGAAATAAAAAACGTCACTATTCATAGAATTAAAGGAATCTGGTAACAATACAAATCATTAAATCTACCAAAACTATTAACCCTAAATTATAAAAAATGAATAACAGAAAAATACTCTATTGGTCCATTATTGTTGCGTTTGCAGGATTTTTATTTGGATTTGACACCGTAGTAATTTCGGGAGCAGACAAACAATTGCAGCAATTATGGGGTTCTTCTGAATTGTTTCATGGATTGGTAGTAATGTCATCCGCATTATGGGGAACGGTTATAGGTGCTATTTTTGGTGCGTTTCCAACGAATATATTAGGTCGGAAAAAAACTTTAATAATTATAGGTTTGCTGTTTTTTGTTTCTTCCATTGGAACTGCTTTTGCAAATGATCCTATTATATTTTCTATTTTCAGATTTCTTGGCGGAATTGGGATTGGGGCTTCAACCATTGCTGCTCCTACATATGTTTCTGAAATAGCTCCTGCTAAAGACCGCGGAAAATTAGTTGCTTTATACCAATTCAATATTGTTTTTGGAATATTAATCGCCTTTACCTCAAACTATTATTTACAGGATATTGGAGAAAATGCCTGGCGTTGGATGTTAGGAATACAAGCTTTCCCATCCTTTCTATACACAATTCTGGTATTTGGAATCCCGGAAAGTCCGCGTTGGATTTTAGAATACAAGAAAGACAGAGCAAAAGCAGTCGCTATTTTGAAACAAATTAATAGTGACTCAGCAGTAGAAGCAGAAATAGCAGCTATTGAAAAAGAAACATCACATGAAGAAAAAAACGAATCTATTTTTATGGCAAAATACAGAAAACCATTACTATTGGCTTTTTTTATTGCTTTTTTCAATCAGCTCTCCGGGATTAATGCTTTTCTATATTATGCACCTCGAATTTTTGAATTAGCAGGATTAGAGAAATCAGCTTCTTTTTTGAGTAGTATCGGAATTGGAGTGATTAATTTGATTTTTACCATGATTGGAATCTCGCTGATTGACAAATACGGAAGAAAAACATTGATGTATTTAGGTTCTGTTGGATACATTATTTCTTTGGGATTAGTAACAACTGCCTTTTATTTTGAATGGAAAGGAATGGCCGTTCCGCTATTTTTCTTTTTGTTTATTGCATCCCACGCGATAGGACAAGGAGCCGTGATTTGGGTATTTATCTCCGAATTGTTCCCTAATAAACTAAGAGCAGCCGGAACCTCTTTTGGGACCTCTGTTCATTGGGTCTTAGCTGCATTGATTCCTTCTTTTATTCCATTTTTATTCAAAGAAATTGGAACAACAACTGTTTTTGCTATATTCTGTATTATGATGGTTTTCCAACTGCTTTGGGTATTTACAAAAATGCCAGAAACCAAAGGAAGAACATTAGAAGAACTATCTGAAAGTCTATCAAAAAACGAATAATCATGACCAAAAAAATAATCTGTTTTGGAGAAGTCTTGTTTGATGTTTTCCCTACACATCGGAAAATCGGCGGGGCGCCATTAAATGTAGCATTAAGACTCGCATCACTTGGAGTAAATGCGCAAATAATCAGCCGAATTGGAAAGGATGAAATCGGAAAAGAACTCCTTGCTTTTATTGAAAAAAACGGAGTCGCTACCGAAACGATTCAAATAGACGAAAACTTATCTACTGGACAAGTTATTGTTCAATTAAACGATAAAGGTTCTGCTTCCTACACCATCAATTACCCTGTTGCATGGGACAAAATTATTTGTATTCCAGAAGATGAAATCATGGTCAAAAAAGCGGATGCACTTGTTTTTGGGACTCTTGTGTGTAGAGATTCTGTATCGCATACATCCCTTTTAGAGATAATAAACTATGCAAAATACGCTGTTTTCGATGTTAATTTACGTGCTCCTTTTTACACAAAAGAAATACTTATTAATTTGATGATGCAATCTGATTTTATAAAATTCAATGATGATGAGTTATTTGAAATTAGTGCTTTTATGAACTCTCCCTATCATTCATTGGAACAAAATATACTTTTTATAGCAGAACAGACAAACACAAAACACATTTGTGTGACTAAAGGAAGTCATGGCGCTGTTTTGTACTACAATGAGAAAATGTATTACAATAGCGGCTACAAAATTGATGTTGTAGATACTGTAGGTTCTGGAGATTCTTTTTTAGCCGGTTTACTTTCTAAACTATTGTATGATGAAAACCCGCAAGAAGCCATAGATTTTGCTTGCGCTTTAGGAGCTATTGTAGCAAAAAATGAAGGTGCAAATCCAAAAATATCCATTCAAGAAATCAATGCTTTTATGAATCCTCAAATACTTATTTAAATAATTGTAAGAGCATCACAAAATAATACTTTCTGATAAAATTTTCCCTTTAATTAATAATTACACAATTGATTTAGTATTAAAATGTTCTTTTTCTTTTAAAACTAATAAAAGTGTACGAAACTGTTTTTTGAAAATTGGTTTACAATAAATAAATTGTAAATTCGTTCTCAGAAAGCAGTTTTTTGGCTTTTACAAATAGAGTATTGCAATATGAATAACCCCACTCTCAAAGAAATTGCCGACCAATTGGGAATTTCAATAACCACCGTTTCAAAGTCACTTAAAGGATATTCAGACGTCAGTGAAAAAACAAAAAAAGCAGTTATTGAACTTGCTCAAAAATTACATTATTCACCTAATAGTTTTGCAGTAAATCTTAGAACAAAAGAATCAAAGACTATTGGATTGATAATCCCTACGCTTGTGCATGATTTTTTTTCTAGTGTAATCAAAGGAATTCTAGAAGAAGCTGAGAAGAGGGATTACTTGGTTATCATTTTACAATCGAATGAAAAAATAGAGTTTGAAAAGAAACAAATCAATCTATTATTAAATAAAAGAGTTGATGGAATTTTAATGTCGTTATCTAATGAAACAGGTGATTTTGAACATTTAAAATCGATTCTTGCTCATAAGACTCCTCTGGTACTTCTTGATAAAATTGCAAAGCTTGTAAATTGCTCTAAGATAACCATCAATGATAAAAAAGCGGCTTACAATGCGGTTTGTTATCTTATAAAAAAAGGATACAAAAAGATAGCTCACTTTAGAGGTTCTTATCTCCCGCAGAATGCTATCGATCGATTTTTAGGATATAAAAAAGCACTCGAAGATAATGGCATTACTTATGACTCATCTCTGGTTTATGTGTGTGAGAATAATGCAGACTTTGAAGATGGTTATGATAATGCTAAAAAAGTAATTAAAGAGCACCCTGAAATCGATGCTATTTTTGCAGTCACAGATTTAGTTGCTATTGGAATCATTAAATATTTTAACGAAATAGAGATTTCAATCCCACAACGCATCGCTGTTCTAGGTTTCAGTAATTGGTTTATGTCGAGCGTTATATCTCCAAAACTCTCCACAATTGACCAACCTGGTTTTGAAATTGGAAGAAGATCTGCTGCGATTCTGTTTGACGAAATCAATCTAAAAAAGAAGAATTTACCCGTTATTTTCCAGTCAATTGAATTAGAAACTAACATAATTGAAAGAGAGTCGACGTAAAAAAATTGAATCCTTAATAATCAACCAACACGTATTTAACTAATCAATATTAATTTGTTTATTTTAATAAAAAATACAGAAATAAGATAAAAATTAATATCTTGGTAAAGAATATTTTAAGTTAGAGTCCGTTTTTATAGGCACAAATTAAACATCTGGAGATTTAAAATAAAGTCATTTCTAAAAATATTTTCCTAAAATAAAATCCGTAGAAATTCGATTCATGAAAGATATTACTCTTAAAGAAATTGCAACTAAACTGGGGATTTCGATAACTACAGTTTCAAAAGCATTAAAAAACTATCCCGATGTTAGTGACAAAACTAAGAGAGCGGTAATTGAACTTGCTCAAAAACTACATTATACTCCTAATAGTTTTGCCGTAAATTTAAGAACCAAAGAATCAAAAACCATTGGATTAATTATTCCTGAAGTAGTACATCACTTTTTTTCGAATGTGGTAAATGCCATTATTAATGAAGCAGAGAAAAACGGATATCTTGTTATTATTTTACAATCCAATGAAACTTTGGCTTTAGAAAAAAAACAAGTAGAATTACTAATTAACAAAAGAGTCGATGGTATCATAATGTCACTTTCTAATGAATCTAATAATGACGACCATATTAAGGAAATAATAAATAGAAACATTCCATTTGTAATGTTTGACAAAATTGCTAAGCTCTCTAAATGCTCAAAGGTAATAATTGATGACCAAAAAGCCGCTTTTAATGCCGTTCAACACTTAATTGATAATGGTTGTAAGAAGATTGCTCATATTCGCGGCCCATTGAATCCTCAAAATTCAATAGACAGGTACATTGGTTATAAAAAAGCGCTGGAGAAAAACAACATTCCTTTTGACACAAAATTAGTTTATACTTGCGAAAACGTGACGTTTGAAGAAGGAAAAAATTTTGCCAAACAAATCATCAATGAACATCCAGACATCGATGGAGTTTTTGCAATTACAGATTTGGTAGCAGTTGGAACACTTGCATATTTTAATGAAAATAAAGTCAATGTTCCTGAACAGGTATCAGTTATTGGTTTTAGCAATTGGTTTATGTCACAAGTACTAACGCCAAAATTAAGTACTGTGGATCAACCAAGCCATGAAATGGGGATCGAATCTTTTAATTTATTATTGGAAGAAATGAATTGTCATAAAGAAGGAATTCCTTTCACTCCAAGAACTGTTGAATTAGAAACTAGGGTTATTATTAGAGAATCATCTATAAAAAATAAAAAAAATTAAATCTCAAATATCTTTATTTTAAAAAATCAAGATTCCTTTTTATGCCATGAAACTTAGCTCTTTTGAGTGGAGAATTTTTAAAAACGGACTTAAATGTTTCTTCGGTTATTTCAATCCAATCTTTCTTTGACATAGACATAAGTTGAGGATTTGCATCAAACAATGGTTCATTATGAGGTTTGGAGAACTTATTCCAAGGACAAACATCCTGACATACATCACATCCAAAAGCCCAATCATCAAATTTACCTTTCATTTCGTGAGGAATATTTTCTTTTAATTCAATAGTGAAATAAGAAATACATTTACTACCATCAACGACATAAGGAGCAACTATTGCCTCTGTAGGGCAGGCATCAAGACAAGCAGTACAAGTTCCACAATGATCCGTTGTAGGATTATCGTAGTCTAATTCTAAATCAATAATAAGTTCTGCAATAAAATAAAATGAGCCTACTTTTTGAGTCAATAAATTACTGTTTTTTCCTATCCAACCCAAACCACTTTTAGCAGCCCAAGCTTTATCAAGTACAGGCGCAGAATCTACAAAAGCACGGCCAGATACATCTCCAATTGTTGATTGAATGGAAAACAAAAACTCTTTGAGTTTTTCCTTGATTATAAAATGATAATCCTGCCCATAAGCATATTTTGAAATTTTATAAGTATCCTGATTTTGTAGTTCTTCGGGGAAATAATTTAACAAAAGCGAAACAACACTTTTGGCATCATCAACTAATAATGTTGGATTAAGACGCTTGTCAAAATGGTTTTCCATATAGGACATTTGGCCATTTCGGTTGTTATTTAACCAGCTTTCTAAACGTGGTGCTTCTTGCTCTAAGAAGCCAGCTTTGGATATTCCACAAGATAAAAAACCGAGACGTTGCGCTTCGGATTTGATAAATTGTGTATATGTAGACTTGTGGTTTATAATCAGGATCTAGAAGTTAATAAACAGATTTTTAAAGCTCTAATAGCATCTCCTGATTTAGAAAAACAAACCTTTTTGATGCTTAGTTTTACAAAATAAGGAACAACGAAAATAGTAGGAATTAGATCTAAAAGGAATTAAAACAATCCTCCTTGAATATTTGTATTTAATTTACCCAAATGCTTGTATGCTTTATCGGTGACTTCACGCCCTCGTGGCGTTCTCATGATAAATCCTTCTTGAATCAAAAACGGCTCATAAACTTCCTCGATAGTTTCACTACTTTCGGAAACAGCTGTCGCCAAAGTAGTTAAACCAACTGGTCCACCTTTAAATTTATCGATAATTGTGGTTAAGATTTTATTATCCATTTCATCTAAGCCATGCGCATCAACATTAAGCGCTTTTAAGGCATAACGAGCAATTTCTATGTCAATTGTACCATTTCCTTTAATTTGTGCAAAATCACGTACACGGCGCAACAATGCATTAGCAATACGAGGTGTTCCCCTACTTCTACCTGCAATCTCTATTGCAGCTTCCATAGAAATTGGCATTTTAAAAATAGTGGCACTTCTTTCTACAATTGTAGTCAGCAGCTCAGTGGTATAATATTGTAAACGAGACGATATCCCAAAACGAGCTCGCATAGGAGCTGTCAATAATCCAGAACGCGTGGTGGCACCAATTAAGGTAAATGGATTCAAATTAATTTGAACGGTTCTAGCATTTGGTCCTGATTCAATCATGATGTCAATTTTGAAATCCTCCATAGCAGAATACAGATATTCTTCAACAATAGGACTCAAGCGATGAATTTCATCAATAAACAAAACATCTCTTTCCTCTAAGTTAGTCAATAAACCAGCTAAATCTCCCGGTTTATCTAATACAGGACCCGATGTAATCTTAATTCCAACTTGAAGTTCATTAGCCAAAATATTTGCTAGAGTAGTCTTACCTAAACCTGGGGGTCCATGAAAAAGGGTATGATCGAGTGCCTCATTGCGTTGATTAGCAGCTTGTACAAAAACTTTCAGGTTTTCCAAAATCTGATCTTGTCCAGCAAAATCATCGAACGAAAGAGGTCTTAATTTTTTCTCAAGATCTAGTTCTTCCGAATTGTAACCGTTTGATGTTGGGTCTAAATTTTCATTCATATAGCAAAGATAGGGAAGCAATTTCGAATTAAATATTATAAATTATAATTGCTATAAATTTAGAAAAAATAGTTATTAGAACGATGCACATTAGGTAACAAAAAATATAATAACAAAAAAAGCCTCTACTTTCGTAGAGGCTTTAAAAATATTTTTAATGGTGTAAAACTTCTTCACCTTCTTTCATTGGAACGTTTTGAGGTACAAAATCCACATCATGTGCTGGATTACTGTAGTCATAAGGCCAACGGTAAACGTGAGGAATTTCACCTGGCCAGTTACCGTGCATGTGTTCAACGGGTGCTGTCCATTCTAGTGTATTCGACTTCCAAGGATTCATCACAGATTTTTTACCATAGAAAATACTAACGAAAAAGTTGTATAAGAAAACTAATTGAAAAACTCCACCAATTAATGCGAACGTTGTTATTAAAACGTTTACGTTTTGTAAATCATCAAATAACGGAAAGTTTGTATTTGTATAATATCGTCTTGGCAAACCTGCTAATCCTATGAAATGCATTGGGAAGAAAACACCATAAGCACAAATTGCAGTTACCCAAAAGTGAACATATCCTAAATTCTTGTTTAACATTCTTCCGAACATTCTTGGAAACCAGTGATAAATCCCAGCAAACATTCCATAGAGAGCAGAAATACCCATTACTAAGTGAAAGTGAGCTACAACAAAATATGTATCATGCACATTAATATCAAGCGTACTGTCTCCAAGAATAATTCCTGTTAAACCACCTGTTATAAATGTAGAAACTAAACCAATTGAAAACAACATAGCAGGATTCAACTGTAAGTTACCTTTCCAAAGTGTAGTGATATAATTAAAGGCTTTTACAGCTGAAGGTATAGCAATCAACAAAGTTGTAAAGGTAAAGACAGAACCTAAAAATGGATTCATACCTGATATAAACATATGGTGTCCCCATACAATGGTTGATAGGAAAGCAATTGCCAAAATTGACATGATCATCGCTCTATAACCAAAAATTGGTTTACGTGAATTTGTTGCAATGACTTCCGAAGTAATACCTAGTGCGGGTAGTAAAACTATATAAACCTCAGGATGCCCTAAGAACCAAAATAAGTGTTCAAACAAAACTGGTGAACCACCTTGATAATGTAAAACTTCACCAGCTATATAAATATCTGATAGGAAGAATGATGTTCCAAAGCTTCTGTCAAATATTAACAATAAAGCTGCAGATAAAAGAACCGGAAAAGAAACTATACCAATAATTGCAGTAACAAAGAAAGCCCAAATAGTAAGAGGCAATCTAGTCATAGTCATACCTTTAGTTCTTAAATTTATTACAGTTACAACGTAATTCAGTGAACCCATCAAAGAAGAAGCAATAAAAATAGCCATTGAAACTAACCATAAAGTCATACCTAAACCAGAGCCAGGAATAGCTTGAGGCAAAGCACTCAAAGGTGGATAAATTGTCCATCCTGATGAAGCAGGTCCTGCTTCAACAAAAAGAGAACAAACCATAATTACACTTGACAAAAAGAATAACCAGTACGAAATCATATTCATGAAACCTGATGCCATATCTCGGGCACCAATTTGAAGTGGTATTAATAAATTACTAAATGTACCACTTAAAGCAGCAGTCAATACAAAGAAAACCATAATGGTTCCATGTATCGTAACCAATGCCAAATAAATATCATTAGTCATTACGCCGTTTGGAGCAAATTTATCACCTAATAAAATATTAAAAATTTTAAAAGATTCTTCAGGCCATGCTAATTGCATTCTAAATAGCATAGACATTCCTACACCAATAATCCCCATAATAATACCAGTAATTAGGTATTGTTTAGCAATCATTTTATGATCAATACTAAAAATGTATTTAGTAATAAAAGTGTCTTTATGATGATGTTCGTGTTCGTGATCTATTGCGTGATCGTGACCTTCTGCTGACATATATGTTTACTTTAAATATTCTTATTAATTATTTCATGGTTACAGCAACTACTGCTGTATCTTTTGCTTTTGTAGAATCTTTACCAGATGATGCATTTGTAGCATCAGGTTCAGCCAATGCAGCTTTAACTTCACTTACGATTGTAGCTTTATCTTTTAACCATGCTTTATAGTCTTCCGGAGTATCTACAATAATTTTCATTTGCATGTTATAATGTGATGCTCCACAGATTTTATTACATAGCAATAAGTAATCAAACGTGTAAGGATCTAAAGCAGTTTCACCTTTTGCAACTAATTCAATACTTTTCTTTGACCTTAAAGCATTAATATTAGCAACTTTCTCTACCATAAATGGCAATTCTCTATACTCAGCTGTTGTATATATAGGTTCAAAAGCAAATTGTGTAACCATACCAGGAACACAGTTCATTTGTGCTCTAAAGTGTGGCATGTATGCGGAGTGCAAAACATCTTGAGAACGCATTTTGAAGAGAATCTTTTTTCCTTTAGGAATATGCAATTCAGTTACTACAATATCATCTTGAGCATAAGGATCCGCTAAATCAACACCAACGGCATTTGCCCCTTCAATGAATCTAACATTAGCTTTACCTAATACATTATCATCTCCAGAATATCTAGCTTTCCAGTTAAATTGTTGTGCATACAACTCAATAACTATTGTATCTTCATCTTCATCAACGAACATAATATTAGTCCAAGCAAAAAGACCATAAAGAATTAAACCAGCTAAAACAACCGCCGGAATAACACTCCAAATAGCTTCTAGTTTATTATTATCAGCAAAATAAAGAGCTTTTTGATCTTTTTTCCCTCTGTATTTGAAAGAAAAATAATGTAACAATACTTGAGTAACAGCCTGAACTATAAAAATAAGTACCCATGTAATATTCATTAAATTATCAATTTGTCCACCATGCGCTGAGGCAGGTGTATGTAATACTAAAGGACCCCATTTAAACAATCCGTAAATTGAAAAAATATAAATAAAAGCCAGAAAACCAAACATCAAATAACCTTGAACGTTATTATCATTATCAGTTGCTATTTCTGAACTATCTGAATTAGAACCAACTTGCGTTAGGTCGAATATTTTAGTCAATTGCCATAAAGCAACAGCTAATAAAACTAAAACTATAATTACCAACAAACTTGTCATCTGTTATCTTCTTTAAATATTAATAATGAAAATGTTTACTTTCTTCTATGAAAGGATTTCTTTTAGCTAACAAAGGGGCTTTAGTTAATGCTGTAAATACAATATAAATAAATAATCCTAAGAAGAAAAGAACTGATGCTATTTCAGGAATACCAATAAACCATCTGTCTCCTACAGTTCCTGGCATAATCATATTAAAGAAATCAATATAATGACCAGCTAATATTACAATTCCTGCCATAACTAGTACCCATGTAATTCTCTTAAAATCAGTATTAATTAATATTAATAAAGGAAATAAGAAATTCATTACTACTGCACCAAAGAAAGGAAGATTATACAACTCAATTCTAGTTATAAAATAAGTTACTTCTTCAGGAATATTAGCATACCAAATCAACATAAATTGTGAAAACCACAAATAAGTCCAGAAAACACTTAATCCAAACATAAATTTAGCTAAATCATGAATATGGCTTGTATTAACATACTCTAAGTATCCTCTAGATTTTAAATACAAAGTAACTAATGCAATAACAGTTATTCCACTAACAAAGAAACTTGCAAATACATACCAACCAAACAAGGTACTGAACCAGTGCGGATCAATAGACATTATCCAATCCCAAGACATTATAGATTCTGACACTATAAAGAAAACTAAAAACATAGCTGATATGTTGAAGTTTTTCTTGTAAAAAGTATTATCATTCTCTTCATCTTGTGCTAAACAATTTTTTCTAGAAAAATATTGATATAAACTCCATCCAGTCAAAAATATTGCAGCTCTAATAATCCAAAAAGGGAAATTTAAATATCCAGCCTTGTTCGCTATTAGTTTATCACTAGCAACAACTTCAGGGTCTAACCATATGAAAATGTGATTAAAATGTAATCCACATAATATCAAAATCACAAAAAAGATAATTGAACCAACTGGTAAATAAGAAGTTATACCCTGCATAACTCTAAATAAAACTGGAGACCACCCAGCCTGGGCTACCTGTTGAATTGCATAGAAAACTAAAACTCCTAATGAAATTAGCATAAAGAAGATACAAGCAACATACAAAGCAGACCATGGTTTATTTTGAAGCTGGTGTAAAACATGATTTAAATGTTCATTGTGCTCCTCTTCGGCAGTAAGTTCATGACCTCCTTCTTTTTTTACTACTGGTACAACTTGTGTTTCTTCAACAACGTCTGTGCTATCAACTTTGGATGAATCTGAAGACGAACCAACAACTGTAGCTGATTCAACAATTTTTTTCTCTTCTGTAGCTTCTGAATGGTCAGACTCTCCATCATGTGAAGATGTAGAAGTTGAAGTTGCTTCATGTTTAACTTCGCCATGCCCACCATGACTCTCAGCAGCAAGCAGTTTCTCAACTTCTTGAATATCTTTTGGTGCAGTTAAAAAACCATATCCAATACCTAATATACCTACGGCCATTAAGATGAAAGAAAGAGTTTTTAATTTACTTGAAAATGTATACATATCTATTACGATCAGTTTGTTCAACAATTATAATTCACTTTTTAATTTCAGAACGTAATCGGCGACAATCCAACGTTCTTGAGCACTCAATTGATTAGCATGTGATCCCATTGAGTTTATACCATACGTTACAATGTGAAAAATACTTCCTTCAGTAATGACTCTGTCTTTGTAACTGGGAACACCCAAAAACTTTTCTCTTTCTACAAGCTTACCTTTACCATTACCACTATTACCATGACAAGTAGCACAATAAATTTCAAAAAGTTCTTTTCCTTTTTCAAGATCCTTGTCCATCGTTTCTAATGGGGATTTCAAATTGGCTTTAGCCAATTCATACCCTGCAGTAGAATTTTCGTATTCATACGGTACAGTACCTCTATCTAAGCTTCCTTCAGCAGGAAGTTGACCTTCTTTACCATTTTTAAATGCATTCGACTCAGCATAAGTTTCGTACCCTACTGATTCGTACATATTTGGAAAATACTGATAGTTTGGTGCCGCATTATTATGGCATGATGAAACTAAAATAGTTATACCAAATAAAAGTGTTATTTTATATACGCTTTTCATATCTCTAATTAATGCTTATCTATTACTTTAACTTCTACAGCTCCCGTACTTTGGAAAAAAGAAATCAACTCTTCTTCATTATCATGTACAGCTACTTCCATTAAAAAATGGTCGTCTGTAGTTCTTACATCCGGATTTTCTGCTTCTTTAAATGGCCATAATTTACTTCTCATATAAAAAGTAATAACCATTAAGTGTGCTGCAAAAAACACCGTAAGTTCAAACATAATTGGCACGAAAGCCGGCATGTTTTCGATGTAACTAAAACTTGGTTTTCCACCAATATCTTGTGGCCAGTCTTGAATCATAATATAATTCATCATAGCAGTAGCTACCGAAATACCGACACAACCATAAAGAAAAGCACAAATTGCTAATCTTGTTGGTGCAATTCCCATGGCTTTATCCAACCCGTGTACAGGGAATGGAGTAAAAACTTCTTCAATATGATGATGAGCTGCTCTGGTTTTTTTTACCGCATCCATCAATATATCATCGTCATTATAAATGGCGTATATTACTTTATTACTCATGATGTGAATCTTTATTTGCTTCTCTTTCTCTTTTGTAATTATCTCCAGTTCCTTTCAAAATTGTTTTTACTTCTGCTTGTGCTATTACAGGGAATGTTCTTGAATATAATAAGAACAATACAAAGAAGAAACCTATTGTTCCAATAAAAATTCCAATATCAACGAATGTAGGTGAAAACATTGTCCAAGATGATGGTAAATAATCTCTATGTAAAGAAGTTACGATAATTACAAATCTCTCAAACCACATTCCTATGTTTACAACAATCGAAATTATAAAGGAGAACATGATGCTAGTTCTTAATTTTTTGAACCACATGAATTGCGGTGAAAAAACATTACAAGTCATCATAGACCAATATGCCCACCAGTATGGTCCAGTAGCTCTATTCAAGAAAGCATATTGTTCATATTCTACACCAGAATACCATGCTACAAACAATTCAGTAATGTAAGCAACACCCACAATAGAACCTGTAATCATGATCACTATATTCATCAATTCGATATGTTGAATAGTAATGTAAGCTTCTAAATTAGATACTTTTCTCATAATTATAAGCAAAGTATTTACCATTGCAAATCCTGAGAAAACAGCACCAGCAACGAAATAAGGAGGGAAAATTGTTGTATGCCATCCTGGAATAACAGATGTAGCAAAGTCCATAGATACAATAGTATGCACAGAAAGTACAAGTGGAGTAGCCAAACCTGCAAGTACCAAAGATACTTCTTCAAAACGTTGCCAGTCTTTTGCTCTACCGCTCCATCCAAAACTTAATATAGAATATACTCTTTTGTTAAAAGGAGTAATAGCTCTATCACGTAACATCGCAAAATCAGGTAACAAACCAGTCCACCAGAAAACTAATGATACCGAAAGATAAGTTGAAATTGCAAATACATCCCAAAGTAATGGAGAGTTAAAGTTTACCCAAAGAGAACCAAATTGATTCGGAATTGGTAAAACCCAATACGCTAACCATGGACGTCCCATGTGTATGATTGGAAATAAACCTGCTTGAATTACGGAGAAAATAGTCATTGCTTCTGCAGAACGGTTAATCGCCATTCTCCAACGCTGACGAAAAAGTAATAATACTGCCGAAATAAGAGTTCCTGCGTGACCAATACCAACCCACCAAACAAAGTTGGTGATATCCCAAGCCCATCCAACAGTTTTATTTAATCCCCATGTTCCAATACCTGTAGATACGGTGTAAATGATACAGCCTAGTCCCCAAAGGAAGGCTATTAATGCGATTGAAAACACAATCCACCAATGCTTATTTGCTTTACCTTCAACAGGTGCAGCTACATCTACAGTTACATCGTGATAAGATTTATCACCTATAACTAAGGGTTTTCTAATGGTTGCTTCGTAGTGAGACGACATAATCCTTTATATTGATTCTTAATTAATTATTTTTTGTACTAGGTATTTCTAACTTTAACGTGATAAATCACATTTGGTTTTGTTCCAACATGCTCCAATAAATGATACATTCTTTCGTCAGCAGCTAATTTAGTTATTTCTGCTTCGGAATCATTTACATCACCAAATTTCATTGCTCCATTAGAACAAGCATTTGAACATGCAGTTTGGAATTCACCATCAACGATTGCTCTTCCTTCTCTTTTAGCTTTCAAAATTGTAGCTTGTGTCATTTGAATACACATAGAACATTTCTCCATAACTCCACGAGAACGAACATTTACGTCTGGATTTAATACCATACGCCCTAAATCGTCATTCATATGATAATCGAATTCACTGTTTTTGTTGTACAAGAACCAGTTAAAACGACGCACTTTATAAGGACAGTTATTAGCACAGTAACGAGTTCCAACACATCTGTTATAAGCCATATGATTTTGACCTTGACGAGAGTGGGAAGTAGCTGCTACTGGACAAACAGTCTCACAAGGCGCATGGTTACAGTGCTGACACATTACGGGCTGAAAAGAAACTTGTGGATTATCACCCGCTTTTTCCATTTCGTTAAATGTAGACAATGAACTAGACAAACCTGCGATATTCTCTTTTCTTTCATTATCACCTTCAAAAGTACTTTCAGAAGAATAATATCTATCGATACGCAACCAGTGCATATCACGACTTCTTCTAACCTCTGATTTTCCAACAACAGGAACATTGTTTTCAGCATGACAAGCTATCACACAAGCACCACAACCGGTACAAGCGTTCAAGTCTATAGAAAGATTAAAATGGTGACCAGTTGATCGATCAAATGATTCCCATAAATCTACTTTAGTTGCTTCAACCTCTTTGTGATCCAATGAAACCATTGGTTGTTTATTCCAAATGTGAGCATCTTTTGTATTGAAAATTTCTAAAGACGTTTCTTTAATAATATCACCTCTACCCATTAATGTCTTCTGACCTTGAACACAAGCAAACTCATGTTCTCCACCAGATTTTTCTAATGTTACAGACTGTACATTATTAAATTCTTTATATAAAGAGTAAGCGTTTAAACCTACCATCATTTCTTCTTTAAGAGCAGCTTTACGACCGTAACCCAAAGCTAAACCAATAGTACCAACTGCTTGACCAGGCTGAACAATTACTGGAACATTTTCTAATTTAAGTCCTTCAGAAGTAGTAATAGTAGCATAACTTCCATTTAAACCACCATTTGCTACAATTTCATTAGAAAGTTCATATTTCTTAGCATCAGCATTAGAAACAGTAACATAATTATCCCAAGAAACTCTTGTAATTGGATCTGGAAACTCTTGTAACCATGGATTATTTGCTTGTTGTCCATCTCCCATACCTGTTTTAGTATATAAAACTAGTTCAAGTCCTTGAACAACTTTCGATTGTGCCAAAGCATTTGCAGCAGCACTAAAATCAGCAGAACCACCAGCAGCGGATGGAATAGTTCCCACATAAACACCGTCATGTAACACTTTGTTCCAAGTAGAACCAGTTATTATTGATGATGCATTAGCCTTAATATAATCATAGAATGTTCCTGTTAATCCATTTAAAGACAACAATACATCTTGAAATTGTTTTGTATTAAAAAGTGGACGAATTGTAGGCTGAGTAATTCCATAAGTACCTTTTGTAATACTTACATCATTCCATGATTCCAAATAATGTGGAACAGCAGCCGCAATAGTACTAACTAAAGCAGTTTCGTCTTCCTTCAAAGAAAACGACACAGAAGTTTTAACCTTTTTAAGTCCTTCAACAAATGAAACACTATCAGCTAAAGTATAAACCGGATTAACACCACTCATTACTAATGTATGAACACTTCCAGCTTTCATATCTTTAATTAACTGAGTAACTTTTGCATCAGAACCTTTTCTAATTTGTCTTACTCCAGAAGTACTGAAAGCTTCACTTGCCAACACTTGGTTGATAGCTAATACTAACAATTGAGCATTTTTATCTTGAATCCCAGATACCAACACTCCTTTTGAACCAGCAGCTTTTAATTGTTGAGCCGCTTTTGTAACTTCTGATTTAAATTTATCTTCTAAGCTTACCGCAACAGAAGAACCAGTTACTACATTATATATATGAACTAATGCTTGTTTTTGATTAGCCGTAGACATAGGTATACGCTTATCAGCTGCAGCACCAGACAAAGTCATATTAGCTTCTAACTGAAAATGACGAGACATTTTTCCAGCCTTAGGAATTCTTCCTTTAGCATATCCTGAATCATAACTTCCACCCTGCCAATCACCAAGAAAATCAGCACCAACAGATACTATAAGCGAAGCTTTAGAAAAATCATAATCAACCAAAGCTCTTTCTCCATAAACCGTTTCAAAAGCATCTAACGCTTCAGATTCAGATACAGCATCATAAACAACATGCTTAGCATTTGGATTTTTACCGATAAATTCAGCAATTAATTTTTCTGTAGATGGGCTCGCCAATGTATTTGTTAAAAGGACCACTTGACCGCCTTTTGCAGCAGCATCAGCTATACTTGATTTGATTTTAGAATCAACAGCTGACCAAGTTGAATTTTTACCTTCAACTTTAGGCTCTTTTAAACGCATACTATCATACAACGAAAGTATAGACGCATGAACTCTTGCATTAGCGCTAAAATTTGCACCAGCAATGTTATTACTGTCTATTTTGATAGGACGACCTTCACGAGTTTTAACTAATAGATTAGCAAAATCAAATCCGTCAAAAACAGTAGTCGCATAATAATCCGCCACTCCAGGAATGATTTGCTCCGGCTGAAGCACATAAGGTATAGACTTGTTTACAGGACCTTCGCAAGCTGCGAGCGTAGCTGCCGCAGTGCTAAAACCAACGTACTTTAAAAAATCACGACGTGATGTTGAAGATGATGACAAAGCGTCACTATTTCCTAAAAATTCATCAGTAGGAATTTCTTCAACAAATTCGTTATTTCTAAGCGCCTCAACAATAGAACTATTTTTGTCTAGTTCTTCAACACTTTTCCAGTATTTTTTGTTTGATGACATATATAAATATTAAAATCTTAATAATTTGATTAATAGTGGCATTTACCACACTCTAAACCTCCCATTTGTGCAGCAGTCAATTTGTCTACACCATATTTCTTAGAAAGTTCTTCGTGAATTTTGGTATAATACTCATTGCCTTCCATTTTAACATCCGTTTTTCTATGACAATCAATACACCAACCCATAGTTAAAGGAGCAAATTGTTTTTGAATTTCGTACTCTTGAACCGGACCGTGACATGTTTGACATTCAATCCCTGCAACAGTTACGTGCTGAGAGTGATTGAAATAAACGAAGTCAGGCAAATTATGAATACGAACCCATTTAACAGGCTGTGTTTTTCCAGTGTAACTTTGAGTTGTTTTATCCCAACCTACAGCGGTGTATAATTTTTGGATTTGCTCATCATAAAATGCTTTACTGTATTCTGGAGTAGCGGTAGTTTCAGCAACTTCAGCGATGTTTTTATGACAATTCATACAAACATTCAACGAAGGAATTCCACCATTTTTACTTACTCTAGCAGCAGAGTGACAATATTTACAGTTGATTTCATTATCACCAGCGTGAATTCTGTGTGAATAATGTATTGGTTGAATAGGTGCATAATCCTGATCAACGCCTATCTGCATAAAAAATCCATATACAAAATAAGCACTTGCTAAGAGCAGAAATATAGCGCTTACCAATATTAAAAACTGGTTTCTAGCAAAAGCCTTCCAAATAGAAGTTGTTGGCGTTTTTGGCGTAACTACGATACCATTTGCTTTAGCTACTTTTGATAAAACTTGGTTTACCAAAAACAACATCACAACCAATATTACCATAACAAATGCTAAAGCACCTAATATAATATTATTCGATACACCACTATCTGACGCAGCAGCTCCAGGTACAGGAACACCAGCCACTACTGGAGCCTCAGCTTTAGGTTCAGATGTATACGCAATGATATTATCTATATCCGCATTTGACAGTTGAGGAAAAGCAGACATTACCGCCTTGTTATTTTCTTCAAAAATCTTCACAGCCTGTGCATCTCCAGACTTAATCAAATCAGAACTATTTTTAATCCATTTGTACAGCCATGGCATATCATACTTACCAGCTACACCTCTTAGCGCAGGCCCTGTAGCTTTAGCATCTAATTTGTGACATGCCGCACAATTTGCATTAAACAATTCTTTACCTTTTACAGCATCTCCACCAGTTGTTGCAGCAGGAGCCGCAGCCGCATCAGTTACTGCAGGAGCAGCTTCTTGACCAAATGAAGTTAAAGAGAAAATTAACGATAGGGCTAAGCCTAAAAATAATTTTCTTGTGATCGAATTATGGTTACCCACCTTTTTCATATAGTATAATGATTATCTACTAAAATTGGCACAGTCTTTTCTAACAAGTTAGGATAACTGTTCCTTTGTTTAAAATATTTGACAAAAATACGACATAAGAACTATTCTCAAAACCCTAAAATAACCTTAATTTCAATTTATATTTATTCTAAATAACATTTTTGATTTGGTATTACACACTAAATATTAATTTTGCATAAAAACACCCTAATTATGAGAATTTTAAGCCTGAAGACGACACTTTCCACTCTTATTTTAATAGCCTTTTTTCATTCAAAAACAAGTGCGCAACAACAAAATATTACGCTAAAACAAGATTCGAAATTTGAGCAATTGCTTACAGAAAAACGTAAAACCAATCAATCAAACACTGTAAATGACCGTTATAAAATTCAAATTTTTAGTGGTGAAAGCGAAAAGGCAAAAAACACTTTATATCAATTCAGACAAGAATTCAATTACTTAGATGGTACGATTGTATTTTTTACTCCCAACTACAAAGTTTGGGTGGGTAATTTCAAAACAAGAATTGAAGCAGAACGTAATCTAATCGAAATCAGAAAAAGTTATGGCAATGTGCATTTAATAAAACCAAATAAATAAAAATAACTGTTTTTTATAAAGCAATATAATATGTTCTTAACAAGAAAGCCATTCATAATAAATATGCCTCAAAAAGTTAGACACTTTTTGGGGCATTTTTTATGGAAAGAAAAGTTAAGTATGATTACACATTTAAACTCGAATGTGTAGAAATGGTTTTAAAGAAACATTATTAAAAAAAAACCACTTTCAAACAAACATAAACTACCGAACCTCCTTTACTAAATAGATTATCTTATAAATCAACTTACAATGTTACTTCAGTTCACATTTGAAGTTATTCAAAAAAAGAAATAAATAAATTTTAAAAAATCAATTAGTAATAAACCTTGAATATTTAAACTCTAAAATTCAAAATGGAATAATAACTATAAAATGACATATGAAATCTTATATATTATGAACTTCAAAGGGCCATAACTCTACTATATTTAAGAATAAAAAAAGCAATCTTATAGCACTAATAACTCGACAGCATTTACGAAAAGCACAATAAACAGCATTCTTACTATTCCATTTATCTAACTGTTGGAACATAAAAAAACTGACTTGTTACAAATAAATAAAATTATGATAAACAAAAAAATCCCGACGAATCGGGATTTAGTTTTATGATATAGAAACTCTATTTCAATTTCTTTTTGATTGCTACTTCATGGTACGATTCAATAACATCTCTTTCTTCGATGTCGTTAAATCCTTTTACTTGAATACCACAATCATAACCTTTGGCAACTTCTTTTACATCATCTTTGAAACGTTTCAACGCTAACAACTCTCCTGTAAAGACAACTACACCTTCTCTGATAATTCTCATTTTAGCACTTCTGGCAATTTTACCGTCCATTACCATACATCCAGCAATTGAACCTACTTTAGAGATTTTGAATATCTCTCTAATTTCAGCTGTACCCAGAATTTCTTCTTTCATTTCCGGAGCTAACATTCCTTCCATTGCATCTTTCAAGTCATCGATAGCTGCATAGATAATAGAGTAGTAACGGATATCGATTTCCTCTTTGTCAGCTAGTTGTCTTGCATTTCCAGCAGGACGAACATTAAATCCGATGATAATTGCGTCTGAAGCAGAAGCCAACATTACGTCAGTTTCAGTAATTGCTCCAACACCTTTATGAATGATATTAATTTGTATTTCTTCAGTTGATAATTTAGAGAACGAATCAGACAATGCTTCAACAGAACCATCCACATCTCCTTTTAGGATAATGTTTAACTCTTTAAATTGACCTAATGCTATTCTTCGTCCAATTTCATCTAATGTAATATGACGTTGTGTACGTACAGATTGCTCACGCATCAATTGAGAACGTTTTGAAGCAATTTGTTTCGCTTCTTTTTCGTCTTCGAAAATATTGAATTTATCACCTGCTGTCGCTGCTCCATCAAGACCAAGAACTGATACCGGAGTCGAAGGACCCGCAACAGTTACAATGTTCCCTCTTTCATCATGCATGGCTTTAATTTTACCATGATGCTTACCAGCCAACATATAATCTCCAATTTTCAGCGTTCCGTTTTGAACTAATATCGTAGAAACATATCCTTTTCCTTTGTCAAGGAAAGCTTCAACAACAGTTCCAGAAGCCGCTTTATTTGGATTTGATTTTAAATCTAAAAGTTCTGCTTCAAGCAATACTTTTTCAAGTAATTCTTTCACACCAGTTCCTACTTTCGCAGAAATATCATGTGATTGAATTTTCCCTCCCCAGTCTTCAACAAGTAAATTCATACCTGCTAATCTTTCTTTTACTTTTTCAGGATTAGCATTTGGCTTATCAATTTTATTAATAGCAAATATGATAGGAACTCCAGCCGCTTGAGCATGGCTAATTGCTTCTTTAGTTTGTGGCATGATGTCATCATCAGCAGCAATCACGATGATAGCAATATCTGTAACTTGAGCACCACGCGCACGCATCGCAGTAAAAGCTTCGTGACCTGGTGTATCTAAGAATGCAATTTTTTGTCCGTTATCCAAAGTTACTCCGTAGGCACCAATATGCTGTGTAATTCCTCCAGACTCACCTGCAATTACGTTTTCTTTACGAATGTAATCTAGTAACGATGTTTTACCGTGATCGACGTGACCCATTACGGTTACAATTGGCGCTCTGAAAACTAAATCCTCTTCTCTGTCCTCTACAATCTGAATTGCTTCTTCGATATCAACAGTGATAAATTCAACTTCATAACCAAATTCATCCGCAACGATAGTCAACGTTTCTGCATCAAGACGTTGGTTCATGGTAACCATGATTCCAAGTGACATACACGTACCAATAACTTTAGTAATTGGCACATCCATCATAATAGCAATTTCACCTACAGTAACAAACTCAGTAACTTTAATAGTTTTACTTCCTTCATCAATAGCTCTTTGCTCATCATCAGATTTCTGACGGTGTGTATCTCTTTTATCTCTTCTGTACTTAGCTGCTTTAGATTTTCCACCTTTACCTTGTAGTTTTTCTAAAGTTTCTCTAATTTGATTTTTTACTTCTTCTTCAGTAGGCTCCACTTTTGCAACAATTGCAGGTCTGTTTCCTTTTACGAAACCAGGTCTTGAACTTCTGTTAGCATTAAATCCGCCACCACCTGTATTAGGTGTGATTTTATTAGGATTTGGCGCGCCAGGAACTCCTGGGGTTGCTGGCGGTCTAGGAGTACCCGGCTTAGGGGCAATCCTTTTACGCTTATTTTTATTTGCATTTGCTGCAGCTGAACCTGGAGCACCCGGTTTATTCGGAGTGATTTTTGGTTCTTCTTTTTTCTTTTTCGGTTTATTGAATTGAGATAAATCAATTATTTGACCAGTTAAAGTAGTTCCCGATAGTTTCTGATATTGCGTAGTGATGGTTTCATCAACAGGCACTTCATCAACTTTAACCGCTTCGGTTTTAGAAGCTACATTTGATTCCGCAGAAACTTCTTTTACAGCTTCTGTTTTTACCTCTTTAATTCCAATAACAGGTTTCACATCTTTTTTGTCTGAAACAACTTTTTCTTCCAAAGGTTTTTTTAGTGATGGTTTTTCTGCAGAAACTTCTTTTTGAACAGTTTTAGATTCAGGTACTTTTCCAACTGGAGTTTCCACTTTTTCAACAGCTTTAACTGACGCAATTATTGAAGGTTTTTTAGTATTCAGATCAATCTTACCTACTTGAACAGGTCCTGTTATAACCGTTCTCGCTTTTATAACTTCTTGTTGCTTTTGGCGTTCTTCTTCCAACTTACGTTTGTCTTCGATTTCTTTCTCTCTTTCTAAACGTAAAGCTTCTTTTTCTTTTCTTTTCTCTTCGCCAACTTCTTTTGAAGCTTCTTTATTCCCTTTGTCACCTGCAAACTGACCGCACAAGACACTGTATACATCATCAGAAATTTTTGCGTTTGGATTTGCTTCAATAGCAATCCCCTTATCTTTTAGATAATCCACAGCTCTTTCTAAAGAAATATTCAACTCCCTTAAAACTTTGTTTATTCTAATAATTCTCTCTTCAGACATAAAACCTTTTTATTATTACCTTTTTTGTTATTCCTCACTTTACTCCCAACTCGATACCTACCGAGCAAGAATTTACTGTAAAGTGGCATGTTTATAGTTGAAGAATTTTGACTAACTGTCAAATTCTTCTTTTAATATTCTCATTACATCTAGAATCGTTTCCTCTTCTAGGTCTGTTCTTCTTACTAAATCTTCAACATCTTGTTTCAAGATACTTTTTGCTGTATCCAAACCAATTTTTGCAAATTCTTCAATAACCCAGTCTTCAATTTCATCTGAAAACTCCGTCAATTCAACATCATCCTCATCAGCTGTAGCACCTGCAACATCCCCTTCACGAATTACATCTAGCTCATAACCAGTTAATAAACCCGCTAATTTAATGTTGTGCCCACCACGACCAATAGCTTTAGAAACTTCTTCAAGTTTCAAGAAAACTTCTGCTCTTTTAGTCTCTTCATTAATCTTGATAGAAGAAACTTTGGCAGGACTTAATGCTCTTGTAATAAACAATTGTATGTTACTTGTATAATTGATAACATCGATATTTTCGTTTCCTAACTCACGAACAATTCCGTGAATACGAGACCCTTTCATACCCACACAAGCTCCTACAGGATCAATTCTGTCGTCATAAGAGTCTACGGCTACTTTTGCTTTTTCGCCTGGTATTCTTACCACTTTTTTAACCATAATTAAACCGTCAAAAACTTCTGGAATTTCTTGTTCAAATAATTTTTCTAAAAACTTCTCAGAAGTTCTAGACATTATAATTTGAGGTTTATTTCCTTTTAATTCAACGCTTTCTATAATTCCTCTGACATTATCTCCTTTGCGGAAAAAGTCAGAAGGTATTTGTTTTTCTTTAGGCAAAATGATTTCATTTCCTTCATCATCTACTAAAATCACAACTCTTGGGCGCACATGGTGTACTTCAGCGGTATAGATATCACCTATTAAATCTTTAAATTGCTTGTAAAGATTCGTATTGTCATGTTCATGAATTTTAGAAATCAAATTCTGACGCAAAGCTAAAATTGCTCTACGTCCCAAATCAATTAATTTCACTTCTTCGGAAACTTCTTCACCAATTTCGAAATCAGGCTCAATTTTTCTAGCTTCTGTTAAAGTAATCTCAAGATGGTCAAAATCCAAGTCTTCATCAGCAACGATTACTCTTCTCTGCCATATCTCCATATCTCCTTTATCAGGATTTATGATGATATCAAAATTATCATCTGAACCGTATTTTTTCTTCAATGCATTTCTAAATACATCTTCCAAAATTGCCATAAGCGTTACACGATCAATGAGTTTGTCATCTTTAAACTCTGAGAATGAATCGATTAATGCTAAATTTTCCATGCGAATTCTTTAATTAAAATGTTACTGTAACAATTGCTTCTTTAATGTCTCCGTAAGGAAGTTGTAGTTCTTTTTGAACTGTTTCCTTTCCTTTACCTATTTTTTTAGGCTCTCTTGCTTTCCATGACAAAATTACAAAATCATCATTAGCTTCCACTAATTCCGCTTCAATTATTTCTGCCCCAGTCTTCACGATTAACGTGCGTCCTATATTTTTCTTGTATTGTCTTATTAATTTCAATGGCGACCCTACCCCTACTGAAGCCACTTCTAAAGAGTAATCTTGCTCCTCGCGATCTAGCTCATTATCTATAAAACGACTTACGTCGATACAGTCTTGAAGTGCCACTCCATTATCTCCGTCTAGAGTCACAATAACCTTGAAAGCATCAGTGATAATAAGGTCTATCAAAAAAATTGATGGCTTTTCTAAAAGGCATTGTGCCATTAACGAATTTACTTTTTCTTTAAATGTCATATTTTTATAAAAAGAGGGGACATTTAGTCCCCTCATTATCTAGATTTTAATAAATAACGGTGCAAATATAGTGTTTTTTTTATAAACTAAAATAATCGATTGCTGTAAAATAATTTCTTATCTTTATTATAGCATTAAAATAACAGATTTTATCATAATTTAATACTTAATAGTTATGAAACGAATTTTAGTTCCTACTGATTTTTCTGAATATGCAGAAAATGCTTTAAAAGCAGCTGCATTAATCGCCCAAAAAAATAATTGCGAAATTTTTTTACTACATTTATTAGAATTACCTAGCCAAATGAATGACGCAGTAACTGGCGGAAGCAGTATTCCCGAAGTAATGTTGTTTATAAAAAAAGCAAATGAAAAACTACAAAAAATCAAAGAGCAACCTTATTTAAACGGAATTTCAGTAGCTGCATCCGTACAATTCGAAAGAGCTTTTAACGGTATTTTATCATTTAACAGAAAAAATGAAATAGACTTAATTGTAATGGGTTCTCACGGAACCTCAGGAATCGAAGAATTGCTCATTGGGTCCAATACCGAAAAAGTTGTTCGGTTATCAGAAATCCCCGTATTAGTAATAAAAAAAAATGTTGATGACTTCAAATTCGAAAATTTTGTATTTGCTTCTGACTTTTCAAAAGAAGCTAAAAAGCCATTCGAAAAAATGATAGAATTTGCAAAAATATTTAGTTCAAATTTACACCTTGTAACAATATGTACACCCAATAGCTTTAAGACAACTAAATTAACTGAGAAAAAAATAAAAAAATTCATCACCTCTTTTGATATCGAAAACTACTCGACACATATTTACAATGACATTAATATAGAAAATGGAATTATCAATTTTACCAATAGTATTGATGCAGATTTAATAGGTCTTTGTACTCATGGAAGAACAGGATTTGCACATTTTTTCAGCAGAAGCATTAGTGAAGACTTAGTAAACCACACTTCAAAACCAGTTATAACTTTCAAGATTTAGTTAATCTAAAAAAATTAAATTAACACAAGCCAACCCACAAAAGGAACTACAAAAAAATAATTGTTGAATTGATTGCATAAAAAAACCTCTCAATAAATGAGAGGTTTTACGTTGGTCTACAAGGACTCGAACCTTGAAAGACTGCACCAAAAACAGTTGTGTTACCATTACACCATAGACCAGCATTGCTGCTAAGCGAGTGCAAATTTAAAATAAATTTTAGTTTGTACAAATTTATTTTGCCTTTTTATGAAAAAAAAAATGCAAAAAAATTAAAACAACTTCAAAAAATTATAAAAAACCCTTACAATCAATGTGTTATTAAAATGCAATACTTTTCCAGAAAATATTGTTAATGCTATCAAGGTTAAACAAAAAAACATTTTCTTTGTAACTCAAATTTAAATTAAATTTTAGTACATGGATAAAGCAGCTTTCAATTTCAATAAATGGAATACCATTATTGGTTGGCTAACGTTTGGAATAGCATTATTAACATACACTTTAACTGTTGAGCCCACCATGAGTTTTTGGGATTGTGGTGAATACATTGCCACTGCTGCAAAACTTGAAGTAGGCCATCCTCCAGGAGCGCCTTTATACCAAATGATTGGTGCTTTCTTCGCTATGTTTGCTGCGGATAATACTAAAATTGCCTTAATGGTCAATATGATGTCTGTGTTTTCAAGTGCGTTTACCATTTTATTTTTATTCTGGTCTTCATCAATGCTACTGAAAAAACTAGTATCTCGATTTTCCGAATTAAACAGAAATAATGAAATTGTAATATTAGGAAGTTCACTTGTAGGTGCTTTGGCGTATACTTTCTCTGATAGTTTTTGGTACAATGCAGTTGAAGCTGAAGTTTATGCTATGGCTTCCTTATTTATTGCTCTATTGTTTTGGCTAGGTTTACGCTGGGAACAAGATATGAACAAACCAAGAGGAAACAGATGGCTCTTAATTATATCTCTTGTTGTGGGACTTTCTTTTGGAGTCCATTTTATGGCATTATTAACAATTCCAGCTATTGGTTTTCTTTACTTTTTCAAAAACTATAAAGTTGTTACCCTCAAAAGCTTCATTATAGCAAATATTGTTGTTATTGCTATTTTATTATTTATTTTCAAATTACTACTCCCTATGACTATGGGATTCTTTGGTAAAACCGAAGTTTTCATGGTAAATAGTTTAGGATTACCATTTGACTCAGGGACTATATTTGTAACTGTGCTTCTCGCTGTATTGTTTTATGTGAGTTTAAAATATACTAGTAAACAAGGTTTAGCATCTTACAACACACTAATTCTATGTGTGCTTTTTATCTTAATTGGTTTTTCTACTTGGACCATGTTACCAATACGAGCTAATGCAAATACTGTAATCAACGAAAATAAGCCTTCGGATGCTGCAGAAGTTCTCGCGTACTATAATAGAGAACAATATGGCGTAAATCCATTGTTTTATGGTCCTCAATATACAGAGGCCTTCGCAGGTTTAGACCCAGAAAATCCTTATCTAGACAAAGCTCCTAATTACGAAAGGGATTATAAAACAGGGAAATACATTATTACAAATAATTTCAAAAATGGGGAACAAAATTCAGATGACAGGCACAAAACGATTTTGCCAAGAATGTGGAGCGGTGATCACATCGAGAACTACATGAATTTCACTAATCCTCCTCAATTCAGACTAAATCCGGATTATCCATACGAGGATGATTTAGCTAAATACGGAATAGACCCGAGCCAGTTGAGTGAAGAAGATTATAACAAAGCGATTGCTCAACTAAAAAATGAAACCGAAAAAATAGTTACTGAATTCCGACAAGCTTATGCTCAAAAACAAATTGACAACGAAGGTTATGTTACGTTCTTAAAAAGTTATGGTGATTATTTAATTGTTGAAAAACCAACAACCGCTGACAACCTTGGGTTTATGATTGAATACCAATTTGGCTATATGTATTGGAGGTATTTAATGTGGAATTTCGTTGGTCGTCAAAGTGACAATCAAGGACGATATGACTATCTCGACGGGAACTGGCTTAGCGGAATAACATTTATAGACGAATTACATCTGGGAAGTCAAGAGAATCTACCGTCGGATGTGTTGAATAATAAAGGTCGAAATGTGTATTTCTTTCTGCCATTTATTCTCGGTTTAATCGGTTTAATGTATCACGCCAATAAAGACTTAAAAAGTTTCTATGTATTACTCGCCTTATTCCTTTTTACCGGAATAGCCTTAAAAATTTACTTAAACGAAAGACCTTTCGAACCGCGTGAAAGAGATTATGCCTTGGTAGGATCGTTTTATGTATTTGCCATTTGGATTGGTTTTGGAGTTTATGCATTGTATGAAAGTATCCAAAAATATGTAGCCCCAAAAATTGCTGGTCCAATAATTATTGCAGCAAGTTTGCTGGCAGCACCAGTTCTTATGGCAGCTCAAAACTGGGATGATCACGATCGTTCCGGAAAATACACTGCTGTTTCAATGGCAAAAGCATACCTAGAATCATGTGATCCAAACGCTATTTTATTCACAATTGGAGACAATGACACGTTCCCGCTTTGGTACGCGCAAGAAATCGAAAAAGTGAGAACAGATGTACGAATAGTTAATACAAGTCTATTTATGACCGATTGGTATATTGACCAAATGAAAGCCAAGGCTTACGAGTCAGAGCCAATGCCTATTTCATTTACGCATGATCAATATGTGGGAGACAAACTGGATTACGTTGCTCATATCCCAAAAGTTGAAAGTCGTTGGGATATAAAAGACTTTATAAATTTTATCAAAAATCCAAAATCAACGGTTGACATGCAAAATGGACAAACAATCCATTTTTACCCTACAAACAAAATCAGAATTCCTGTTGACAAAAATGCAATTATACAAAACAAAGTAGTTAATCCTAAATATAATGATTCTATTGTGCCTTACATTGATTTAAACATCAAAGGAAATGCATTGTACAAAAACAGATTGATGATGCTGGACATTGTTGCTAATAACAACTGGAAAAGACCAATCTATTTTAGTGGTGGCGCATTTGACAGTGAAGATTATATCTGGATGAAAGAATACTTACAACTAGAAGGAATGGTTTACAAACTTGTGCCAATAAAAACCGCTTTATCAAAAGATGCAAGTCCTCTTGACATGGGACAAATAGACACAGATAATATGTATGCTAAAGTGATGAAATGGGATTGGGGCAATGGTGAAAGTCCAAAGATTTATCACGACCCAGAAACTCGTAGAAATAGCATTACGTACAGAACTAATCTTTCCAGATTAATGAATCAATTAATTGTTGAAGGCAAAAAAGACAAAGCAAAAAACATTATCGATCTGGCAATGACTAAAATGCCGTTGGAATATTTTGACTATTATTCTTTAGTAGAACCTTTTGCAGGTGGATATTACAAAATCGATGAAAAAGTAAAAGCACAACAATTGCTAAACAAATTAGTACAGAAATACAGAGAAAACCTCAACTATTATGGCAATCTAAAATCTTCTGAGCAAACTAGTATTGCCATCCCTATCATCACAGATATTGAGCGTTACAGAAGTCTTTTGACAGTAATGAAAGAAAATGGAGATATAGACTTTTATAACAAACATAAAATAACATTCAATACGTACATCAAAATGTTTGAACGTTTTGGACGCGATAAAGAGTAATTTTACATACAATTAGAAAAGATAGCGATGTTTAAAAATATCGCTGTCTTTTTTATTTTAAAACTAAAAAATGAAATTTTACTGGATAAAGACGAATTGGATTATCAAAAAAATATTCTCAAATTACATTTGGGATGTTTCCAATACAGGAAAAACGGTCTATCTTACTTTTGACGATGGTCCTATACCAGAAATCACAGAATGGGTTTTAGATGAATTAAGAAACCACAATGTAAAAGCTACTTTTTTTTGCATTGGAACCAATATCGAAAAAAACCCTGAAATATTCAAAAGGATAATTAGAGAAGGTCACTCTGTTGGAAACCATACTTTTAATCATTTAAACGGATGGGAAACGTCTACTAATGCTTACCTTGAAAACATTAAAGCCTACGAAGATATTAAAGAGAATACTACAGATTACAATTCAAATTCTAAAATCTTTCGACCGCCTTACGGCAAGTTAAAAACCGCTCAATCAAAAGCAATACGAAAGTTGGGCTACAAAATAATTATGTGGGATGTACTTAGCGCTGATTTTGACACAACTCTATCTAAAGAACAATGTTTGGATAATGTGTTACCAAATATAAAACCCGGAAGTATAATCGTTTTCCACGATAGTCTTAAAGCTTTCAAAAATCTTGAATATGTGTTACCGAAAACAATCGCTTTTCTTAAAGAAAATAAATTTAATTGTGATGTTTTGTAAAATCCAAAAACGATTTTAGAACTGTTCCTGCACGATTCCAATAAGTGTATTGGCATCTAATTCGCCGGATTGTCTCCAGATCATTTGACCTTGTTTGTAAATCATCAAGGTAGGCAAACCTTTGATACGCAAAGCGTCTGCTAATTCTTGATTTTTATCTACATCAATTTTTATCACTTTTGCTTTATCGCCAAGAGCAGCAGCCACATCTCTGATAACAGGATGCATTGAAACTGAAGATTCGTTCCATTCTGTGTAAAAATCAATTAAAACAGGCACTTGAGTATTTATAAGTTCTCCAAATTTTGACATAAAACCAAAAATTTATTTTTTTAAATTCACTAAAAAGAGATATTTATTTTACAAATGTAGCATTTTAAACGAATTATGCCACATTAACACCTTTTTTTAGTTCAATGACTGTAATTTCCGGCATAATACCTACTCTGCCTGGATAGGCATGAAACCCAAAACCTCTATTTACATAAACGTATCGGCCTACGTTTTCATATAATCCTGCCCATTGTTTGTATACATATTGTGCCAAACTCCACTTAAAATAACCCGGTATTTCTATTCCAAACTGCATTCCATGAGTATGACCCGAAAGTGTCAATTGGAAATTTTTATCATGATGTTGTACTTCATGCTCCCAATGCGAAGGATCGTGACTCATCAAAATCTTAAATTCTTCTTTCTTTAAAGTTCCTGCAGCTTTATTTAAATCTCCGGCTTGCTTGAAGTTATGACCCCAGTTTTCGACACCAACTAATGCTATTTTTGCATCTCCTTTTTGAATATAAGTATGCTCATTAAGCAATAAATTAAAACCTATTTCTCCGTAAAGACTTTTGATAGCTTTAAAATTATCTTCTTTTGCGCCTTCTGTGGGCCATGTTACATACTCGCCATAATCGTGGTTCCCCAACACAGAATATTTCCCGAATTCGTGTGTTTTTATCCTATTGAATGTTTCTATCCAAGGATGCATTTCTTTAGCATCCGTATTTACGATATCACCTGTAAACAAAATTAAATCAGAATTTTGCTCGTTAACCAAATCAATGGCGTAATTAATTTTTTCTGGGTTATCAAAACTCCCGCTGTGAACATCCGAAATTTGAGTAATCGTAAAACCATCAAAAGCATCTGGTAAATCCGGAAAAAATATACGTTGTTTGATTACTTTATAATTGTACCTCCCTACGGTCACTCCATAAATTAAAGATAGAAAAGGAACAGCTGCTATTCCTAATCCTATTTGACTAACAAATTTTCTTCTTGAATTTAGAAAATCAGTATTATTATCATAATTAACAAAATAATTAACGGTACCAGCGCCTAATCTAAATATGTCCTCTCCCATTAATATCAATGTCAAAATTAATTTTGGAACATACACTATAAGCAACAAACCCATGATAACCATCATTTGTCTGGTTTGGCCTACGCTTCGGTCAAATTGCATTAAAGAATAAACAATATATATTAAAACCAATATGCTTATACCTAGGATTGAGAACAATATTGTCTTTGATTTTATCAAAGTTTTTAATACCTGAAAAGTATAAAGCTCAATAATAAGAAGGATTAAGCACAAGAATACGATACGAAAGATCATTTTAATCAAATTTTAGACAAAATAACAAAAGAAAAACGCAACCATAACGGGTATTAATCAAAATTTAACGGTTGATGATGCTTTAGTTACATAAAAAACCCCAAAAAAATTGGGTTTTTTTAACAACAACTATCAAATTTATTTTACAACTAGTGTCATGTTTGGTGTAACAATACTATCAGATAATAAATTTGAACTAAACCTTTGCACAAATACTTCAACAAAATCATTAGGACTTAACTCCACAAGTGCATTTAAAGGTAGCACTACAATGTCATTTACAACTAATCCTCTACCATAAATCTTATACTGCGAAACTACAGTGCCGTTTCTTGCCACATAAATTATGTACGTACTCGGATTTGAAACCTGAAAAGAAATTGAGCCACTTACTTGAAAAAATCTTTTTCTTCTTCCTTGATAAATTAATCTGTTATTGACGCCACCTGTTGAAAAACGAAACAAATTTGTTGAAGTTGAAACCGCTTGTACTTTTACAGTATTACTTGGGTTTGTTGTGTTAAAAGTTGTTGACGCGCCTGAGCCTACCGGATAATCAACAGAAAATTCACCCACTGCGTCAGAATCTGTTTCGGTAGGGATTCCAGCGCACAGTACAATCCAGCTATTGTTAAAATTATAACCAGGAAAAGTTCCTGATGTATATCCGTTTACATATCTCCCTGCAGAAGTTAAAGCACCCGTAAACACAACAGTTTCAAGAACTGCATCGCCGTTTATTACAGGATTCGAAGACACATCAAAACCTATGTTAGCTCCTACTACCTCAGTAAAACCGCCTTGTTTTTGTACCAAATCAAAAGTTCCTTGCAGTCTTTCATAAGTACCACTATTGTTACCAAACCATCCTGCGTTACTTATTAGTAATTTACTAATGTTTTCGTAAACAATACCTGTAGTATTTGCAGCATATTGCACGATACTTATAAATACTAAACCCAAACCACTAATAGAACCAACATTAGAGGAACCTAAAACAATAGAGTCTCTAAAAATTAAATTTTGAGTAGCGTTACCGCTAATATTAAATACTTTACCACCTCCAGAAACCTGAATTGATAGACTACGAATACTGCCTCCAGTTGCTCCGTCAAATAAATTGCCAGATGTTCTTATTAGTCTATCTTCGTTAGTATCTACCCCTGATATGTAAGAACTATTTAAATCAATTGGCAAATCAAAAGTAACAAAACCGTTTATTTCATATAAAGTTCCTGAATCTAAAAGATATTTAGTTCCTCCACCAGCAACTTTCTCAGCTGCCAGAACAGTTGCCAGAACATCTGTAGATTTAATTCTCTTAAATTTAAGTCTGTCGGTAGTACCACCACTATTAATTACACTCCAAGATGTAAGAGAGGAATTGAAATGATAAAACGCTTTCAAATCTGTATCATATACCATCAATCCATCGGCTGGAGAGGCAATAGCCGTACGTTGAGCTGTTGTCATTCTCGGCGTCAACATGCCTTGAGTTGTAGATGATACATCTAGAACTGAACTTGCATGGGGAGTAATTGTTCCTATGCCTACTTGGGCAAACACATTTGCTGTTATTATCATGAAAAATAACACACAGGCTTGTAAAACCTTTCTAGAAAAATAATTTTTTTTCATAAAATAACGAATTAAAGATTAAACATTAAGAGTCTCAACTGACACATAATTTCTTGTGTAAAAATAAACAAAATAACGATTAAATGCATAAATAATCGTTTAAATACATTATTTTTATTATTATATATCTTAATTCTTACAATTTTATAAAAACTAATAAATTTTTATAATCAATTTCTTTCACCTTATTAAATTATAGCGTACAAAATCATTATCCTTTACAGGTAAAAAAACATCTATTAGCCATTTGTAGAAATCTAAAAAGATCTATTGTACCTATCAGAAGAAAAAAATCAATCCTTTACTCCTTTATCTCACAAGTTTTGTACTTTTGAAAACTTTACAAAATCACAATTATGTCACAACAAAAAAGACTTTTTCTACTTGATGCTTATGCTTTAATTTTTAGAGGTTATTATGCTTTTATCAAAAATCCAAGAATCAACTCTAAAGGATTAGATACTTCAGCCATTATGGGATTTATGAATTCTTTGATGGATGTCATCAAAAGAGAAAAGCCAGACCATTTAGCCGTTGCTTTTGATAAAGGAGGTAGTGAACTGCGTAATACTATTTTTCCAGAATATAAAGCACATCGAGATGCTACACCAGAAGCCATAAAAATAGCTGTTCCTTATATTCAGGAATTGCTAAAAGCCATGCATATTCCTATAATAGAAGTAGCCGGTTATGAAGCAGATGATTTAATAGGTACTATAGCAATACAAGCCGAAAAGCAAAACTACCAAGTCTTTATGGTAACTCCAGATAAGGACTTTGCTCAACTGGTTTCTGAGAATATATTCATGTACAAACCCGCTCGTATGGGTAACGGCATTGAGATTTGGGGTATTCCTGAGGTTTTAGCAAAATTTGAAATCGAACGACCGGATCAAGTAATTGATTTTCTTGGGATGATGGGCGACGCAGCCGATAATATTCCTGGACTTCCGGGAGTAGGTGAAGTGACGGCTAAAAAACTGCTGAAGGAATTTGGAACCATGGAAAACCTCTTAGCAAATACAGACAAACTGAAAGGTAAAATGAAAGAGAATATTGAAGCTAATAAGGAAAAAGGACTATTGTCCAAAACCTTAGCAACAATAATTTTAGATTGCCCAGTAGATTTTAACGAAACTGATTATGAACTTTCTACACCGGATGTCGAAAAAACAGATGCGCTATTCAATGAATTAGAATTCCGTAGAATGGCAGAACAATTTGATGCCATATTTAAAAAAGGCGGAACCGCAACAATCAACAGCAATACGGTTGACGAAACCAAATTATACAAAAAACCACAACCAAAAAGTGAAGATCAATTCGACCTATTTGCAAGTGCCATTCAAGATGATTCCTCAGATGAAACACGTCATCAATATTATAATTCATTAGAAAACACAGAACATTCGTACCAAATCATTCAAGGAGATTTAGGCTTAAAATTACTGTTACAAAATTTACAAAAACAGTCTTCTGTTTGTTTTGATACTGAAACTACAGGACTTGATGCTTTACATGCTGAATTAGTGGGCGTATCTTTCTCTTACGAAAAAGGAAAAGGATTTTATGTTCCGTTTCCTGAAAATCAAGAGGAAGCACAGACTTTGATAGAAAAATTCATTCCTTTTTTCGAAAATGAAAACATAGAGAAAATTGGTCAGAATTTAAAATATGATTTAAAAATTCTTTCTAATTATAATGTTACCGTAAAAGGAAAATTATTCGACACCATGATTGCACATTATCTGATTAATCCAGATATGCGTCATAATATGGATATTTTATCGGAAACGTATTTGAAATATTCGCCTCAATCCATTGAAGCCTTAATTGGTAAAAAAGGGAAAAACCAAAAATCAATGCGTGACGTTGAACTAGAGGAAATCAAGGAATATGCCGTTGAAGATGCTGATGTGACCTTGCAACTCAAGGAAATATTCACATTAGAACTGGATAAAACCGACACCAAAAAACTTTTTGAAGAAATCGAAATTCCATTAGTAAAAGTTCTGGCTGATATGGAAAAAGAAGGAATTCGTGTAGATGTGGGTTTCTTAAAATCACTGTCTAAAACATTAGACGATGATATTAAAATATTAGAAGCTAACATATTTGAAACTGCAGGAGAAAAATTTAACTTGGCTTCCCCAAAACAACTGGGCGATATTTTATTTGATAAATTAAAGATTGGTGGCGTAAAACAAAAGAAAACCAAAACCGGTCAATATGCAACTGGAGAGGAAATATTAAGTTATTTAGCCGCCGAAAACCCAATTGTAAAAGACATTCTGGATTGGAGACAATTAGTAAAACTGCAAAACACTTATGTCGAGGCTTTGCCAAACCAAGTAGACAAAATCACAAACCGAATTCACACTGATTACATGCAAACGGTGGCAGCAACAGGCCGTTTGAGTTCGAATAATCCCAACTTACAAAACATCCCGATTCGTACCGAACGTGGAAGACAGATTAGAAAAGCATTCGTTGCCCGAGATGAAAATTACACTTTGGTTTCTGCGGATTATTCTCAAATAGAATTACGTGTAATTGCGGCATTAAGTGGGGAAGAAAATATGATTAAGGCATTCCAAAATCATGAAGACATTCACAAATCTACTGCTTCAAAAGTCTTTAATGTACCACTTGAAGAAGTGACTCGCGAGCAACGTAGTCATGCCAAAACGGTAAATTTTGGAATTATATATGGTGTTTCGGCTTTTGGGTTGAGCAATCAAACTAATTTATCTCGCAAAGAAAGCGCTGATTTAATTGAGGCTTATTATCAAACTTATCCAAGATTGAAGTCCTACATTCAGGAACAAATAGATTTTGCCAGAGAGAACGGCTATGTACAAACAATACTTGGACGTCGTCGTTATTTGAAAGATATTAATTCGCAAAATGCCATTGTTCGTGGCGGTGCAGAACGAAATGCGGTAAACGCACCGATACAAGGAAGTGCTGCCGATATCATCAAAATTGCGATGATTAACATTCATGAAAAACTAACATCTGAAAACTGGAAAAGTAAAATGTTGTTACAAGTTCATGATGAGCTTGTGTTTGATGTGCATAATGATGAACTCGAAAAGATCAAACCAATGATTAAACATGAAATGGAAAATGCTTTCAAATTAGAAGTTCCTTTGGATGTTGATTTAGGAGCTGGAAAAGATTGGTTGGAAGCGCATTAAAATCATATTTCATTTACTCAAAAAAAAATCTCTAATCATTCAAAAACGATTAGAGATTTTTTATATCATATTAAATGAGTTGCTACAATTTTCTTGTTGACTCTCTTTCTTTCAATTTGGTTTTTATAACAACTGTTTCATAAGGAATGTGTTCTTCTTTAGATTCTAATCTGTCAATTAGTAATTTAGCAGCCACTTCTCCTATTTCTATTCCGTGCTGACTTACGGTTGTTAAACTTGGAGACAATCTACGGGAAGCAAGAATTCCGTCTGCAAAACCTATAATTGAAATATCTTCTGGCACTTTAAATCCTTTTTTGAGTGTGATACGCAACGCTGCGACAGAATCATTTTCCTCCAAAGCAAAAATTCCATCAATATTATTTTGAAAAACTTTTTCAATTCTCTCTTTTAAATCATCTTCTGAATCCGTTGTTAGAATAATATCATGGTTGACAACAATATTGTTGTTTTCCAAGGCCTTCAAGTAGCCTTCGGCTCTAAGCTTACCAACACTTAAATTATCTATAGAAGACAACAAAGCGATATTTTTGCAGCCTAAATCAATTAGATGTTGGGTAGAATTTAAAGCAGAATCAAAATCATCTACAATTACTTTATCACAATCAACACCATCAGCTATTCTGTCAAACATAACAATTGGAGTTCCATCATTGATAATTGCAGAAAAGTGATCGTAATCCTGGTTTTTTTGAGCTTCCTCAGAAACGGAAACGATAAAGCCATCAATAGTTCCATTACTTAACATTTCTAGGGTATGCGCTTCTTTCTCTGCAGATTCATTGGAAATACACATAATGACATTATATCCTTTTTCGTCCGCTACTTTTTCGATACCACTAAATACTTTAGCAAAAAAAGAATTCAGAATATTTGGAATAATCACGCCAATCGTTTTTGTTTTTCTGTTTTTAAGATTCAACCCAATAACATTTGGTTTGTAATTTTTGAGCTTAGCATATTCTTTAATTTTAATCTTGGTCTGCTCGCTAATCTCGGGACTATCGTTCAGTGCTTTAGAAACTGTAGAAACAGAAACATTCAGTTCTTTAGCGATTTGTTTTAAAGTTGCTTTGGCTTTCATAAAAAAGAGTTTGATATTATTTATAAGTAAAACAGCAACAAGATATGAATAATTAGAATATTAACTGTTTAAATGACAAAAATAGCCAATAAAATGTAAAATTTGTTTCTGAAAATTATAAATGTATAATAAAATTAAATCAAAAGCACAGCAGATTAAATTCAACTCAGGCAGAAGTGAGAAACACAAATTTAATCTTAGAATAATATTTTAAATATACATTTGATAATCAGAGCAAAAACGAGAAAAAAATATTCATTTAAGGTATTTGTATTTAAAATAATTAATTGTACTTTTGCAACCCCTTTATTGGGGATGGAATGTTTAATTAAAAATATATTATGGACGCATTAAGCTACAAGACACAATCAGCAAGCAAAGCCACCGTTACAAAAGAGTGGATTGTTGTAGATGCTGATGGTCACAACTTAGGTCGTCTTGCTTCAAAAGTCGCTATGATTTTGAGAGGTAAGTACAAGCCAAGTTACACACCACACGTGGACTGCGGTGATAACGTAATCGTTATCAACTCAGAAAAAATTAACCTTACAGGTAACAAAATGGATGAAAAAACATACATCCGTCACACTGGTTACCCTGGAGGTCAAAGAACTTTAACTGCTAAAGTATTGCAATCAAAAAACCCTGCATTACTAGTAGAAAAAGCTGTAAAAGGGATGTTACCTAAAAATAAATTAGGAGCTGAGCTTTTTAGAAATTTAAATGTTGTAGTAGGATCTGAGCACAAACAAGGCGCTCAAAAACCTAAAACAGTTAACCTTAACGATCTTAAGTAATGGGAGTAATTCACAAAATTGGTAGAAGAAAAACGGCTGTTGCACGTGTTTATGTTTCAGAAGGAACAGGAGTAATCGTTGTGAACAAAAAACCATTCGAAACTTATTTCCCAACTGCAACTTTACAGTACAAAGTATTACAACCTATGTCTATGACAGAAAATGTAAGCAACTTTGACGTAAAAGTGAATGTTTACGGAGGTGGTTCAACTGGTCAAGCAGAAGCTGTAAGAATGGCATTAGCACGCGTTATGTGTGAAGTAAATGCTGAAAACAGAGGAATATTGAAACCAGAAGGTTTATTGACAAGAGATCCAAGAATGGTTGAACGTAAGAAATTCGGTCAGAAGAAAGCTCGTAAGAGATTCCAATTCTCTAAACGTTAATATTCAATCTGAATTTAATTCAGATTTTCACGTTGACGGTCTGGTTTTATTATCAGCATAAACGAAAAAATGCTGAAATAAATTCAGCATAAAAATTTAAAAAAAACAGTTGTTGTTGCTCTCCTATTGAGGTAGGAAATAGTTTAGCATCTAAATGTTTAAAGCCGAGAAATCGCCATTTATACATTGCTAATCAACAGAACGTAAACTAGAACAAAATGGCAAACAAAGTAGAAGTAAAAGACTTACTAGAAGCAGGTGTTCACTTCGGACACATGACTAGAAAATGGGATCCAAACATGGCTCCTTACATTTATATGGAGCGTAATGGTATACACATTATCAATCTATATAAAACTGCAGCAAAAATTGAAGAAGCAAATGACGCTTTGAAAAAAATCGCTGCATCAGGTAGAAAAATATTATTCGTTGCTACCAAAAAACAAGCAAAAGATATCGTTGCTGAAAAAGCAAAAGCTGCAAACATGCCTTACATCACAGAAAGATGGCCTGGTGGAATGCTAACTAACTTCGTAACTATCCGTAAAGCTGTTAAAAAAATGGCTACTATTGATAAAATGAAGAAAGATGGTACTTTCATGACCCTTTCTAAAAAAGAGCGTTTACAAGTAGATCGTCTTCGTGCTAAATTAGAGAAAAATTTAGGTTCAATCGCTGACATGTCAAGACTACCAGCTGCATTGTTCGTAGTTGATATCAAAGCGGAACATATCGCAATAAAAGAAGCTCAAAAATTAAACATTCCAGTTTTTGCAATGGTTGATACAAATTCTGATCCTCGTGAAGTAGAATATGTAATTCCTGCAAATGATGATGCTTCTAAATCAATTGATAAAATTTTAACTTTAGTTACTGCTGCAATTGTTGAAGGACTTTCTGATAGAGGTTCTGACAAAGAAGCTGAAGCTACTGCCGAAGTTGTTGCTCCTGCTGCTGAAGCGGTAGAAGTTGCTCCTGCTGTAGAAGCTGCTGCGCCAACTGCAACTGAAGAGTAATAAAATAAATTAAAGATTGAAGGATTTAAAGATTTAAATTATTGATTGTAGAATTAATAATAAGATCCTTAAATTTTTCAATCTTTTAATCTTTAAACAAAAAAATTATGGCAACAATTACTGCTGCGGACGTAAATAAATTAAGACAAACTACAGGTGCCGGAATGATGGACTGTAAAAAAGCTTTAGTTGAAGCTGAAGGAGATTTCGATAAAGCTATACAAAACCTTAGAGAAAAAGGGCAAAAAGTTGCTGCTAACCGTTCTGACCGTGAGTCTTCTGAAGGTGCTGCTGTTTCTTTTATTAATGCTGACAAAACTAAAGGAGCTATCATCACTTTAAACTGCGAAACAGATTTCGTTGGTAAAAATGAATCTTTCGTTGCTTTAGCTAAAGATTTAGTTGAAAAAGCAATCAACTTTTCTTCTAAAGAAGAGTTCTTAGCTTCGGATTTTAACGGAATTACTGTTGCTGAAAAATTGATTGAGCAAACTGGTGTTATTGGTGAAAAAATCGAAATCGGTGGTTTTGAAATTTTAGAAGGTGCATTTGTTGGATCTTATGTTCACGTTAACAAAATTGCTGCATTAACTGCTATTTCTGCTGCTGTACCTAATGCAGAAGTTTTGACTAAAGATGTGTCTATGCAAGTGGCATCAATGGGAGCTGATACATTATCTTACAAAGATTTTGATCCTGCTTTTGTTGCTTCTGAATTAGCTGCTCGTATTGCTATAATCGAAAAAGAAAATGAAGAAGCAAAACGTTTAGGAAAAACTTTAAAAAATGTTCCTAAATACATTTCTTTCTCTCAATTAACTGAAGAAGTTATAAAACAAGCTGAAGAAGATGCTAAAGCGGAATTAAAAGCGGAAGGTAAACCAGAACAAATTTGGGATAAAATTATTCCAGGTAAAATTCAACGTTTTATCTCTGACAACACTACTTTAGACCAAGAAAAAGCGTTACTAGATCAAAACTTCATCAAAGATGATAGTAAAAAAGTTGGTGATTATGTTAAAGATTTCAATGTTGAAATTACAGGTTTCAAAAGAGCTGCTTTAGGATAAAAACGCTTTTGATTTCAAATAATTTCTATTTGAAATCAAATTATTATACAAAGCCCCATTTCAAAAAATTTTGAAGTGGGGTTTTTTTATGTCTCGTCAAAATCAAACCTGTAGAACACTATTAAACTTAAATCAGAGCGCCATAAATCCAAAAAATGATTCTCATTAAAATCAAATACTTTCATTAAAACAATAATCAAATAACCTTAAATGAGGCACTTATTAAACTGCAATTACAATCAGTTTACACAGAAGTGTCTCCATCTTGTTGTGAAAATTACTATGGAAAATAACATTTTACTATCACTGTTAAAATTTCTGCACACCTACAAATAATTATTATAGCTTAGTTTTTATTACAATTATATAAGAATACCATAAATTTTTAATATCATTAATGTATTATTATGATTTTTTTTTATAGTTTTACAAATGTTAACCAAACCATAAAATTATGAAAAAATTATTTTTGGGCGCTTTAGCCATGATTGCCATTTCCTCTTGTAGTGATGAAAACTTAAATACTACAGCTGAAGTACAAAATAAGGTACAACCTGCTTATGTAGCAAACCAAATCCTTATTAAATTCAAACCTACAGAAATAGGTGCCAGAACATCCAGTAACGTTCTGTCTCTAATTGGTGGGTCGACAATTGAGGTAATAAATACCAAATCCATGCAATCTTTTAGTACGAAAACAAAAGGACAAGAAGGTAAACTTTTATTAGTAAATTCAGATTTGGGTACAATGGAAGCTATTGATCTGATAAAAAACCTAAAAGAGGTAGAATATGCAGAGCCTAACTGGATTTACAATCATTACGCAGTATCAAATGATACCTACTTTACTAATAGTTCTCTTTGGGGAATGTTAGGATCTACAACTTCTCCATCGAACCAATTTGGTTCAAATGCAGCAGTTGCATGGGCAAACAATAAATTAGGATCAGCAACAGTTTATATTGGAATCATTGACGAAGGTTATATGTATAACCACGAAGATCTTGCCGCAAACGCAGGTAAAAATCCAGGAGAAATAGCTGGTAATGGTATAGATGATGATAGAAACGGACTAGTTGATGATGTGTACGGCTGGGATTTTGCGGGAAACAATAATACTGTTTTTGATGGAGTTGAAGACGACCACGGAACTCATGTTGCAGGAACTATTGGTGCTGTAGGTGGCAACGGTAAAGGTGTTGCAGGTGTTGTATGGAACGTAAAAATGTTAAACGCTAAATTTTTAGGCGGAACTGGAGGTACATTGGCTAATGCTATTAAAGCAATTGACTATTTTACTGACTTAAAAACAAGACATGGAATGAACATAGTAGCTACTAATAACTCTTGGGGTGGTGGTGGATTCTCTCAAGGTTTACAAGACGCTATTGAGAGAGCCAATACTGCGGGAATATTGTTTATTGCTGCTGCAGGAAATAGCGGAACTAACAATGATGCCACACCAAGCTATCCTGCAAGTTACCCTAATGCAAATGTAATTGCCGTTGCATCTATTACAAGTACCGGAGCTTTGTCTAGTTTTTCTCAATACGGTGCTACATCAGTTGATATAGGAGCACCTGGTTCTGGAATTTGGTCTACAGTTCCTAAACGTTCTAAAGGCAAGAATATTTCAAGCTATGCTAGCTATAATGGAACTTCAATGGCAACTCCACATGTTTCTGGAGCTGCTGCTTTATACGCTTCATTAAATCCTGGAGCAACTGCAGCACAAATTAAAGGGGCACTTTTGAATAGTGCTACACCTACTGCATCTCTTTCAGGAAAATGTGCAACAGGTGGCCGATTAAATGTAAGTGGTTTCTAATATATCACAATATAATAAAACAAAAAGAGTACACTAGTTGTACTCTTTTTTTATGGCCAAGATTTTTTTATTATTAAAAATTATAATTGTAAAATATTTAAAGTAGAAATAAATTAAAAAGCAAAGCAAAATACAATTGCTAAAAACAATTTGTCTTATTTTATGTTAAATTCAGGACTAACAAATAAAAACTGTAACTAACTTCAATTAAATCTTCCTTCATTTCTACTGATATAATTAAAAATAAATCAACCGATTTTATTCAATAAAAATAGAATCATTTTTAGAAAAATTTACCTCGAAAACAACAACACAAACTAATACATTTCAAATAAAATATTAATTTTGATTACAAATAATTAATCATGTTCAAAACCAAAAAAGAACTTGTCTTTATCATCCTAGCGGGGATATTTATCACTAATGCTGTTACTGCAGAGCTAATTGGGGGGAAACTGATACAAATAGGACCGTTTGTAATGAGCATTGGGATTTTGCCTTGGCCTATTGTTTTCCTGACTACTGATTTAATCAATGAGTATTTTGGAGAAAAAGGGGTAAAGAAACTATCCCTAATCACAGCAGGGTTAATCGCCTACTCTTTCCTTGTTTTACTTTTTGCGATCAATATTCCCGCCGCAAAAGGAATCAGTCCGGTCAACGATGAACAATTTTTTGCAGTTTTCGGACAAAGCATGTGGATTATTGTAGGTAGCATCATCGCCTTCTTGGTTTCTCAATTGATTGATGTGACTGTTTTTTGGTTTTTTAAAAACCGTACAGGAAACAACAAAATATGGCTGAGAGCAACTGGTTCTACTGTTATTTCTCAGTTATTCGACTCTTTTATTGTTTTAGGAATTGCTTTTTGGTTACCCGGAAAAATAAATTTTGATACATTTTTAACCTCAGCATTAACGGGTTATACTTTTAAACTTGGTATTGCCATTCTTTTGACTCCCTTAATTTACCTAGGTCATTACTTAATAAAAACCTATTTAGCCACTGATAACGAATGATTACAGACGATAAACCCCGCTGTGGATGGTGTACTTCGAGTGATTTGTACAAAAAATACCATGACGAAGAATGGGGCGTTCCCGTATATGACGACGCCACTTTATTTGAGTTTTTGCTACTTGAAACATTTCAGGCTGGACTGAGCTGGATTACTATTTTGAACAAGAGAGAAAATTTCAGAACTGCTTTTGACCAATTTGATTACAAAAAAATTTCGCAGTACACCGATGAAAAAATACTTGATTTATTACAAGATGCGGGTATCATTCGCAACAAACTTAAAGTATATTCAGCAGTTACTAATGCCCAAGCATTTATTAAAATCCAAGAAGAATTTGGTAGTTTTTCTAAATATATATGGAATTTCACGGGTGGTAAACCCATTCAAAACAACCGAGAATCCTTGCGAGAAGTTCCAGCTACAACACCGCTTTCAGATGCTATTAGTAAAGATTTAAAAAAGCGCGGGTTCAAATTTGTGGGTTCAACCGTAGTCTATGCACACATGCAAGCCACTGGAATGGTTGATGATCATGTAGCAAATTGCTGGAAGAAAAAATAGTATTTCATTTTGTAGCCTCAGTTTACAGTTGGAAAATAATATAAAATTCGGGAGTAACATATTATTTGTTTTTCAGAATTTTCATAAAATCCTCTCTTTCTATTTCACGACAACCCAAACTTTCGAGATGTGGATTATAAACTTGGCAATCCAATAGTTTGTAATTTTCTTTTTTTAAGTGGCTAACCAAAGCAATAAACCCTACTTTGGAAGCATTAGAAACTTTAGAAAACATACTTTCTCCACAAAAAACATGACCTAAATCAATTCCATACAAACCGCCAACCAACTCATCATCTTGCCAAACTTCAACTGATTTTGCTACCCCTAATTCATGGAGGCTACAATAGGCTTCGATCATATCATTAGTAATCCAAGTTCCGTTTTGACCGTCACGTTTTATATTCTGACAGTTTGAAATTACATCTCTAAAATTTTGATTAAAAGTAACCTTAAAAATATTCCGATTCAGAATATTTCGCATACTTTTTGACACAATCAATTCATCCAGAAACAAGACCATTCTAGGATTAGGTGACCACCAAGTAATGGGTTCGCCATCTTCAAACCATGGGAAAATTCCATTCCTATAAGCAAGCTGTAAACGATCAGTAGACAAATCCCCACCAAGAGCAAGAATACCAGTAGAATTAGTCTGAGAAACTGGAGGGAAGAACAATGCTGTAGTTAAATAATACATTTTTCAATTTCAAAAATCAATAGCAATTTCAAAAAAAAAGTCAGAAATTCAAGTACAACTCGAACTTCTGACTTTTAACTTTTAACTTTTTTATGTCTTAGAATGGCAAATCATCTGCTTCTTCTTCGTTTAAGTTAGTTGCTGGTGCAAATGCTTCAGCAGCTGGCATTGGAGGCATTTGCGCTGCAGAAGGAGCTTCAGCTTGCAATTTCCCTATTCTCCATCCTTGTATAGTATTAAAATATACCGTTTCCCCTTGAGGATTTATCCATTCTCTACCTCTTAGATTTATATCAATTTTTACAGGCTCCCCTACTTGAAAACCGTTTAATAAGTCACATTTGTCCTGAACAAACTGAACTAAAATATGTTGTGGATACTGCTCATCAGTTGTAACAACAACATCTCTTTTTTTGAAACCTCCAGATCCAACTTCTTTAGTTTGATCGATCATTTTAATTTTTCCTGTAACTTCCATCTTCTATGTTTTAATTGTTTTGCTCTATTTTTTTCTTTCTGCTAAAAGTACTTTCCATGCAGAAAACACGTCATTTGCATTTAAATATTTTTTAGCTTCAAGATGCACTTTTAGCTCATCGTCGGAACTTAAAACTCCTTTTACCGCAAAATTTTGTTTTACAAATATACTAACTTCTTCCTTTGTGGGCAAGGCTTCAATATTACCTAAAATCCCTAAATCGTTTCCATCAAAAACAACGCTTTCTTTTATAAAATCTGGAATCGAATCTACTCCAATCCCTAATGTAGATAGTGGTTTTGGAACTTCAAAAAGTCCTTGATTTGATCTGGAATACCAATTGCCGCCTAATCTGGAGACCAAGTCTATTTTATGTTGATCAATCGCTCCGTTTTCATCTAAAAAAGACTCTTCGATATGAATTCGCAAGACTTCACAAAGCACTAAATTACCAGCTCCGCCCTCTGTCCCTAATGGAATAATCTGAGTGACTTTGCATTCAAATTGAACGGGTGATTCCTTAACTCTAAAAGGTTTAACAACCTCTGAGGCAATGGGCGTCAAGCCCGACTTTACAAACTCATCTACTCCATCAGCGTATTCTGTACTTGCCAGAGAGGTTTGCTGAACTATATCATAATTAACCACATTAATAACTACTTCTCGAGTGGCTTCGGCATTGATTAACGTATGTTTTATCGAATTATCACGAACGCGTCTTGCAGGCGAAAATATCAAAATAGGAGGATTAGCACTAAATACATTAAAGAAACTAAAAGGCGATAAATTTGCATTCCCTTCGGCATCCATAGTACTGGCAAAAGCAATAGGCCTTGGTCCAACGGAACTTTGCAAATATCCTTGTAATTTTGCAGTTTCAATACTTTTAGGATCTATTGTAATCATACGTTTTTAATTTATTGCTGAAAGATACAAAAGTAGACAAATGAATTAAGTTTAAGAAGCAGTAAATTCAATTTAGAATAAAATAAAGGATAGCTAATCTCAAAAAAAATCTTTCCCTAAAAATAAAATACTACAGCTTTTATTTCGTTATATTTATACCTCTAAATTATATTTATGCAGTTTTCTGAAAGAAGAAATACGACTCGTTGGGTTATTATTTTTGCATCCTTTTTAATCATTTCATTAATTCTCTGGAATACTTATACTTTTTTTCAAATCTTCAAATATGAGGAGCGAGTAAAAATGAATCTTTGGGCAAAAGCTCAAAAAACGCTCAACAATGCTGGTGAGAATACCGATGTAGAACTTCCGCTTCAGATTTTCAGTAACAACACTTCAATCCCTATTATTCTTACTGAAAATGACCGCATTATAAACACTGTAAATATTGATGATGCCATTATAAAAGATGAGCGCAAAGCCAAGGATTTTTTATCCAAATTAAAAAGCGAAAATGAACCAATAGTCATTGAATATGTACCCGGGAAATTTCAAAATTTATATTATGGAAATTCCGCATTACTAAATAAGCTAAAATATTACCCAGTGGCTTTAGTGCTTATCATTGTGCTTTTTGGAGCGCTTGTTTATAATTTTTATAGGAGTACAAAAATGGTCACGCAAAACAAACTTTGGGCAGGAATGGCAAAAGAAACGGCACATCAGATAGGAACACCACTCTCATCACTAATAGGCTGGGTCGAACTCTTGAAGTCTGAAAATGTGGACGAAAGTACTACTTTTGAAATAGAAAAAGACATTGAGCGTTTACAAACCATCACTGATCGATTCTCAAAAATAGGATCGGAACCCAAATTAGAAAATAAAGATATTGTTGCCGAAACACAACAATCCTATGACTATTTACAATCCCGATTCTCCAAACAAATTGAGTTTTCGTTCAAAGCGCCTAATTCAAGAATTATGGTGTCGCTGAATCCTACATTACACAGTTGGACCATTGAGAATTTGGTAAAAAACGCAATCGATGCGATGAAAGGAAAAGGAAAATTAGCTTTAAAAATTGAACAAGACGGCGATTATGTAAAAATAAACGTTTCAGATACTGGGGGAGGAATTCAAAAAAAACAATTCAAAAGTATTTTTGAACCTGGTTTTACTACTAAAAAAAGAGGTTGGGGATTAGGCCTTTCCTTAACCAAGCGAATTGTAGAAGAATATCACAAAGGAACTATAAAAGTCTTGAATTCAGAAATTGGAAAAGGCACAACGATGCAAGTCAGTTTCAAAAAAACAATTTGATTTATCGAACTCTAAACTGTACCGCTTTAGAGAACATTGTTTTTCTGACTATTTTTGACTTGCTCAAATAATTTTTAACAAACAAAGAATGTTCCTCTGCTTGTGATAAAGCTACTCCAATTGATTTTTTTATCGATTCCGCATTCGCTTTATTTTGACTTCCTACAGAACCCACGCTATAAATATTGTTCTGGCAATTGATTAGTATTTCTTTTGGTGTTTCAATCATGCTGCTAATTTCAGAGTCTGACAAAGCAGGATTGAATTTATTATTTCTGTAACGGATAAATTCATTCAATAACACTACGGCTTTATTCATTTCAATAACAATAGCATTCAATTTTTCAATATTTGTCTTTTGTCGCAAATAAACCAACTGTTGCTTTTTTCCTTCATAACGCTCCAAAATCATGTCGTTTTTTAAACCATTTTTTTCTATTCTTTCTACCGAAGCAAATAATTGTTCTGCTTCAGGTAATACATTATACTTGATAATTTCGTTCTCAAAATCAAAATATTTCTTGTCTTTATTGATTTGGATTTTTCCTTCATAAAACTCATTATTGGTAATAGGATAATTCAAAAATTGCCACAAATAATCAAATGGAATATGGGAAGCTATAATTTTAGAAGGCTCAGCTTTGAAATAAGCTTTATTTAATTTTTTATAAAATTTTCCATTATTGACATAGCCAGAACCCCAAGTTGCGTCAAAAATAAACCACTTTTTATCAATTTTGGCTGCAATCCAAGCATGCGCTAGGTTACTTACTTTTCCATTTTGCTTGTTGTATCCTTCTATAATATAGGATTGAATTCCAATTTTCTGGGCCAGATCATTAAAAACAGAAGCATAATGAATACAAACCCCTTTTCTGGTTTTTAAAGTCCTTGCGATTTTTTGCTGCACCGTTTCTTTGAAGTTTACGGCATACATTCCAGGAATATCGTAACTGATATTGGATGCGGTCCAATAATAAGCCGCTCGGATTTTATCTGATTCTGTTTTGAAATTAGCGTTGATATAGTTTGCAATTGTTTGCGTAGAAGTAGTTGCAGCAGTGGGAATAGCCTCCATTTTAGCATCAACAACAGCATAACGAGGATTTGCTTGTCCAAAACTCAGCGAACAGCAAAAGAAAGAAAGCAACAGAAAAATATTTTTCATAGTATATAAGGAGGCGTCATAAATTAGAAAAGGGAAGAGGTTTGCACCTATTCCCTTTTAAACGAAAACCATACCAAAATATTTTATTTAAAAAATTACTGTAAATTGGTTTTTATGCTTGCCGCCAAAGTTTCAAATTCGTCTTTGGATAACTTTACTTTGTTTTGAAAACGCATTTCGTCCATTTCATTCAACGGAATCAAATGCACGTGCGCATGAGGAACTTCAAGTCCTACCACTGCCATTCCAATACGTTTGCAAGAAACTGTTTTCTCGAGCGCAACTGCAATTTTTTTTGAGAACTGCATTAAACCCAAATACAAATCATCATCCATCTCAAAAATCTTATTGATTTCTTGTTTAGGAATACAAAGTGTGTGTCCTTTTGCATTGGGATTTACATCCAAAAACGCCAAGAAGTTTTCATCTTCAGCGATTTTGTAACATGGAATTTCTCCGTTTATGATTTTGGTAAAAATACTTGACATCTTGAATCGATTAATCGTTTAAATCTTTAACTATTTAGTCACGCGAAATTTCCAAAATTTCGAATTTCAAAATACCATTCGGCACTGTGATTTCAGCAAATTCACCCACTGATTTTCCTAGCAAACCTTTCCCAATAGGTGAAGTCACAGAGATTTTTCCTGTTTTTAAATCGGCTTCACTTTCTGCAACTAATGTATAGGTCATCTCCATACCATTGGTTTGGTTCTTGATTTTTACATTTGATAAAACTAAGACTTTAGAAAGATCTAAATGAGATTCATCAATTAATCGAGCGTTAGAATGCACTTCTTCTAGTTTAGCAATTCGCATTTCAAGCATTCCTTGCGCTTCCTTAGCCGCATCATATTCGGCATTCTCTGAAAGATCGCCTTTATCTCTTGCTTCAGCTATATCCGCCGATGCTTTTGGACGCATTACGCTTTTTAAATAATCTAATTCTTCTCTTAATTTCTTCAACCCTTCTGCGGTGTAATACGATACTGTACTCATAAATTCTTTATTTATATAAATAGAAAAAATCCCATCAGGACGGGATTTCTTTCCACAAAGATATTATTATTTTTTTTTCGTCTTAAATTATATGTTAATCATATATAATTCAAAGTTAAATAAATTAAATTTGTTTCACTAATACTTTGACACTATTTTAAAATGAAAAAATACCTGCTCCTTTCCGTTATAATTCCTTTCTTTTTTTCGTGTAGTGATTCTGGTTTTGATAATACAAATCCATTTGTCCCTAATTATACTTTTACGATAGATATTAATATGAATTTGCCTGCGTATTCAAATCTTAAATATGCTAGCAATGCTATTTATTACGCTGGATTAGGCGCACGTGGCATTATTGTTTTTAATACCGGTAGTGGCTATAATGCCTTTGATGCAGCTTGTCCTAATCAAGCCATAAGCTCCTGCTCTACAATGACCATAGATGGAATAAATGCCGTTTGTGGATGTGACAGTAATGAATATAGTTTGTTTACCGGACAAGGACAATTGCAATATCCTATGAAACAATATCGTGTTCAGGTAAATGGAAATGTGCTTCGGGTTTATAATTAATTACAGTTTATAACTCACGGAAAGCATGAAAACCCTTGGCAATACAAAAGTGGTGCGCTGACTGATGAGATAATCTGAGAAGGAAAAATCATTTTTTACCTTGTTATCAAAAAGGTTATTCACCATTAGCTCAAATCCAAAAGGACTGTTCTTTTTTTGATAACGCAACGATGTATTGGCGATGTCGTAGAAATTACTCTGCTTGTTGCTATTCGTATTTTTCAGATTTTCGTAACTGCATTTGAACGTCCAAAATTTTGCGATGCTAATGTCAAAATCAGATGTAATTGCATCGGTTTGAAACTGAGACTGGGTCAAGCCCGAAAACTGACTAAATCCTTTGTTGTATCCTATACTAAAGCCCGGCCATTTTTTGTGTGCCGTACGAAGTACTACGCCCAACCTTTGATTGTTTCTATTGTTTAAAGTTTCGGTATTATTTAGTGTTTGAAAATACGTAAACCAACTAAAATTAGTATTAAACCTCAAATTAAAACGGTATATTTTTTTGCTAAAAGAACCGTTTACATTGTAATTCGTTTCGGGATTATCACTTAAAATTGGGGTATTGAACTGGTTGATACCGTCTAGTTGAATTTCGTTACGGATCGTTCTTACTTTTTGATTCCAACTCGCCATTGCGTTCCAAGTGATCCCGCGATACAAATTAGTTTTCGTGTAACGCAGGTTGGCATTGTGGAAGCGCTCGTTTTGTAATAAGGCATTTCCTTTGTAAACCAAGTTATAATTTTGCAAGGTAAACTGCTCCGCTAGTTGGGTGGATTGTGGAAAACTATTTTCTAGTTTGTAAACAAAATTTAAAGATTCTGACTTATTAAACTCATAATCGCTGTTCCATTGTGGTTGCAAAAGTGTTTTAGTAAGTGCTCGCTCTCCTGACTTTTGATCTGTAGTTAAATGATACCAATGCGCGTACAAGCCAGGTTTATTCGTCCATTTCCCTATTCTGAACTTATATTCTAAACCCACATAGGCATCATTCAATTGGTATTTTATCGAGTTCCCAAAACCAGACATAGCAAAATCATTGACATTCCCGTTGGTTAGTAATTGCTGCTCTGTGGTTTCTAAACGGGAATTACCGTAATTATTCCCCACATTGGTGTACAAGTGATTGAAATTATTGATAATCCAGTAATGTTTAAAAAGCGCATCAACACTATTGGTTTTTACTTTTTTAACTTGTTCAATGCGGTACGCGCTATCCTCTTGCAGCGGAATAAGTCCTGCCAAAAAAGGCTGATCAGTAAACCAGTTGGTTCGTGGCGTGTTATAATCGTATGCTTGATTGATTACTAAAGTGGTGGTGTGTTTTAGATTGTAACTTTTGTGCCACTCAATATATTGTTTTATGGCAGTATTATCAGCTTTGTTGAGTGTTTCAAAAATACTCGCATTGACATTGGTAATCGAGTTGATGGTGTTTGAAATTGAATTATTACTCGACTGGTATTGTCCGTTGTAGTACCATTTTTCTTTGGCGCTAGGCGAATAATCGAGTTTGATATTGCCAATTCCTAAAACAGACCGATTGGTACCTTCTTGCAGTCGGTTTTCAAAAGCAATGGCACTGTTTTGCAAATACTCATTTTTACTTTCGGTTTGCGATGCCGTCAACACTTTCGAAAAAATAGAAAAGCCAGAAATAGAAAGTTTTGATGAAGTATCGTGGCTGAAGTTAAACGCCCCAAATTGAGACGTATTCTGAACCACATCCTGATTATCATTGGCAAAGGAATACAAATTCGTAAGTGATTTTCGACCTGATAAAAAGGTACTCATGCCACCACCAAAACGCATTAAATCATCAAATGTAAAGGTGCGTTTACCAATGTTGTTTAAATCACCTATAAAACTTAGGTTTGTTTTAGGAGCGTAATAAAACAAAGCGGCGTGGCCAAGATAAAAACCATTATCGGCATTACCTACTTCGGCACCAGCCTCAACATCACCAAAAACAAATTTCTTTTTATCGGCTTTGAGTTTTACATTCATGGCCAGTTCATCACTATCCGAAACCTGCTTCATAAAACCCACTTCGTTAAAGTGGTCAATAACTTCAATTTTATCCAATGCATCAGCAGGAATGTTTTCAACCGCTAGTTTAGAGCCTCCACCAAAAAAAGATTTGCCTTCAACAAGCATTTTAGTAACTTTTTTACCTTGTACGGTAACGCCTCCGTTTTTATCGACTTCAACACCAGGAAGTTTTTCAAGGACTTCTTTCATTTTACGTTCGTTGCCGTTGGCAAAACTTTTAACGTTAAACGTCATGGTATCCTTTTTAATTTCGATGGGCTTGAACTCGTGTTTGATTACAATTTCTTTGAGTTGTTCTCCGGTAGGTTTTAATTTAAAATCGTGTGTAGTCACCACAGCATCAGCTTCCAGAATAAATACTTCCTCTACAAACCCAATGTACGAAACCGTAATTTCATACTTCACTGCTTTTTCCAGCTCTAAGCGGTAGCGTCCTTTATTATCAGCAATAGCAAATTTTAAGCTTGCTTTTTCTTGCAAGGGTTTTGCAATTACGTTTGCAGACTCTAATGGTTTGTTGTTCTCCTCAGCCACCACACCAGTAATGGAGCGGGATTGAGAGAAACTTAGGGTTGTAAATAAAAGAAAACAGAAGAGTATTTTATGCATTGAAATTAATTATTATTTGGAATTATGGTAATTAAAAGATTGACCTTTCCTTTATTATTGCGAGTTTTTCTCTTTTTCTCGTTTTTTACCTATAATCACCCCTGCTTCTGAAGATTCAAGTTTTTTTTCATATTCCTCTTTAGATATTGTTCTGCCCTTTGGGAAGTATATATTTTGGTCATCTTTTATAAGTTCAATATTTTTCGCACTATAGACAGTTTTGTCCTCGTATAATTCTAAAATTAATCCAGGTAATCCATGAAAATCTTTAGGACCGTAAGAATATGGAAGTTGAGGTGCAAACCAAGCAATTATCTCTTTTGTTTTGGTTTCTCCCTTTCTGTTAATAAAAGTTCTTTTTAAAATACCTTCATAACACAGATAAGAACCAATTAATTTTGAATTTGTTGTTATGGTCCAATTTAAAGATAAATTATCATCCTTAACTATAAGTCCATCGTCTTTTTTGATGTACTCCGTTTGTGCCTTCTTGTCAAAGTAAATCTCATCTGCAGAACTAAATGCTAATTTTGCGATGGTATTTATTTGCGCCTCATAGGCTGATAAGGTATTCATACTTTCAATGCTTTTGAAACTAGAACTTGTAGAATTAAACAATAATTGAAATTCTTGCAGATTCGCATTTTGCAATAAAGTCTCCATTAAAACTTTTTGTTCCGCTTTGACGGTATTTGCAGATGGACTAACTTGTATAGCATAAATAACCTTTCCTGACTGAGCTTGAATAACATTTACCAAAAACAAAAATAGTAGCAAAAATTTTTTCATCAATTTTAAATTAAGATTGTAAAAAGAACTTTCTCAATTAAAACTGAGAAAGTTCAAGTGTTTCCGATGTAAACTTTAACTATATTAAGAAGTTTACAACATGCAAAGTCCCATTAAGGCACTTAATAAAAGAGGTTTATCCTCTCCACCATTAATAATAGATTCGTAAAGTAAAATAGCAGATTCCTGACATGGAGTAGCTGTTCCCTCGTTATCACCAGGACCTTGCACAACTGCAGCTTCTACTTTGTTTTCGTTGCTAAATACAACATCTTCTTTAACTTCTCCTGTATTCGCCATTGCAGCTCCACTAAATGCTACCACTGCTAGAGCGGTAAATACTAATTTCTTCATTCTTAAAATTTTTAAATTTATTAATAGTTTTTTTTGGTTAACCAAGTCAAATATCAAAAAAAAAAAAAAACTATTTAAAAGAATTTACTTTAAATTTTAACTATAATTTAACAAGTTTATACTCTTTATAAATTTAACAACTAATACAAATTGAACACTTTACAAAAAAATAGAATTTAGAGAGCATACTTTACAAAATGAAAAAGGCAACGATAGCAAAAATAACTAATTTGTACGTGTTTTTATTGTGTATTTATCTTGGCTGATAGTTTTGTCTTTTTACCTTCAGAGGTTTTCGCCATTGCAGCGCCACTAAATGCTACCACAGCTAAAATGATAACTACTAATTTTAAATTTTCATTCGTCAAACATTCTAATGAACGAATTTACTGCGTAATCTTTAAAGAATTTACAGTTTAAGTTATCTAATTCATGTCTCGCAGTAAGATATCTTCAAACTCAGCAGGTGTAATAAATTTACCTTTTTTAGGTTTTGAAAAATCTATGTTTTCAGCTTTGATATTAAATTCTATTTTAGTCGCGTAAAAATACAATCTCCCATTTATGCTTCCCTCTAACACCAAACCCGGCAGGCCATCTAAACCTGCCGGCCCAAATGAAAATGGCATTTCAGGTGTAAACCAAACAATTGGATCAATAGATATATTTTTTTTTCTAAACTTTGAATATTCACTTGTATGCGAAACAGCTTTGTAACACGTATAACCATTTATCTTTTTTGTTTCTGAAGTTATCTCCCAAGTATATTCTTCGAAGGGGTGAACAAGATTAAACTCTTCTCCCATAGTATCCATATGCTCCAATTTTTGTTTGGTAACAAGGTTGTAGTACCTTTCTCCACCGGCAATTATATTTGCCATTTTACTAAACAAATCATCCGCCAAACTTATTTTATTGATTTGCTTAAAAACAGCAACCTCTTTTGTAAAATACAATGCTAATTCCACTTCTTTTAATGCTTCGTAAGAAGGATCAACAGACTTTTCCTCTTTTTTACCAGAATCATATCTGTCAATTTTATAATAGACAGCGTTGACCGTATTTACATTCAAATTTGATGAATTGTTTAAAGTAAAATTGCAAAGCAGAAAGAGCAAATTCACCATTTTGTAATTTAATATCATTGTGAATTATTTATACATTTAGAATTATTTTTAAATTTATTTTACTTAAAAAATGATCAATAAAACTTTTTAATTAAAATTAGAAAGGTAATGGCTTTTAAAACAAAATTCATTACCTCTCTATACTTTTAAAAAATACTTAAATCAAACAAACTTTTCAGTTTCTGATTTTACCAGTTCTCAGAAATGTGAGCCTCCTTATTATCTGAAACGCATCTATCGTAAAAAAGCTTATACATCAATGTTGCTCCAGTGCCTGATAAACAACCATTGTCTTTCTCATATTTTTCAAGTTTATCTTGAGCTACCGTAGAGCAATTTGTAAACAATGTATCTTTCTTGACTTCTTTAACCTCCTCAGTCTTTGCTATTGCAGCTCCACTAAATGCTACCACTGATAGAGCGGTAAAAATCATTTTCTTCATTCTTAATTTTTTTTTGATTTTTAAATTACGATTAAACAAAAAAATTCCGGAGATTAGTTTTCTTGTAAATATGGTTATTCAATAAAACCATTCAGTTTATCATAGGCTTCTTCTAATTGTTTCTGATTTAAGATTTTTATTTTTTCAAAAGCTTTGATATCAAAATTTGAATCACTATCTAGTTTTATATTTTTTGCTCCGTACACAGTATTTCGTACCCGAAGTTCTAAAATCAACCCAGGCAAATTTCCATAACCGACGGGACCGTGCGGAAACGGTAATTTTGGACAATACCATGCAATTACAGGATGGCTAAAAATTTTAGATCCGTTAATTACTGTATAGATATTAGTGGCTTTGTAACATAAATAATTATCTATTAATTTGGTCTCATTAGTCAAAAGCCAATTATCTTTCAAATCCTCTTGTGTGTAAATGTTTTTTCCTAACAAATCCTTTTGAAATAATAGTTTTTCTTTTAAGGTGTAAACGGTGCCTGCATAATGTGCCATGCCATAGATAAATCCTTTTAAACCGGGAGCACTGTCATTCTCTAAATTTGCTTCGCTATAAAATTTAGAACCATTTTCTGTTATGATTAATTGAAACGTTAGTTTTTTAGACTCAAGTATGGATTTTTCAAGCATGTTTTTTAACACGGCGTTATTATCAAATAATCCTGCTTCCTTTTCTATTATTAATCCGTAAGCCACCGTAACATTTTTACCTTGGCTGTAACCTACAGCTGCATATAAAATTAAAATAACAATGATTTTATTCATCTTATATATATCAATAACACACCAAAATCATCGAAATTGGTGCGTCATTACATTTTAATTAAATTTAGTTTCTTGTTTATTGCAATATTGTGGCATCGTTTAATCCCAAACACATAAAATAAACAGAATAGGACATACCAACGGCAGCTTCGTGACTAAATCCAGCAGCTTTCGCATCAACGTAAGCTACAAACTTTGCTGTATTACAATCCGTGGTCGCAAATGTTTTTTTCTTTGACGTTTTTTTAATGCTTTCTTTTACTTCAAAATTCTTCGCCATTGCAGCTCCACTAAATGCTACCACTGCCAGAGCGGTAAATACTAATTTCTTCATTTTTTACAGTTTTTAAATTTATTAATAGTTTTTTTGGTTAACCAAGTCAAATATCAAAAAAAAAAAAAACTATTTAAAAGAATTTTCTTTAAATATTAACTAAATTTTAACAAGTTAATACTTTTAATAACTATTAACAAATAAATGTTTTACAATAAACAGAATGTAGAGACCAAACTTTACAAAATGAAAAAGGCAACGATAGTAAAAATACTAATTTGAAAGTACGTTTTTGGTTTATTGTTCATCAGTAATTGTTTTACCTATTGAATACTCAATTTTAAATTCTTTTTTACAAAAAAGTTGCTTAAAAATGATCGCACAAATAATTATTAGTACCTCCAAATACTATATTAAACCTAGAATCCTCCAATTTCGTTTTGACGATTATACCAAATGCTAGTTTAAAACTACCAAACACAAGGATACCTCTTTTTTAAAGCTCCTACAATACCCACTTTTGGTGATATTCCCTCCTATTAATAAATAAAAAATCCTGACAGCGAACCGAGGGCACTGAAAAAGTCTTTTTAAGAATTAATTATATAATAAAAAAGGAGTAGAAAACTATAGTTTTTTGCTCCTTATTTCGTATTTTTAACTGTAACCATAAGGCTTTTTAGATGTTAGTTCAGCAACAAAAAATTCAGTTCAGTCCGTATTCTTCGTTATATGATTTAAT
>NZ_QQBA01000013.1 GCF_003350545.1 Flavobacterium glaciei
CGCTTATAACGGATGTTTAAAATCCTGTTATAAGCGTTTCTTTATTGTCTAAAAAACGACTCTAATCAAAATAAGCGAAGTTTTTCAGTGCCCTCCTGTAATGGTAAGGGTTTTTTTGTTTTAATGTCTTTACTTTGCATTTATTTTAAAGGCAAAATTTCAAATGATTGATTACTTAATTATAGGTTCTGGTTTAGCGGGTATTTCATTTTCAGAGATTGCTTTGCGTAATGATAAATCTATTCTGGTACTGGATAACAATTCCCAGAATTCATCTAAAATTGCTGGAGGTTTGTATAATCCTGTTATTCTAAAGCGTTTTAGTGAGGTTTGGCAAGCTCAAGAGCAATTAGAGATTATGAATGAATTTTATAATTTTTTGGAACAAAAACTAAATTGTAAAATTGATTTCAAAAGTCCCATTTTAAGAAAATTTTTTTCTGTCGAAGAACAGAATAATTGGTTTGCTGCTTCGGATAAAATAGCGCTTGCTCCTTTTTTATCAACAGAGTTAATTAATATAAAGTATATTGGAATAGATTCTCCCTACGGATATGGCGAAGTTTTACAAACAGGTTATGTTGATACTGCTTTGCTTTTAAATAATTATGTTGAGTATCTAAAACAAGACAATTTATTTCGAGATGAAGCATTTGATTATGATGCTTTGCAAATTGAAAGTAACGGTATTCGATATAAAGATATTCACGCTAAACATATCATTTTTGCAGAAGGTTTTGGTATGCATGCCAACCCTTATTTTAATAGTTTGCCTCTGGACGGAACAAAAGGGGAGCTTTTTATTATTAAAGCACCTAAACTGAATTTAGATGTAATAATTAACACGAGTGTTTTTATTTTACCACTTGGGAATGATTTATTTAAGGTTGGGGCAACATATAACTGGAAAGATAAAACTGACTTACCTACAGAGGAAGGAAAAACGGAATTAGTAGATAGAATAAAAGAAATTATTAGTTGTGATTTTGATATTATTGAGCATTTTGCAGGCGTTAGACCTACGGTCAAAGATAGAAGACCATTAGTAGGAACGCATCAAAATTATGAATCAATACATATACTAAACGGTTTGGGAACAAGAGGTGTAATGCTGGGACCTGCAATGGCAAAAGCATTATTTGAAAACATTGAAAATCAATTCCCGCTAAATAAAGAAATTGATATTAAAAGATTTCAGCCCAAAAAACAGCAGTAGTATCATTTTTGGTTTGTTTTTGGGTCATAAGAAACAAACATGTTGATGTAAATATTTCTTGACCACCGCAAGACAAATGGGAACAAGACAATAAGTGATGCAATTATAGCAATAAAAGCCACTTTTAGGCTAGACTCAAAGATTACAAATGAGATTACAAAGGTAGCTGTACCAATAGCAACATTCAATCCGTAACTGACATACATTGCTCCATAAAAAAAAGAAGGTTCAATTTGATATTTTAAATTACAATGGCTGCAATTTTCATGCATTTTCAGGATTTTATTGAAATGAAATGGATTTTTTTCCAAATACATACTCTCATTCTGACATTTAGGACAAGTTCCTGTTAAAATGCTATATAATTTGGATCCTTTTTTTAACATTTGCAAAAAATTTAAATTTTCCTTTTTAGAGTTACAAAATTACGCATTCGAAAAGGATTAAAATAACAATACATGCTTAATATACACAATTTATCCGTTTCGTTTGGTGGTACTTATTTATTTGAAGAAGTTACCTTTCGTTTGGGGGCCGGAGACCGTGTTGGTCTTGTTGGGAAGAACGGAGCGGGAAAATCTACCATGCTTAAAATGTTGGCGAGAGATTTTGCACCTGATTCAGGTGTTATCTCTCAGGAGAAAGATCTCCGTATGGGATTTTTACGTCAGGACATTGATTTTGAACAAGGAAGAACGGTTTTGGAAGAGGCTTATGAAGCTTTTACAGAAATAAAAATTGTTGAGAAAAAGCTCGAGGAAATCAATCATTTGTTAGTTACTAGAACGGATTATGAAAGTGATGAATACAGCCAAATAATAGAAGACCTGTCCGAATATACACACCGTTTTGAATTGTTAGGTGGTTATAACTATGTGGGTGATACCGAGAAAATTCTTTTGGGTTTAGGATTTAAAAGAGACGTATTCGATAATCAGACTGAGACATTTTCAGGAGGGTGGAGGATGCGTATCGAATTAGCAAAATTATTATTACAAGCCAATGATGTTTTGTTGCTGGATGAGCCTACGAATCACTTGGATATAGAAAGTATCATTTGGTTAGAAAGTTTCTTGAGAAATTATCCTGGAGTAGTGGTAATTGTTTCGCATGATAAAATGTTTTTAGATAATGTGACCAACAGGACGATCGAAATATCTCTTGGCAAGGCTTATGATTTCAATAAGCCATATTCTCAATATTTAGAATTGCGTCATGAAATTCGTGAGAAGCAATTGGCAACGCAAAAAAACCAAGCTAAAAAGATTGAAGAAACGGAAAAATTAATTGAAAAATTCCGTGCTAAAGCTTCTAAAGCATCAATGGCACAATCATTAATCAAAAAATTAGATAAAGTTGAACGTATCGAAGTTGATGAAGATGACAATTCAGTGATGAATATTACTTTTCCAGTTTCAAAAGAACCGGGAAGAGTAGTTATAGAAGCTGAAAATGTAACTAAAAGCTACGGTGATAAAACGATTTTGAAAGATATCAATTTGTTAGTGGAACGTGGAAGCAAAATTGCTTTCGTGGGACAAAATGGTCAAGGAAAATCGACTTTTATTAAAGCTATTGTTGACGAATTCGAATATAAAGGAAATATTAAGTTAGGACACAATGTACAGTTGGGTTATTTTGCTCAAAATCAGGCAGAGTATCTGGACGGCGAAATCACTTTGTTGCAAACCATGGAAGATGCTGCAGCGGATACAAACAGAATGAAAGTACGTGATATGCTGGGGTCTTTCTTGTTTCGAGGCGATGATGTAGAGAAAAAGGTAAAAGTCCTTTCTGGAGGTGAAAGAAACCGTTTGGCGTTATGTAAATTACTTTTGCAGCCCATTAATGTGCTGTTGATGGATGAGCCTACGAATCACTTGGACATCAAATCTAAGAATGTTTTGAAAGCCGCACTTCAAAAGTTTGGTGGAACTTTATTGTTGGTTTCTCACGATAGGGATTTCTTGCAGGGAATGTCAAATTTAGTGTATGAATTTAAAGATCAAAAAATAAAAGAATATTTAGGAGATATCAACTATTTCTTGGAGCAACGCAATATGGAAAATATGCGTGAAGTAGAGAAAAAAGATGCTCAAAAAGCGATTGCACCCAAAGAAAGTAACAAGGCTTCTTATGAAGATCAGAAAAAAGGTAAAGCTTTACAAAATAAATTGAGTAAAGTAGAGAGCCAAATCAAGCAATTAGAAAAAGACATTCAGAACGATGATAAGATGCTGACTTCTAATTATGACAAACATATTGAGGATGCTAAATTTTTTACAGCATACAACAAGAAAAAAGCAGAGTTGGACAAATTGCTATTAGATTGGGAAGTTGTTCAGGAAGAAATAGATAATTTGTAAAAACGAGAGTTCCATTTTTTTTGGAACTCTTTTTTTATACAATAATTCGAATCATTTTTGAATGCTCTATGGCTTCGCTACTATTTTGAAAATAGCAAACAGAAACGTTCAAGGTTTCTAAATTTTTTAAAATCGCAGTTACTTTCACTTTTTTAGTTTTTCCAGTTTGTCGAATGTAAACAGCTTTTACAGTTACTGGAAAAATTTTGCAAATTGCCTCGTATAGAAATGGATCGTGTTGCGAATCGTCACCAAGAAGTACATATTCTAAATTGGGATAAAATTCTAAAATGTGTTTTATTTTGTAAAACTTATGATTGTGATTGCCTCTGCCAGTCAAGAAAAAATCAGTGAGACTTGTTTTAATATCCTTTAATAATAATACTGCTTTTGGAAGTTTATGAATTTCGGTGAATTTTGTTATAAAACGATATAGGTTCCATTCGCTGCTGGAAACATAGAAAAAAGCATTGAATTCCTCTTTATTTTCCCTTCCGGCAGTACTTAAAGCCTGATAGTGTGTCACAACATCTTCATAGATTTTTCTTTTGTTTACATTTTTAAATAATAAAACATATAATTTTTTTAATGGATTCATCGTGTGCGAAACTAAAAAAGTATCGTCAATGTCAGATATGATTCCTAAATTTCCTTTGTGAGGACGGATGTAGCTGTCTCGGGTTGTTATGGATTCATTTTTGTAAACAATACTTACTTCATAATCAATCCATCCATAATTAGTGTTTTGATCTAATGGAATACAAAATTTAAAATAACCATCTACTAATGTTTTGGTATGAATTTTGGCATTGTTGTGTTCTAAGTAAACATCGGCGTTGGCCTGTGTTTTTATTTGAAACATTTTAATTACCGAAGTAGCATTTTTTAGGTTTTTTTTCTGAAAATTATATTCTTGAATTGTTGTTGGTTTAAAAACATGTCCCATCACAATCAATTCCTGTTCATTAGCATAGCCTCGATATAATTTTAAAATTGGTTTCATTTATTGTAGTACTTTTGAATGTTGTTGAAATTAATTGTTTTTAATCAATAAAAGAAGAAAAAGTTTGAAAAAGAATATTTTGCTGGTTGTAAATCCTATCTCTGGCGATGTTGACAAATTAGAGTTAATTGATGCAACAACAATTTTTGCAGGAAACCAAAATTTAAATCTTGTAATTTATAATACTTCCGGGACATCAGATATTGAAAATATAAAAGCATTATATAATACCTATCTCCCGGAACGAATTATAGTCGCTGGTGGTGACGGAACAATAAAAATGGTTGCTGAAGCCATGGAAACGCATGATGTTGTTATTGGAATTTTACCGGCTGGGTCTGCAAATGGTTTAGCTGTAGATTTAAATTTACCAACCACAACCGAAGAAAACTTAGAAATAGCTTTCTTAAATGATTATATGGAAATTGATATGATTTCCATTAATGGTAAAAAAAGTATTCATTTAAGTGATTTGGGTGTAAATGCAGAATTGATTAAGAATTATGAAAGCGGTAGCATAAGAGGCAAATGGGGTTATGCTTTGCAAACAGTATCAACCTTGATTGATTTAGATGACCCGTTTATTGCAACCATCACCGGAGATTTCCCTACTATTGAATGTGAGGCAAGAATGATTGTCATTGCCAATTCGCAAAAATATGGAACTGGAGTTTCCATAAATCCAAATGGCGTAATGGACGATGGTAAATTTGAATTGGTTATCTTAAAAAATATGGATTTACTTGTATTGGGTAAAATCATTACCGGAAATATGCCTGTGGACAACATTGATGTTGAAATAATTTCTACTAATAAAGCGGTTGTCACTACCAACATTCCCGTTAGTTTTCAGATTGACGGTGAATATTGTGGAAAAGAAACAAAATTGGATATCCACATTTTACCAAAACAAATGAAAGTAGCGGTTTCCAAAATTAAATAGTTGGTACTATTTAAATGGGTTTCGTTCTTGCCAATTGGTTTCGGGTTCTAAATATCTAAATATTTTTGACATGTACAAATTGACTATTTGATTGCTATGGGCAATAAATCCATACATTTTTACAGGCTTAGCACCTACCGAGCTTTTAATTTCCAATGCAGTTCTTGCAAATATGATTTCCTTAAAGCCTTTATTTATGGAATATGCTATCATATCATACAACATATTTAAATACAACATTTTTTCGCGTTGAATACTTTCATCATACCCAAGAAAATAGGTATCCATAACAAGACCGTTTTTTATTAAAGTATTAAATCCGATTAATTTTTCATCAATAAAATAGCCATAAAAAAGAAATTTGTCTTTAAATATTTCTTTGAAAACTCTAAAGTGGTTTTTGGGTAGGAAAAAAGTATTGAAAGGAGCATTTTGGGCAACATGAAGGTACAAATCATAAATTGTATCTTCTAGTGCAATAATATCCTCTAAATGCATTTTCTTTTTCTCAATAACGGTGGCTTTTTTTCGGGCTCGCTTGTATTGGTCCCTGTATTTTTTTGAAAGTGAGTCTATGTAATCTTGTTCTGATTTCCAGTTCTTATCAATTTTGAAAACCATATTAGGTTGTGTCGAAAACTGATAGTCATTTTTAAATTCAGGAATATCAAAATTCGCAATATCTTCTTTGTGGAAATCTTTATAAGTGGTAATATGAATTTTTTTTCCTTTGGATTGAAAAATCTTTTCCAATGCTGATGCAGCTGATCTCAAGGCAAGTATAGCTTTCTTTTTATCAATAGATTCAGAAAAAGCAAAAGAATTTTGCCCTGTTAGCATGTTGTTTCCAATTACAAGAACATGAGACCCAAAATTCCTGAAAACTAAATTTCGAACAATAGTTTTAATGCATTTGTCTCTGTCTCCAAAAGATTTCAGTAGATTTAAATCTAAAAATTGAGAAAGTGCAATACCAACTAAAGTTTCATTTTCAAATAATCCAATGAAATGGCATACCATATTTTCTGGAGGTGATTTTTCTAAGATTTCTAGATACTTTTTGGATAAAAAAACGGTTGAAACAGCTAAGTCATCCCAGTTAGAAGGAAGTTGTGCTGTAGCATTATAAATTCTAAAAGAATAATGTGTTGTCAAGATTGAAGAGAAATTTTTTTTCAAAATTAGTTAATAAAGTTAAAGTATTTCTCAATGGCTCCTAATTAACTATCTTTATTTAAACTATAAAAATATATTATGAAAACCTATTCAACAGATACAATTCAATCAAAGTTAAAAGAGCTAAAAGACTGGCAGTTTGAAGCAGATGGAATAGAGAAAAAGTTTGTTTTTTCAGATTTTACTCAAGCATTAGGTTTTATAGTTCAAGTAGGATGTATGGCCGAAAAAAGAAATCACCATCCAGAATTATTTAATGTTTATAATAAGGTAACAATTAGACTTACTACACATGATGCAAATGGTGTTACAGATAAAGATTTAGATTTAGCCGAAGCCATTGAGGCAATACCTTAAAAAACAAATTTCGTCTTGAAATATTCTTAGACGAAATTTATTTTTTTTTGAAAAATTATTTCCAAGCACAAATAATTCCTCCCATAATCATAAAGCATACAATCCAGAAACCACCAGTAACAAGTGTGTATTTGAAGCTTCTTCTTTCATATAGCGCATTAGTTCCTATAAGAGGTAATGCTAAAAACAGCCCAGTCATAAAGCCATGCAAAGCTCCGTGCTTGAAGGATCTAAATGCTAATCCATAGTCAGCCATGAATGCATCGTAAGAAGGTTTTGCGATAGTAAGATCTCCGCCAACCATTCCTAGAGCTCCAAATTGATGTATTGTTAACATTTGAAGGATTAAACTAATGAAAAATGCATAAAATAATGACAATCCAAATATCAGGAGCATATTTCCTGCTTTCATATTTTCTTCCGTCAAGCCGGATTCTTTCATCCAAATTGTTCCAAAAACTTTTGGATTGTACCAAACAAATCCTACTACAAGTGTTGATAAAGCAGCGACAAAAAGCGCTAGAAAATTGATTTCCATATAATTGGGTTTAAAGATTAGTAATCAAATTTAGTTAATTTATGTGATATTAAGAAAATGAGATTTATTGTAAGATATTGCTCTATAAAAAATATAAATTAGTGTATTTCGTCGATTATATTTGTCAACAAACTAACTTTTATTTAATTTTATAATTGATAAAGAAAAAAAACCAACGACTATGAGAAATATTACTACTTTATTTTTAACACTTTTGTTCTCATTTCAAATGTTAGCTGATGTGTCTCAATCAGAGAAAGAAGCGTTAGTAAAACTGTATCAATCTACAAATGGAGGTCAGTGGAAAGTAAAATGGGATTTAGAATCACCAATTTCTACATGGCATGGTGTTAAATTACAAGACAATAAAGTAATTTCCCTTAATTTAGATAATAACAATTTGGTTGGTGAAATTCCTGAAGAAATTTTAAACTTAGTAAGTTTACAAAAATTGGATTTGCACAAAAATAAAATTTCAGGAACTATACCTTCGGCTATAGGAAAATTAAAAGAAATGAAAGAACTGAATCTTTCTTTTAATAAATTGTCAGGAACAATTCCAGCTTCAATTTGTGAAATGAGTAATTTGAAAAATTTAGAATTGTATATGAATGCAATTTCAGGGGAGTTACCTATGCAAATAGGAGCTTTGAAGCAATTAGAGATTTTATCATTGTTCAATAATGAAATTGTAGGTGAAATACCGAATTCGCTTTATGATATTAAAACAATAAAAACATTACTTCTTAACAGTAATAAACTTGTAGGAGAATTAAGTTCTGAAATAGAAAATATGACGTCTCTTGAAAACCTTAGTTTATTCGATAATAAAATGAATGGTCAAGTTCCTTTAGAGCTTGAGAAATTAGATAAATTGAAAGAAATGAATATTTCCTATAATATGTTTGATGGTTTTATAACTAGAGATTTAGCGGTATTAGATACGTTGAATATGACAATGATAAATAATAAAGGAGTTGCGGTTTTGTTAGAAGTAAATACTATTAAAAATACTGCTATTGCCTCTGAAGATTAGCATGCAAATATCAAAGAGTTTGACTATTATTTGATATTAAATATTTAGTTGTTTAATAAACTTAGTTTGTCTGAACCTGTGAAGCTTGCTTCTCAGGTTTTTTTGTTAAATTACATTAGAGTTTAGAATTAAAAAAAATATCTTTTAAGATTGATTTAATGCTCTTGGAAGTATAACGGAAGTACTTTTTTTATTACTTAAGTTTGAATTCTTTTCAAGAATATATAATGCTGAAAACAAATTTATAATTGCTTAAGATTTTTAAATAGAAAAAGCTCCAGATTTCTCTGAAGCTTTCTAGTAGCGGGAACAGGACTCGAACCTGTGACCTTCGGGTTATGAGCCCGACGAGCTGCCTACTGCTCTATCCCGCGATGTGCGTTTTGTAATCTCAATAAGGCTACCTTAGTAGCGGGAACAGGACTCGAACCTGTGACCTTCGGGTTATGAGCCCGACGAGCTGCCTACTGCTCTATCCCGCGTTGTTTCGGGTGCAAATGTACAACGAATTTCCGTATTTCCAATAAAATTTTTTAAAAATGTTTTATTTCGTCTATTGACTTGATATGTCTACCTTTGCACAATAAATTATAATAGAAATGTCACATAAAGCAGGTTTTGTAAACATCATAGGAAATCCAAATGTTGGGAAATCAACATTAATGAATGCCTTTGTTGGAGAACGGTTATCAATTATTACTTCTAAAGCACAAACAACACGTCATAGAATTCTAGGTATTGTAAACGGAGAAGATTTTCAATTAATTTTATCGGATACGCCAGGAATTATTAAGCCAGCCTACGAAATGCAGGCGTCTATGATGAATTTTGTTAAATCCGCTTTTGAAGACGCTGATATATTGATTTATATGGTCGAAATAGGAGAGCAGGAACTTAAGGATGAAGCGTTTTTTAATAAAATCATCCACTCGAAAATTCCGGTTCTGCTTTTATTGAACAAAATTGACAATTCGAATCAAGAACAATTAGAGCAACAAGTGGCTTTTTGGACAGAGAAAGTTCCGAATGCTGAAATATATCCAATATCAGCTTTGCAAAATTTTAATGTTCCTGAGGTTTTTCAAAGAATTATTTCGCTTTTGCCGGAGTCGCCAGCGTATTATCCAAAGGATCAGCTGACGGATAAGCCGGAGCGTTTTTTTGTAAATGAAACCATTCGTGAAAAAATCTTGTTGAATTACAGCAAAGAGATTCCGTACGCAGTTGAAATTGTTACTGAAGAATTTTTTGAAGATGACAATATCATTCGCATTCGTTCTTTGATTATGGTGGAACGTGAAACTCAAAAAGGAATTGTGATTGGTCACAAAGGTGCCGCCTTAAAAAAGGTAGGAACAGAAGCGCGTGAAGATTTAGAGAAATTTTTTGGAAAACAAATTCACATTGAGCTTTACGTAAAAGTGAACAAAAACTGGAGAAGTAACGCGAATATGTTGAAGCGTTTTGGATATAATCAATAGTGAGAAGTGAATAGTGAGAAGTGGGAAGTGGGAAGTGAGCAGTGAATGTATTTTTTCGGTTTTTATTCACACACAATAATTGAAATCAGTAATAGAGTTCGTCTTTATTACTGATTTTTTTTTAGCCCTGATCGTAATGAAAACCCCGTAGTAAGAATGCTGTTTTTTCTTGCGTTTTCAGAGCGACCAAAGGAAGCCCAAGAAAATGCATTAGAAAAAAAGCTTTTCGAACGAGGAGTTGCAATGGAGAGCAGGAATAGTCCCTGGTGATTTTAAAAGCAATAAATATATTTTGAAAAATGATGTATTTTCATTGTTTATCAATAAACATTAATATATTTGTATTTTAATTTTAAATACTTTGTATCATGTCTAGAAAAACCAATTTTGTTTTTAAAGTAGTGCAAGTGGTATCTTGGATTATTTTTGTGGGGCTTTGCATCCAGGCGGGTGGCTTTATTTTTAACACTGTTTTTACGCTACTGCTTAATCCAGCTGGGGCAAGTAAGTTTTGGACAGAAGTTGATTTGGCAGCTTTGTATCATTTAAACCAGTCGCATTATGTGACTTTGACAGTTTTGATGTGCATTGTTGTGGTGTTGAAAGCAGTATTGTTTTACCATATAGTACTCGTTTTTCACAGTAAAAAAATTGATTTGGCACAGCCTTTTAATCAATTTTTGAGAAAATTTATTGATTTGGTCGCTACTATTTCTTTTGGAATTGGTCTTTTTTCATTGTGGGGAGCAGGCTTTACTAAGAATTTGATTCAAGACGGACTACAAATGCCTCATGTTGCTGATTTAAGTTTTGGTGGTGGTGATGTGTGGTGGTTTATGAGTGTAATTTTATTGGTAATTGGGCAAATTATAAAAAAGGGAATCGAAATGCAGCAAGAAAACGAACTAACCATTTAAGTTATGGCAATAATTGTAAACCTAGATGTGATGATGGCCAAGCGTAAGATGTCATTGAACGAGCTTTCGGAGAAGGTAGATTTGACCTTGTCTAATTTATCCATATTGAAAACAGGAAAGGCTAAGGCGGTTCGGTTTAGTACTTTGGAAGCTATTTGTAAAGCCTTAGATTGCCAGCCTGGCGATATTTTAGAATATTCGAAGAACGAATAAATACAAAGGATAGTGGTAAGGTTGTGAGTTTTGTTTTGAAGATGAGGTGGTTAGGTTTTGCTAATGTGGCTAATATTCGAAAAAAATTGATAATCACGCTTTTAAACACTACCTTTGCCACCCGAAACGGAAAAATAAGGTTTCGGAAAAACGAATTTTCAAATTATATTATGAATAACATTGTTGCGATAGTAGGAAGACCTAATGTAGGGAAATCGACCCTTTTTAATAGGCTGATACAAAGAAGAGAAGCTATTGTAGATTCAGTATCTGGGGTGACCCGCGATAGAAACTATGGTAAAAGCGAGTGGAACGGAAAAGAATTTTCTGTAATTGATACTGGAGGATACATAAAAGGTTCTGATGACGTGTTTGAGGGCGAGATCCGCAAGCAAGTTGAACTGGCTATTGATGAGGCCGATGTAATCATTTTTGTGGTTGATGTTGAGGAAGGCATTACGCCTATGGATGATGTTGTGGCGCGCTTGTTGCGTAAAGTGACTAAGCCAGTTTTGCTAGCGGTAAATAAGGTTGACAACGCCATGCGTGAGAAAGATGCCTTAGAGTTTTACAACTTAGGTTTAGGTGAATACTATACGTTTGCCAGTATATCTGGTAGTGGAACAGGAGATTTATTGGATGCTTTAATTGATGCTTTCCCGGTAAAACCAGAACCGGTTCAAGAGGAAGTGGTATTGCCACGTTTTGCAGTAGTTGGGCGACCAAATGCTGGTAAATCAAGTTTTATCAATGCCTTGATTGGTAAAGAACGTTTTATGGTAACGGACATTGCGGGTACAACGCGTGATGCTATTGATACTAAATTTGACCGTTTTGGGTTTGAATTTAACTTGGTAGACACTGCGGGAATCCGTCGTAAAGCTAAGGTAAAAGAAGATTTAGAATTTTACTCAGTAATGCGTTCTGTGCGTGCTATTGAGCATGCTGATATTTGTATTTTGATTATTGATGCCACACGTGGTTTTGAAGGTCAGGATCAAAGTATTTTTTGGTTAGCAGAAAAGAATAGAAAAGGAGTTGTAATCTTAGTTAATAAATGGGATTTAGTTGAAAAAGAAACGATGTCAACTCGTGATTATGAAGCTAAAATCAGAGAAGAATTAATGCCATTTACGGATGTGCCTATTCTTTTTGTTTCTGCATTAACAAAACAACGTTTGCTAAAAGCATTAGAAGCTACGGTAAAAGTGTACGAAAACAGACAACAACGTATTGCGACATCTAAATTTAACGAATTCATGCTTAAGGTAATTGAGGCCTATCCGCCACCAGCTACCAAAGGTAAATATGTGAAAATTAAATATTGCATGCAGTTGCCTACACAAACGCCTCAGTTTGTATTCTTTGCCAATATGCCGCAATATGTTAAGGAACCGTACAAACGTTACCTTGAAAATAAAATTAGAGAAAATTGGGATTTTTCAGGAGTGCCAATCGATATTTATATTAGAGAGAAATAAGAATAGAAAACCACTTTGTAACGAAGTGGTTTTTTTATTGTTTATTGTAAAAGCCCAAGGACACTGCTTTGGGCTATTTTTTTTGCCTTTTAAACCATATAACAGATTTATTTATTGTTTGAGGGATTTTCTTTTTTACTATAATTATTGTAGTTATATTCGTAAAAATAAGAACTATTGTATTGGCATGAAGCTGCCTATAATTGGATAGATTGGATTTGTTTCATGGTGCATATATAATAGTTAGCCAATATTTCAAAAAAAAACCATATTGAAAACAGATAATCCCGAAATAGCAAAAATATTTACAGATTGTATCCAAAAAGCAAAATCTGAAACAAATATCTGCATGTATCCTGGATGTACTGATAAATCTATTAATTCTCACATCATGCAAAAGAACGGAATATTATCTTCGATTGCAGAAGACAAACATTTGTGGGAATTAAAAATTGACAACTTTCAAAAAGAGTATATTGTATTTAAAAAAAATGGAATTAATAAAATATATACATTTTTAGGATTTTGCAATGAACATGATACATCTGTTTTTAAGAAAATAGAAACTGAAGGAGAAATTGATTTTGATGATTACACTTCCTGTTTACTGTTTGCTTTAAGAACATTACATAATGAAATTTGGCGTAAACAAGTGGTTATAAAACTTCACGAATGTATTTTGAAAAACACAGATATAATCATTGATAGAAATATACTGGAATCAACAATTAAGCAAAATAAGCTTGGAATTAAAGATATGGAATTTTCTAAAGATGCAATGTGGTTAGATTTAAAAAATAATACTGAATCGTTTGTATTTCAACAGCGCGAATTCGCTCTGCAAGAAATATGTCTTAATGCAATAATAAATTATGAGACACCTGAAGAGATTTATAATTACCAATTGGAACATCGAAAAGACATGGACAGATTAACTGCTATCTTTATTTCCTTTTTTCCTTATTTAGGAAAGTCTAAACTTCTAATGGGTTATCATAAAGATGATGTTAAATTAGCTAAACCATATGTCAATACATTCTTCAAGGAAAATGAAAAGCGAACATTTAGAAGGTTAACAAACATGTTTGCATTTTATGTTGAAACTTGGGTATGCTCTACAAAATTTTATGAAGAAAAAGTTGAAGGTCTTGATAGTGAATTTCATAAATCAATGATTTTTGCTACTAAGAATGGAATTGGTAGAAAAGTATTTGATGTGAATATGTTTGAGAAAGATTTTAAAACGAAATTCAAAGATTTTATAAAAAGAAACGTCGGCTAACAGCCGTTACATGAGATTTGGGCATTAGGTTGAATTTAAAGTTGGTTTTGTACTTAGGAAATTTGTGTTTAATCGAAAAATCTTGCTTCTTTAATCCTAAACCTCGTGTAGCGCCAGAAGTTAGTGATAATGCCAAAAAAAAATGATGAAAAAGAAAGACTTCCCATTAGAATTAGGTTTAAAAGAATTATTCAATCTTGAAGATGAAAAGGAAAATACTAACTCATTAAACCAAATAATTAAGGCGTATACAGAAGTTATAGAAGCCATATATAATGATATACCAAAGTTGAAAGAAGGGGAAGTTTTTATTGAAACATTATCTGTGAAAATTTTAATTACTACAAAAAGTATCATTGAACTTGCTAAAGGCTATACTTTAGAAACAGAACGAAAAATAAGTCCAATTCAATTTTTAGATTTTTCTTCGATAAATATCTTAACTAGAGCAATAATAGAAAGTTTCCTAACTATGGAATATCTTTTCTATAATAATTTATCTGACGAAGAGAAATATTTTCGTTTTTTAATATGGCGGATTTCGGGTTATAAATCAAGACAAAATTTTTTTGCAGAAAAAGATAAAGATTTAATAAGGAATGAAATTCAGGAGAAATTAGATACTGAAATTAATGAAATAAATGAATTATTGAGAGAAGCAAAAAAATCGAAATACTTCAAAGGTTTAGACAAAAATCATTTATTTAAACTTGATAAATATGGAGTTCCTCGCTTAGAAAGTTGGAACACTTTACTAAATAATAGTATATTAAAAAACGAGATGTTTCTAATTCCTTATAAATTATATTCAAATTATGCACATTCAGAATTTATTTCATTAATTCAACTTAATGGTTCTGACACGTTACATAAAAATTCAAATGATAATAAAATGCACTTAAAAAATGCTTTAAGGATTATTAATATGATAAACTGTGTTTCAATTATTGAATTAAAAAATAAATTTGAATGCACTCTGAAAACATTTAATAATTTGGAAGAATCTACGAAAGAGAAAATAGAATTTTGGAATCATATTGCTACAGAAAGGTACTTTCACCAACAGGCGCTATAACGGATTTGGGCATTAAGCTTAATGTGAAATTGGTCTTGTATTTGGAAGATTTGGCTAATCCGTTGTATCCGCAAAACCACAGTCCCCGACGAAATTCGGGATTTTTTTTTAGGATTTATTTTTCCAATTCAAACGATGAAATACGCTCAAACGGATAATATCTCTATCAAAAAAGTCAACACCGCTAGAGCGTCTTTGATAACTGTTGAGGTAGCCTAACTCATACGAAAAATGGTTGCTGGCTTGAAAATGTATCGCTGCATAAATTCTATTTTGGTCAAAGGTGTTTTTACGGTTAGATTTTCCAGCATTGAACATGATTTCATCAGAGAGAATTGCTTTTATAGCTTGGTTTTCTTTTTTCCAAAACGTAAAATCGCCCTGTAGGCGGTATCTTAAACGCCATGAAAAAGTACTTCCTACTAGTAATCCTGAGGAGTTAGCATTGTTAATAAAGCGTTCCTCTACTTGAAAACGCTGATTGAGTACTAGTTTTTTGCCGCTGATTCTCCAAGTCAAGTCTTGTTGCCCGCGGTATTCAGGAATTCTAAAGTCGGGATTGATTTCAGGTATTTGTGTAGTAACCGAAAAATGAGCAAAACCAGCACCAGTTTCCAGATGGCTGTTTATTCTATAACGTCCTTGTACGCGCAACACATAAACATTTTGCTGAATGGGTTTTGTGAAAACTCTATTGTCAATTTCAGAATGTAAAGACCATTTTTCACTCAACAGCAATTGGTTGTAATAGCGCGTCCATAGAATACTTTGGTGGTCTATCTTTTTAGGTGCTTGTGCCATAGCAAGAGTGGTGAGAAGCAAAAAAAGCAGTAAAAATGCGCGATTATTCATTTTTTAATTTTGTGCCAAATATAAAAAAAATACCCTATCAATTTGATAGGGTATTCATATTTTTAAAAACTTTAGATTACCAGTCTCCACCAGATCCACCGCCAGAGAAACCTCCGCCTCCAAATCCACCGCCGAAACCGCCTCCGCCAAATCCACCACCAGATGAACCTCCGCCGAAACCACCTCCGCCACTGTTTCTTCCAAGGCTGCTCAGAATAATGACGTCTAATAGACTTGGGCCTATGCCGCCACCTCTGTTACCAGAATTTCCACCACCGCCTTTGTTTCTGGATATTAGCACCAGTATAATGATGACAATAACGATTAAGGGTAAAATGGAAAATCCTTTATCTTTGGTTTTCTTAACTCGTTCTCCTTTGTATTTTCCTTTGAAAACATCAAATAAAGCAGCTGTTCCTTTATCAAGTCCATTGTAATAACTTCCCGCTTTAAATTCAGGGATAATAATGTTGCGGGTAATTTCTCCACCAATACCTGCAGTCAATCGGTCTTCCAGGCCATAACCTGCTGAGATCCATATTTTTTTTTCGGCTTTAGCCAATAAAATAATAACGCCATTGTCATTTTTTGCAGTTCCTCCAATTCCCCAGGCATGTCCCCATTTTGGAGTTAGGATACCTATGTCTTCTCCTTTAAGAGTTTCTATAGTAATCACCACAATTTGAGTGGTTGTAGAATCAGAATATTTAATCAGTTTTTCTTCTAATTGTGCTTTTTCTGTTGCGCTTAAAACATTCGCATAATCATAAACTGAAGTCTGTAAAGTTGGTTTTTCAGGAATGGTAAATTGCGCAAAACCAATTTGAGTGAATAACAAACAAACAAACAGTTTTAGGAAAATTAGGGAATTCTTCTTTTGTAATAACATTATCCTCTAGATATTTCGTTTGATAATTCATTAATGTCGCCTTCAAGCCAAGGAAAATATTTTTGTAACTGTTCTCCTGCTCTTGTAATTCCATCAATAAGACCTTGCTTGAAATCTCCTTTTTTGAATTCAGCCACCATAATGTCTCGGGTACAATTCCAAAAATCATCTTGCACGACGTCATTAATGCCTTTGTCACCACAAATAACAAAATGTCTATCTTCTACCGCTAAGTAAATCAAAACACCATTTTGAAGCGCAGTTTCATCCATTTTTAGTTCATGAAAAACTTCCATGGCGCGATCATACGCATCCATGGAAGTTGTTTTTTCTATATGAACTCTAATCTCGCCAGAAGTGTTTTTTTCAGCCATACGAATAGCTTCAACAATCTCTTGTTCTTCTTCTTTGGTTAAAAAATCTTCTACTTTTGACATGTGTTTGATTTAAAATTACAAATAACGACTTTCAATTTGGGGTAAGCCCATAATTAAAAATCGTTATTTTTTGTAAAGATGTATTACTTAGAATTTTACTTCAACAGGCTTTTCAGCTCCTGCAACAGCTTTAAAGGCAGCTTTTTCTTTGTAATCAGATAGAAACAATTTTCTAGGATTCTTCAAGACATAGTTATTGTACACTTCCACTGATTCGTTAAAACGGGTTCTAGCAGTTAAAATTTGATTTTCGGTACTAGCTAGTTCATCTTGTAATTTCAAGAAGTTAGCATTTGCTTTCAATTCAGGGTAGCGTTCTACAGAAACTAATAATCTAGATAAAGAACTGCTCACGCCACTTTGCGCCGAGTTAAAAGCCGCTAATTGTTCTGGGCTCACGTTAGTTGGGTCAATTGTTACAGCAGTTGCTTTAGCACGTGCTTCAATAACCGCTGTTAAAGTTTCTTTTTCAAAATCAGCTGCTCCTTTTACTGTGTTTACCAGGTTGCCAATTAAATCATTTCGTCTTTGGTACGAAGTTTCTACGTTACCCCATTCTTTTTTAACCGCTTGATCTACTACAACAGCTCCGTTAGTTACATTGATGTAGTACATAATAGCTACTAGAACTAATCCTCCAATGATAATCCAAGGCAAAAATCTTCTCATGTTTACTTAATTTAGTGTTTATTATTTAATTGTTTAAAGTTTAATTTGGTTGTAGTCGTGACGGCTACAATTCGTTTTTAATATTTGTTAATTGTGTGCGTATTGTTTCTAATTTCCGAATAATTTCAAACTTATCCAAAGTCTTCTTTTGTCCTTCTTTCAAATGGGTTTTGGCACCTTCCAGCGTAAAGCCTCTTTCTTTTACTAAATGGTAAATCAGTTGTAGATTAGTAATGTCCTCCGGAGTAAACATGCGATTGCCTTTAGCATTCTTTTTTGGTTTCAGAATATCAAATTCATTGTCCCAAAAGCGAATTAGCGATGCATTTACATCAAATGCTTTGGCTACTTCGCCAATGCTGTAATATCTTTTATCTTTAGAAAGCTCAATATGCATGTTTCTTTTATTTGACTTTTAATTCTGCAACCTGTTTACTTTTTTTCTGCTACACCTGATCACCGACCACTCTTTTTTGAACATTAATCTAAAGATTGGTTCTCTTGGTTCGCCAATTGCGCTATGACAACATACTCTACAGCCGAAATATTTCCGTAATAAAAATTAAGTGGGTTTACCACTTTTTTGTCCTTGTGAACTTCATAATGCAAGTGAGGCGCTTCGGACCTTCCTGTGCTTCCTACATAACCTATAACGTCACCTCGTTTTACGCTTTGTCCAGCTCGTGCTTTATATTTGCTCAAATGTGCGTATAAAGTTTCGTATCCAAATCCATGCCGAATAACAATATGATTTCCATAGCCAGAAGCGGTATTGTCTGCTTTAGCTACAACTCCGTCACCAGTAGCATAAATGGGAGATCCTGTTTTAGCTGTAAAATCCATTCCTTCATGCATTTTCCTTGCTTTTGTAAAAGGATCTGTGCGGTATCCAAAACCAGAAGCCATTTGTTTTAAATTTTCATTTCGTACTGGCTGAATGGCAGGAATGGCTGACAAAAAATCACTTTTGGCTTCTGCCAATTTCAAAATCGCATCTAGTGATTTTGACTGAACAACTAATTCCTTACTCAGGACATCAATCCTTTTTGTAGTATTGATAACTAACTGCGAGTTGTTATAACCTTCTAACGTTTTGTACCTATTAATTCCTGGTAATACTGATTTTCTAATAGAATTTGGAATTGCTGATTTATTAAAATACACCCGATACAAATTATTATCTCTATCTTCAATAGCTTCAATAACACTATTTACCTGATCCATTTTTTTATTCAACACCGCATAATTCAATCTCAAATTTTCAATTTCGCGCGTTTGCAAACGGTCTTTTGGTGTTTCAAAATAAGGAGTATTCAATAAAACTACAAAACTCAAAAAACCAAACAAGGCTGATGCCAATAAAAACAGGATAATAACACCAAGTTTTCTTCTTTTTTGTGTTTTTATCTTTCTATAGGCTAGATTTTCGGAATCGTAATAATATTTTACTTTCGACATATTTTAAAATACCCTATTTTTGCACACTGTAAAAGGTTAGACGAACAAATTTAAGAAATGTTTCATTTGTTACACCCTTTTTTCAGGAATAAATATAATAATGTGCCTATTCCAGCTATTCGTTGCAAGTTCTCGTTTACACATCTTTTTTTCTACTGAGCTAGCAGGAGCTTATCCCGAGACTTTGGGAGTCGCTCTGCCACTTCAAGAAAAAAATAGATGTATAAATCTCGAAGCTTTTCACTTTTATCTGGGGCAAAAGGAATAAAAAGATTTAGTGATTAAAAGATTGAAAAATTCAATTCTAAATAATCTTTAAATTTTTAAATCTTTAAATTTTTAAATTAAAAAAATGACATCACAAGACGTACGTAAACAATTTCTGGATTTTTTCGCATCAAAAGGACACTTAATCGTTCCATCGGCCCCCATTGTTCTTAAGGACGATCCCACACTGATGTTCAACAACTCAGGAATGGCACAGTTCAAAGAATATTTTCTGGGGAACGGAACTCCTAAAAGCAACAGAATTGCCGATACACAAAAATGTCTTCGTGTTTCAGGAAAACATAATGACCTAGAAGATGTAGGTTTTGATACTTATCATCATACCATGTTTGAAATGTTGGGAAACTGGTCATTTGGAGATTATTTCAAAAAAGAAGCCATCAACTGGGCTTGGGAGCTTTTGACAGAAGTCTATAAAATCCCCAAAGAAAACCTATACGTTTCCGTTTTCGAGGGGAATCCGGATGAAAACGTACCGTTCGATCAGGAAGCATGGGATATTTGGAAAGAACTAATTGACGAAGATCGCATCATTCTTGGAAACAAGAAAGACAACTTCTGGGAAATGGGCGACCAAGGACCTTGCGGACCGTGTTCGGAAATTCATGTTGACATTCGTTCTGCAGAAGAAAAAGCTTTAGTTTCAGGAAAAAGTTTGGTAAATAATGACCATCCGCAAGTTGTGGAAATTTGGAATAATGTATTTATGGAATTCAACCGTAAAGCAGATGGTTCTTTAGAAAAATTGCCTGCAAAACACGTGGATACCGGAATGGGATTTGAGCGTTTGTGTATGGCATTACAAGGAAAAACATCTAATTATGACACCGATGTTTTTACGCCTCTTATTGAAAAAGTAGAGCAAATTACAGGATTTAAATATGTAGACAATGCTGTCACTTCGAGCGCAGACGAGGAGAAAACTAATATCGCTATTCGTGTTATTGTTGATCACGTTCGTGCCGTAGCTTTTGCTATTGCTGACGGACAATTACCATCAAACACTGGCGCAGGTTATGTAATTCGTAGAATTTTGCGTCGTGCTATTCGTTACGGATTTACATTTTTAGATACTAAAGAACCTTTTATCAATAAATTAGTTGCTGTTTTGGCTGATCAGATGGGAGAGTTTTTCCCAGAGATTAAAGCACAACAACAATTGGTTACCAATGTAATTCGCGAGGAAGAATCTTCGTTTTTGCGAACTTTAGATCAAGGGCTACAATTGTTAGATAAAGTGGTTGCTGAAACATCAGGAAATGAAGTTTCAGGAGCAAAAGCTTTTGAATTGTACGATACGTTCGGTTTTCCAAAAGACTTAACGGCTCTGATTTTAAAAGAAAAAGGAATGTCTTTCAACGAAGCTGAATTTGATGCTTCCATGCAAGAACAAAAAAATCGTTCCCGTGCTGCATCAGAAGTTTCTACTGAAGACTGGTCTGTATTGATTCCTGGAAATGTGGAAACATTTGTGGGTTACGATCAAATAGAAAACGAAGTAAAAATCACTCGTATTCGTAAAGTAGATTCTAAAAAAGATGGTGTTTTATATCAGATCGTTTTAGACAATACACCATTTTATCCAGAAGGTGGAGGACAAGTTGGCGATAAAGGAACATTGGTTTCTGCTAACGAAACGATTGATATTATCGATACTAAGAAAGAAAATAATTTAATATTACATTTTGCAAAACAACTTCCAGAAAATATTAAAGCTGGATTTGTAGCAAAAGTAAATACAGATTTAAGAAGTTCAATTTCTAAAAACCACTCGGCTACACACTTGATGCATTTGGCATTGAGAAGTATTTTGGGAACCCACGTAGAGCAAAAAGGTTCGTTAGTAAATCCAAATTATTTGCGTTTTGACTTTTCGCACTTCTCTAAAGTTTCAGATGAAGAATTACGTCAAGTAGAAACAAGTGTTAACGCTCAAATTAGTGCCCAATTACGATTGGTAGAACACAGAAATATTCCAATTCAAGAAGCATTAGACAAGGGCGCAATGGCTCTGTTTGGAGAAAAATATGGCGATTCAGTTCGAATGATTGAATTTGGCGAAAGCAAAGAATTGTGTGGTGGAATTCATGTAAAAAACACCGCTGAAATCTGGCATTTCAAGATTATTTCGGAAGGCGCAGTTGCTGCGGGAATTCGTCGTATTGAGGCTATAACAGGTGATGCGGTGAAAAATTTCTACCAAAATCAAGAAAATACTTTGGCAGAGATCAAAGAAACCTTGAAAAATCCACAAGATTTATTGAAATCAGTAGCTTCATTGCAAGATGATAATGCAAAGCTGAAAAAACAAATCGAGCAATTATTAAAAGAGAAAATTGACGGATTAAAGAATGTTTTGGTTGCTGATTTTCAAGAGGTAAACGGTATTAACTTTTTGGCAAAGCAAGTTGATTTATCAATGAGTTCTACTAAAGATTTGGCACAAGCTGTTGGTGCTACAAAGCCTAATTCATTCGTGTTCTTAGCTTCCATTGAAGATGGTTTGCCTAACATTCATTGTTCTATTGCTAAGGAATTGGTTGTTGAAAAAGGCTTGAATGCTGGAACTGTAATTAGAGAATTAGGAAAACTAATAGATGGAAATGGTGGAGGACAGCCGTTTTTCGCTTCTGGAAAAGGGAAAAACCCTGCTGGAATTCAACAGGCTTTAGAACAAGCGATTGCCTTCGTACAATAAGGCAAAGAGATAAAATTTTTAGAATGTGAGCTATTTTGCGTAACTTTGTCATCATGTAGTGCTGTATCTAAAGTAGTTAATTAATTATTTACCTGCAGCCGCAACTTTTATAGATAATGAAAAAAATAAAAATAGTACCCGTTATTGGTTTTTTGGTGTTACTTTTTGCCTCTTGTAGTCAAGATAAAAATACAAGTACAAAGCTTGTAAGTAAAATTGTTGAGACAAATGCTGGCGGTAAGACAGTTACCACTGCTTTTTCTTATAAGGGAGATCACTTGGTCAGTACTAACAGTGAGTTGATACGAGTTGATTATACCTATGATGATAGTTTGATTTCGCAAATTAAAAAAACGGATAAGAAAACTAATAAAATTACGGTATTTAAATATACCTACGTAAAAGGTAAACTATCTCTCGTTGAATCGTCTGACAGACTGATAGTGCGCTACAAACATAATTCTGATGGGACAATTGCCTATGAAGGCTTTCATCTTGAAGATCAAAAGGAAAAACGTTTGTATGCAGGAGTCCTAACTGTGAAAACATCAAATGTTCTCACTGACAAGAAAAATTTTGTTGTTGATGAAAACGGAGGGAAATCCACTACATCTATTTCATACGATTATGACCAAGCAAAAAATCCTTGGAACGCTATTGCAGGATTTACTAATTTGTTAGATCATACTTCGATTATTTCTGCAAACAACGGAATTATGATGGTTGTTGAAAACTCGACTCTTTTTGCTGATGAAAGTGTTACATCTTCCGCTAAAATGTACCGTTGTACTATGAAATATGATGACGACAATTATCTTATTGAACAAATTTTTGAAGATGCTCCAGATGGTCGAGGATACGTAAAAGCGACCTATTTTTATTAAGATAAAATTTTTAAAAAAGCCCTTTTCGATTCATTAGAAAAGGGCTTTTTTTGTACCCTAAATACAAAAGCAATACAAGTTTAAATTTTTTTCTATGCAGTTTACCACTCCAATTCCGATTGATAAGAATGAATTTCCTATAGATTACAGCTCGAAAGTCATGTCAATAGGTTCCTGTTTTGCAGTAAATATGGCGGAGAAACTAGACTATTTTAAATTTCAAAATAGCTGTAATCCAGTTGGTATTTTATTCCATCCGTTGGCGATTGAAAAATTGATTGATTTTGCTGTTTCCCAAAAGAAATTTACAGAAAATGACATTTTTTTTTACAATGAACGCTGGCATTGTTTTGATGTACATTCAGATTTGAGTAATTCAAACAAAGAAGAATTATTAGCATCATTAAACGCCCTAATCAAATCAACTAATCAACAAATAACCGAATCAACACATTTCATTATCACCTATGGAACCTCGTGGGTCTATCGTAATATAGAAAGCGATTCTATAGTGGCAAATTGCCATAAAGTGCCACAAAAACAGTTCAAGAAAGAATTACTTTCTGTTGAAGAAATAGAAAAAAGTATAGCAAATACGCTGAAATTAATTCATGCTGTAAATCCTAATTGCACTGTTGTTTTCACAGTTTCGCCAGTGAGGCACATCAAAGACGGTTTTGTCGAAAATCAATGGAGCAAGGCCAACCTATTTTCGGCTATTCACAGTGTTTTGAAAAATGAACACAGCAAAATGAACACTGAATACTTTCCCAGCTACGAAATCATGATGGATGAACTTCGGGATTACCGTTTTTATGCTGAAGATATGTTGCATCCTAATCAAGTGGCAATAGATTATATTTGGAAACGTTTCAAGGAAACTACGATTTCTGAAGCTGCTTTTAATACAATGGATGAAGTAGAGAATGTCCAAAAAAGTCTTTCGCACAAGCCTTTTAACCCAAATTCTGAAAGTCATTTGAAATTTGAGTCTAAAGTCAGAGAAAAAATCACTAAATTGGAAAATCAATATTCATTTATGAAATTTTAATTATGCTTAGAAGAATACTTATTGCAATAGTGGTTATCGGTGGAATATTTTTATTATTCAAATACTGCGATTTTAAGAAAAACGATGATGAGGATATCACGTATAACACAAATCTTATTCAACAACAAATTCTAAACGTTGGAAAATTGGTCGTTACCGAAGGTCATTTCTCGGAAGTGATAACCTATAAAAATCAACAAAAATATTTGATGGACATGCTTTCTTTCGAGAAAAAAGCTTTGGTTGTTGTTAATGCTGATGTCACTGTTGCGTATGATTTACGCAAAATTAAATATGATATAAATGAGGCTGATAAAACGATCACGATTGTAAGTATTCCAAAAGAAGAAATAAAAATCAGTCCTGACATTCAGTTTTATGATGTAGAACAGAGCAAATTGAATCCGTTTACCGGTGATGATTACAATAAAATCAACAAGTCCGTAAAAGCCAATTTGGCCAAGAAAATAGAAAAATCATCATTAAAAACGAATGCTCAAAACCGATTGATTAGCGAGTTATCCAAGTTATTAATTACCACAAGTCAATTGGGTTGGACTCTTAAATATGACGGACAAGTAATTGAGACTGAAAAAGATTTTGGTAAGCAAATAAAATTGTAATTCAAAAACTCAACCGCAGATTCACAGATTTTAAATAATTCTAAAAATCTGTGAATCTGCGGTTGATTTTTATTGGTTAAACTAATAATAGAAAACATGCATTTTAGTGTATTTCGCTTTAGCTTCTACAACTATTTTTTACCACAAATTCCTCAAATTTTCAAAAATTAATATGTGAAAATTTGTAGAATTTGTGGTGAAATTTTGACCGTGCAGACTTTCAGTCCGTGTTTTAATTAAGCTGTTTCTTTGTCAAAAATTAAATCTAAACCACCAGCAATCAAATGCGCTACTTCGGGCCTTTTTTGTTTCAATTGATCAAGATAAACCATTATTTCCTGCAATAATTGCGGTTCGTTTCGGTTTTTCAAAAGCTCTGTAATTTCGACTGTTAATAACCAGTCATTTGGATGATTGTTTCGTAAATTTTCAAAGATTGGAGCAAGAGATGTTTGCATATCCTTGGTTTCTCTTATGTTTCGAACGGTTTGGTATAAAACCTCTAAATCATCACGTTCTGCTGTATGTTTCGCCTTGATGGTTTTGCTGGACGGAAGATGAGAAATCAAATCAAAACTATTTACATCAGCAGGACCTGAAAAAGCCGAAATTACTTTTTTACCCACAGCCATATCATAAATTCCCCATTCAGGTTGAAACAAAATCGTTTCTCCATGCGTTACAGTACAGTTCTTAAAGCGAATCAGAATAATTTCTCCCTGTAAGTTTCTGGAACCTGTTATGATTTCTCCTTCTACAGTAATGCCGCCTTCAAATTCCAGTTTAACTGTTTTAGACTCTAAAATATCATAAGCATTTAGGTCTTTTGGACTCATGTCTTCAATAGCCAGATTAATGCCTTCCAGTTTTCCTATTGGACTTCCAAAACCATCAGGATGTGTCAAAGTTCCGTGACCTACTAATTCTTTTTCTCTATATGCTAAAGCCGTTTTTCCGGTAGTTTGTATGTAAATTGGCTTGCCTTCATGTTGAATTACAGAACTGAAAACCCCCGAAATTTGTAAACCAGTACTCAATTCAATTGTACCAAGCGCATTCGAATCAATTAATTTTTCTATTCCCGATAAACCACCTGTTCTAAGTGCCATTTTATTGGCAAACTCTTCTAAAACCAAGCTTAAGTAAGCAAAATCTGGAGTTACGTATAGTTGTGGTTGCAGTTTCGTAATGTCAAAACTCTGATTGGCTGCTGATATATCATAAGGGATTTTTTGGACCTTATTGGTCATGCAATGCGCACTTTCGCCTATTGATGATAACAAACCGGCACCATATATTTTTGGATTTTCTACAGTTCCAATCAATCCGTACTCGACAGTCCACCAATGTAAGTTTCTGATTTGTGCCATTTCTGATAATTCGCCCATGTTATTTTGCAAATCTTCCACCGCTTTTTCGGCAGCATCAATAGTGGCTTGGGGAGTATCCTCAGCTTCTTTCACTATCGAAAGCAAACGGATGGCTTCGTACATTTGATAATCCTTATCTGAAGAAATCGCTTTGCAGCCTATTTCACCAAAACGTCGCAAATATTCCGCATATTCGGGATTTGCAATAATGGGAGCATGACCAGCACCTTCGTGAATAATGTCTGGTGCAGGTGTATATTCGATATGCTCGAGTTGTCGAATGTCAGATGCAATTACAAGCACGTTATAGGCCTGAAATTCCATAAAAGCGTTAGGCGGAATAAATCCATCCACCGCAACGGCTGCCCAACCTATTTCAGTCAGAATACGGTTCATCCCGTACATACTCGGAATGTTGTCAATTTCGATTCCGGTTTTTTTCAATCCTTCCAAGTAGGAACTATGTGCTACTTTTGATAAGTAATCTACATTTTTGCGCATCACATAACGCCAAACCGCTTGGTTTATGGGCGTGTAATCGCTATAATCCTGAGGCTTAATGAATTGTTTTAAGTGCTTTGGCAATCGGTCTAATAACGGATTGCTTTCTATTGTTGAGTTCATATCGAAAACGTTGTAGTTCTACTGCAAAAGTACGAATTTCAGGAGCGATTTCCCGTTTTTCATTGCAAGTTTTTGCAAACCCGTTTGTTTTTCTAAAGTTCCATCAGGAGCTTCCTCCGGTCGCTCTGCAGCAACAAGAAAAACCAAAACGGCTTTCACAAAAAGCTTTTCATTTCACTCGGGGCTTGGGGAGTTGGGGTTGAAAGATGTTCTTTGGATTTACTACTTCACTAATTCAAACACCAAAACCTGTGTTTTTTGTTTATCAGAAAAATTATTATCCGAAACAAAAATGATCGATGGATTACCATTAGCCAATTTTGGGCCAAAAGTAAGTCCTTCTATATTATCAATAAAAATCCCCAAATCATCCATGTTCAGAATTAGTCTTTTAGAAGCCAATTCTAATTTTTGGTTTTGTAAGGAAGGATAATTTTTTACATTAGTTGCCTTTTTCAAATCACACAAAAATACTTTTACCGTGCAGGCTTGTGTTCCGGTCGAGTAAGAACGTTCTACTACCAACAACTGATTTTTACCATAATACTGAATTGCCGAAACGCCATTTACTGCAAAAGCTCCTTTAGGATTTGGTTCTAATGCAATTGGTTCCAGTTGATAGCCGTACTGAGCGGTGTTCTTTTTTGTTTTAGCATCAAATTGATACAATCGGATTAAACCTCCTTTGCTGGTATTGGCTTGGTCGCCATCTTCAAATAAAGGTTCTTCAATGTTGGTGTAGATGTTTTTATACTTTTTGTCAAAAGTAATTCCTTCTAAAGTCCCGTTGTTTCTCGGACCTTTTTCCAGTTGCTGCATTTTTAAATTTTCTGGTACGGTAACATTGTCTAGGAAATTACCTTTTAAATCCATGTGATTTATCGATGGATTTTGTAAAACTGTTTTATCGGTAGTGACCACTCTCGCGCCTTCGCTGCTCCAAACCAAAGTATTTGTTTTTGGATTGAATCGGATGTCCTCCGGGTCTGCCGAGGTAGTTGGTGCTGTGTTCCAATTGCCGTATACTGCTCCAGTTTCATTTTTCAAATACGTTACGTTTTGAAAAGCAATATTTTTTATCTTGTCTTCAGACAAATTGATCTTAGCGGTATAAAATCTGGAATCGTTAAAGACAGATCTATCGTCACATATTAGATAATACAAATCATTTTTTGCATCATAATCTATTCCGGATAAGCCGCCAACTTTTGTATTCTGAAAGGTTTCTTCAAATGGAATTTCAATCGAACTGATTAGCTTCAAGCTCGGCGTTGCTTTGTTTTCGGTAATTTGTTTTAAATTGGAACAAGAAAATAGAAAAGCTGGAAATACTGCAAGAAATAATAATTTACGCATAAAGTAATGTGTTGCTATTTGCAAAAAGAAACAGATTATAAATTAAAAAAAACATTTTATAAACTATGAATTGTTCGTTTGGTTTTTTTCAAGATTGCGGAAATAGTCAATTTTGTAGTTGAACATTTCTGCCATGTTTTTAGCGCGGTATTTTGCTTCATCGGCTAATGGACCGGCAAATAAACTGTCTGTAGTTTGCGTAAAAATTTCCATCCAGCGGTCAAAATGTTCTTTGGCAACAGGCAGTTGTTTGTGCGGCGGAAAGGGACTTCCAGAATAAGAGTGTACTTCGAGCAAAATAGTTTGCCAAAAACGGTACATTTTTTCCAGATGTTCCGGCCATCGATTGCCTATTTTTTCATTGAAAATAGGCCCAATAAATTCATCTTTTTGAACTTTAGAATAAAAAGTATCAACTAGTAATTTGATATCGTCAAATGTTGTAATGTCGGTTTGTGGTGTCATAATTAGGTATAAAAAAAGCCTACGCAAAGGTAGGCTTTTATGTTTGAATCTGATGGGTAACTATTTTGCTTTAGGCGGAAATTGTTCTAAAATTTTAGCCACAAATTCGTTGATTCGTTTTTCTTTATCATTTCGGTTTTGATTCAAATAACCAAGACCTTCTCCTTGCCAAACTAATTCTTTTTTCTCAGCATCTATTAAGTCAATGAACAAGGTGCCTTCAGTGGAAGATGATACAAAAGTATTGTTTCCTCCCCACATAAATGGATTCCATCCCCATCCCCAGCCATAACCCCATCCAGCATTGAACTGATTTACATCGATTCGTTCTCTTTCTTTGGTCATGATGTTAATCAACAAATCGGGATTTTCGCTTTTAACCATTCCTTTACTGATTAATTCACGATCTATAGCATTAAGAATTCTTTTCTTATCTAAATCTGAAATCTCAACTTTATCGATACCTTTTTTATGAAATGTATACGTTTTATATTTGCTAAAATCTACATTATTATCATAATCGGAATATACTCTTACGGAACTGCAAGACGCAACTACGAAAAGTAAAAGTACTGGTAAAAGTTTAAATGCTTTCATGGCTTAATTATTAGATTACTTAAGTTATTAAATATATGTTCAAATTTTTTAAAATTCTAACAAATTTTCGGCTACTACATTAGGAATGGTGACTTTTAATAAAGGTTGCGTTTCCATTGCTCTTTTTATGGCAAATATTGCGCCTTCATTTCTAGCCCAACTCCTTCTAGAAATTCCGTTGTTGACATCCCAGAAAAGCATTGATGCTAACCGTTTTGATGCTTCTTTTGAACCATCAAGAACCATACCAAAACCACCGTTAATTACCTCTCCCCAGCCTACGCCTCCTCCATTGTGAATAGAAATCCAAGTAGCACCTCTAAAGCTGTCTCCAATGACGTTTTGTATTGCCATATCGGCTGTAAATCTTGAGCCGTCATAAATATTTGAAGTTTCTCTGTACGGAGAATCAGTGCCGGAAACATCATGGTGATCGCGACCTAAAACGATAGTTCCTATTTCGCCTTTGGCAATAGCCTGATTAAAAGCTTCAGCAATTTTTACGCGACCCTCAGCATCAGCATAAAGAATTCGTGCTTGAGAACCTACAACCAATTTGTTTTCTTGAGCGCCTTTTATCCAAAGAATATTATCCTGCATTTGTTGCTGAATTTCTTCGGGAGCAGTTTTTGCCATTTCTTCTAGAACTTGGCAAGCAATTACATCCGTTTTTGCTAAATCTTCCGGTTTTCCCGAAGCACATACCCAACGAAAAGGACCAAAACCATAATCAAAACACATAGGGCCCATTATATCTTGTACGTAACTAGGATACCTGAAATCGATGTGGTTTTCTGCCATAACATCAGCACCGGCGCGGGATGCTTCCAATAAAAAAGCATTTCCATAATCAAAGAAATACGTTCCTTTGGCGGTATGTTTATTAATCGCAGTCGTATGACGGCATAATGTTTCTTGAACTTTTATTTTGAATAAATCGGGATTATTAGCCATCATTTCATTGGCTTCTTCAAAGGAAATATCTGCAGGATAATAGCCTCCCGCCCAAGGATTATGAAGCGAAGTTTGGTCAGAACCTAAATCGATATGAATATTTTCTTGATCAAATTTTTCCCAAACATCAACTACATTTCCTAGATAACCGATGGAAACAATTTCATTATTAGCTTGTGCCAAAAGGACTCTTTGTACTAATTCATCTACATTTGCAATGACTTCATTGATCCATCCTTGACTATGACGAATATGTGTTATTTTCGGGTTAACCTCTGCGCATACGGTGATACAACCGGCAATATTTCCAGCTTTGGGTTGAGCGCCAGACATTCCGCCTAAACCGGATGTGACAAATAATCCCCCTTTTGGTTTGCGTTTTATTTTGCGAAAACCATTCAAAACCGTTATAGTTGTCCCGTGTACAATTCCCTGTGGACCAATATACATGTAGCTTCCTGCGGTCATTTGTCCGTATTGAGATACGCCTAGCGCATTCATTTTTTCCCAATCGTCAGGTTTAGAATAATTAGGGATAACCATTCCGTTAGTCACTACAACTCGTGGAGCTTCTTTGTGCGAAGGAAATAATCCCATTGGATGGCCAGAATACATTGTCAGGGTTTGCTCATCTGTCATTTCTGACAAGTACTGCATCGTTAATAAATACTGTGCCCAATTTTGAAAAACAGCTCCATTTCCTCCGTAAGTAATCAATTCATGTGGATGTTGTGCAACGGCATAATCCAAGTTGTTTTGAATCATCAGCATAATTGCTTTTGCCTGTTCGCTTTTGCCTGGATATTCATCAATTGGTCGCGCACGCATTTCATAATCGGGACGCAATCGGTACATATAGATTCGTCCGTAGGTTTCTAGTTCTTCTGAAAATTCTTTGATTAATTCAGCGTGATGATGAGGTTCAAAATAACGTAAGGCATTGCGTAATGCCAGTTTTTTTTCTTCATTCGAAAGGATTTCTTTACGCTTAGGTGCGTGATTGATATCTGTTTCGTATGGTTTTTGTTTTGGTAAAACTGAAGGAATTCCTTGTTGTATTTGTTCTTGAAATGTCATGTTTTTTTATTGAAAAATTTAATCTTGAAAAATTTAAAAAATAGTAATGTTTTACATTTTTATGTTTTTAAATTAATTCATTTTCGAATTGAATTTATACTCGATTTGCATTTTGTCCTTCTTTTTAGTTGAAGAATGCAGCTAATAAAAAAACGACTATGGATAACGGATATCCGATCTATGGTAGGATTTGTATATTTTAATCCTAAACTTTAATGATTGATTATCCATATTTTGGGTTACTTAATTTTTTGATTGATTTCTGCTATTTAAAAATTGTTTACTTTTTATTTGTGCCTGTTTTTTTATCAAAACCATACGGGCAATGACGACAACCGCTTTTACAACAATAACCACGTTTCAAATGGTGTTTTTCAGTAAAACATTTGTAACCTTCAGGTGTGTAATAGAAATCTTCCCCTTCTATCAATTTATTTTCATTACTTTGGTCAATCATATTTTGGGATTATTCTATGGTGTAAGTTTTTTGAATTACGAATTCATCTAAGTCAATAGGTTGAGTTTTTCATTAAATAGAACTAGTGTATCATTACAAATTTATAAATTTATGGCGAATGTTTCAGATTGTTGCTAAATATTTAATTCCTAAGGGATACCGTGGATTGACTGTATATCCTTTTGTATTTGTTAAATATGAAATGGATAAAGGAAATCGAGTTTTTGTAAATCACGAGAAAATTCATCTTCGTCAACAAGCTGAATTATTAATACTTCCCTTTTTTATGTGGTACCTCTTAGAATATTGTTTTCGATTGTATCAATATAAAAATGCAAATCTAGCTTATAGAAACATTAGTTTCGAAAGAGAAGCTTATGAAAATGAATCAAATTTAGGGTACTTAAAAAACAGACACTTCTTTCGATTCTTAAGATATTTATTCTTAAAAAATAATTCCATTTAGAGAGTTTTTTTTGTTGAATATGTTCTCCTCCTTTTTTTTAGTTAAATTAATTTCACTGTATTAACGAACAGTAAGTTAAATCTTTACATGTTAGAAATTATACAAATAATAAATTATTATGGCTTTATTTAAATTGTAAGAATTTAAACATATAAAATTTAAAAAGATGTATTTTATCGATTATTTATACTTTTCATCGTCTTTTTTACTGATTCCTATCTTGTTTTTTTGTAACTTTATATAAAATTATTAAAAACAGCATTTATGAGCTGAAATTCTTCTTCAGAAAACCTTTTTTTGACTTTAGAAGAGTTCATTTTTTAAAAATTTTGCGACATTATTTTAATGTTAATGTCTTTAAAAAAATATAATATATCGTACAAATTTATTAAAAGCTGGCTTATGGACTCAAAATTACTCAAACAAAGACTATTGATTTTTACTGGATTATTTATCCAGAACAATGTAAACGCCCAGATGTATGTAAGTCCTAATAGTTATGTTTTTGCAAATAACCAAGTGGTTTTTGTAAAACAGCAATTGGAGTTAAATGCTGCTAGTAGTAATTTCTATCTAAGGACTGATGCCCAGTTGATTCAAGGTTCAACATCAGGAAGTACTAATAGAGGTCTTGGAAGTTTGTCCGTTTTTCAAGAAGGAACAACGAATAATTATCAATTTGATTATTGGTGTTCTCCTGTGGGAGGCAGTAATGCATTGGTAGGGAATTCTGCTTTTGGAATCACGCAACTAAAAGATGTTGTAGATGTAACTAATAGTATTAATTCAACGCCATTGGCAATGAATAATTATGATGGTACAGCAAGCCCACTTGCAATTGCCCCTTATTGGATTTTTAAGTTAACTTCTGCGTCTAACTATTCAGATTGGGTTCAAGTAGGAGCAACTTCAAATATAAATGCAGGTGAAGGATTTACAATGAAAGGAACTTCAGGGATAAATTTAACAACTGTAAATGGAGTTCAAAACAATCCAGGAGGAAAACAGCGCTACGATTTTAGGGGCAAGCCTAATGATGGTACAATTTCTATTCCAGTTGCATTTGAGCAATTTACGTTGACAGGAAATCCTTATCCATCGGCAATAGATTTGTCTGCTTTTTTAATTGAACAAACAAATTGTACTGGAATTGCTTATTTCTGGCAGCAGGATAAAACAGTTGATTCCCATTTTATTGCGGATTATAAAGGTGGATATGGAGCTTTTTCTCCCGGTACTATTGGAAGTACAGGGATATATGTACCAGCCACTTTTTTTTCTTATGATGGTGCTGGAAATGAAGGATCGGCCTCTGGTTCAGGAGGAAACTATGGAAGACGTTTTTCTCCAATTGGTCAAGGTTTTATGATTGATGGATTAGTTGACGGAACTGTGGAGATGAAGAACAGTTACAGGGTTTTTGTCAAAGAAGGTGCATTGAATTTTTCTGAATTTGAAAGAAATGTAAATTCAAATAAGTCTAAGACAACCGCTACACATATGTCAGATATTCAATCAGTTTCCGGATTTGATTATAAAACTGTAAGTCTAGTTTCAACACCGCAAATCCGATTTAATACCTTATTGAATAATCAAGGCGTTCGTCAAATTGTTCTGGCATTTGCTCCTGGAGCAACAGATGGTGTTGATCGTGCAATGGATGCAATATCTTCTAGTGATGATAGTCCGGCAGATATTTACTTTGTGATAGATAATGATGAGTATCTAATAAACGTAGTGAGTTTTGATATGGATAAAAAAATTCCTATTGGCTTTAAAAACAAAAGTCAAGCTAATTTTAAGATTACAGTAAAAGGGATGGAGAATTTTACAGGTGCAAATGCAGTTTATTTGCACGATAAAAAAACTGATTTGTATCATGACATCAAAAATGATTTCTATGATTTAACATTGCCTGGAGGAGTGAATAACACACAGTTTGAAATTACTTTTAAAAAGAATACTACTTTAGGAGTTGATGAAACTGTACGTGAGAGTTTTGTGGTGTATCAAAATAATTCTACTAAAAACTTAACCATTAGTAATCCATTATTATTAGATCTTGCAACTTGCAATTTGTATGATGTAGCCGGAAAATTAATTTTTAACAAAAAAGATTTAGGAACAAATTCGTCTTATGACTTCTCTACTTCGGGACTTAGTGATGGAATTTATATTGTTAAAATAGCAACTAAAGATAAAATTGAAGTTGGCCAGAAAATAATCATCAGAAGATAAGAGTCGATAGTATTGAAAAAAAATGCAATCTTCATAGGTTGCATTTTTGTTATATATAATTTTACCTTTGTAACAAAATAACTTCGCTTGAATCAATACCTAACAACTTCGTTTTTAAATTCTATTTCAGTAGCCATCAAACGGGAAGATTTGATTCATCCATTTGTTTCAGGAAATAAATTCAGAAAGTTAAAATACAATTTGCTACAAGCGAAAGCAGAGGATTTCGAAACGCTTCTTACTTTTGGTGGCGCTTTTTCAAATCACATTGCAGCAGTTGCATTTGCAGGAAAAGAAAATGGATTTAAAACTATCGGAATTATTCGTGGTGACGAATTAGAAAGTAAAATCTCTGAGAATCCTACTCTTTCATTTGCTCATAATTGTGGCATGCAGCTAGTGTTTATTTCAAGAGAAGAATACCGTTTAAAAAATGAGAGTTTGTTTTTAGCTAAGTTAAAACAGCAATTTGGCGAATTTTATATAATTCCAGAAGGTGGGACAAATGCATTAGCAATCATAGGATGTCAAGAAATTCTGACTCCAGAAGATGCTGAATTTGATTATATTTGTTGTTCAATTGGAACAGGCGGTACGATTTCGGGAATCATTAACAGTGCTTTACCGCACCAAAAAGTTTTAGGATTTCCTGCTCTAAAAGGGGATTTTTTGAAAGAAGAAATTTGTAATTTTGTAAAAAATAAAAATTGGGAACTAATTACGGACTATCATTTTGGGGGGTACGGGAAAGTAAATGAAGCACTAATCCAGTTTATCAATAAGTTTTATGTTGAAAATCAAATTCCTTTAGACCCTATTTATACGGGAAAGATGGTTTTTGGCGTTATAGACTTGATTCAAAATAATTATTTCCCTGCCGATTCAAAAATTTTACTAATTCATACAGGCGGGATTCAGGGAATTCAGGGAATGAATATGAAACTAAAAAACAAACAATTACCAACAATAGATATCAATGTTTAAAAAAATCCTAGTAATTTTTACCATACTAACTTTGATAGGGTGTAATTCCACAAAGCCAGTTATAGTAACGACAAAAAAAGAATCTTTAAAATCAAAAACACAAGTCGTAAATGCGGTTAAAAAAACGAATCCAATAAGTCCTACCAAAATAGTAAATACTAATCCTAAACCAGCAAAATCAGAATCTAAAAGAAATGAAACAGAAACAATTGTTTCAACTTCAAAAACGGTGGTTACTAATGATGTAATCGTAACGTATATTTCTAAATATAAAGAAATTGCGATGGGTAATATGAAGAATTTTGGGATTCCAGCAAGTATTATTTTAGCTCAGGGAATTTTAGAATCGGGTGCTGGAAGAGGTGACTTAGCCATTAGGGCCAATAACCATTTTGGAATAAAATGTCACGTAGGATGGACAGGCGAAAGTGTTAAACACGATGATGATTCTGATCAGGAATGCTTTAGAAAATATGATAATCCATCTGAATCATTTAAAGATCACGCTTTGTTTTTAACAGGAAGAAGTAGGTATGCTAAACTGTTTGGGTTTTCAAAAGGCGATTATAAAGCTTGGGCAAAAGGACTTAGAGCTGCGGGTTACGCTACAGATCCTAAATATCCAGATAAGTTGATTTCTTATATTGAGCGCTACAATTTGTATCAATATGATAATCAAGTTTTAGATATCAATTATGTGTCAAACGAAAAACAAATGGTGGAGGAATTAAGGATAGATTCCAGAAATACAATTGATCATGACTTATTTTCATATGTTGTTCAAAAAGGAGATACCCTTTATTCCATTTCAAAAAAATTCGATTTAAAGGTTGATGATTTAAAGCAAAAAAATAATCTTTCTGACAATACACTTTCTATTGGACAGAAATTAATGGTAAAATAATTGATTAAATAACTATAATTCCTAACTTATAAATGTTGTATAAAAGAAGCAGTCAGCTTTTTGCTGAAGCAGAAAAAGTAATTCCAGGAGGTGTAAATTCGCCAGTAAGAGCTTTTAAAGCAGTGGGTGGAACTCCAATTTTTGTCAAAAGTGCTAAAGGCGCTTATTTGTATGATGAGGACGGAAACCGTTTAATTGACTATATCAATTCTTGGGGACCAATGATTTTAGGACACGCTTACGAACCGGTAGTACAAGCCGTGATTGAGAAAGCAAAATTAGGAACCTCGTTTGGAATGCCAACAGAATTAGAGACTCAAATTGCAGCTTTAGCCGTTGCGATGGTCCCAAATATCGATAAAATTAGATTTGTAAATTCCGGTACTGAAGCTTGTATGAGCGCTGTAAGACTGGCTCGTGGATTTACTAAAAGAGATAAAATAATAAAATTTGCAGGTTGTTACCACGGTCATTCTGATTCGTTTTTAATCCAAGCGGGAAGTGGAGCAATCACTTTTGGTTCCCCAAACAGTCCCGGAGTTACTGCAGGAACGGCTAAGGATACTTTGCTGGCACGCTATAATGATTTAGAAAACGTAGCCACTTTAATTGAAGCCAATAAAAATGAAATTGCTGCCATAATTGTAGAGCCTGTTGCAGGGAATATGGGTTGTATTCCGCCCAATAAAGGCTTTCTAGAAGGCTTACGCCAATTGTGTACCGATAATGGAATTCTATTGATTTTTGATGAGGTAATGACTGGTTTCAGGCTTGCTGCTGGAGGTGTTCAGGAATTGCTTAACATAAAGGCAGATATCGTTTGTTTTGGGAAAGTAATAGGTGGAGGATTACCTGTTGGTGCTTTTGCCGCTCGCGAAGAAATCATGAATTATCTGGCTCCGTTAGGTCCCGTTTATCAAGCTGGTACATTATCAGGGAATCCTTTGGCAATGGCAGCTGGATTAGCAATGTTACAAGCCTTAGATAGCGATCGTGCTATTTTTAAAAGATTAGCAGAAAAAACAGCATATTTGGCAGCAGGAATTGACAAAGTGTTAAAAGCTAATAATATCACATTTACAATCAATACCATCGGTTCGATGATTTCAGTTCATTTTGATGCAGCCCCGGTTGTTGATTTTAAAACCGCTGCAAATGGCGATAACGAAACATTCAAGAAGTTCTTTCACGGATTGTTGCAGGAAGGAATTTATATAGCGCCATCCGCTTATGAAACATGGTTTATTACTGATGCCTTAACGTATGAGGATCTCGATTTTACCATTCGAGCGATAGATAAAGTTTCAAAAACCTTTTAAATAAAAATAGCCCCAGAATTGGGGCTATTTTATGAAATAAGATGAAGTATTTCAAGTAAATGGATTATTTTCTATCACCCATTTGTGCTGGTTTTCTATTCTGATGGTATGCCATCCTTTTTTTCATTCCATTGTGTCTTTTTCCTTTCATGTCATCCCATTTTTTATATTGGTCTGCTGAAAGAATTTTTTTCATTCTCTCTTTCATCACAATTTGCTCGTCTAACATTTGATTTTTCTTAGCAAAACGTTCATCAGCGGTAAGTTGTTTTTTAGATGAATCTTTAGTTGCTTTTCTTTCCGCCATTCTAGCTTCTCTTTTATTACTTTGTTCAGCAATAACTTTACTCATTTCCTTTTGTTGTGAAGCATTCAAATCTAATTCTAGAGTCATCTTTTTCAAGTACAATTGATTTCTTTGCTCGGGAGTCATTTGTTCCATTTGAGCTCTTTCAGGTCTTGCTTTTCTTTCTTGTGCAAAGCTTGTCATTCCGACAACTAATAATGCAGCGATAAATAAATTTTTCATTTGTATTGTTTTAAGTTTTATAGTTATAAGATAGGAATGGATCTTAAAAGTTTAATCGTTAACAAAAGTTTATCGTTTTGTTTTTAGGATTAAATGTAAAGTTGAAGTTAACCCGTTGGGTGTAATTCAATTTGTTTAATTTTTTAACCACATAGAAACATAGATATTTAAATTTTGGAGGGTGTTTCACTTTTTTAGAGAAACCCATAGCTATGTGAACCCAAGAATTGGTCTATCCGACTCTTTTTTCTATGTTTCTATGTGGTTCATTTTTTTTATTTAAGACTAATTGAAATTTTTATTAATTACACCCAACGGGTTTGAAGTTGTTTTTTTTCTATAAAAAGGCACAAAATAGATACTGTTTATAGCTGTGTAAGCATGATATTTATCAGTTTTTTTACAGTTTTGTTTATCGATTTTTGTGTTTTATTTATTTAAATCATTTAGTATGACAACACTTAAACCACTACATACATTTCATATCCCAGTTATGGGACTTGCTTATACAATTGATAGTCCGATACGGGTGGCGAAGTATGGAATTTCATCCGTGATTTCAATTATGGATGATGAACTTATCGAAAAAATGAATGCTTTTTATAGCAAGAAATTCGATACCCCGTATCAAGAAATTACCCAAAAAATACATGATTATCGCGCAGAACGCATTACTTCTTATTTGAATTTGGTAGACAAAATCGTTAAGGAAAAATTCGAAAATTTCAAAGCGGAATTATCAGAGAGTAAATCAGCTTTGGAAAACTACATCGCCATGCTGCCCAACAAATCAGAGATTAAATCGGGTTTACAAAACTTGATGGAAGACGGTTTTGCTTTCAAAGAAAATATCAAGAATTATCTGGAGAAAAATCTTTTCCCGGGCGATATTGATGTTAATATTATGACTAAACTCGATAAGGATAATTTTATCAAAGAGGAACAATTACCTATCATTTTTAATGACGCGCATGCTGCGCTTCGTGGGTTTGTGAACAGTACATTAGAATCTTCAGTCGTTTTATCGGCAGGGATGAATCCAAGATTATACAGCTATTTTGAAAGTTTTTCGGCTTTCTTTCCGGATGCGAATAATGCATTGAAAAAGAAAATCACGCTGAAAGTAAGTGACTTTCGTTCTGCGATGATTCAAGGGAATTTTTTAGCCAAAAAAGGACTTTGGGTTTCTGAATATCGAATCGAATCTGGACTAAATTGTGGAGGTCATGCTTTTGCTACCGAGGGCTATTTATTAGGACCAATTCTAGAAGAATTCAAAGAGAAAAAAGAGCAATTGATTCAATCCGCACACGAGTTGATGGTGAAAGCATTATCACAAAAAGAAATGCATGTTCCAGAACAGCCTTTGGATTTAAAAATCACGGTTCAAGGCGGCGTAGGAACTGCGGAGGAGCATGATTTTCTAATGGATCATTATCAAGTGGATTCTGTGGGTTGGGGTTCGCCGTTTTTATTGGTTCCTGAAGCTACATCTGTAGATAAACACACCAGAGATTTATTGGCTGGAGCCAAAGAAGATGATTTATATTTAAGTCATATTTCGCCTTTGGGAATACCTTTCAATACGTTACGAGGAACGACGAATGAAAAATTGAAATTGAAACGTATTGAGGAAAGCAAAGCGGGAAGTTCATGTCCGAAACGATTTTTAGCGCTAAGCAAAGAATACGATGCTAAAGGAATTTGTACATCTTCCAAGAAATACCAAGACTTAAAACTGGAAGAATTACTGCTTATAAAAGATATTTTAACTCCGGAGGTTTTCGAAAAAAAGAAAAATAGTATTACCGAGAAAGCCTGTCTTTGTGTGGGCTTAGCCAATGCTTCGTATCTTGAAAATGATATTAAGATAAAAGGGCAGGCGCAGGGAGTAATCATTTGTCCAGGGCCCAACATGGCATATTTTGATAAAGAAGTTTCACTTTCTAAAATGGTGCAGCACATTTATGGAAATACATCTGTATTAACAGTTACGGATCGCCCAAATCTATTTGTGAAGGAGTTAAAAATGTATTTAGATTATCTGAAAAATGAAATTTCAGCGGTTACTGAAGAAATAACTTTGGGACAAATAAAAAAATGGAATTCGTTCAAAAAAAATTTGCTCGCAGGAATAGGATTTTATGAAGATTTATTCGCAACAACTTCTTTTTTCGAAAGCAGTAAAAACAACATTTTTAGTCAATTTGATTACTACAAAACGGAATTAAACGAGATTGAAATCCCCGAATTAAAATTGGCATAGAGCATTCAAGTGTTTGGTTTTGAATAGAGTGATTTTATTTATGATTATTCTATTCAAAACTATTTTTTATCAAACAATCATTTAGTAATTTTGCACGGTGAAAAAAATCATATTTATAGTTGTATTGATCATGCTTATCAAGCCAGTTCTTCCGGTTTTAGAGTATGTCGTGAATTATGAGTACATTTCAAAAGTACTTTGTATTAATAAGGACAAACCTAAAATGCAATGTAACGGAAAATGTCATTTGATGAAAGAATTAGCCAAAGCTTCTGAGGCTGAAAAACCACTTTCTTCCGATAAAAAAGGAAACGCTCCTATACTTGATGTGATCATTTTTGAGGAAATCAAATCTTTCGAAATTGCAACAGTTTTTTTTGATACCAAAGAAAAAATAAACCCGCATTATTCTAATTTATATGCTCGCTTGAATAGTGCTTCTGTTTTTCACCCACCCACTTTCATTTCATAATTTTTTTAAGCATGTAGTATGCTTTATTTCTTCCGTTCTAAACAACGGAAGAAAATTTGTTTGCTTTTTTTGGAAATAATAATCCAAAAATGGCATGCGAAACAGTACTTATATTCAAAATAAAAACTTTAAGAAATGAAATTTCAATTAAAAAATATACTAGCTGTTATGGCTATCTCTGTTACATTGTTTTCTTGCTCTAATGACGATGATAATGAAATGATTACCGGAAATGGAAATTTAAAATTAGAATTTGACAACGTGTACAAATCGGCTAATTTTGCTTTCAATACGAACTATACCAATTCGAATGCTGAGGTTATAGCGGTTTCAAAAGTGAAGTACATCGTGAGTAATATTGTCTTGACAAAAGAGGATGGAACTACCTTTACGTACCCAAAAAGTCAAAGCTATTTTATTGTAGATGAAGCTACGCCTGCAACATTAGTATTGAATCTTTCAAACATTCCTGCTGGAAATTACACTAAAGTAAAATACGGAATTGGAGTCGATAAAACCCAGTGGGAATCAGGAGCAACGGGTCAAGGAGATTTCTTGGCAACAGCCCAAACTGCCGGAATGATGTGGTCTTGGAGTGCAGGTTATAAATTTGTGGCTTTCGAAGGTACTTTTACAGCTCCTACGGTAACAACGGCAAAAGAATTTATGGTGCATACCGGACAAACCGGAACCGATTATAATTATGCTGAAGTTACTTTGAGTTTCCCTGAAAATGCTTTGGTACGAACTACAATTACGCCACAAGTACACATCATGACTGACTTGTCTCAAGTTATAGATGGAACTAATAAAATCAATCTTACGGAAGCGGCAACCGTTATGGGTGGCGCTAAACTGGCTTTGGTTACTACTAACGTTTCTTCTATGTTCAAAATAGACCACGTTCACAACGATTAATTTTTAATCAAAAAGCGGTTGGAAATTAAATCTCCGACCGCTTTTTTAAAAAAATATAAAATGAAAGCAAAATATATCATATTGCTCATTTTTCCGTTGCTGTGGTCTTGTTCTGCTGATGAAAGCGAAGACTATCAGGACGTTCCTCTGAACTTTCAGGTTCCGGCAAATTTCCCGCCTTTGGCATACAATCTAGCGAATAATCCACCCACCGAAAAAGGATTTGAACTTGGGAAAAAACTTTTCTACGACGGTCGATTGGCTTCGGATGGGATTGTTTCCTGCGGATTTTGTCACATTCAGGAAGATGCATTTACGCATCACGGACATACCTTGAGTCACGGAGTAGATGACGCTATTGGAACCCGAAACACGCCACCAATACAGAATTTAGCCTATCAAACCACTTTTATGTATGATGGTGCAGCATCGCATTTGGATTTACAGTCTATTATTCCGTTCACAAGTCCTATAGAAATGAATGGCGATTTTGCAAAAGCGATTGCTATGATGAAAGGCGATTCAGCCTATCAAAACCTATTCAAAATTGCTTTTACGGATGGAAAAATCAATTCCGAAAACATGCTCAAGGCCTTGGGACAATTTATGGTTATGGTTACGTCCTCGAATTCCCGTTTTGACAAGTACCGCCGCAATGAATCTGGCGGAACGCTCACGCAAGACGAGAAGGACGGTTATGCCATTTTTAACCAAAAATGTTCCAGTTGTCACGCCACGGATTTGTTTACGGACAATTCTTTTAGAAACAATGGCTTGCCAATTGATCCCGCGTACAATGATATCGGTCGTTTTCGCGTGACTGAGTTGCCTCAGGATAAGTACAAATTCAAGGTGCCTAGTCTAAGAAACATAGAAAAAACAGCGCCTTACATGCACGATGGACGCTTATTTACATTAGAAGCCGTTATGGATCATTACAATTCCGGTATAGTGAATTCAGCTACTTTAGACCCAATTTTGAATAAAAACGGGTCACTCGGAATCCCTTTGACAGCGACAGAAAAATCAAAAATTATTGCTTTTCTAAAAACATTGACAGACACGCAATACCTAACAGACAAGCGCTTTTCTGAATATTAATTTTAGAAGCTATTTCCTGCTGTACACTGCAAGTCCTCGCTACAAAAGCCGTTTTTCTATGTCCTGAAAAGAGCTTCCTCCGGTCGCTTTTTCAGGACAAGAAAAACAAGCTTTTTCCGCTCCGGGCTTTCCGTTGCCATCAGGGCTAAAAACAACAAACATGAAAAAATACACATTGCTTTTAGTACTTCTTTTTCAATTGGCAAACGCCGCCGAAAAAGACAGTTTAAATACCGTAAATCCATTTACAAAATACCATTCCTTCCTTGAAGAAGAAGATTTTTGCGATGCCTGCGGTTGCTCTGCCAGTGGCGGAAGCATGGGATTCGCCTCGATGTTGAACTCTAATTTCGTTGGGATTCGGTATTTCAATCAACAATACAAATCCATGGATGGCTTGTACAGCAATTCGCCTTGGTATAAAGAAAATTTCAACACCGTTCAGGTTTGGGGCCGAATCCCGGTTAGTGAAAAGGTTCAGGTTTCGACATTATTGCCGTATCATTTTCATGAAAGAGAAACCGCAACTGGCAACAAAAGCATCAACGGAATTGGCGACATCACCGTTTTGGCGATGTATCGTTTGTATCAAACCCATAAAGACAGTACGTTTTTGGTACATACATTACAATTGGGAGGTGGATTCAAAGCGCCAACTGGAAAGTTTAATGAAGCAAATTCCGGTAGTATAAATCCAAGTTTTCAGGTAGGAACGGGAAGTTGGGATTATCTTTTGGCAACTGAATATGTGGTTAAAAGAAAACAATTTGGTTTAAACTCGATGCTGAATTATGTTATAAAAACGGAAAACCAAAAGAGTTACCGTTTTGGGAATCAATTGAATTACGCAGGTACCTTTTTCTATTTGTACGAGAAAAATAGTTTTTCTATTGTCCCACAACTGGGTTTTGCTGGTGAAGTTTATGAAAGTAATTACCAGTACAATCAAAAATTACGAAATACAAACGGAGATATTCTTTTTGGGAAAGTTGGTTTTGAGGTTGGTAAAGACAGACTTTCTTTTGGAGCTAATGCCATGTTACCCATCAATCAAAATCTTACCGGCGGCAATGTAGAAGCTAATTATCGTTGGAGTGTAAATTTGAATTATAGTTTGTAAAGGCATAGGAAATCATTGAAGTTTTTAGTTATCGTTATTATGTTCTCAAAATGGTGTTAACATGCTTTTATGAGTGAGTTGAAGAGGTTTTATTCTCTAATCATACGCTGCAATTGGGTGTTTTTTTATTTTTTTTAAAAATTTAAAAACCATAATGAAGTACACTTCGTATGTAATAACATAACTAAATAAATAAACGATGAAAAACAAACAACAAAATTTAGGATTTGCATCTATTCTAGGATTAGCACTGTTATCTTTAACTGCAATTTCATGTAATGATGATGATAACAATGAAATGATGATGCCAGTTGCGGCGCCTGACGTTAACTTTACTGCCTTAGCCAGTAACAATACCATTCTTACATTCAATGCAAGAAATTTAGCTACTCCAACTTCAACCACTCCTATTGTAGGTTTACCAGCATCAGAGAGTATTGTGAGTATTGATTACAGACCTGCAACAGGACAGTTGTATGCCTTAGGTTCTTCTAGTCGTCTCTATTTTATTAATGAGAAAAGTGGAGCTGCAACAGCATTAAGCGCTGGATCGTTTTCTCCTGTTGTTGCGGGTGCTAATGCTTCATTAGATTTTAATCCTACAGTAGATAGAATTCGTTTGGTAACAGAATCTGGTCAAAATCTTAGATTACACCCGGAACTTGGAACTGTTGTAGCAACTGATGGAGTTATTAATGGGGGTACAAATCCTAAAATTGGTGCAGTAGCTTATACAAATAGTATGGCAGGCGCAACAACAACAATGTTATTTGATATAGATTTCGAACAAGATAAATTGTATGTTCAAACACCACCTAATGATGGTGGACTTCAACTTGTGGGTGACTTAGGTGTAAACTTTCAAGGTGTAGGTGATATGGATATTTTAGCAGATAATTCAACTGCTCTTGCGGTAACAAACAATGCTAATGTGTCTACTTTATACACAATCGATTTGACTACTGGAAAAGCTGTTGATGTGGGTAAATTCACTGCTCCAGTGATAAGCATAGCATTCAAAACTAATCCAATCGCCTATGCTACAACTTCTAGCAATATGCTGGTTCGTTTTAATCCAACAAGTGGAAGCAATAATTCTGTTGCATTAACTGGTTTAGCTGCAAACGAAAGTATTGTAGGTTTAGATTTTAGACCAGCAAACGGAGGTTTATATGCTATTTCAAATCAAAGCAGAATGTTTTCTGTGAATACAGCTAGCGGAGCATTGACAGTAATTGGATCGCCTTTGTTAACAGCATTGTCAGGTACTTCTTTTGGTTTTGATTTTAATCCAACCGTAGATAGAATCAGGCTGGTAAGTAATACAGGTCAAAATTTACGTTTACACCCAGATTTAGGTACAGTAGTAGCAGTTGATGGCAATCTAAATCCTGGAACACCATTTGTAACTGGAGCTGCATATACTAATAATATTGCTGGAGCCACTACAACTTCATTATTAGTAATTGACTCACAAACAGACATGTTATATCGTCAAGACCCACCAAATAACGGTACACTAGTTGCTATTGGGAATTTAGGAGTAAATGTTGATGCTGATAGCGGATTTGATATTGGTGGTAATAGTGCTGCTGCATTTGCTTTATTGAAAGTAAATAATGTTACATCAGTGTACAGTATAAACTTGGTAACTGGTGCAGCTACTAAGGTTTCTGATATAAATATTCAAGCCACAGCAATGGCTGTTGGTTTAGGTTTTTAGTAGTTAGATTGTTTTTTTGCATTAGTAAGCCAACTCTGGGAAGGGTTGGCTTACTTGTTTTTATTACTTACATAATCCAAGCTATCATAATCTTTTATCATAGAAAAATGCCCCAAATAGTTATAACTATTTGGGGCATTGCTTTTGTGATTTTTTTTTGCAAATAGAACTGAAATATTTACTCTTTCAATCGACATGCTTTTACATCACCATCAACTACAACTTCGGTCATTCCTAATGACGAAAGGTTTTTCATAGCTTTGTCCCATTTTTTTCCACTCAATTGAGATTGGATTTTCAATAAACCAAACTCCATTTGTTTATTATTTACTTGTAAAAGTGTTACAATTAGCTTTTCGTCTTCTTCCAATTCAATTTTCACTTGTTTTTTCTCTGGTCTCATTTGTGGAAACAACAATACTTCTTGGATAGATGAATTATTGGTCAGGAACATCATCAAACGGTCCATTCCAATACCTAATCCAGAAGTTGGAGGCATTCCATATTCTAACGCTCTCAAGAAATCCTCATCGATAATTCCGGTTGCTTCATCATCTCCTTTTTCGGACAAGCGCATTTGCTCTTCAAAACGTTCTCTTTGATCAATTGGGTCATTCAATTCTGAGTATGCATTTGCTACTTCTTTTCCGCAAACCATCAATTCAAAACGTTCTGTCAATTCTGGATTGTCTCTGTGTTGCTTGCAAAGTGGAGACATTTCCTTTGGATAATCCGTGATGAAAGTAGGTTGAATATAATTCCCTTCGCATTTAGCGCCAAAAATTTCATCAATTAATTTCCCTTTCCCCATGGTTTTATCCACGTCAATTCCCATTCCTCGTGCAGCTTCAAATAATTCTGCTTCATTTTTTCCTGAAATATCAAATCCAGTAAAATGCTTAATAGAATCTGTCATCGTAACTCTAGCATAAGGCGCCTTAAAGTTCACCTTATGTTCTCCAAAAGTCGCTTCACTGGTCCCATTCACACCAATAGCGCAATGTTCTAATAGGTTTTCGGTGAAATTCATCATCCAATTGTAGTCTTTGTAGGCTACATATATTTCCATGGCAGTAAATTCCGGGTTGTGCGTTCGGTCCATTCCTTCATTACGGAAGTTTTTCGAAAACTCATACACACCATCAAAACCACCAACAATCAATCTTTTTAAATACAATTCATTCGCAATACGCATGTATAACGGCATGTCAAGCGAGTTGTGGTGCGTGATAAAAGGTCTTGCTGCAGCACCACCGGGAATCGGTTGCAAAACTGGCGTTTCTACCTCAAGATATCCTTTGTCATTAAAGAAAGAACGCATCGCATTGAACAATTTAGTTCTTTTGATAAACGTTTCTTTTACATGGTCGTTTACCGTTAAATCTACGTAACGGCGACGGTATCTTTGTTCTGGATCAGCAAAAGCATCGTGTGTTTTACCATCAGCATCCGTTTTTACAACAGGAAGTGGTTTTAAGGCTTTCGCCAAAACTGTCAAACCATAAACATGAACCGAGATTTCTCCCACTTGCGTTTTAAAAACCGTTCCGCGAACCCCAATAAAATCGCCAATATCCAATAGTTTTTTGAAAACCACATTGTACATTGTTTTCTCCTCATCCGTCGAAATATCATCTCTCGAAACATACACTTGAATACGTCCTTCAGCATCTTTCAATTCTGCAAATGACGCCTTTCCCATGATACGTTTCCCCATCAAACGTCCTGCTAAAACAACCTCTTTTCCTTCGTACTTCTCGAAATCAGCTAGGATTTCGCTGGAATAAGCGGTTGTAATAAATTCGGCTGCCGGATAAGGCTCAATGCCTAAATTGCGTAATTCTGTAAGTGCTTCTCTGCGTAATATTTCTTGTTCGGATAATGCCATTTTATGCTGATTTTAAGAGCGCAAAGATACTATATAAGTTTTAAAATTTAAAGTTTAAAATGTGTCGTTTTTTGAAGCATATTATTCTGTTTTTACAAGACAATTTGTCCCGCTATTCGCTGTATCCACGCCCAAAAGCGTGGGATGCCGCTGCTATCGGGGCTATATTAGGACTTTTATTTTTAAAAAAAATATGAAAAATAGTACAAATAATGTATATTTGAAATCAAATCATTTTGCAAAAATCCCAATGAAAAAATATATTGCGTTATTTCTATTAGTATTTCTAAACAGTTGCCAAGTCACAGAAACCATTCATTTAAACCAAGATGGAACCGGAAAAATTGAAATTAATGAGTTGAGAGACGAGCATAGTTATATGCAATTAATGGGTGAAAACTACTCCAAAGAAGAAGTTTTTAGAGATACTACTTATGTTTTTCAGGATTTGATAATGAAACATTCCGAGACGTTTTCCAGATTACCAGCACTTGAAAAAGCCATTTTTCAAAAATTTGGTGCCGTAAAAGTACATGTCAAGAAAAACTCGTATGAAAAAGAATTTCGTACAACAATCACGCAAAATTTTACTAAAATAGAGCAAGTTGCTGATCTATATAAAACCGAAGAATACGCAGATGATATAGAAAATAATTATGCATTGGTTGCCGAAGAACATTATTATAGTGTGAACTATGATTTTGACGGAAGTGTTTTTAAAAGGATAGTAAAAATCACTGATCCGGTAGAATTAAAGAAACAGCAGGATAAAATTGAAGGGTACAAAATGCAAGTTTCTAAGTTCAAAATCACACAATCGTATGTTCTAAAATATCATTTTCCAAGGGAAATAAAATCCGTTTCAAATTTGAATGCTAAAATTAGCGAAGATGGGAAATCACTGGAATTGCAATTTCTGATAGCGGATTGTTTAGTAAATCCGGAGAGTACGAATCTAGAAGTTGTTTTAGAGTGATTCATTCGATTCTTTTCTACTCATTAAGTTTTCTTAAAAACTTTGTACCTTTGCCGCTCTTAACCGTTGCATCTTTCATTAATGAATAAAAATATCCAACTTCAAGATTTAGGAACAAAAGATTACAAGGAAACTTGGGAATACCAAGAAGAGTTGTTCAAAGGAATTGTTGACTTAAAAATTCGAAATCGCCGAGAAGAACTCGAACTGGAAACTCCTAATTATTTACTATTTGTGGAACATCCGCATGTGTATACATTAGGCAAAAGTGGTGATTTGAGTAATTTACTTTTATCTGAAAAACAATTGGAGGCTAAAGGAGCTACTTTTTACAAAATCAATCGTGGTGGAGATATCACGTATCACGGTCCTGGACAAATCGTAGGTTATCCTATAATAGATTTGGAGAATTTTTTTACTGACATTCATAAGTATTTGCGTTTTCTGGAAGAAGCCATTATTCTCACCCTCAATGAATATGGAATTGCTTGTGGTAGAAGCGAAGGCGAAACCGGAGTTTGGTTAGGCGCAGGAACGCCATTTGCAAGAAAAATTTGTGCTATGGGCGTGCGCGCTTCCCGTTGGGTAACCATGCACGGATTTGCTTTAAACGTAAATGCTGATTTGGGTTATTTTGACAATATTATTCCGTGTGGGATTCGCGGGAAAGCCGTAACTTCATTAAACGTTGAACTTGGTGTTGAAAAAGTTAATGAAGAAGAAGTCAAAGAAAAAATACTGAAACATTTTTCCCATTTATTCGAATGTTCGTTTATTATACAATGAGAGTGTTAGTTTTCTTAAATTCTCAGTGTAATCTAAAAATCTAAATTTCCAACTTTAATTGTTCTGGCAATAATCGAAATGTCATTCGGTGGTATTTAGTAACGCCATAAATCCGAATCGCTTCTCGATGTTCTTTCGTCGGATATCCTTTATTTTGTTTCCAATTGTACATGGGGAATTCCTCATGAATCGTATTCATATACTCATCGCGATAGGTTTTTGCTAATACGGATGCGGCTGCAATACTTATGAATTTTGAATCACCTTTTATAATACTGGTATTTGGAATTGAATTTAGGATTTCAATCTCTGCATCGGTAAAAATTTTCCCTCCACGATTTTTTATTCCACCTTTTGGAATGAATGGACTGTTTCCGTCTACTATAATATGTAAGGGTTTTGGGTCTAATTTTAAAATGCTCTCCTGCATTGCTTTTATGGAGGCGTTCAAGATGTTAATTTCATCAATTATCAAAGGTTCTAAATGCGTTACCGCAAATGAAATGCATTCTTGCTCTATAATAGGTCTTAATTTTTCTCTAGCTTTTTCAGAAAGTTGCTTGCTATCGTTTAATGTGTTATTTTGAAAATCTGGAGATAGTATTACCGCTGCAGCAGTAACAGGACCTGCAAGACAACCTCGACCTGCTTCATCAGTTCCAGTTTCTAAATAGGGTGTTAAAAAAAAAGGGCTTAACATTAAATTAATTTTGACAAAAATATAATAATATTTCTAAATAATTTCACATAAGTGGGTTTGTTGGTTGTGTGATTGAGTTATGTGTTTTGTTTAAGACAAATTATTAGTGAATTAATTATGTTAAATTTTCTAAAAATTTGTTTCTTTAAGTATTTATTATGATTTTTGTCGAATAACTAATTTAATTAATTAATATGAGATCAAAGTACAAATGGATTATCACGCTATTCTTAGCGTTATCAATGCAGTTATCGTTTGCTCAAGAGAAAACGGTATCTGGTGTAGTATCTGATTCATCAGGCCCTTTGCCTGGCGTAAATGTTGTGGTGAAAGGTACCAAAACTGGAGTTCAGACTGATTTTGACGGAAAGTATTCCATCAAAGCAAAAACAGGAGATGTATTAGTATTTTCTTTTGTTGGAATGACCGATGCTACCAAAACTGTTGGGGCATCAAATACAGTAAATGCAACATTGCAAGATGGAGTAAGTTTGAATGAAGTTATTGTTCAAACTAATTTAGGTTATTATTCAAGAGATTCAAGAAAATTGTCTTCTTCTGTTTCAACTGTTTCTGCAGATGAGATATCTAAGCAGTCTCCTGCGCTAACTATTCAAAACGCATTACAAGGACAAGCAGCTGGGGTGCAGGTAACTGCTCAAAACGGAAAGCCTGGAGCTGCAGCTTATGTAACTGTACGTGGAGCTGTTAGTATTACAGGTGGTACAGCTGAAGCTATTTATGTAGTTGATGGCGCATTTGTAAGCGGGACTGAAGCTTCTGCTTTAAGTTCAAATGATATTGAATCTGTTTCTATATTGAAAGATGGAGCTTCTGCTGCAATTTATGGAGTACGTGGTGGAAATGGAGTTGTTGTTATTACTACTAAAAAAGGTAAAAACGCAAAAGGTAAATTTCAGTTCAACAACTCTCTTGGATTTACGCAAAAAATTGCTGATCCATTTGATATGATGAATGCTGACGAAAAAATTCGTTATGAAGCATTGATTGGTCAAGGTTCTACTGTTGGTAAATCTGCAGCTGAATTAGCATTATTACGTTCTTATGATCACAACTGGCAAGATGACTTGTTAAGAAAAGGATTTGTACAAAATAATAATTTTTCTTACTCAGGTGGTAATGATCAATTTACTAATTTTATGTCTGTAGGTTATACGGAAGATACAGGAATTATTGACAAACTTAAAGGTTTCAATAGAATTACTGCTAGATATAATAGTGAATACAAAGCAAATGATAGAGTAAAATTTGGTTTTAATATTGGTGGATCATATGAGAAATTTAATGATTCAAGAGATCGTAACAATGTTCAAAGTCCAATTAGAGCAATGTACGATTACAATCCTTACGAACCTTTTTTTGCCAGAGATGCTAGTGGAAATGTTGTAAACGATGCTTTAGGTAAACCAGTTTTCAATACAAGTTTACTTGCTGGTTTCCCAATTCAAGAGGCTATTATTAATAATGTGGAGCAACGTCGTTTCTTTAGAATGTATGGTCGTCCATACGTTGAGTTAGGAATAGTTAAAGATTTGACTTTCAAAACTCAAATGAATATGAACTACGAAAGATTTCAAAGAGAGTCTTTCACAAAACCATTTTCATTTTTGGATTTAATTGTTGGAGATCCTACTGCTAGAGGTCAAAAAACAGATAACGGTTTTGATTCATTAGAGTATCAATTGACTAACAGTTTGAACTACAAGTATAGTATCAATGGTAAACACAATTTTGAATCTACTGTATTGTATGAATATTTCAAATCAAACTTTAGATCACACTCTTTAACTAGAAAAGGATATGTTAACGGTGATTTACCTACTGCAGGTACTGCTGTAGTTGGAGTTCCGTTCACTACAAGAACTGAAAATGCTACTGTTTCTATTTTTGGTAACATCGATTACGATTTTGATGGTAAATATCTAGTGTCTTTATACGGACGTCGTGATGGTTCATCAGTATTGGGAAGTAACAACAAATACGAATTTGCTAAAGGAATCTCTTTAGGTTGGAATGTTACTAGCGAAGCTTTCATGAGTGATGTAAAATGGTTGAATAATTTGAAATTAAGAGCATCTTATGGTGAATTAAATTCAACAAACGGTATCGGAAGTTATACTGCACAAAGTCTTTTTAGTACTTCACAATATGGTGGAGGTATCGGAACGGTATTAACAGGAAGTACTGTTGGAAATGATAACCTAAAATTTGAAAAAGCAGAGAAATACGAAATTGGTATAGAAGCTGCAGTTTTGAATAATTGGTTAACTTTCTCAGGTTCTGTTTTTCAAGATAGAAGAAATGACTTTATTTATAGTGATAATACTACTGTTGGTACATCTTTTTCAGCGCTTATTAACGCTGGTGACTGGACTTCAAAAGGAGCCGAAGTTGAGTTAAAGGCATTTGCAATTAAAAATGCTAACACTACTTTGTCTTTTTATGTTAATGCTGCTGCTTTTGACAGAGAAATCAATGAGTTAAACCGTCCTGGTGATCCAAATAATCAGCTTTCAAGAGGATTAACATGGAATAAAGTAGGTCGTTCACCTGATGATTTCTTCTTAGTACCTTATGCAGGAGTAAACCCTACAAATGGTCGTGCAATGTATACTAAATTAGATGGTACTGTTACTGATGTATATAGTGCTGGTGATAGAGTATTTACTGGAAAAACTCCTTATGCAAAGTATGAAGGTGGTTTTGGTATGCAGTTTGCATACAAAGGATTTGATATCTCTACTGATTTTGTATTCAAAGAAGGAAACTATACTTATAACTACATGTGGCAAAATATGACTGCAGATGGTTCTGCTCCAAATAGAAATCAGGCTGTTGCAGCATTTGATTACTGGACTCCAACTAACACAACTGCATCGTTGCCAGCTCCAAGACAATTGTCAGGGATTAACTCAAATTTAGAATCAGATCGTTTCTTAGAAGATGCAAGTTACATTAGATTTAGAAACCTTAATATTGGATATAAATTTACTAAGAAAGCGTTCACTAATTTACCTGTAGATGATATTAGAATATATACTCAAATGCAAAACTTGTTTACATGGACTAAATTTAATGGTGATCCAGAGGTAGGAATAGGTAGTGCTGAGAGTCAAACAGGTTTGTTAGTACCTGGACAATTTGCATTGTATTCTTATCCTACTGTTCAAACATTCCTTTTTGGAGTATCAATTAATTTATAATTAAAATAATTATGAAAAAAATAATTTACATTGTTGCTTTATCTTTCGCATTAAATTCATGCGATGATGAAGATATCACTTTCGCACCTTACAATGCAATCAGTGAATCTATTGTTTTACGTAATGCGGCTGATTTTGAAAATATGCTAACAGGTGCATATTCTTATATGATAAAAAATGGAGGGGCTGGAGGTTACGGTTCTGAGTTTGTTATTGATAGTGAAGTGATGACTGATAATTTAATTTTAAAAGTAGAAGGACGTCAGTCTAATGCTGATGGATTTAGACTATTATCAGTTCCTAATAGTTCACATTTTAACTATTATATCAGTGCTTACAGAGCTGCTGAAACAGCAACTAGAGTAATTGATAATATCAATGTTCTTCCTCAGAATGCAGTTAGAGACAATATTGAAGGGCAGGCTCGTTTCATTAGAGCATTGAACAATTTTGATATGGTTAGAATTTATTCTAAAATTCCAACTCAATCTACTGATGCTAATGCTTCTTTAGGGATGTATTATTTAGATGTAGTTGACCCTTTTTCTAAGCCAACTAGACCTACTGTTGCTGATAGTTATAAGAAAGTAATAGATGATTTGTTAATCGCTGCTGACAAAATTGGTACAACTAATTCTATTGCTTCTGGAAAGGCATCAAAAGCTGCTGTTTATGCATTATTATCTCGTGTTTATCTTTATTTAGGTGACGATCCTAAAGTTATTCAATATGGTAACCTTGCGATAGCTGGTAATAATGTTTGTCCTAGAGCTAATTTTGTTAATCTTTGGAAAGACGCTAATGCTTCTGGAGTATTATTTAAACTTAGAATTGATCAAGTTGATGGTGTTACACCAGGTGTTGTTTTCAATCAAACAGTTGCAAGTGGTGTTCGTTCTGAGTACGTAGTGCCAAAGAGTTTCTCTGATTTGTTTCAAACTACTGATATCAGAAAATCTGCTTACATCTCTACTAGTCCGTTCAATGGAGTTCCTTACAATCACATTGTTAAATACCTAAGTCGTTTAACTGGTAACCCAGCTATTGTTGATATTAAAGTATTGCGTATTGAAGAAGTTTATTTAAACATGGCTGAGGCACAATATAGAATCAATGGTGGAGGTTTAGCATTTTTAGATGCTGTAAGATCACAAAGATATGATTCTTTTGTTTCAGGAAATGAGACTGGAGCAGCTTTATTAAATGCTATTATGCTTGAGAGAAGATTAGAACTTGCTTTTGAAATGGACCGTTTCTTTACATTAAAGAGATTAGGTTTAGCAATGGAAAGAAACGCTGTTGAAGGAGACCATGCAAGTGGTGCTGGTACAAAAGTTGAAACTACAGCTTTGACAATTCCTGCAGGTAGCTTCAAATGGCAACTTCCTATTCCACAATCTCAAATAGATTTGAATAGTAATTTACAACAAAATCCTGGTTATTAATTAATAGCTTACATTTTAATAGAAAACCTCCCTTTTTAACCATTTGGGAGGTTTTTTTGTTTAAAATGTTTGTATATTTAGTTTGTTACAAAAAAAATTAATTCTTAATTTTTATAAATGAAAAAAATTTTATTTTGCCTATTGATTTTTCAATTTTCAACTGCGCAGAACTTGCAAGAACGAAAAAAGATTATTCATTCCTATGATGCTGAAAAAATCAATAATTTTGTTAATGAGCTAGCTGAAGCACAAAAGGAACAAAAAAAGAAAGTTCAAAATTTTAAACTTCAACACAGGTTATTAGATTCAGAAAGGAGTTCCCTTCAACGGATTTATGATGGAGTGCCTTTTTTTTACACGATTGATAATGATGCTTCAATTGCTACTATTCGTGCAAATTCTTTGCAACCAAATGGTATTCTAGGTCTTAATTTAACTGGTATTGGTATAACTGCGGGGGTTTGGGATGGAGGTAAAGTTCGTCATACTCATCAGGAATTGGCGGGTTCAAAGATCACTTTTGGTGATGGAGCAGTTTCTCCCAGTGCCCATTCTACTCATGTAACTGGAACTATTGTGGGTTTAGGAGTGGTGCCTAGAGCTCGTGGATTCGCATATGAAGCAAAAGCTAAAACATATTTTTGGGATAGCGATGTTGAGGAAATGGCAAGTTTCGCAAGCGAAGGTTTTTTAATGTCAAATCATTCATACGGTTATGGTATTACTAATTCTTTTTCTAATGCAAGATTTGGCTACTATGATCAAACTTCGTCTGATTTTGACAAAATTTCAGAAGTGTTCCCATATTATCAAATTGTGGTTGCTGCAGGTAATTCTAGAAATAGTTCGCATTCGCAAGTAAATAACAAAGGCGGTTATGATATGCTTACTGGAAGTTCTGTTTCAAAAAATACTATTGTTGTTGCGGCTGTTAATTCTGTTCCAACTTATACTGGCCCATCTAGTGTGACTATGAGTACGTTTAGTAATTATGGACCTACTGATGATGGAAGAATTAAGCCAGACATTAGTGCTAAGGGTGTGTCTGTTTATTCCTGCAATGGACCTAATGACAATACGTATGAGATATTAAGCGGTACTTCAATGGCAGCTCCAGCAATTACTGGATTAATTGTATTGTTGCAACAGCATTATAATAATTTGAATGCCACCTTTATGAAAGCGGCAACTACTCGTGGTTTGCTATGCCATACTGCTGATGAAGCAGGAAATGCTGTAGGTCCAGATTATGAATATGGTTGGGGCTTGGCAAATGGAGAAGAGGCAGCTAAATTGATTAGTTCAAACGGAAAGACTTCATTAGTTTTAGAAACGACTTTAACAGATCAGGTAGTTTACACGAAGCAAGTTTCAATTTCGTCACCAAGAGCATTAAATGTTTCGATAGCTTGGACAGATCCAGTTAAAGCGGGTGCTGTAGTTACTCCTATAGTTGAAGATAATAGAACTACTAATCTAGTGAATAATCTTGACCTTAAAATTATAGATGAAGCAGGTACCGTATACTATCCTTGGAAATTAGATCCTACTTTAGTAAATACTCCGGCAACTCAAAATTCTGATAATAATGTTGATAATATTGAAAAAGTATCAATTGCAAATGCTGCAGCAGGGAAATATACCATTCAGGTTAGTAATAAAGGTAACTTGTTAGCGGGTGTTCAGGATTTTACGCTAATTGCTAGTGGCTTAGATGATTTGACTTTAGCTAATGTTGATTTCGAAAAAAATAATTCTATCAGAGTTTACCCTAATCCAGTACAAGAAAATTTATTTTTTGATTTACCAGAGTCTTTTTCTCCATCAGAAGTTATAATTTATGATATCTCAGGAAAGTTAATCAAAAGCTTTAAATATGAAGAAAAGAATAATGTAAAGGTAGGAGACCTAAAATCAGGAGCATATATTGTCAAGTTTATTAGTCAAGACAATATCCTTAACTATAAGTTTATTAAGAAATAGAAATTCTGTTATTATCGCAGTCTTTAAAAAACATCCACGTACGTTGGATGTTTTTTTATTTATAGCCATTTATAATATACCTTTGCCATTATAAAATGATATCAATGCCTAATTATATTCCTTTCAAATGAGAATAATATTTTATCTGTGTTTTTTAGTCTTTCCAGTTGTAGTTTTTTCTCAACAAAAAAGAGAAAGGATTGCAACTTCTGACAGCCAGAATGTTAGCGGTGATGCTACTAAAAAGGAGATTCAAAAATTAGCTACTATCGACCTTTATAAGGTTGTCACCATAGAAAACGATACCACTTATATAGATACTTCTCTTACTATTCAGAAAGAATACAGTCACAATTATTTACGAAAAGATATTTTTGGTTTACTTCCTTTTGCTAATGATGGACAAACTTACAATACCTTACAGTACAGTTTAACTGATTTTTCACCGTATCCAGAATTTGGATTTAAAGCAAAACATTTTAACTTTTTAGAAGCAAACCAAATACGATATTATTCTGTTGCTACTCCTGTAACCGAATTATATTTTAAAACTACTGTTAGAAAAGGGCAGTCAGTTGATGCTTTTGTCACATTAAATACTTCTGAGAATCTTAATTTATCGATAGCATACAAAGGATTGCGTTCAGAAGGGGAATATCTCAATCAGTTGTCAAGTACAGGTAATTTTAGATTTACTACAAATTATAACACTAAGAACAAGCGCTATTTTGCAAAAGCGCATTATACTTTTCAAGATATTTTGAATGAGGAAAATGGCGGAATTACAACTATCGAGAATTTTGAAAGTGAAGATCCAAACTACAATAACCGTCAACGATTTGAGGTTTATTTTAATGATGCCAAATCATTTCTAAAAGGGAAAAGAATTTTTCTAGATCATAATTTTAGAATTAATCCTAAAAAGGGAGATAATAATTTGTATGTAGCACATCAATTTAATTACGAGAATAAGTTTTTCGAATACAATCAAGCAACTGTACCATCAACAGTCGGTTCTGAAATAGTCTTCCGTTTTGGAGAATCTTATTTAGATAGTGGCATAAATGACCAAACTCGTTATAATAAAATGTATAACAAACTTGGATTAACATATGAAAATACAACTCTAGGAAGGTTTCATTTTTTTGTAGATGACTTTAGAACAAACTATTATTACAATCAAATCCTTATTTTTGATGACCGTACGATACCAAGTTCTTTCAGTCAAGATATCAATAGTGCAGGTGGTCAGTATGAATATCGACACAACAAGTGGAACGGTACGTTTTTATACTCAAGATCGGTAACTGCTCAATCGCTCTCAAATTTAGATGCTAAAGTGCAATATGATTTAAATGATGAAATTCAATTAGCATTTCAGTATCAGAATGTTAACAAATTGCCTAATAACAATTACAATTTGCACCAAAGCAGCTTTGTTCAGTACAATTGGTCAAATGATTTCAAAAATGAAAAAATCAATACAATCAAAGCAAATGCCATTTCTCCTTGGGTTGACGCGGAACTGCAGTTTTCGGTTTTAAATGATCATCTATATTTTACAGACGCATCTACTACGGAACAAAAAAATGTTAAAACACAAATTGTTGCACCAGCCCAATACAACGGAACCATAAATTATTTGTCGTTAAAAATAAGCAGAGAGTTGAAGTTCGGAAATTTTGCATTGGATAATACAATTTTATATCAAAAAACGGAGCAACAAGATGCTATTTTGAATGTTCCAGAAATTGTGACGAGAAATACGATATACTATTCTAATTATTTGTTCAAAAAAGCCTTGTTTCTGCAAACCGGGATTTCACTTAATTACTTTTCTTCCTATTATGCTAATGAATACAATCCCGTAATAGGAGAGTTTTTTGTGCAAAATGAAAAGCAAATTGGAAATCATCCCAATCTTGATTTTTTCATCAATGCAAAAATTCAAAGAACAAGAATTTATTTCAAAGCGGAACATTTTAATTCTTCTCTTATGGGAAATAATTTTTATGCTTCACCTAATAATCCATCGCGAGATTTTACAATTAGATTTGGTTTAATTTGGAACTTCTTCAATTAATTTCACTTTCGAATTTTTAATTTTCAAGTCGTTTTTTTGGGCGTTTTATCGTGCTATCCGCTAAATCTTTTCTTGCTTAAAGAAAGCAAGAAAAGGATGCCGCTTCTATCACGAACGCAAAATCCCGTAAACAAGAATATTTTATAACAAAATACTATCTTTGTACTAGTTTTTACAACAAATCACAAACTTAAATTCATTCAAAAATGCGCTACGCAGAAAATATATTAGGCACGATAGGTAATACCCCATTAGTGAAATTAAACAAAGTTACTTCAGAAGTAGAGGCTTTGGTACTTGCAAAAGTCGAAACATTCAACCCTGGAAATTCCGTAAAAGACAGAATGGCCGTAAAAATGATTGAAGATGCTGAGGCAGATGGGCGCTTGAAACCAGGCGGAACCATCATCGAGGGTACTTCGGGGAATACCGGAATGGGATTAGCATTAGTAGCTATCATAAAAGGGTATAAACTGATTTGTGTGATTTCAGACAAACAGTCTAAAGAAAAAATGGATATTCTTCGTGCCGTTGGAGCCAAAGTGGTGGTTTGTCCTACGGATGTGGAGCCAACTGATCCGCGTTCTTATTATTCAGTTTCTAAACGATTAGCAGATGAAACTCCTAATTCTTGGTATGTAAATCAGTATGATAATCCTTCAAATGCGATAGCGCATTACGAGCAAACGGGTCCTGAAATTTGGGAGCAAACGGAAGGTAAAATCACTCATTTTGTTGTTGGTGTTGGAACTGGAGGAACAATTTCAGGAGTAGCAAAATATTTGAAAGAGAAAAACCCAAACATTAAAATCTGGGGAATAGATACTTACGGTTCTGTTTTTAAAAAATACCACGAGACTGGAATTTTTGATGAAAATGAAATTTATTCTTACATCACCGAAGGAATTGGAGAAGATATACTTCCTAAAAATGTTGATTTTTCTTTAATAGACGGTTTTACAAAAGTAACGGATAAAGATGCTGCGGTTTACACTAGAAAAATTGCGCTCGAAGAGGGAATATTTGTAGGGAATTCAGCTGGAGCGGCTATAAAAGGATTGTTACAGCTTAAAGAACATTTCAAACCTGAAGATGTTGTAGTTGTGCTTTTCCATGATTCTGGAAGTCGCTATGTGGGTAAAATGTTCAATGATGATTGGATGCGCGAACGTGGTTTTCTGGAAGAAGAAATCACAAAAGCAGAGGATGTAATCAAAGATCATATCGATAAACCATTAATCGTGGTGCGTACAGAAGAATTAGTTTCGCATGCTATTGAGCGTATGCGTAAATACAAGATTTCGCAAATTCCCGTAATTGATATCACTGGTTTTGTAGGTTCTGTTGATGAAAGTGATTTGTTTCAAAGTTACGTTGCTGATAAAGATGTAGCCGATAAACCGATTAAAGATATAATGGGTAAGCCTTTCCCAGTCGTGAAACACGGAACACCTATTGAAGAAGTTTCTAAATTATTTACTAAAGAAAATGAAGCTGTTTTAGTAGAACTTGCAAATGGGAATCACCATATTATAACTAAATACGATATTATTGGTTCTATAAAATAACGAATTAAAATAATATATTAAGGCCTACAGTGTTTTTATATTGTAGGCCTTTTATTTTTGAGTTTTTTTAATGCATATACGTTTTCTTGATGTTAAAAATGAAATGTGTTACAGCAACTTGATTTTTTGAGCGTATTTTTGTGTTTTATAAATTTTAATATACTGTCAAATTGAATTTTACTGCTATAGATTTTGAGACTGCAATAGGTTATAACCCTTGCTCAGTAGGTATTGTAACTGTTGAAAACGGAATAATTGTTGATGAATTTGTTACCTTGATACAGCCACCTAATAATTACTATTCTCCTGCTACAATTAGAGTTCACGGCATACATCCTTTCGATACAGAATACGAAAAAACTTTTGCAGAAGTATATCCTGAAATTCACAAACGGCTATACAATCGTGTAGTTGTTGCTCATAATGAAAGCTTTGATAGGAATGTTTTGGCAAAATCGATGGCTAATAATTATTTAGATTATGCTGATTTAAATATCGCAGATCGATGGGAGTGTACAGTAAAAATTTATAGAGCTAAAGGGCTTAGACCAGCAAAACTAAGTGATTGTTGTCGCGAAATGAATATAGCGCTCAATCATCATGAAGCGCTTTCAGATGCTCGTGCCTGTGCAAAATTGTATTTGATGAAATAAAAAATGTATTTCACTTTTGTAGCTATTATTTTATACTTGTAAGTAGATTATTTTCACTACTTTAGTGTGAAGTGAAATATAAAAAGTATGAAAGAAGATTTTCTTCATTACATTTGGAAGTTTAAGAAATTCAATATTCTCGATTTAAAAACACAGCAGGGTGAGTCTTTGACTATTATTCACGCGGGTCAATATCTAGAACTTTCGGGTCCTGACTTTTTTAATGCTCAAATAATGATTGAAAATCAAAAATGGGCGGGAAATGTTGAAATTCATATAAAATCTTCAGATTGGTATGCGCATCATCACGAGAAAGATGATGCCTATGACAGTGTAATATTACATGTTGTTTGGGAACATGACACCGAAATTTTCAGGAAAAACAATACAGAGATTCCTGTTCTGGAGCTTAAAAATGTGGTTGACACCTCCATCCTTAACAATTATCAATCTCTTATAGCTCCTAAATCATGGATTTTTTGTGAAAAACAAATTTCTCAAGTCGATGATTTTGTTTTAAAAAATTGGCAAGAGCGATTATTTTTTGAGCGATTAGAACGCAAATCTAAAGCTATTTTTGAATTGTTAACGCAAACCAATCAAGATTGGGAAGCGGTTTTGTTTTGTCTCCTAGCCAAGAATTTTGGACTAAACACAAACGGAGAAATATTTTTTAAAATTGCACAATCAATTCCTTTTGCTACAGTAAGAAAGGAAAGTTTTGAAGTTGAAAATCTAGAGGCTTTGCTTTTTGGAACAGCTGGATTGTTAGATACAGAAAAAGAGGATAATTATTTTAAGGATATGAAATTCAGGTATTTTTATCTGCTTCATAAATATCAATTAGAGAAATATAGTATTGAGCCGGTGCAGTTTTTTAAACACCGTCCGGATAATTTCCCTACTATAAGACTTTCTCAATTGGCAAATTTGTATCATTCACAACAAAACTTATTTTCAAATATTAGCGTTTTAAAGTCTTTACAAAGTTGTTATGATTTATTCCAAATTACTTCTTCAGAATATTGGAACACACATTATCAGTTTGATAAAGTAAGTCCTAAAAAGAAGAAATCGCTCTCTAAATCATTTATTGATTTGATTGTCATAAATACTATTATACCCATACAGTTTACTTATTTTAAAAGTATAGGCAAAGAGGTTTCGGAGGATTTTATTAATCTTCTCAAAGAAATCACACCCGAAAAGAATTCAATTATTGATAAGTTTAGTTCTTTTGGAATTACCTCAAAAAATGCTTTTGATACACAAACTCTTTTGCAATTGAAAAATGAATATTGTAATCAAAGCAAGTGTTTACAATGTAGTATAGGGACTGACCTACTTAAAAACAAATAATTATGTGCCAGTGCATATGATAATAATTGTATTTTTGTGTTTCTATATTCAAGTATTATGTCAGCAATTCTAAAACTAAAATTTTTTTTTGAGAAACATGGGTTTCATGTGTCTTCAAGGTTAGCAGACACATTAGGAATGCGCGCTAGTAGTGTTCGTTTGTTCTTTATATACTTATCTTTTGTAACAGTTGGATTGTGGTTTGCAGTGTATCTTACACTTGCATTTTGGATGAAATTAAAAGATCTTATTCGCGCCAAGCGTACTTCTGTTTTTGATCTATAAAAAAAGGCTCCTTAGTTAAAAGGAGCCTTTCTTGTTTTATTCTTGGATGTCATTGTTTAATTTCGAATTTCGTTTACCGTATAAGAAATACACTAAAATTCCAAATAGTAACCATCCTAAAGAAAACAATTGAGCTTTTGTACTTAAATTAATCATTAAGTACGTATTGATCAAAATACCGCAAACCGCAATTACTGGTAAAGCAGGGACTTTAAAAGTACGTTCTAAACCTGGTTGTTTTATTCTTAAAATCCAAACCGCAATACAAACCATAGTAAAGGCAAATAAAGTACCAAAACTGGTCATATCTGCTAGTTCGTTAATAGGAGTAAAGGCAGCAACAACTGCAATAAACCCTCCTAAGATCATTAAATTAGTTTTTGGTGTTCCAGATAACGGATTGATTTTAGAGAAAACGGCAGGAATTAATCCATCCTTAGACATTCCTAAAAATATTCTAGATTGTCCCATAATCATTACCATCAATACAGAAATTAAACCAATAGTTGCAGCAATAGTGATAATATAACCCGCCCAAGCTTGTCCGGCAATATCAAATGCATAAGCTACCGGAGCTTTAATAGCTTCTGGGTATTTCCCTAGTGGATTAAAATCTTGGTAACTCATCATACCTGTTAATACTAGTGATACTAAAATATAAAGAACTGTACATACTAATAAAGATACAATAATAGCAAAAGGCACATCTTTTTTAGGATTGATAGCTTCACCGGCTTGAGTAGAAACAGCATCAAAACCTACATAAGCAAAGAAAATTGCAGCAGCTCCAGAAACAATACCACCCACACCATATGCTTGATGTGTTCCAGATTTATCAACAATTTGGGTTGCTTCTGGAATAAAAGGCGTCCAATTATCTACATTTATAAAAAAAGCACCAGCAATAATTACAAAAATTACAGCAGAAACTTTTAAAATTACGATGAAGTTATTTGCTTTAGCAGCGCTTGAAGTTCCTTTGATAAGTATGGAAATAACAAATAGTACTATTAAAAAAGCTGGCAAGTTCATTGAAAAACCTTCTCCAGTATAACTAGCTGGATCTGAAGTTAGCCAATCGGGGAGTTTTATACCAAACATTTTGAGCATTTTGTTAAAATATCCCGACCAAGAAACGGCAACCGTCATGGATCCCATAGCATATTCTAATATTAATCCCCATCCTATAACCCATGCAAAAACTTCCCCAATTGTCCCATAAGCATAGGCGTACGCAGAACCTTCAACGGGTAAAATGGAAGCAAATTCTGAATAACATAATGCTGCAAATACACAGGCAATACCTGCAATAATAAATGAAATGGCTAATGCTGGACCAGCATGGTAATAAGCTCCTGTTCCGGTAAGTACAAAAATACCTCCACCTATAATTGCTCCAATACCAATAGCAGTAAGGCTCCACTTTCCTAAAACTCGTTTTAATTCACTTTTTTTCATATCAGCTTCAAAAGCTGATACTGGTTTAACTCTCCAAATTGACATGGTTGTATGGTGTTTTAAGTTATTAAGCTCCAAATGTATTGTTTTTTATAAAAAATAAAAATAATAATTGAATTTTAAGTTGTAAAAAAGTTATTTTTCTGTCTTTTTTTTGGGTTGAGTGTTAGATATAACTTTTTCTGATTGTTGAGTTTTGTTGTGTAATGTGTTTTTTTGAAAAATATTTATTTCTTATAAATATTTTCTCCTTCAAAGTGATTAGGTCTTGATTTAATTTATAAATTTAGGAATGTTAAATTTATAGCACTAATCCTTATACCTGTAATGAATTTTAAAACACCAGGAAGTTTCTTTAATTTTACTCGAGAGCAACGCACGGGTATCTTTGGTTTGTTCGTAATTATAATTCTTTTCCAAACGATTTATTTTTTTACGGACATTAGTTATGCAACCAAGGAATATTCAGATAAACAAAAATGGCTTTCACTCCAGTCTGAAGTGGACTCTATGAAAATTGAAGCCTCTAAATCTTTGCCTAAAATATATCCCTTCAATCCTAATTTTATAACTGATTATAAAGGATACAAGTTAGGAATGTCTGTAAAGGAAATAGATCGCTTATTGAGTTTTAGAAAAGAAAATAAATATGTTAATTCGCCAAAGGAGTTTCAAAATGTGACCAAAATTTCGGATTCATTGTTGAATGTGCTGTCTCCTTATTTTAAATTTCCTGAATGGGTAAATAATAAGAAAGAATTTAAAGAATTTACAAAATATCCAAATCAGGCAATCGCAACAAAAGGAAAAAATGTTTTAATCGATATTAATCAGGCAACAAAGGAAGATTTAATTAAAATTTACGGAATAGGCGAAGCCATTTCTTTGCGGATTTTAAAACAAAAAGAAATTTTAGGAGGATTTGTTTCCATGGAACAAATGAATGATGTTTGGGGATTGTCACCTGAAGTTATTGAAAATTTGAATTTACATTTCAAAGTTTCGACACTTCCAAATATTAAAAAAATAGATGTTAATAATGCTTCGTTAAAAGAGCTTTCCCAGTTTTATTATTTCAGATATGCTTTAGCAAAAGAAATAGTTACTTACAGAAGTATGAATGGGGATATAAATAATATTGAGGATTTAACAAAAATTAAGGGATTTCCTGTTGATAAAGCAAGAATAATTGGCTTATATTTGGACTTTAATTAGAAGTGTCAAATTTTCAGCTACGTTAATGTGTGTTTTAACACATTTTCTTAAAGAGATAAATTACTTTTTTTTATTCAATAATTATTTTAACTGTTTAAAAATAAATCTGAAACATTATTTTATTATTATGTTTCAATAATACTATTTGTTAAAAAAAATACAATATATGAATTCAAATTATTTTACTGAAGAACACCAAGCATTTAGGGAAAGTTTAAAAGATTTTTTGCAGAAAGAAGTTGTTCCGCATATTGAAAAATGGGAAAAAACGGGTACTATAGAACGTTTCATATGGGAGAAATTTGGCGAGATGGGTTACTTTGGTATTGCATATCCAGAGGCATATGGCGGTTTAAATCTCGATTTATTTTACACTGTTATTTTTCTTGAAGAATTACAAAAAATAAAATCATCAGGTTTTGCTGCTGCAATGTGGGCACATGGGTATTTAGCTATGACTCATTTAAACGCAGAGGGTGATGAAAGAATAAAGCAAGACTATTTAGTACCAAGTATTGCTGGAAAGAAAATAGGAGCATTGTGTATCTCAGAGCCTTTTGGAGGTAGTGATGTTGCGGGAATGCGAACTAACGCTGTGAAAAAAGGAGATAAATATATCATCAATGGTTCCAAAACATTTATAACAAACGGTGTTTATGCTGATTATTACATTGTAGCAGCAAAAACAAATCCAGAACTCGGTAATAAAGGAATTAGTATTTTCTTAATGGATACAGGTCTTAAGGGAATATCTGCTTCAAAACTTGATAAATTAGGATGGAGAGCTTCAGATACTGCTGAAATTGCATTTGACAATGTAGAAATTCCTGCCGAAAACTTAATGGGTGAAGAAGGAAAAGGATTTCCGTACATCATGCAGCATTTTGCTTTAGAGCGTTTAATTATGGCTATTAATGCGCACGCTAGAGGAGAGTATGCAATTGATTATACGATTGATTATATGTCGCAGCGTGAAGCTTTTGGTAAAAAAATAAGTAAGTTTCAAGCACTAAGGCACACTCTTGTAGAGCATGCTACAGAGGTGGAGCACTGCAAAATTTTTAATTATGCTGCTGTAGCTCGACTTGACAAAGGAGAATATGTAGTTAAGGAGGCGACTATGGCTAAATTAAAATCAACTAAGGTTGCTGATGAAGCTATTTACAGTTGTTTGCAAATGTTAGGTGGTTATGGTTACATGGAAGAATATCCATTAGCGCGTTTGTTTAGAGATAGTCGTCTTGGGCCTATTGGTGGCGGTACATCTGAAATCTTAAAAGAAATTTTAGGAAAAATGATTATTGATAATCAAAATTATGAACCTGCTGTAAAATAGTTTGGTTCTCTTGTGTGTAAGGTACGAATTGTAAATAATAGTAAGAGTCTTGTTTTTTCAAGACTCTTTTTTTTGTGTGAAGGATAGAAGTGGAAATCCTTTATGGATGCGTAGCAGTAAATAAAGATTGTAGCGGATAGCCTGACGGCAAGCAGTTATGTTCAAGGAATCAAAACACGTCATAGCCGGCACACCTAAAATAAATAACAATAAATAGCGATAAAGTAAAAATAATGACTACTTTTGCACACTTAAAGAAAGGGGGTGTCTATATTATGTTAATTATACCAATTAAAGACGGAGAAAATATCGATAGAGCGTTAAAACGTTACAAAAGAAAATTTGATAAAACAGGAACTGTTCGTCAACTAAGAGCGCGTACTGCTTTTATTAAGCCTTCAGTAACCAATAGAATCAAAATTCAAAAAGCGGCTTATATCCAAAATATGAGAGATAACTTAGAGAGTTAGTCAATATCTATTAAAATAAATTACCGTTAGTCATTAAAAGTTTTATAACTTTGATGCTAACGGTTTTTTTATGATTACTAACAAAGAAGCATTTCGGAATTATTTGCTGTTGGAGAAAAAGTATTCTTCACATACCGTTACTGCGTATTGTAATGATGTTGATTCTTTTGAAACATATAATGCCTTATATTTTGAACAAGAGAGTATAGAGCAAGTAAATTACAGTCAAGTTAGAAGTTGGGTTGTGTCCCTTGTTGATAGGAATATATCAAATACCTCGGTTAACAGAAAAATCGCATCCTTAAAAGCGTTTTATAAATTTCTATTGAAAACTAAGCAAATAGAAGTAAATCCGTTATTGAAGCACAATGCATTAAAGGCTCCAAAGTTGTTGCAGATTCCTTTTTCTGAAAAGGAGGTTGTTGAAGTCTTGGATTTTATGCAAAATATTTCTGGTTTTGAGGGAATTAGAAACAAACTTATTGTGGATTTATTTTATGCTACAGGAATGCGTAGAGCGGAGCTGATAGGATTGAAAACTTCAAATATTGATTTATCTAGCAGTACTATAAAAGTTTTGGGAAAGAGAAATAAGGAGCGAATTCTGCCTGTTTTGCCAATAATAAAAGAGCAATTCGATATATACTTGAAAGAGCGATCAGCCTTGATGTCTATTGTGAATGAGGATTATTTATTTCTAACAAAAAAAGGGTTAAAATTAAATGATTCCTTTGTGTATCGATTAATAAATTCTTACTTTAGTACTGTCTCCGAAAAAGTGAAAAAAAGCCCCCATATATTAAGACATACTTTTGCAACGCATTTGTTAAATAATGGAGCAGATTTAAATTCAGTCAAGGAGTTATTAGGGCATTCTAGTTTGGCATCTACGCAAATATATACACATAGTAGTTTATCAGAACTAAAAAGTGTTTATAAAGAAGCTCATCCACGGGGACGCAAGTAATTTTGAGTAATGTTTAACAATTAAAAAAAATGATTATGAAGGTAAGTGTTCATGCAGTTAACTTTACTGTTGACAAAAAGCTAGTAGATTTTGTTCAAGAAAGAATGGACAAGTTGGAAAAGTATTATGACAAAGTAGTGTCAGCAGATGTTTTTTTGAAGGTTGAAAATACAAGCGATAAAGAAAATAAAATTGCCGAAGTAAAAATCAATGTTCCTGGAGATGATTTTTTAGTAAAAAAGCAATGTAAAACTTTTGAAGAAGCAGTTGAACTTTCGGCAGAATCTTTAGAGAGAATGTTAGTAAAAAGGAAAGAAAAAATAAGTTCACACATTTAATATGATTTTTTTTTAAAAAAATGTTTTGATTGAGAGATAAAATCTCTACATTTGCAGTCCGTTAGAAATAGCGGACTTTTTTTATTGATTCGCCAGCGTAGCTCAGTTGGCTAGAGCAGCTGATTTGTAATCAGCAGGTCGTGGGTTCGAGTCCCTCCGCCGGCTCAAGACCGTAACGGGATGGCAATAGAAAAAGTAGGGGAGATACTCAAGCGGCCAACGAGGGCAGACTGTAAATCTGCTGTGTGAACTTCGCAGGTTCGAATCCTGCTCTCCCCACAAGAATTAATTGTTGGATTGAAAATTTCAGATTGAAAAGTCTAAAGTTAGGAATCTAAGCTCTTTAATCAAGGGTTCTGCCGACTTAGCTCAGAGGTAGAGTGCTTCCTTGGTAAGGAAGAGGTCACGGGTTCAATTCCCGTAGTTGGCTCAAGTAAGAAGGAAATTGAAATAAATATATAAACTAGATTAAAAATTAAGTAAAATGGCAAAAGAAACCTTTAACCGTTCGAAACCACACTTAAATATTGGTACGATCGGACACGTAGATCACGGTAAAACTACTTTAACAGCAGCAATCACAAAAGTGTTATCTGATGCTGGTTACTGTCAAGCAAAATCATTTGATCAAATTGATAATGCTCCTGAAGAAAAAGAAAGAGGTATTACAATTAACACATCACACGTTGAGTATGAAACTGCTAACCGTCACTACGCACACGTTGACTGTCCTGGTCACGCGGATTACGTAAAAAACATGGTTACTGGTGCTGCTCAAATGGATGGTGCTATCCTTGTTGTAGCTGCAACTGATGGACCAATGCCACAAACACGTGAGCACATCCTTTTAGGTCGCCAAGTTGGTATTCCTAGAATGGTAGTATTCATGAACAAAGTGGATATGGTTGATGATGCTGAGTTGTTAGAACTTGTTGAAATGGAAATTAGAGACTTATTGTCTTTCTATGAATATGATGGAGATAATTGTCCAGTTGTTCAAGGGTCTGCTCTTGGAGGATTGAATAATGATCCAGCTTGGGTACCAAAAATCATTGAATTGATGGAAGCTGTTGATAGCTGGATTGAAGAGCCAGTTCGTGATACAGAAAAACCATTCTTGATGCCGGTTGAGGATGTATTTACAATTACTGGTCGTGGAACTGTTGCTACAGGTCGTATCGAAACTGGTATTGCTAATACAGGAGATGCTGTTGAAATCATTGGTATGGGAGCTGAAAAATTAACTTCTACTATTACAGGAGTTGAGATGTTCCGTAAAATCCTTGATAGAGGAGAAGCAGGAGATAACGTAGGTTTATTGTTACGTGGTGTTGATAAAGAATCTATCAAAAGAGGAATGGTTATCATTAAGCCAGGATCAGTTAAACCACACGCTACTTTCAAAGCTGAGGTTTATATCTTGAAAAAAGAAGAAGGTGGTCGTCACACACCATTTCATAATAACTACCGTCCGCAGTTCTACGTACGTACAACTGACGTAACAGGGGTTATTACTTTGCCAGAAGGTGTAGAGATGGTAATGCCAGGAGATAACTTAACTATTAATGTTGCTTTGTTAAGCCCAATCGCAATGAGCGTTGGTTTACGTTTTGCTATCCGTGAAGGTGGTAGAACAGTAGGTGCTGGTCAAGTAACTGAAATTGTAGGATAATCTACTTTTAATAATTTCAAAAAGTAGTGTCGTTTAACGATGACACTACTTTTTATTCTACGGGCGTAGTTCAAGGGTAGAATAGCGGTCTCCAAAACCGTTGATGGGGGTTCGAATCCCTCCGCCCGTGCAAAAAAATAAATCATAATGACAAAAGTTGTTAATTACATATCAGAAGCATTTGAGGAATTAAAGTCAAATGTAACTTGGCCAGCTTGGGCTGAGGTTCAACGTCTAACGATTGTTGTTGCTGTTTTTTCAATATTATTTGCTTTGGCAACTTGGGGTGTAGATGAAATTTTCGCAAAAGCTTTGGCTGGATTTTTTAATTGGATAAAAGCATAATTTTTTTGTTATGGCAGATAATAATATTAAAAAGTGGTATGTCGTTAGAGCAGTAAGTGGTCAAGAAAATAAAGTAAAAGCTTATATTGAGACTGAAATTGCGCGATTAGGAATGGGTGATTATGTTTCGCAAGTTTTAGTACCTACTGAAAAAGTAGTTACGGTAAAAGAGGGGAAGAAATTAGTTAAAGACAAGGTTTATTTTCCTGGTTATGTTATGATTGAAGCAAATCTTATTGGAGAGATACCTCATATTATTAAGTCTATAACAAGCGTTATTGGTTTTCTAGGTGAAATTAAAGGTGGTGAACCAGTTCCATTAAGAATTTCGGAAGTAAACAGAATGTTAGGTAAGGTAGATGAGTTAGCTGTAAATACAGATACCCGTTCTATTCCATTTAACATTGGTGAGACTATTAAGGTTGTTGATGGGCCTTTTAATGGTTTTAATGGTACTGTCGAAAAAATAAATGAAGAAAAGCGTAAACTGGAAGTAATGGTTAAGATCTTTGGAAGAAAAACACCATTAGAGTTGAGTTTTATGCAAGTTGAAAAAGTATAATTTTTTGTTACATCTATAATATCCGCTTCAATCGCTTCCAATGATTGTTGTGTTAAATTTTTTAAAAAATGGCTAAAGAAATTAGTAAGGTAGTTAAACTACAAGTTAAGGGAGGTGCTGCGAACCCGTCGCCACCGGTTGGACCTGCTTTAGGAGCTGCTGGGGTAAACATCATGGAATTCTGTAAGCAATTTAATGCTAGAACTCAAGATAAACCCGGCAAAATATGCCCAGTACAAATTACTGTGTATAAAGACAAATCATTTGATTTTGTTGTAAAAACTCCTCCAGCGGCTGTCCAATTATTGGAAGCTGCAAAGCTAAAGTCAGGATCTGGTGAACCAAATCGTAAAAAAGTAGCTAGCGTTACTTGGGATGTTATCAAGGCAATTGCTGAAGATAAAATGGTAGATCTAAATGCATTCACAATCGAATCTGCTATGAGCATGATTGCTGGAACAGCTAGATCTATGGGTATAACTGTATCAGGAGATTCTCCTTTTTAATTAAGAGAAAGACATGGCAAAATTGACAAAAAAGCAAAAAGAGGCTGCTTCAAAAATTGAAAAGAACAAATTATACTCTTTAAAAGATGCAGCTGCATTGATAAAAGTAATTGCTTCTGCAAAATTTGATGAGTCTGTTGATATCGCAGTTCGATTGGGTGTAGATCCAAGAAAAGCGAATCAAATGGTTAGAGGTGTGGTAACATTACCTCATGGAACGGGTAAGGATGTTAAAGTATTAGCATTAGTTACTCCAGATAAAGAAGCGGAAGCTTTAGCAGCTGGTGCAGACTATGTAGGTCTTGACGATTACCTTCAAAAAATTAAAGACGGTTGGACAGATGTAGATGTTATCATCACAATGCCTGCTGTAATGGGTAAATTAGGTCCATTAGGTCGTATTTTAGGACCTAGAGGTTTAATGCCAAACCCTAAGACAGGTACTGTAACTATGGATGTTGCAAAAGCTGTTCAAGAAGTTAAAGCTGGTAAAATCGATTTCAAAGTTGATAAAACTGGTATCGTACATGCAGGAATTGGTAAAGTTTCTTTTGGAGCTGAACAAATTTATGACAATGCACACGAAATTATTCAAACATTAATCAAACTTAAGCCAACTGCTGCTAAAGGTACCTATATTAAAGGTATTCACCTTACAAGCACTATGAGTCCTGCAATTGCATTGGATCCAAAAGCAGTATAATTGGTAGTTAATAATTTTTAGTATGACTAGAGAAGAAAAATCAATCGCGATTGAAGATTTAACTGCACAGTTAGCTGGTACAAATATCATTTATATATCTGATATTTCAGGACTTAACGCAGAGACTACTTCAAGCTTGAGAAGAGCTTGTTTTAAAGCAGGTATAAAATTAGAGGTTGTAAAAAACACTTTGCTTGCAAAAGCAATGGAAGCTTCTGATAATGATTATGGTGATTTACCATCTGTATTAACAGGTAATAGCGCTATATTTATTTCAGATATTGCAAATGCACCTGGAAAAATAATTAAAGATTTTAGAAAAAAATCAGCTAAACCTGTACTAAAGGGTGCTTATATTAATTCTGAAATTTATATTGGAGATGACCAATTAGATGCATTAGCAACTATTAAATCTAAAGAAGAGCTTATTGGCGAAATCATTGGATTGCTTCAATCACCAGCTCAAAGAGTTATTTCTGCTCTTCAAAACCAATTCGCAAAAAGCGAAGAGGCTACAGAAGAAGTAGAAGCATAATAAAACAGACTTTATAGTCTAAGTTTTATTTTAAAAAGCGCACAATAAATAAATTATATTTTTACAAATCATTTTAAAACGATAGAAAAAATGGCAGATTTGAAACAATTCGCAGAACAATTAGTTAATCTTACTGTAAAAGAAGTTAACGAATTAGCAACAATATTAAAAGATGAGTACGGAATCGAACCAGCTGCTGCAGCTGTAGTAGTTTCAGGTGGTGGAGAAGCTGCTGCTGAAGAAGTACAAACAGAATTTACAGTTGTATTAAAAGAGGCTGGTGCTTCTAAATTAGCAGTTGTAAAATTAGTTAAAGAACTTACAGGTTTAGGTTTGAAAGAAGCTAAAGATGTAGTTGATAGCGCACCAAGTAATGTAAAAGAAGGTGTAACTAAAGAAGAAGCTGAAGGGCTTAAAAAATCTTTAGAAGAAGCTGGAGCTGTAGTTGAACTTAAATAGTTAAACTTAGTTTAAAGAATAAGGTTTAGGTCTTGGGTTTTATCACCCAATGACCTAAACCATTTTTTCGTATAACAAAAGTCTAGCTTGTATAATTGCAGATTAGTCTTTTAAATTAAATTCATTTTACCCATTACGAGGAAAAAAAATTAACAGATAATAAGAAAGTAGTTATCTTAAATTGGTTTTTAAAGATGTATTGGTCGTAAAATATAAGTATAAATAGATATTATTTGTACAAAAAAATTACTTTTTTAATCAAAATTTTGTCCATTGATGATAACAAATCAGACTGAAAGATTGAATTTTGCCTCTACAAAAAATATTCCTGATTATCCAGATTTTCTAGATGTTCAGGTAAAATCGTTTAAAGATTTTTTTCAATTAGAAACTAAATCTGACGAAAGAGGCGACGAAGGGCTTTACAATACCTTCATGGAAAATTTCCCAATTACTGATACAAGAAATAACTTTGTATTGGAATTCCTTGATTACTTTGTTGATCCACCTCGTTACACCATTCAAGAATGTATAGAAAGAGGTCTAACCTATAGTGTTCCTTTAAAAGCAAGGTTAAAACTATATTGTACGGATCCAGAACATGAAGATTTTGAAACTATTGTACAAGATGTTTATCTTGGTACAATTCCTTATATGACACCAAGCGGTACCTTTGTTATTAATGGTGCTGAGCGTGTAGTTGTTTCTCAATTACACAGATCTCCTGGTGTTTTCTTTGGTCAATCATTCCATGCAAATGGTACAAAATTGTATTCTGCCAGAGTAATTCCTTTTAAAGGTTCTTGGATAGAATTCTCTACAGATATAAACAGTGTTATGTATGCTTATATCGACAGAAAGAAAAAATTACCTGTAACTACTTTATTCCGTGCTATTGGATTCGAAAGAGACAAGGATATCCTTGAGATTTTTGATCTTGCTGAAGAAATTAAAGTTTCTAAAACAGGTTTAAAAAAATATATCGGTAGAAAATTAGCGGCTCGTGTATTGAATACATGGCATGAAGATTTCGTAGATGAAGACACTGGTGAAGTAGTTTCTATCGAACGTAACGAAATAATCCTTGATAGAGATACCATTATTGATAAAGATAATGTAGAAGAAATCATTGATTCTAACGTTAAATCTATTTTGTTACATAAAGAAGATGCTAATCAAGGTGATTATGCAATCATTCATAATACGTTACAAAAAGATCCAACAAACTCTGAAAAAGAGGCTGTTGAACATATCTACAGACAATTACGTAATGCTGAACCGCCTGATGAAGAAACGGCACGTGGTATTATTGATAAATTATTCTTTTCTGACCAACGTTATAACTTAGGTGAAGTAGGTCGTTACAGAATTAATAAAAAATTAGGGTTAGATACTCCAATGGAAAAGCAAGTCTTGACCAAAGAGGATATCATTACTATAGTTAAATATTTGATCGAATTGATCAACTCTAAAGCAGAGATTGATGATATTGATCACTTATCAAACCGTCGTGTTAGAACAGTTGGCGAACAATTGTCTCAACAATTCGGTGTTGGTTTAGCACGTATGGCGAGAACTATTCGTGAGAGAATGAACGTTAGAGATAACGAGGTGTTTACACCAATAGATTTGATTAATGCAAAAACATTATCGTCTGTTATCAACTCTTTCTTTGGTACAAACCAGTTGTCTCAGTTTATGGATCAAACGAATCCACTTGCCGAGATTACGCACAAGAGAAGATTATCAGCACTAGGACCAGGTGGACTTTCAAGAGAAAGAGCAGGTTTTGAGGTACGTGACGTTCACTATACGCATTACGGACGTTTATGTCCAATTGAAACTCCTGAGGGACCAAACATTGGATTGATTTCATCTCTTGGTGTTTATGCTAAAGTAAATGGAATGGGTTTCATCGAAACTCCATACCGTAAGGTAACTAACGGAGTTGTTGATTTAAATGCTACTCCAGTGTATTTAAGTGCTGAAGAAGAGGAAGGAATGTTAATTGCTCAGGCAAACATTCAAATGGATGCTGCTGGTAAAATAACTGCCGAAGACGTTATTGCACGTCAAGAAGGTGATTTTCCAGTTATTGAACCTTCTAAAGTAGATTATACTGATGTTGCTCCTAACCAAATTGCTTCGATTTCTGCATCTTTGATTCCTTTCTTGGAACATGATGATGCGAATAGAGCTTTGATGGGATCTAACATGATGCGTCAGGCCGTACCATTAATTCGTCCTGAAGCTCCTATTGTTGGAACTGGTTTAGAGCGTCAAGTAGCTTCTGACTCTAGAGTATTGATAAATGCTGAAGGAGATGGAGTTATTGAATATGTAGATGCAAATATCATCACTATCAAATACGATCGTTCTGAGGAAGAAAGAATGGTAAGTTTTGAGCCAGATGAGAAAACATACAATCTAATTAAATTTAGAAAAACCAATCAAGGTACAAGTATCAACCTTAAACCTATCGTAAGAAAAGGGGATAGAGTGGTTCCTGGACAAGTATTATCTGAAGGATATGCGACTCAAAATGGTGAATTAGCTTTAGGAAGAAACCTAAAAGTTGCATTTATGCCATGGAAAGGGTACAACTTCGAGGATGCGATTGTAATTTCTGAAAAAGTGGTTCGTGACGATATTTTTACCTCTATTCACGTTGATGATTATTCATTAGAGGTTAGAGATACTAAATTAGGTAACGAAGAACTAACGAACGATATACCGAACGTTTCTGAAGAAGCTACAAAAGATTTAGATGAAAATGGTATGATTAGAATTGGAGCCGAGGTTAAACCTGGTGACATTCTTATCGGAAAAATTACTCCAAAAGGGGAATCAGATCCTACTCCTGAAGAGAAATTGCTTCGTGCAATCTTCGGGGACAAAGCAGGTGATGTAAAAGATGCTTCATTAAAAGCATCTCCTTCTTTACATGGTGTTGTTTTAGACAAAAAATTGTTTGCAAGAGCAGTAAAAGATAAACGTAAACGTACTCAAGATAAAGATGCTTTAGGAGCACTTGAAATGGAGTTTGAAGTTAAATTTGTTGAATTAAAAGACAAATTAGTTGAAAAACTTTTCTTGATCGTAAACGGAAAAACCTCTCAAGGTGTAATGAATGATTTGGGCGAAGAAGTTTTACCAAAAGGTAAAAAATACACTCAAAAAATGCTTTATGCTGTTGAAGATTTTGCTCACTTAAGTAAAGGTCAATGGGTTGCTGATGATGCAACTAATAAAATGGTTAATGATTTAATTCATAACTATAAAATCAAATTGAACGATTTACAAGGTGCATTACGTAGAGAAAAATTCACTATTACTGTTGGAGATGAATTGCCGGCAGGAATCTTGAAATTGGCGAAAGTATATATTGCCAAAAAACGTAAGTTGAAAGTTGGGGATAAAATGGCAGGACGTCACGGTAACAAGGGTATTGTTGCTCGTATTGTTCGTCATGAAGATATGCCTTTCCTTGAAGACGGAACACCAGTTGATATTGTGTTGAACCCATTAGGTGTACCTTCACGTATGAACATTGGTCAGATTTATGAAACAGTGCTTGGTTGGGCTGGTATGAACTTGGGTAGAAAATTTGCTACACCAATTTTTGACGGAGCAACTTTAGACCAAATTAATGAATTGACTGACGAAGCTGGAATACCACGTTTTGGACATACACATTTATATGATGGTGGTACAGGAGAGCGTTTCCATCAAGCTGCAACAGTAGGAGTTATCTACATGTTGAAACTTGGACACATGGTTGACGATAAAATGCACGCACGTTCTATAGGTCCATACTCGTTGATTACACAACAACCACTTGGAGGTAAAGCTCAATTTGGAGGTCAACGTTTTGGTGAGATGGAGGTTTGGGCACTTGAGGCTTATGGAGCATCAAGTACTCTTAGAGAAATCTTGACTGTTAAGTCTGATGATGTTATCGGTAGAGCAAAAACTTACGAAGCAATCGTAAAGGGTGAATCTATGCCAGAACCAGGATTACCTGAATCATTCAATGTGTTAATGCATGAATTGAAAGGTCTTGGTTTAGATATCAGATTAGAAGAATAATATTCAGTAAAAAGTGGTCAGTGTTCAATGTATGTTGAATACTGAACACTGATTACTTTTTAAATTAGTTTTCAAGATTTATACCCGTAAACCGTTCCGATTTTTTATTGAGTTGTACGGCTCATTAATTAGCACTTCAAGCAAGGACTTGAGGTTTAGAGAAGTAATTCGAGGTAATGTTACAGTCATAAAGTCAAATGTCTTAAAGTTTTAAAGTCTAGTGTGACTTTCGACTTTCGACTTTCAAACTTTCGACTTAAACAAGAATCAATTTTTTAATTGCAAATAAATCAATAGTAAAAACTATGATGAATAATAGAAATAATAACAATAAGGATAAAAACCCTGTAAAAAGGTTTAATAAAATCTCAATCGGACTTGCTTCTCCTGAATCTATTTTGAAAGAATCAAGAGGTGAAGTGTTGAAACCGGAAACTATCAACTACAGAACGCACAAACCAGAGCGTGATGGTCTTTTTTGCGAACGAATTTTCGGACCCGTAAAAGATTTTGAATGTGCTTGTGGTAAATATAAAAGAATACGTTACAAAGGAATCATCTGTGACCGTTGTGGTGTTGAAGTTACAGAGAAAAAAGTACGTAGAGACAGAGTAGGTCACATCAATCTTGTTGTGCCAATTGCTCATATCTGGTATTTCCGTTCTCTTCCAAACAAAATTGGTTATATCCTTGGTCTTCCATCTAAGAAATTAGATATGATTATCTACTACGAAAGATACGTAGTTATTCAGGCTGGTATTGCTAAAAATGCAGATGGAGAATCATTACAAAGATTAGACTTTTTGACAGAAGAAGAATATTTAAATATTTTAGACACTCTTCCTGCTGACAATCAGTATCTTGATGATTTTGATCCAAATAAATTTGTTGCCAAAATGGGAGCAGAGTGTATTATGGATTTATTAGCAAGAATTGATCTTGATGCTTTGTCTTACCAATTAAGACATAACGCTAACAATGAAACGTCTAAACAACGTAAAACTGAAGCTTTAAAAAGATTACAAGTTGTTGAATCTTTCCGTGAGTCTAACTTGAACCGTGAAAATCGTCCAGAATGGATGATTATGAAAGTGGTACCAGTTATTCCACCAGAATTACGTCCGCTTGTGCCACTGGATGGAGGTCGTTTTGCAACTTCAGATTTAAATGATTTATATCGTCGTGTAATTATACGTAACAACCGTTTGAAAAGATTAATGGAGATTAAAGCTCCAGAAGTTATCTTGAGAAACGAAAAGCGTATGTTGCAAGAATCAGTAGATTCACTTTTCGATAATACACGTAAAGCATCTGCTGTAAAAACAGAATCTAACAGACCATTAAAATCACTTTCTGACTCGTTAAAAGGTAAGCAAGGACGTTTCCGTCAAAACTTACTTGGAAAACGTGTGGATTACTCTGCTCGTTCGGTAATTGTTGTTGGACCTGAATTGAAATTATCTGAATGTGGTATCCCAAAAGATATGGCAGCAGAGTTATACAAACCTTTCGTTATCCGTAAATTGATAGAAAGAGGAATTGTAAAAACTGTAAAATCAGCTAAAAAAATAATAGATAAGAAAGAGCCTGTAGTTTGGGATATCCTTGAAAATGTAATCAAAGGTCACCCAATATTACTGAATCGTGCTCCTACTTTGCACAGACTAGGTATTCAAGCATTCCAACCAAAATTAATTGAAGGAAAAGCAATCCAATTGCACCCTTTAGTTTGTACTGCATTTAATGCGGATTTTGATGGGGATCAAATGGCAGTTCACTTGCCATTAGGACCAGAGGCTATTCTAGAAGCACAACTATTAATGTTGGGTTCTCATAATATTCTGAATCCTGCAAATGGAGCACCAATTACGGTACCTTCTCAGGATATGGTTTTGGGTCTATACTATATGACCAAAGAACGTTTATCTACTCCAGAGCTTAAAATTTTAGGAGAAGGAATTACTTTTTATTCAGCTGAAGAAGTAAATATTGCTTTGAATGAAGGAAGATTAGAATTGAATGCTAGAGTAAAAATTAGAGCAAAAGATTTTAATGAAGCTGGGGAATTAGTATACCAAATTATTCAAACAACTGCAGGTCGTGTATTATTTAATGAAGTAGTACCGGAAGCAGCTGGATATATCAATGATGTATTGACTAAGAAAAACCTTAGAGATATTATCGGTCACGTTTTGAGTTCTACTGATGTGCCTACAACTGCCGCTTTCTTGGATAACATGAAAGACATGGGGTACAAATTTGCCTTCAAAGGGGGATTGTCATTCTCTCTTGGAGATATTAGAATTCCAGATCAGAAACCTCAATTAATTGCCGACGCAAGAGAGCAAGTAGGTGGAATTTCTGCAAATTATAACATGGGTCTTATTACAAATAACGAGCGTTACAACCAAGTTATTGATGTATGGACTTCAGCAAATGCACAATTGACAGAGTTAGCAATGAAAAACATTAGAGAAGACCAACAAGGTTTCAACTCAGTGTATATGATGCTTGATTCTGGAGCAAGGGGTTCCAAAGAACAGATTCGTCAGTTAACTGGTATGCGTGGTTTGATGGCTAAGCCTAAAAAATCGACTGCTGGTGGTGGTGAAATTATTGAAAACCCGATTCTTTCTAACTTTAAAGAAGGTCTTTCTATCCTTGAGTACTTTATTTCTACTCACGGTGCGCGTAAAGGTCTTGCGGATACGGCATTGAAAACTGCCGATGCAGGATATTTAACAAGAAGATTGCATGATGTATCTCAAGATGTTATTGTTAACATTGAAGATTGTGGTACATTAAGAGGTGTAGAAGTGTCAGCATTGAAGAAAAATGAGGAAATTGTTGAATCATTAGGAGAAAGAATTTTAGGACGTGTTGTTTTACAAGATGTAATTAACCCTTTGAATAATGAAGTTTTAATTCAATCAGGACAACAAATCACTGAGGCTATTATGAAAACGATCGACGCTTCTCCAATCGAGAAAGTGGAAGTTCGTTCACCATTGACTTGTGAAGCGTTAAAAGGTATTTGTGCAAAATGTTACGGTAGAAATTTAGCTACTGGTAAAATGACACAAAGAGGAGAAGCAGTTGGTGTTATTGCAGCACAATCTATTGGAGAGCCTGGTACTCAGTTAACATTACGTACATTCCACGTAGGTGGGGTTGCGGGTGGTATTTCTGAAGAATCAAGTATCATTACTAAATTCAACGGTAAACTTGAAATCGAAGATTTAAAAACGGTTAAAGGTGAAGATGGAGAAGGTAATGCAGTTGATATTGTTGTTTCTCGTTCTACTGAATTGAAATTAATTGATGAAAGAACAGGCATCTTATTAAGTACAAATAATATTCCTTACGGTTCAAGTATTTTCGTTAAAGACGGTCAATCTGTTTCTAAAGGAGATGTGATTTGTAAATGGGATCCATATAATGGAGTTATTGTTTCTGAGTTTACCGGTAAAATTGCTTACGAAGATTTAGAGCAAGGTCAATCATTCATGGTTGAAATTGATGAGCAAACTGGTTTCCAAGAAAAAGTAATTTCTGAATCTAGAGCTAAAAAATTAATACCAACTTTATTGGTTTACGGTAAAGAAGGTGAACTAATTCGTTCTTATAACTTACCAGTTGGAGCCCACTTAATGGTTGAAAACGGTGAGAAAATTAAAGCAGGTAAAGTATTGGTAAAAATCCCACGTCGTTCTTCTAAATCAGGAGATATTACTGGAGGTTTACCTAGAATTACAGAGTTGTTAGAAGCTCGTAATCCTTCAAACCCAGCTGTAGTTTCTGAGATTGATGGTGTTGTTTCTTTTGGAAAAATCAAAAGAGGAAACCGTGAGATTGTTATCGAATCTAAATTTGGGGACGTTAGAAAATACTTGGTTAAATTATCAAGCCAAATTCTAGTTCAAGAAAATGACTTCGTAAGAGCAGGGGTACCTTTATCTGATGGTGCAATTACTCCGGATGATATTTTAAGAATTCAAGGGCCAGCAGCTGTTCAGCAGTATTTGGTTAATGAAATTCAAGAAGTATACCGTTTACAAGGGGTAAAAATTAACGACAAACACTTTGAGGTAGTTATACGTCAAATGATGCGTAAAGTAAGAGTACAAGATCCAGGTGATACTTTATTCTTAGAAGACCAATTAATTCACACTAAAGATTTTATCGTTCAAAACGATAAATTGTATGGTATGAAAGTAGTTGAAGATGCTGGAGATTCTAGTGCATTGAAAGAAGGACAAATTATTACGCCTCGTGAGTTGCGTGATGAAAACTCTCTTTTGAAACGTACAGATAAAAATCTTGTTGTAGCTCGTGATGTTGTTACTGCAACAGCAACGCCAGTTTTACAAGGTATTACAAGAGCATCGCTTCAAACTAAATCGTTTATTTCTGCTGCATCTTTCCAAGAAACTACTAAAGTATTGAACGAAGCTGCTGTTGCAGGTAAAATCGATTACTTAGAAGGATTGAAAGAGAATGTAATTGTAGGACATAGAATCCCTGCCGGAACAGGTATGAGAGAATATGACAATACAATTGTAGGTTCAAAAGATGATTATAATGATATGATGGCTAACAAAGAAGAATATATTTACTAAAATATGAGTAATTCTAATCAACAACAAGAGCAAATTAATATTGAGCTAGATGAAAAAATTGCTGAAGGAATTTATTCCAACTTAGCAATAATAAATCACTCTTCATCAGAGTTTGTTTTAGATTTTGTAAGTATCATGCCTGGTATTCCTAAAGCTAAGGTGAAATCAAGAATTGTCTTGACACCACAACATGCTAAAAGATTGTTGAAAGCAATAGGAGAAAACATTCACCGTTTTGAAGTCGCTCATGGCGAAATAAAAGACAGTGAACAAGCACCAATACCGCTTAATTTTGGTCCAGCAGGACAAGCATAATATATCAAAGGCTCCAGAAATGGAGCCTTTTTTTATGAATTAATTCTTTCTTTTATAATGTACCTATTGACCTTGTGCATTTGATTTAAGATGTATAATAGTGCTACTTTAATATTTCTCTACTATTTGTTCTTGAAATTTTTAATTTCTAAAATAAAATGAACAGTATTTTTTTACTGATAAAATGACGTTAAGAAACCTTTAAATTCAATAGCTTAATAACAAGTTTGTGTTTTAAACGATTATTAAGGTGCTTTATCGAAAATATTTTTTGCTGGTAAATAAATGATATACTTTCGTTCTCGAGATAGGGAATTAAATCCCATCCATCTTAAAAAAACGAATTGTTATGAAATATTTTTCTTTAAAAGCTGACACTAAAGGGATTTCAAATCTCTTGATAATGTTTGTTTTTATATTAATGTCAAACGTATCTGTATTTGGTCAATCTACTCAAAAGCTAGTTGATGTTAGTACTATTGAAGTTAACAGTAATTCTAAAAAAGAAAATGTTTCAGCAGCTTCTTCTTCAAATAGTATGAATTTTGTATTGTGGTTTATGGGTACGAAACAAGGTCCAAATGGTACAATGTCTAAAGAAAATTCAAGTGCAAAAATAAAGGTTATAACTTCAGGTTCTGCTCCAAACCGTTTGTTAATCAAAGCTTTTTTAAAGAAAGCGGTAGATACTGACAGTATGGTTTCTTAGTTGGAGATTTATTTTAAAAGGTATATAAAAAAAACGCTAATTCTAAATTAGCGTTTTTTTTTGTTTTAGATGCAACGTTTTTCTTATTCGAACTCAGAAGTAAAGAATAATTTCACATTTGGATATTTATTTTGTGTCATCTGGATTGTAAAGTCAGAATCGGCTAGAAACACTAATTGTCCGTATTTATCATGCGCCAAGAATTTTTGTTTGATTCTTCTGAACTCTTTAAATTCTTCACTTTTTGGATCATTTGGTTTAGCCCAACAAGCTTTATGTACAGGGAAATTTTCATAGGTACATTTAGCTCCGTACTCATGCTCCAGACGGTATTGGATTACCTCGTATTGCAATGCTCCCACTGTTCCAATAATTTTTCTGTTGTTCATTTCAAGTGTAAACAATTGCGCAACTCCTTCATCCATTAACTGATCAATTCCTTTGTCTAGCTGTTTGGCTTTCATAGGATCAGCGTTGTTAATGTATCTAAAATGCTCAGGAGAAAAACTTGGAATGCCTTTAAAGCTCATTAATTCTCCTTCGGTAAGTGTATCACCAATTTTAAAATTACCAGTATCGTGTAAACCAACTATATCTCCAGGATACGAAATATCTACAATTTCTTTTTTCTCAGCAAAAAAAGCATTTGGACTAGAGAATTTTAAATTTTTCTTTTGTCTTACGTGATAATATGGTTTGTTTCTTTCAAAAGTTCCTGAAACGATTTTAATAAATGCGAGTCTGTCTCGGTGTTTAGGATCCATATTGGCATGGATTTTAAACACGAAACCAGACATTTTTTGTTCTTTAGGATCTACGAGTCGTGTCTCGGAATCTTTAGCTCTTGGGGAAGGAGCGATTTCTACAAAGCAGTCAAGCAATTCTCTAACCCCAAAATTATTCAATGCAGAACCAAAGAAAACGGGTTGTAATTTGCCGTCTAAATAATCTTGTCTGTCAAATTTTGGATATACTTCGTCAATTAATTCTAACTCTTCTCTAAGTTTATCGGCTGGTTTTTGACCAATAATTTTTTCTAGTTCTGGATTTTGTACATCAGAAAAAGCAATTGTTTCTTCAATATTTTTTCTGCTATCTCCGCTGAACAAGTTGATATTTTGTTCCCAAAGATTATAAATTCCTTGAAAATCATAACCCATTCCTATTGGAAAGCTTAATGGTGTTACGGTTAAACCCAGTTTTTGCTCTACCTCGTCCATCAAGTCAAAGGCGTCTTTTCCTTCTCGGTCTAATTTATTGATAAATACGATAATTGGAATTTTTCGCATTCTACAAACAGCTACTAATTTTTCCGTTTGTTCTTCAACACCTTTGGCAACGTCAATAACAACTATAACACTGTCAACAGCAGTTAAGGTTCTAAAAGTGTCCTCGGCAAAATCCTTGTGACCCGGAGTATCGAGAATATTAATTTTTTTGTCTTTATAATTGAATGCTAAAACCGAAGTAGAAACCGAGATTCCTCTCTGGCGTTCAATTTCCATAAAGTCACTCGTAGCACCTTTTTTAATTTTATTATTTTTTACCGCACCAGCTTCTTGAATCGCACCACCAAAAAGGAGGAGTTTCTCTGTAAGTGTTGTTTTTCCGGCATCAGGATGTGAGATAATCCCGAAAGTTCTTCTGCGTTGTATTTCTTCTAAAAAGCCCATAAATATATCAATAGTTTGCAAAAGTACTATTTATATATGCTATTTGAAAATTTGATTTCTTTAAAAGGTGTTTTGGTATTGTGTAAACGTTTACAAATAAAAAGGCTGCCTGTAAAAAGCAGCCTCAAGCGAGTTTTTTTACATGTTAATGGACCAAACAGAATATCCATTAGGAGGACATTGTATTTTTACCCATTTGTCAGCTTGTGTTCTTGGGTACCAGCCAGAGTTACCTGTAAAATCTTTTATTTGGGCATTGACCCAGTTAGTTTGAATCCAGCGCTCTTGCCATGTTGATGAGTTGTTAATGTAAACAACCAATCCAGGATTACCATTGTAGCCGTTTCTTCTTGCTATGTATTCATCATTATCTGTATATAAAATAGAAGTGTTTCCAGTTGCTTTGTTGTTGTGAATCCAAATTAGATTATTCAATTTAGTTTTATTTAGCCATTCTTCATAATCTCGGTAAAAAATAGTAGGATATCCTTCGTGTGTTAAAATGTAAGCGTATGCCAATTCTTTTTTCCAAATTTCATCAGTGTCATGATTAGCTACAAATGTAACCGCTTTGTACGGATTTCTTTTCCACATCATATCATCATTCAAAACATTTAAATTGTTTCCGTCAAAAGCATCATTCATTTTATAGTAGCAAGCAAAGTCAAACACAGAGCTATTGGCGTTATTTGCCCAATCATTCAGAATGTTTACGTTAGAATCCCAAAGTTCACCTACAGAGAATCCACCTACATTGGCATTCCAATCTTTAATAACCCAAGCACCAAAACCTTTTACGTAATCAAATCTCCAGCCGTCAAATTTCATGGTATTTTTATAGAATTTTCCAACACCATCTGCTCTTTTCCATAGCCAATCTTGGACATTAGGCGCTACGTGGGCAAGATCTGGAAAACCACCAAAAATACCTTCGTCATTATTCCCGTAAGCATTTTTGTAAAAATCAGCACTTGTTCGCTTAAATTTACCTGATGCAACACCAGTAAAATTAGTGTAGGTTTGTGTTCCTGTAAAAGGGTTGTTTTCTAATTGGCCGCCACTGTTATGATTGAGAACCATATCAGCATAAATCTGCATGTTTTCGGCGTGTACTTTTGTTATTAAACTTTCTAATTCGGTTTTTGATCCAAAACGTGTTTCAACTGTTCCGTTTTGATTAAAATTACCAAAATCAAAATAGTCAGTAGGGTCGTACCCCATTGAAAACGGTCCGTTTTGAGCTTTTGAAACTGGTGGTAACCAGATGGCTCCAATTCCCACGTTTGACCAAGCTGTAATTTTTGAGTTTACTACATTCCACCATGTTCCACCAGCTGGTACGTCCCAATAAAAGGCTTGCATCATTACGCCTCCACCTGGATTTTCAACATATCTTCCAGACGGTATGTTAGTTAGTTTTCCTGTGCTAAAAGGACGTCCGTCGTGATTTGTAACATTAACTACCTTAAATTGCGCAGCAGCTTCTGTTGAATTTGTGACAAAGTCATCATTTGAATTACATGAATAAAGACCTACAAGTATCGTAGTTAGTAGGTATGCCTTCATAATTTGTTTTTGCATAATACAGTTTGTTAGTGTTAATTAATAGATTTTGAGAATAGTAATTAAGATTGATATGACTAATTTCTTTTTTTATTGGGCTAGAATTAAAATATATATATTATTAAAATCAAAATAAAAAGTATAAAAAAATAATTTAAATATATTTTATAACTGCTATTTATAGTAAAGCAGCATTTTTTTTTGCTAATTTATACAAATTCTTACGCTACACACATCGGATTTTTTTTTATAAATTACGAAAACGTTGTAGTGTTTATAAGTTTTAAAATAGTAGGTTAAAAATGAGTGTTTTATGTCTGTATTTTTTTGTGTAAACTAAATGATGAGAATTTAGCGGTACAAAAAATTTTTGATAGTAAAAAAAGCATTATCGTAAATATTTGAAGCTAATTGAAGACGTTAGTAATAAAAATAGAGATGATGATAATAATTACTGTCTATTTATATGAAATCAAACCTTATTTATATTTTTTTGTTGCTAACCTTAGTTTTTTTAAAGTATATAAACGATATCAGCCGATAAATAAATGTGTTTATAATTTTTTGTTAATAGTAGGTAGGAAACTTGTATAGTGTAATTGAATTGTTATTTTTGTTTGCTTAAATTTAAAGAATGGTAAGGAATTGTAATATAAATTCAATTCGCTTTTAGATTCTTAAAGTGTATATTTGCCAAAAAATTCCTGGTTCAAATAGATAGATTTAAAAACAGTTGAGTAAAGGATCTTATACATTAAATACATATTATAATAATGCCAATAAATAAAATACAAATGAAATCCATTAATAATAGAATTGCACTTACTTTTTTTGTTTTGCTAATTTCCAGTGTAGTAGCAAGTGCTCAAGAAATTATTAAGGATACTGTTATTGCTCCAGTTAAAAAAGTACAATCTACCGGAAAGCAAAAAATTGACGGTGTGATTGCTACTGTAGGAGACTATATTATTTTAGATTCAGATATTGACAAGTCGCTTCTAGAAATTTCAACTCAAGGTGGTTCTATAAAAGATATAACTAGATGTCAAATGCTTGGAAAATTATTAGAGGATAAATTATATGCCCATCAAGCTGTTCAAGATAGTATTATAGTGACAGATTCCGAGGTTAAAGGTATGTTAGAAGAACGTTTGAATTTTTTGTTAGAGAAAATTGGTTCTATGGAAAAAGTAGTGCAATATTATAAAAAAGATTCTGAAGAAGAATTTAGAACATATTTTTCTGACATTTTAAAAGAAGGTAAGCTAAGTTCTGAAATGCAAAAGAAAATTGTTGATGGTGTTGAGATTACTCCTGAAGAAGTACGTAATTATTTTAAAACAATACCAAGTTCTGATCTACCTTTTTTTGGGGTAGAATTAGAAGTTGCTCAAATAGTTGTTGTTCCTAAAGTTTCTGATGCCGACAAGCAAAAAGTAATTGATAGGCTGAATAGTTTTAAAAAGGAAATAGAAGAAGGTTCTAGTTTTTCTACTAAAGCAGTTTTGTATTCTCAAGATCCTGGATCAAGGTCTAATGGAGGTTTTTATAAAATGAACCGTAAAACACCATTTGTAAAAGAATTCAAAGATGTAGCTTTTAGTCTTGCTGAAGGTGAGATTTCTGCTCCTTTTCAAACAGATTTTGGTTATCATATTATTTATGTAGAAAAAATTAAAGGTCAAGAAATAGAATTGCGTCATATATTATTGACACCTACAGTAACTGAAGAGGCTTTGAGCGAAGCCAAAGAGAAAATTACTTTGATTAAAAAAAGGATAGAAGATAAAGAAATCACTTTTGCGGAAGCAGCAAGAACTTTATCTGATGAAAAGGAAACTAGAGCCAATGGTGGTGCTTTAATTAACCCAAAAACACAAGACACTCGTTTTGAGTTGACTAAAATGGACCCTACTTTTTACAGTCAAGTTTCTAATTTAAAAGAGGGTGAAGTTTCTGCTCCAATACTAGAACAAGGTGATGAAGGAAAGAAAACATATAAATTGATTACTGTTACCAATAGAATAGATGAACATGCGGCTGATTATGCAAAAGATTATATTAAAATAAAAGATTTGGCTTTAACGAGTAAACAAATTACAACTATTGGGAAATGGTTTGATGAAAAGATTAAAGAAACGTACATCAAAATCATTGGTGAATATAGAGATTGTGATTTTACAAACAATTGGCTTAAGAAATAGTCTCCTAAATTAATTTCTTTGATTATAATTAGGAATAAAAATTTTTCGATAAATAAATAAAAAGAGTTAGTTTTATGATTTCATAAAGCTAACTCTTTTTAATTTTAAATTTTCAATACATGTCAGACGTAGTAGCAATAAGTAACTTGGTTCAAAAAAGGAATGAGCTAAAAACGGAGATAGCAAAAATCATTGTTGGTCAAAATGATGTAGTAGATCAAATTTTGCTGTGTATATTTTCTGGAGGTCATGCATTACTGGTTGGAGTTCCGGGATTAGCTAAGACATTGATGGTAAATACGCTTGCACAAGCATTAGGTCTTGATTTCAAAAGAATTCAGTTTACTCCTGATTTGATGCCTTCAGATATATTAGGAAGTGAAATTCTTGATGAGAACCGTCATTTCAAATTTATAAAAGGACCAATATTTTCTAATATTATTCTAGCTGATGAAATCAACAGAACGCCACCCAAAACTCAGGCTGCTTTGCTGGAAGCTATGCAGGAACGTTCTGTTACTATTGCTGGTGAAAACTACAAATTAGATTTACCTTATTTTGTTTTGGCTACACAAAACCCTATTGAGCAGGAAGGAACTTATCCTTTACCAGAAGCGCAGTTGGATCGTTTCATGTTTGCTATTAAATTAGAGTATCCATCTTTTGCAGAAGAAGTACAAGTGGTAAAACAAACCACTTCAGATATAAAGAACACTATAAATCCATTGTTTACGGCTCAAGAAATTATTGATTTTCAGCAGTTGATCCGAAGAATACCTGTTGCTGATAATGTAATTGAGTATGCAGTAACATTAGTTAGCAAAACAAGGCCTGATAATCCAATGTCTAATGAGTTTGTAAAAAATTACTTAGATTGGGGAGCTGGACCTAGAGCTTCTCAAAATTTGATTTTGGCGGCCAAAGCGAATGCAGCTTTTAATGGTAAATTTTCTCCAGATATTGAAGATGTAAAAGCTGTAGCTACCGGAATTTTACGTCATAGAATTATCAAAAATTATAAAGCCGATGCTGAAGGAATTACCGAAGAAGCTATCATTCAGAAACTGATGTAAGAATTCCTGATATTCAGAAAAAAACCAAACAAATTTCTAAAATCTGTTTGGTTTTTTTTGTTTTACTTAATTTGTTAGTTTGACCAAAAAGAGCCTATAAAAGAGCAACTATAACGTTGTAAATGGTAATTTAGAAAGGTTCTTAGCTGAAAACCGTGTAAAATATCACTCTTTAAGTATTGTTAAATTTCAACTTTCTCAATGAAAAGATTTTAAATTATTAATAATTCATTGTTTTAATCTAAAATTAAATTATTGATAATAAAAAGTAGTGAAACTCTTTATTTTGTAATAATAATTTTTGAAAAAGCTACATCTATTATATTTTTTTTAATTCTCGGCTTTAATTCCTAAATTTGCGTACGAAAAATTAAAATTCCAAGAAAAGACTTTTATTATGAACACTTATAAAGATTATATTCAAGAGATTGAAGAGCGAAAAGGACAAGGGCTCCACCCTAAACCAATTGATGGCGCTGAATTATTAAGCGAAATCATTACGCAAATTAAAGATTTAAATAACGAGTACAGAGCAGACTCTCTTAACTTCTTTATTTATAATGTTGTACCTGGGACTACTCCTGCGGCTAATTTAAAAGCAAATTTTTTAAAAGAAATCGTTTTAGGTCAATCAGTCGTAGCTGAAATCACGCCTGCTTTTGCTTTAGAGTTATTATCACATATGAAAGGTGGAACTTCTATAGCCGTTTTACTCGATTTAGCTTTAGGTGATGATGTTACAATTGCTAAACAAGCTGCTGAAGTTTTGAAAACACAAGTTTATCTTTATGAAGCAGATACAGATCGTTTAGGTGAGGCTTTTCAAAAGGGTAACGCAATAGCTAAGGATATTCTTGAAAGTTACGCTAAGGCGGAGTTCTTTACCAAATTACCTGAAATTGCAGAAGAAATTAAGGTAGTTACTTTTATTGCAGGTGAAGGAGATATTTCAACTGACTTACTTTCTCCTGGAAATCAAGCGCATTCTCGTTCAGATCGTGAATTACACGGTAAATGTATGATTACCCCTCAAGCGCAAGACGAAATCAAGGCGCTTCAAGCACTACATCCAGACAAAAGCGTGATGTTGATTGCTGAAAAAGGTACTATGGGTGTGGGTTCTTCAAGAATGTCAGGTGTAAACAACGTGGCTCTTTGGACAGGTAGACAAGCGAGTCCTTATGTTCCATTTGTGAATTTTGCTCCAATCGTTGCAGGAACAAATGGTATTTCTCCAATTTTCCTGACAACTGTTGATGTAACTGGTGGTATTGGTCTTGACCTAAAAAACTGGGTAAAAAAATTGGATGAAAATGGGGACGTAGTTCGTAATGAAAGCGGTGACCCTATACTTGAAGAAGTGTATTCTGTTGCTACAGGTACGGTTCTTACAATCAACACTAAAACAAAGAAACTTTATAACGGAGACAAAGAATTAATTGATATTTCTAAGGCATTTACTCCACAGAAAATCGAATTTATAAAAGCTGGTGGATCTTATGCTATTGTTTTTGGAAAAAAGTTGCAAACATTTGCATCAAAGACTCTTGGTATTCCTATTGTAACAGTATATGCTCCGTCAAAAGAGGTGTCTGTTGAAGGTCAAGGTCTAACGGCAGTAGAAAAAATATTCAATGCAAATGCGGTTGGAACAACTCCAGGAAAAGTATTGCACGCTGGTTCTGATGTTCGTGTTACCGTAAATATTGTTGGTTCACAAGATACAACTGGTTTGATGACTTCTCAGGAACTAGAGTCTATGGCTGCTACTGTGATTTCTCCAATTGTTGATGGTGCGTACCAATCAGGTTGTCATACAGCTTCTGTTTGGGATAATAAATCGAAAGCAAATATTCCAAGATTAATGAAATTCATGAACGACTTTGGTTTGATCACGGCTCGTGACCCTAAAGGCGTTTATCATTCAATGACAGATGTAATTCATAAAGTTCTTAACGATATTACTGTAAATGAATGGGCTATCATCATAGGTGGTGACTCACATACTAGAATGTCTAAAGGTGTTGCTTTTGGGGCTGACTCAGGAACTGTTGCTCTTGCACTAGCAACAGGTGAAGCTTCAATGCCAATTCCTGAATCTGTGAAAGTAACATTCAAAGGTGATATGAAAGGGTACATGGATTTCCGTGATGTAGTACATGCTACGCAATCTCAAATGCTTAAAACATTTGGTGGAGAAAATGTATTCCAAGGAAGAATTATTGAGGTTCACCTAGGAACGCTGAATGCGGATCAAGCCTTTACGTTTACAGACTGGACCGCAGAAATGAAAGCAAAAGCTTCTATCTGTATTTCTGAAGATTATACTTTGATCGAATCATTAGAGATGGCAAAAGGTAGAATTCAGATCATGATTGATAAGGGAATGGATAATAAAAACCAAGTTCTGAAAGGATTGATAGCTATAGCTGATAAGAGAATCGCTGAGATTATATCAGGCGAGAAACCTGCGCTAAGACCAGATGCAAACGCTAAGTATTATGCTGAAGTTGTTGTTGATTTAGATGAAATTGCTGAACCAATGATTGCTGATCCAGATGTTAATAATGCAGATGTTTCTAAACGATATACACACGATACCATCAGACCTCTTTCTTTCTATGGAGGGGTTAAAAAAGTAGATCTTGGATTTATTGGTTCTTGTATGGTTCACAAGGGAGATATGAAAATTTTAGCTCACATGCTAAAGAATATTGACGAGCAAGAAGGTAAAGTAGAGTTTAAAGCGCCATTAGTTGTAGCTCCTCCTACTTATAATATTGTTGATGAATTAAAAGCTGAAGGCGATTGGGAAATTTTACAAAAATATTCGGGTTTCGAATTTGACGATAATGTCCCTAAAGCTGCAGCGCGTACTTCCTACGAAAATATGCTATATTTAGAGCGTCCAGGATGTAATCTTTGTATGGGTAACCAAGAAAAAGCTGCTAAAGGAGATACTGTCATGGCAACATCTACTCGTCTTTTTCAAGGAAGAGTTGTGGAAGATGCTGAAGGTAAAAAGGGAGAGTCATTGCTTTCTTCTACACCTGTTGTAGTCTTATCAACTATTCTTGGAAGAACTCCAACAATAGAAGAGTATATTGCAGCAGTAGATGGTATTAACCTGACTAAGTTTGCGCCTTCTCATAAGTTATTAGTTAAATAATTCACATAATTAGTTAATTATAGTTTAAAAGCCTGAGTCTAATGACTCAGGCTTTTTTTGTACTCTATTTTTTTGTATCTTGTATGTTTAAAATTAAATAGTAACAATTATATATAAATCTTATGGCTTTTGATATAGAAATGATTAAAAAAGTGTACGACAATATGACAACTCGTGTTGATAAAGCACGTGAGATAGTTGGTCGCCCACTTACTTTAACGGAGAAAATTTTGTACAACCACCTTTGGGATGGAATGCCATCAAAGGCTTTTGGAAGAGGTGTTGATTATGTAGATTTTGCCCCGGATAGAGTTGCTTGTCAAGATGCAACTGCTCAAATGGCATTATTGCAATTCATGCACGCCGGTAAAAAGAAAGTGGCAGTTCCTACAACAGTACACTGTGATCACTTGATTCAAGCTAAAGTTGACGCTAAAACTGATTTGGCCAGAGCAAAAACACAAAGCAATGAAGTATTTGAATTTCTTTCTTCGGTATCTAATAAATACGGGATTGGTTTCTGGAAACCAGGAGCAGGGATTATTCACCAAGTAGTGCTTGAAAATTATGCTTTCCCAGGTGGAATGATGATTGGTACTGATTCTCACACTGTGAATGCAGGTGGTTTAGGAATGGTAGCCATTGGTGTTGGTGGTGCTGATGCTGTTGATGTTATGTCAGGAATGGCTTGGGAATTAAAATTTCCTAAGTTAATTGGAGTAAAATTAACTGGAAAACTTTCTGGTTGGACAGCTCCAAAAGATGTTATTCTTAAAGTAGCCGGAATTCTTACTGTAAAAGGTGGAACAGGTGCTATAGTTGAATATTTTGGCGAAGGTGCAACTTCCATGTCATGCACTGGAAAAGGAACTATCTGTAATATGGGTGCCGAAATAGGTGCTACAACTTCTACATTTGGTTATGACGATTCCATGAGTCGTTATTTGCGTTCTACAAATAGAGCTGATGTTGCAGATGCAGCTGATAAAATTGCTCCTTACTTAACAGGAGATGCTGAGGTATATGCTAATCCAGAATTGTATTTTGACCAAGTTATCGAAATCAACTTAGACGAATTAGAGCCACATTTGAACGGTCCTTTTACACCGGATTTAGCGACTCCGATTTCTAAAATGAAAGAGGAAGCCATCAAAAACAACTGGCCTTTGAAAATTGAAGTAGGTTTGATAGGTTCTTGTACCAACTCTTCTTACGAGGATATTGCTCGTGCAGCTTCAATAGCGAAACAAGTTACCGACAAAAAATTAAAATTAAAATCAAAATTCACAATCACTCCAGGTTCTGAGGTGGTTCGTTATACAATCGAGCGTGACGGTTTTATCGATACTTTCGATAAGATTGGTGCGACGGTATTTGCTAATGCCTGCGGACCATGTATCGGAATGTGGGATAGAGAAGGGGCAGAAAAAGAAGAACGCAACACAATCGTTCACTCTTTCAACCGTAACTTCTCCAAACGTGCTGATGGAAATCCAAACACTTTGGCTTTTGTAGGTTCACCGGAATTAGTAACGGCTTTGGCAATTGCTGGAGATTTAAGTTTCAATCCGTTGACGGATACTTTAATTAACGAAGATGGTGAAGAAGTAATGTTAGAAGTGCCAACAGGCGACGAATTACCGAAAAACGGATTTGATGCCGAAGACCCAGGTTTTCAAGCACCAGCCGAAGATGGTTCAGGTGTTCAGGTTTCTGTAAGCGAAACTTCAGAAAGATTACAATTATTAGCTCCGTTTTTACCTTGGGATGGAAAAAACATTACAGGCGCTAAATTATTGATCAAAGCTTACGGAAAATGTACAACAGATCACATCTCTATGGCGGGACCATGGTTGCGTTTCCGTGGACATTTAGATAATATTTCTAATAATATGTTGATTGGTGCTATCAATGCATTCAACCAAAAACCTAATACAGTGAAAAATCAGTTGACCGGTACTTACGATGCAGTTCCTGCTGTAGCGCGTGCTTACAAAGCAGCCGGCGTTCCTTCAATTGTTGTTGGGGATCACAATTACGGGGAAGGATCTTCTCGTGAGCATGCTGCAATGGAACCTCGTTTCTTAGGTGTTAAAGCTGTTTTGGTAAAATCATTTGCTCGTATCCATGAAACAAATCTTAAAAAACAAGGTCTTCTAGGACTGACATTTGCTACTGAGGCAGATTACGACAAAATCCAAGAAGATGATACCATCAACTTTACAGATTTAGTTGATTTTGCTCCAGGAAAACCATTAACATTAGAATTTGTTCATGCTGATGGAACCAAAGATATTATTTTGGCAAACCACACTTATAACGAAGGACAAATAGGTTGGTTCGTTGCCGGTTCAGCATTAAACTTGATTGCTGCTGCTGGAAAAGCATAAGCCTTTGAATATTTTACCTCTAAAACTCTCAAGGAAGCTTGGGAGTTTTTTTGTTTCTATTTCAATTTATTTCTGGAGCAATTTCCTGCTGACCGCTTCAAGCTTTTTCGCACAATTGCTTTTTTCCAAGATAAAAAAGGAGCTTCTTATAGTCGCTCTTTTTTCTCAGGAAAAATTTCCAATTTCGCTTCAAAAGGCTTTCCACTCTCATCAGGGCTACAAATCAAAAAACCAGAATGTCAATTACTATGAATTAATTTGGGATAAATTTTTTTCGAAAAAAGAAAAGAGACTTAAGTCGAAAATAGAGACAAAATTCAAAAAACAAGGTTAAATTTTATTTTTTGAACGTTAAAATTTAAAAAAAAGAGGTGTTTTTTGATTAAATCTCTTATATTAGCTTTTTAAAAAAATTAAATTTTTAAAGAAGCTTTTTTGATTGTTTTTTAAATCAACCTTCTTTAGAATTTTTATTTTCAGCGCAACAATACATTAGGATTGTACGGCGTTACTATTTCAGCTGCTTTTGCAATTGAAATAAAAATCAACTATAATTTAAAACGAACACATTCTGACCCTCTTTTTATAAAAGAGATAAGGATTATTTTTACAATTTTTTAAATAAAAAAAGTAAAAAAGCAAACCATAGCGAGATTTAATAATTATATCCCGAAATCGCTGTGTAGAATAAAAATGGGGTAAGTAATTTGAAATAAATGAATATGAGTTTAAGATTAATTGTAACATTGTTTTTATTAAATAGTATCGTTCTTTTTTCTCAAGAGAAAACCACAAAACACACCATCGTAAAAGGAGAAACAATTTCTAGTATTGCAGAGAAATATGATGTAAAACAAAGCGCTATTTTCAAATTAAATCCAAACGCAAAAAATCTTCTAAAACTCAATTCCATTTTATTAATTCCTGTAGCACCCTCAAAAAATACAAATACAAAATCCAAAGTTGCAGCAAATTACTCAGCAAAAGAACATGAGGTATTAGCTAAAGAAACCCTTTACGGAATTGCAAAACAATACGGGATTTCTCTAAAAGAATTAAATGAACTCAATCCAACATTAGAATCCACAGGATTGAAAATAGGTCAAAAAATTATAATTCCATCAAACGCATCTTCAACGGAAGTAGCTGTTGCCCCTCAAGTCAAAAAGGTTTCTCAAAAACCGGAATTAGTAGTTACTCCTCAAGTAATCGAAACTAAAAAATCCACTACGGAACAAACTACAATAGAAGTCCTTCCAAAAGAATCAAAATATTCTATCGCCAGAAAATACGGAATTACAGTTAAAGAATTAGATAATGCCAATCCAACTATAGGTGCAAAAGCGCTTAGAGTAGGTCAAAAAATAATAATTCCAGGAAATGGAATATCAGTAACTGAAGTTGCAGTTGTATCACAACAAAACAAAGAATTGCTAGCTGAAAACACCGTAGTTAATAATGTATCCGATAAAGTTGTGCCTAAAATAGAAGAAACAGTCGTTTCTCAGCCAAACATAGATTTATCAAATTCAGAAGCCACAGCTATTTCTCAACCAATTGAATTAGAGAATAAAAATACAAATATTATTGTTCGAGAAGTTCTGCCAAAAGAGACTAAATATGGAATTGCTAAACAATACGGAATTACAGTTCAGGAATTAGAAAAACAAAATCCAGAAGTTAAAAACGGGCTTCGTGTAGGCGATAAATTGAATATTCTTGCTAATTATGCACCTATAGACAATAATGTAATAGCTAGTACAGAGAGCAATAATACAACTTTTGAAAACACTAAAATTGATTTTAATAATTCATTAAAACCTACTTTTAGTCATGATTTTCTAGATCAATTAATAGAACGTGCTGCTGAAAATATAGGAACTAGATATCGTACTGGAGGAACATCAAAATCAGGATTTGACTGTTCTGGTTTAATGTGTACTACTTTTGGTGCATTCGATATTAAATTGCCAAGAACATCTCACGAACAATCAAGTATTGGTACTAGAATTAACACAGAAGAAGCTCAAAAAGGAGATTTAATTTTCTTTAAAACAAACGGTAGAAACCAAATTAATCATGTAGGTATGGTTGTTGAAGTTTGTGATGGAGAAATTAAATTTATTCATTCCTCTGTTAGTAATGGTGTTATAATTTCTTCAACCAAAGAAAAATATTATCAGAAAAATTTCTCCCAAATCAACAGAGTACTACAATAATTTTTCTAAAATATATCAGTTTAGTTTTAAAACGCTCCTATTACAGGAGCGTTTCTGATTTTTTAGATTTTTATTTCTCCTTGAACACCACTTATATAGTTGGTTCCTGTTGCAACAGAAGCAGCCATTTTCAAAAAATTAATCATTTGATTTCCGTCCGTGTCCCAAAAATAAGCACTTGTTGGTTCAACTTTAATAAGTGAAATATTGGGGTCGTTTTTACCGTCTTTGAACCATATATTTACAACAGGAGACCAAAGCTCTCCGATTTTTTCACGATCCATAATTATTGTTGCGTCACCATTTACAACCATATAACTTCCTTTTCCGGGATGTGCAAAAAACAATTGAACGCTTGAATCTTGTTCTATTTCTTTGTTTTTAATACTATCTTTTTCACTGAAAAACCAAATATTACCTTTGTCGCATACTTTTACAGCTCCCATTGGTCGTGTGGTTGCTCCATCATTCGTTTTTAGATTGGTACAAAAAAGGAGGGCACTGAAAAAGTCTTTTTAAGAATTAATTATATAATAAAAAAGGAGTAGAAAACTATAGTTTTTTGCTCCTTTTTTCGTATTTTTAACTGTAACCATAAGGCTTTTTAGATGTTAGTTCAGCAACAAAAAATTCAGTTCAGTCCGTATTCTTCGTTATATGATTTAAT
>NZ_QQBA01000014.1 GCF_003350545.1 Flavobacterium glaciei
AATTTAGAGGCGTTAGAAACGTTGCGTTTTTCCTTTTTAGGCTAACTAATATTTATGCTTAATTTTTGCTTCCCCACAGGTTTTAGGATTGATCCATTGTATGGCAATATAAATCAGAGTTGTTTTAATTAATAAACATGCTAAAACAAAAAAGCTTTTCTTAAAGAAAAGCTTTTTATTACTGGCGGTCTGGACGGGACTCGAACCCGCGACCCCATGCGTGACAGGCATGTATTCTAACCAACTGAACTACCAAACCAGTATTTTAATCTATAACATTCTAATTCTTCAACCCAGTTCTGGAATAGAACCCGTCTCGTTCTCAAAACGAGATGACAGGAATGTATTCTAACCAACTGAACTACCAAACCAGTATTATTCTTTATTCAAAATTTAGTATTTTCATTCAAAATGGATTGAAAAACACTCACTTAAACCTGATAGTTAAAGGACTAAAAAAATGACCGTAGCCTTCTCTTAAAGCAAAAAAGCTATTCGCCGAGGCGAAAAGCTTTTCATTGGTCTAACTACTAAACCTACTACGAGTTACAAATTCGTAGCAAACAACACAACTAACGTTAAAAACCTTATGTGGGCAAAAAAGCCTTTCTGTTATGAAAGGCTTTTCCCAATATTGCGGTCTGGACGGGACTCGAACCCGCGACCCCATGCGTGACAGGCATGTATTCTAACCAACTGAACTACCAAACCTCTGCGTTATTGCGGTGGCAAAGATACAATAGATTTCCGTTTACACAAGCATTTTTAGAAAAAAATATTGATAAATTTTAACCTTATTACCCAAAGTTTTGTTTTTCAACTAAGTATGTCATTAAAATTTTTTCAAAATTTTCCCCAACACTTACCGGAATATACTTTATTCGGTTTTGCGAGCAAGTCAAAGCGATTTTCTTGAAGTAACTTTCTATCTGTTTTTCGTATTCATCTTTGACATTATCAGCAAAAACAGCCACTTCTTCTCCCGTTTCAACATCAATAAACTTCCTTGGAGCATTATCAAAGTCAAAATTCAGCTCTGTTTTGTTATCGACAACATGAAATAAGACCACTTTATGCTTGTTGTGTTTCAGATGTTGCAATGCATTAAACAACGCCTCTTCATTATCGGACTGAAACATATCCGTGAATAGGATAATCATAGAACGACGGTGGATTTTCTCGGCTATTTGATGCAAGAATGTAATTGTATCAGTACTTTTCTTAACCACAGATTTCTCTAAAAGCCCTTCAAGTGTATTTAAAATCATTCGGTGATGGCGATCACTGCCTTTTTCAGGCGCGTAGTACTCGTATGTATCCGAAAACACGCTAAGTCCAACAGCATCGCGTTGCTTCTTTAAAAGATTCATTAAAACTGCCGAAGCCAAAACCGAAAAGCCGATTTTGTTTTCAAAAAATTGCTGACTGTCTTTTAACTTAGGATAATGCATCGACGAAGAATTATCAATAATAAGATGACATCGTAAATTAGTTTCTTCCTCAAAGCGCTTGGTGTACAAACGATCTGTTTTGGCAAACAATTTCCAATCAATATGTTTAGTACTTTCGCCTACGTTATAGACTTTATGCTCTGCAAATTCAGCCGAAAAACCATGAAACGGACTTTTATGCATTCCTGATATAAAACCTTCAACCACTTGATTGGCTAGTAATTCTAAATGCTGAAAACTGGAAATTTTTTCTATTTGCGAGTCGATCTTCATATTCCAAATATATTAAAAGATTGTTCGATTTAAAAATTAAAGAATTACAGAATCAAAAATAAATCAAGATGCTGAAATAAATTTAGCTTAAACAAAAAAAAGGCTTGACTTTCGCCAAACCTTTTATCTGAATCCATACAGATTCTATATAAATCATAATCTACCGATTACAACAAAGCGTCTAAACTATCCGCGTAAGTTTGTTTAGGAGCAACTCCTACTTGTTTCCCTACAACTTCTCCGTTATGAAAAACTAATACTGTTGGGATATTTCTCACTCCGTATTTGGCAGCAAATTCTTGATTTGCATCAACATCTACTTTCCCTACAACAACTTTTCCTTCGTATTCATTGCTTAACTCATCAATGATTGGACCTACCATTCTACAAGGTCCACACCATGCTGCCCAAAAATCTACCATTACCGGTTTGTCTGATTTCAAAACTACTTCTTCAAAAGTAGCATCTGTTATTGCTAATGCCATATTTATTTTTATTTAGATTTATTGTTTGAAAATTTAAATTCCAACTAGGATACAAATTTAGAAATTAAAAACTAATCAAACGCTATTAGTAAATTAGTTTTGACTATTAATATATTGTCAATTCTTATCAAACTATTTCAACCCATTTAAGTTTGCAAGGTTTAGTAGCTATTTGCTTCGTTAGTTCTTTTTAACTGTCTGCCTCAGGGCCATGAAATACGGTTCTAATTCAGCTTAAAGTTAATTTGCATTTTCTCCAGCTCCACTAGTAATTCGTTAGAAATCTTGATTTTTAGCTTTCTACTTGGCATAACTAGCTTAGTAACCACTTTTATTTCTTCAACTTCTTCTATTTTAGCATCTGTTCCTGTCTCTGGAATTTCAAGAGTTCCCGTTTCAGAATCTTCATTCTCATCTGCAAAAGCTACCTCTTCATTTTCAATTTCAACAGCAGCAACAGAAACCATTTTTTTTGTTTTTTCTAATTCCATAATTTCAAAAGTTACTGTATTATCTCCCTTATTATCTTGAAAAAGGTGACTCAATTTATGGATAAAATCTGTTTTTAAATCAGCAATATTCAAAAGTACAACTAACTTTCTAGCGAAGGCTTCTAAGACATCCTGCAATTGCTTTACCTCCACAAATTGCAATCTCGGCTCCCCTTTTTTTCCAGTGTCACGATCAGTCCAACCCTCTTTTACCAATACTTTGATAAACGTAAAATTATTTTGTATAAAGAAATGGCGGAACTTTAGATATTCCTCTCCAAAAATTCTAAACTCATAACTTTCATCATAACCTTCTAAGGTAAACATACCCCAGCCTTTCCCATTTTTGGCTACACGATGCTGCACATTATTGATAATTCCACCAAACGCCAAGTTTTTATTAACATGAAGTTCCATATTTTTTAATGCCTCTATCTTGGCATTACAGAAATATTTCATTTCAAATTTGTAATCATCAAGCGGATGTCCCGAGATGTAAATCCCAACAACCTCTTTTTCTTTTGCCAATTTTTCCATAGTGCTCCAATCCTCACATGGTGGAACAACAGGTTCTTCAATTTGCACTTCACTGGTATCTCCAAACAAACTTACTTGCGATGAATTTTCATTTTCCTGAAATTTCGATCCGTATCGAATCGCTTTTTCATAAAAAGTAATTCCATCACCATCATCATGAAAATATTGTGCTCTCGTAGTTCCTGTAAACGAATCAAATCCTCCAGCTAAAGCCAGATTTTCTAATGCTTTTTTATTCGCTGCACGCAAATCGATACGCTTTGTCAGATCAAAAATCGATTTGTATTTTCCATCTTTTCTATTTTCTACAATAGTCGCTACTGCCCCAGAACCTACTCCTTTAATAGCTCCCATTCCAAAACGGACCGCGTAATCATCGTTAACGGTAAACTTATAAAAAGACTCGTTCACATCAGGCCCTAAAACCTGCAATCCCATTCGCTTACATTCTTCCATAAAGAAAGAAACTTGCTTGATATCACTCATGTTATTAGACAATACAGCCGCCATATATTCAGCAGGATAATTAGCTTTTAAATAAGCTGTTTGATAGGCAATCCATGCATAACAAGTAGAGTGCGATTTATTAAAGGCATATTCTGCAAAGGCTTCCCAGTCTTTCCAAATTTTCTCCAGCTTATCTTCATCATGACCTTTGGCAGCAGCCTGACTGATAAATTTAGGTTTCATTTTGTCCAGAACGTCCTTTTGTTTTTTTCCCATTGCTTTACGCAAAACATCGGCATCACCCTTGGAAAAGTCTGCCAGTTTTTGGGACAAAAGCATTACCTGCTCTTGGTAAACGGTAATTCCGTAGGTGTCTTTTAGTAATTCTTCACAAGCATCAAGATCATAAATAATCTCCTCTTCGCCATTTTTTCGCTTTACGAAACTCGGAATATAAGCAATTGGTCCTGGACGATACAACGCATTCATGGCAATCAAATCGGGAAATACTGTTGGTTTCAATTCCTTCATGTATTTCTGCATTCCCGGACTCTCATACTGGAAAATCCCTACCGTTTCACCACGCTGAAAAAGCTCGTATGTCTTTAAATCATCAATTGGAAACTCATCTGGATTAAGGTCGATTCCACTTCTATATTTAACTAATTTGACCGTATCTTTTATCAGGGTAAGGGTTTTCAAACCCAAGAAGTCCATCTTCAACAAACCGGCACTTTCTACCACCGAGTTGTCAAATTGAGTTACATACAAATCCGAATCTTTGGCGGTAGCCACAGGAACAAAATTCGTAATATCGCTAGGTGTAATAATCACCCCACAAGCATGAATACCTGTGTTTCTTAAATTTCCTTCTAAAACTTTTGCCTGCTGAATGGTTTCTCCACCCAAATCATCTTCATTAGCAAGGCTTATTAATTCTTTAATTTTATCATATTCCTCTGGACGAACCGCTTTCTTAATGATGTCTTCTTTTTCATTTAAAAAACGAGCTAAATTCCACTTGGAAGGCATCATTCCTGGAATCAATTTCGCAATTTTATCGGCTTCAAATAACGGTAAATCCAAAACACGGGCGGTATCACGAATCGCCGATTTTGTTGCCATTTTACCGTATGTAATAATTTGCGCCACTTGTTTCGAACCGTATTTTCGGATTACATAATCCATTACGCTGCTTCGGCCTTCGTCGTCAAAATCGATATCAATATCGGGAAGTGACACACGATCCGGATTCAGGAAACGCTCAAAAAGCAGGTTGTATTTTAAGGGATCTATATTGGTGATTTTCAAACAATACGCCACCACTGAACCCGCAGCTGAACCCCTTCCAGGCCCTACAGAAACTCCCATGCTTCTCGCCTCAGCGATTAAATCCTGTACAATCAGGAAATAACCAGGATAACCAGAATTAGAAATCGTTAACAATTCAAAATCCAATCGTTCCTGAATTTCTTCAGTAATTACAGGATATCTTTTTTTAGCTCCTTCAAAAGTAAGATGTCTTAAATACGCATTTTCTCCACGTACTCCGCCATCAACTGCATCTTCGGGATTATTAAATTCAACTGGAATTTCAAATTTTGGAAGCAAAACTTCACGCGCCAAATCGAAAATCTCGATTTTATCCACAATCTCTGAAATATTCGAAATTGCTTCTGGCAAATTTGCAAAAAGCTGTTTCATTTCGTCTCCCGACTTGAAATAGTATTCCTGATTAGGCAATCCGTAACGATAGCCGCGACCACGGCCAATAGGCGTAGTTTGCTTTTCACCATCTCGCACACACAACAAAATATCATGTGCATTAGAATTTTCCTTATCTATATAAAAGGTATTATTTGTAGCAACGATCTTAACATCGTGCTTTCTTGCCAATGAAATCAAAGACGCATTCACCCGATTTTCATCTTCCTGATTGTGACGCATCACCTCAATGTAGAAATCTTCCTTGAATTCGTTTTTCCACCAAATCAAAGCTTCTTCGGCTTGATTTTCACCAATGTTTAAAATCTTATTTGGGATTTCGCCATAGAGATTTCCAGACAAAACAATAATATCTTCTTTGAATTCCTGAATGACTTTCCTATCGATTCGGGGCACATAATAAAAACCTTCTGTATATGCAATAGAGGACATTTTAGCCAAATTATGATAGCCTTTTTTGGTCTTCGCCAAAAGGACTATTTGGTACCCATTGTCCTTAACAGATTTATTTTTATGGTCTTCGCAAACAAAAAATTCGCAACCCACAATTGGTTTCATCGGAACTTCGGTAGGTTCTTCACCATTTTCGATTGCCGCTTTATTTTTGGCTTCAGCCGCTTTATTATGGTATAAAATATCTCGGACAAAATGAAAAGCACCCATCAAATTCGCATGATCCGTCATGGCTACGGCTGGCATTTTTTGTTGTGCCGCTGCTTTTACCAATGCTGCAATGCTAATGGTAGATTGCAACACTGAGAACTGTGTATGATTATGTAAATGAACGAACTGTGTATCAACAAGAACCTTTTTATTCTCAGAAAGTTCTGCTCTGGAAACGGCAGGAGCTTGTTTTTCTCCAAACTGCTGACGAATTTTATCAGATGCTTCCTTGAGATTTATATGCTTTAAACCAATGAGTTTAATCTCATTTGGATTCTTACTTTTAAAATCTTGAAAATAACTAGCTGGAACATCCAGTTCCTCTTTTGTGAAAACATCACGACGAATCAACTCCAAGAAACAACGCGTAGTTGCCTCCACATCGGCAGTCGCATTGTGCGCTTCGCCGAAAGGTTTATTAAAAAGATAAGAGTGCAATTCCGTTAGCGTAGGCAATTTGAACTTTCCTCCTCGACCACCCGGCAATTTCAATAAGGAAGCGGTAACTTCCGTACAAGTGTCGAGAATGGGCATGGAACTCATATGGCTTTCAACGCCCATTCTATAAAACTCACAACCCATAATATTGATGTCAAAACCTAAATTCTGACCCACAATAAATTTAGCTTTACCTAAGGCAATATTGAATTTTTCCAAAACTTCCACCAACGAAATACCTTCAGCTTCAGCTAGTTCCGTAGAAATACCGTGAATTCGTTCCGCGTCATAAGGAATATTAAAACCTTCGGGCTTGACCAAATAATCTTGATGCTCGATGAGTTTTCCCATATCATCGTGCAACTGCCAAGCAATTTGAATACAACGCGGCCAATTATCCGTATCTGAAATGGGAGCGCCCCAACGTTTTGGTAATCCTGTAGTTTCGGTATCGAATATTAAGTACATAAATCCCCTTCCCAGCCCTCCCCAAAGAGAAGGGTGCCTAAACCCATAGATTTAGACAGTGTATTTAACTGGTTTTAAACACTTTAAAATTAATGAAAGTAGCAAAAAATGAATTTCAAATTTAGGCTTTTTTTAGTCTAAAGAAAAGGGAAGTTATGAACAAAAAAAGGCCTTGATTTCTCAAGACCTTAGTAATTATTCAAACCAAAATACTTATTTAAAATTCCAACCTAATGTTAATCCAAACGCTACAGGCTTGATTGTTGCCTCTTTATCTGTGCTGTATAAACCATTTGCTTTTCTATCGGTAATCGATTTTTGACTATATCCAATGTAAGACTCATTCTGTTTTTGATCTAAAATGGAACTATATCCACTATCTAAAAACATAGCTGCATATAAGGCGTTCTTCTCTCCCATCTGAAAAGTAAAACCCAATTCAAAACTACTCATCAATATACCTTTTGTCTGGTATTCTCCTGATTGAGAATAAGGCGATTGTGTTCCAAAACCATAGTCTGGCAAATCATTAATAGTTAAATTAACATCCGGATAATAACCAACTCCAGTAACAGCATTTGCAGAAGCTTCGATCTTATAATTTACAGGTAAAAAATACTTAACTCCAGCTCTAAAGTTGAAATCAACACCAACATTAATATTTCTTCTATACTGCACAAAAAATGGAATTTGAATAGCTTGCAATGTTTGCTCCTCTCGATAATTAGCACTTGTTACGTTATAAATAAATGCAGATGTAGTCTCATCAACTTCAAAATTTGATTGTATTGCATCGCCCTTAGTCAAAAATACTTTTTGTTTGTATTGTGCAAATTCGACACCAGATCCAATACCAATGTGTTCTGTTATATTATAAATGTATCCTGCTTTAACAGCGCCTCCTATTTTATGACTTGCTCTAACACCTTTTACATCGCTTTGAATATTAGCAATTCCTGACTGTACGCCAACGTAAAACTGGGCACTTGCTGCTGTAGAGAAAAGCGCGGCAACTAGTACTAGTATCTGTTTATTATTAAATTTCATATGTATGTTATTTTCATAGGAATAATCCATCCTCTCTTTGTTTAAAAAAGAGGATTTCATATCCATAAATTAGTTAGTTTCTTACTAAAAGATTTTTCGTAAACATCTTACCATTAGACAAAGTAAGTTTCACAATATAAATACCGTCTACACTTGGTGCAACCATCTCAATTGTGCTTTCATTAACCACTTTGTCTGTCATTAATGACCCAAGTATATTGAACACCGTCACGCGAGCATTTTGGATTTTAGCAGACTCTATATTGGTAATTAATTGGTAGCTTGAGTTACTTCGTACTGGATTAGGAGCAATATTCATGGTTTCTACTACTCCATTAGATGTTATAACTAACGGACAAGTACTAATTAGTGTTCCGTCTTTCTTTGTTGCAACTGCATAGTAAGTACCATTTAATACGCCTGTTTCTTTGAAGTATTGCGCTGTTTGACCAGCAACTACTACTCCGTTTTTATACCATGTATAAGCAACAAATTGATTTGAACTATTGTCGAAGAAGATAACATCTTCAAATTGTTTTCTAATCAAATTTGGCTGGCTATTTACAACAGGCAATACAATACTTGGTGCTGCATTGAAATTATTATCTCCTACTTGAGAAGCTGTAATCGTTGCTGAACCAGGATTTACAAACACCAATTCGTTATTTACAATTGTTGCCACATTGCTATTTGAAGATGAAAAACTGATTCCTAAACCACTAGTAGAAGTCGCAGTCAACGCTATTGAAGCTGAGCTACCACAATCTGAAACTAAGGTTTGATTCCAAGTAATTTCTTGGTTGGCTTTAGTAATGTTATAGTTGGCAGACACAAAATTAATTACATAATTAGCACCAGCACTTAAAGTGTTTTGCGATATTGCATATGTCCCAACATTCTCACCTATTGCTCTATTTAAAGCTCCAGTAAAGGAGTCTCCACTAAGTAAACTAGGTGTAACAATATAAGTTAGAGGAACCTCTGTTGTGCCATATACTTTAGTTTTTGCAGCTGCAGTTACGTTAATTGGTTTTGCGGTAATAGCAAAATCTTTAGCTACATAAGTAATTGTATAATTGGAACCTGCGCTTAAATTATTTTGTTCAATTGCATAAGTACCCACATTCTCACCTGCAACTCTTGACAAAGTTCCTGTGAAAACATCTGTTCCTACCAGACTTGGCGAAACTGAATACGTTAAACTAGGATCTGTTGTTCCGTACACTTTAGTTTGTGAAGCATCAGCTGTTACTGTGATTGGTTTTGCAGTAATAGCAAAATCTTTAGCTACATAAGCAATTGTATAATTCGAACCTGCGCTTAAATTATTTTGTTCAATTGCATAAGTACCCACATTCTCACCTGCAACTCTTGCCAAGGCTCCTATGAAAGCATCTGTTCCTACCAGACTTGGAGAAACTGAATACGTTAAACTAGGATCTGTTGTTCCATACACTTTAGTTTGTGAAGCATCAGCTGTTACTGTGATTGGTTTAGCTGCAATTGTAAAATCTGACGAAACAAACGATATTGTATAATTAGCTCCAGCACTTAATGTTCCTTGTGCAATCGCGTAAGTACCAGCGTTCTCTCCCACTACTCTTGATAATGTTCCTGTGAAAGTATCTGTTCCTGCCAGACTTGGCGAAGCTGAATACGTTAAACTAGGATCTGTTGTTCCATACACTTTAGTTTGTGAAGCATCAGCTGTTACTGTGATTGGTTTTGCGGTAATAGCAAAATCTTTAGCTACATAAGCAATTGTATAATTCGAACCTGCGCTCAAATCTCCTTGTGTTATTGCATAAGTACCCACATTCTCACCTGCAACTCTTGACAAAGTTCCTGTAAAAGCATCTGTTCCTACCAAACTTGGCGAAACTGAATACGTTAAACTAGGATCTGTTGTTCCATACACTTTAGTTTGTGAAGCATCAGCTGTTACTGTGATTGGTTTTGCGGTAATAGCAAAATCTTTAGCTACATAAGCAATTGTATAATTCGAACCTGCGCTTAAATCTCCTTGTGTTATTGCATAAGTATTCACATTCTCACCTGCAACTCTTGCCAAAGTTCCTGTGAAAGCATCTGTTCCTACCAAACCTGGAGAAACTGAATACGTTAAACTAGGATCTGTTGCTCCATACACTTTAGTTTGTGAAGCATCAGCTGTTACTGTGATTGGTTTTGCAGTAATAGCAAAATCTTTAGCTACATAAGCAATTGTATAATTAGAACCTGCGCTCAAATCTCCTTGTGTTATTGCATAAGTACCCACATTCTCACCTGCAACTCTTGTCAAAGTTCCTGTAAAACCATCTGTTCCTACCAGACTTGGCGAAACTGAATACGTTAAACTTGGATCTACTGCTCCATACACTTTTGTTTTAGCATCAGCTGTTACTGTGATTGGTTTTGCGGTAATAGCAAAATCTTCAGCTTCATAAGTGATTGCATAATTAGATCCAGCACTTAAGTCATTTTGTTCGATTGCATAAGTACTCACATTCTCACCTGAAACTCTTGTCAAAGTTCCTGTGAAAACATCTGTTCCTACCAGACTTGGCGAAACTGAATACGTTAAACTAGGATCTACTGCTCCATACACTTTTGTTTTAGCATCAGCTGTTACTGTGATTGGTTTTGCGGTAATAGAAAAGTTAGCACCAGCGTAAGTAATTAAATATTTAGACCCAGCAGAAAGTGAACCTTGATTAATAGCATAATTACCAATATTTTTACCACTAACTCTTGTTAAAGATCCTGTAAATGAATCTCCAGAAAGCAAACTTGGTGACGCTGTATAAGTTAAAACAGGTTCACTCTCCCCATATACTTTAGTTTGAGAAGGTGTTGCAGTTACGGTAATTGGGATTTGATTTAATTTCAGTATATAATCATAGGTAGCACTACAACTATTAGCATCAGTAGCGGTAACCGTAAAATTACTATCAGCAATTTGAGTCGAAATACCTGTTATCTGTCCAGCTGTTGATAGCGAAAAACCAGAAGGCAAACTTCCCGCTGTGACTGCATACGTTTTAGATCCTGTTCCTCCTGAAGCTACTATAGTTTGACTATATCCAGTATTATAATCATAACCAGACAAAACTGTTGTTGTGAAATCAATTACCGTTGGTTGTGTAATGGTAACACTTGCTGTTGTTGTACAAGAATTAGCATCAGTGATTGTACAAGTATATGTTCCTGCGGCTAATCCAGAAGCTGTTGCAGCTGTTCCACCACTTGGAGACCATGAATAAGTATAACCTGATGTTCCACCAGATACAGATACTGTTGCACTTCCAGTAGGACCACCGTTGCAAGACACATTGGTTTGCGTTGTAAGATTTGCCACTAAAGCTGTTGGTTCTGTAATGGTGACACTTGTTGTTGTTATACACGAACTAGCATCAGTGATTGTACATGTATATGTTCCTGCGGCTAATCCTGTTCTGTCTTCAGTTGTGATTCCTCCACCCCAGTTGAAAGTGTAGGGAGCAGTTCCTCCTGTTGGGGTTAAATTGATTGCCCCATTTGATCCTCCATTACAAGACACATCTGTTTGCGATGTAGTTGCTGTTGCAATAATTACCGCAACACTATCTGTAGCTGAACAACCATTAGCATTAGTTGCTGTAACCGTATATGTACCTGATGTTGCAGGTGTCATATTTGCTGTATTAGTAGCTCCTGTTATAGAACCTCCATTGGTAGCTACCCAAGAATAACTACCATCTGAATTGCTAATTACTAAATTACTAATTGTAACTGTTGCAGCTCCAAACTTATTATCTACTGTATGCATATTAAATGCAAATGTTTGACCAGCTGTTACATTGACTGTCATAGTACCTGATTGAGTTTCTGGGCGTGAAGTATTAATATTATATCCTTGCATTATTGTCGCAACTCCGTTTACTATGACTTGAGGATAATCAGAAAAACCTCCATCATCTGTACTATATGCCCAATTAAATGAAACAGTTGTATTGGGAGTAAAAGTAATAGAATAACTAGAATCCCCTGGGCTTCCACCAAAAAAATTATCCCCATTATTATTTCCACCAGTAATAGTTATACTTGCCGGAGCATTAGTTGTGTTTACATTACCATCGGCATTTGCGTTAGCAAAAGCCCAGTTAGCTGGTGCATAAGCTCCTTGAAAATTCGTTGATATATTTGTAGCTGTAATTGGCGTAATAGCATTTGCACAATAGGTTACAGTTGTTGGCCCAGCATCTACAGTCATAACGTTTGGCTGGGTAATGGTAACACTTGCTGTTGTTGTACACGAATTTGCATCAGTGATTGTACATGTATATGTTCCTGCTGTTAAACCAGTAGCTGTTGCAGCTGTTCCTCCAGTTGGAGACCATGAATAAGTATAACCTGATGTTCCACCAGATACAGTAACTGTTGCGCTACCATTGGATCCACCGTTACAAGACACATTGGTTTGAGCCACTGTAAAAGATACATCACATAAATTGTTAATAGCAACAGTAAACTGCTTTTCAAAAAATAAATTTCCCTGATCTGTAGTTCTAATTCTAATTGCATACGAGCTTTTAGTCTCAAAATCTGGACTTGCTGTAATTCTTAAACTATTTCCGCTGATATTAAAAGAAGCATTGTCGGTACTTCCTGTTCCTGCAACTAAAGTATATGTGAATGTATTTGCTGCATCTGCATCTATAGAACTAAAAATTCCAACGCTTGAATTGCCAGCTACGTTTTCATTAATAGCTGATGCAGAAAGTGAAATATCTGTTGGTGCTTCGTTTACATTATTTACAGTAATGGTAAACTCTTTTTCAAAACTTAAATCGCCATTATCGGTGGTTCTTACACGAATTAAGTAAGACGACTTGGTTTCAAAATCTGGACTAGCATTGATTGTCAAAGTATTTCCTGAGATATTAAAAGAAGTATTGTCGGTACTTCCTGTTCCTGCAACCAAAGTATATGTGAATGTATCTGCTGTGTTTGCATCTGTAGAACCAAAAGTTCCAACGGTTGAATTGGCAGCTTTGTTTTCATTAATAGCTGATGCAGAAAGTAAAATGTCTGTTGGAGCGATGTTTAAATTTCCATTTATTGGGTTAAAATTTGTCCAAACTGCTGCTGCCTCATAAGCTGCTTCACTACCAATAGGTACATTTAAAGCACACGCTGACTGATTTATTATTTGAAAAACATCTGCACTAATAGCAATAGGGTTTAACACATAACAATTTACTGTTGTTAAATTAGTACAATTATAAAAAGCTTGCGACCCAATAGATGTCACCGAATTTGGTATAGTTACAGATGTTAAACTAGAACAAAATGAAAAAACATTACTTTCAATAGATGTCACCGAATTAGGAATAGTTACAGATGTTAAACTAGTACACGAAAAAAAAGCATTATATCTAATAGATGTCACCGAATTACCAATAGTTACATATGTTAAACCTGTACAATATTCAAAAGCAGCATTACCAATAGATGTCACCGAATTTGGTATAGTTATAGAAGTTAAACTATTACAACTTCCAAAAGCACTATTTCCAATAGATGTCACCGAATTAGGAATAGTTACAGATGCTAAACTAGTACAAGATTTAAAAGCAAAATCTCCAATAGAAGTTACTGCATGCCCAATAGTTACTGAAGTTAAATACCTAGACCCACTAAAAGCATTAATCCCAATAGAAGTTACGGTGTAGTTATTTCCATTATAGGTTACCGTTGATAAATCAGCGGCACCAAAGAACGAAAAAGTATGACCCGTAACAGTTGCAGTGTAGGGTGCGTTATCGCTCCCTGTGTATCTTATGTTGTTAACTGTAAAGTTAACCGCATAGATTTGGCTAAAAAATAGAAAAGCCAGTAATGAGTAAAGTTTATTCATATCTTATATTTTAGTTATTTTTAACAAACTATAAAAGAGTGCAAAGATATTATAGAAAAAAAACATTCGAGTAGCCCATTCGGACAAATCGATAGCCCATTCGGACATTTTCACTATTTTTTTTAAGAAGAAAAAAAAAAAAAAAAAAAAAAAAAAAAAAACTTAAAAAAAAAAAAAAAAAAAAAAAAAAAAAAAAAAAAAAAAAAAAAAAAAAATTAAAAAAAAAAAAAAAAAAAAAAAATTTTTTTTTTTTTTTTTTTTTAAAAAAAAAAAAAAAAAAAAAAAAAAAAAACATAAATCCTTGAACACAAAAGGATATACCCAACGTAAAAAACAAGCAACAAAAAAAGGATTCATGCAAAATGATAAGTTGCATAAATCCTTTTAATGGGTGGCAATAATTTTGAATCTAAAAAAGTAATTTTACTGTATCGTACTTTCTGGACGCAACTCTGAAGGGAGTTTTTCATGCTTTCGTCTGAAGGCCGCACTAAATTTACCGGGACTGTCGTAGCCTACTGCGAGCGCAATTTGTTTAATTTGCATGTTTGTGTTTTTAAGCATCTGTAAAGCTAGTTCCATTCTCTTATCGATATTATATTGTAGTATAGAAGAACCATAAACCGATTTAAAGTCTGTTTTTAATTTTGATTTAGAAATCCGGAGTTTCTCGGACAATGCATCTATTCCAATAAAAGGTTTGGATAAATTTGTAGTAATTAGCAACTCACATTTTGCTATTTTTTTATAATCCACAGACCCTTTTCCTTGGTAATCATTAGTGCGATTGTCTAAAAAAACATGCTTAAAAAAGGAAGTTAACAAACTTAGCGATTGTGATTTCAAAATTGTTTTATTTAAAACATCTGAATTAAATATTTTGAATGTTTCTAAAATATCTTGAGATAATTCCTCCGCATTGGGCACAATATCTTGATAGGATATAAAACCTTTGTCAGAATCTAAAAACTTTTTGAAAGGAATATTTCGATCCAATTGATCCAGCGGAATATGATCTTGAATCCAACTTGGGCTAACGTAATAGATATAAAAGAGGCATTTAGATCCTTTATAAAAACAAGCACCCACATCAACACCAGGTTTTTTGAAAGCCCAAAATTTATTTTGGAAAGGCATTTTATTGATAAACATATTATTCAACTTCACTTCACTTTCAAAAACCGAAAATGTTATGGAATAATGATCACTAGGAACATCAGGAGCATAGACTGATTTTATTACGCTATCATGCTTAAACTCTATATCAGTAATGGTAAGCCACAAGCCATCATCTATTTTGCGATAACGCATGGTACCTTTAATAAAAGGATTGTTTCTACGAACCAATTGTTCACTAGCAAAATGTTTACTGCCAGGACTTTTTATTGTGGATTCTATGAATAATTCGGGGGTATTTGCTACAAAAGGGAATTCAAAAAAACCATCCTGATAGAACTTAAAATTAGGCTTGATAAATTGGAACCATTTTGATAAATTCATATTTTTGATTTACATATCCTAGTAACAGAACCTTTTCAATAAGATTTCTAAGAAAACAATTCTTAAAAAAATTAAAAACCATATCATACAAGAATAAATTTTAAGCAAATTAACAAAATTTATTTAATACCAGAAATACAACACGATTATTTTACATAAGTCACTAGCTGATCTTTTACATGATGCTTGCTTCCTGGAGTTTTTATAGTTGCTTCTATCATCAACTCTGGCGTATTTGCCAAAAAAGGAAATTCAAAAAAACCAGATTGATAAAATTTTAAATTGGGTTTGATAAATTGGTACCACTTTGTTAAATTCATATTTTTAATTTACATATCATATCTGAGCGTCAAAACCTTCAATTAAGATTCTTTTACTAAAAAATCCAATAGATCTTGTAGAGCCGCATCAAAGAGGACTAAATTTAGAGCAAATTAACAAAAAACTATTTCAAGCCAAAAAAGCTACGCAACTATTTTTAAATAAATATGAACCCTCTAAATGAAAATTGCCTTTTTATTTTTCTAACATTACAGCATTAACTTTTTTATTTGAGCCTAAATTATATTTGTAATTAAAAAAACAACGGCAATAATTCTCTTTTGGATGTCGTAAAATTAAATCTTTGTAAAAAAGAAAAATATCCACTTTTAAAAGCCTTTAATTTAAAAAATAGAAGCAAAATACCATCTAATAACCAAGTACAAAACCCGCTAATTATTACTGATTTTATTAAAAAACCATGATTTTGATGCTAAAAATCAGTTATTGTATCGCAATTACATTAATTTGATAAATTATTAAAAACAATTACCTATAAATATTGACGCTTCTAAAGAGGAGAATTAAAGCAGAAACAAAAGAAGACTTTCTATATAAAAATTACAAAAATATTTTCGGATATCTGCATAAAGTGTTTTTGGGTATCGTATATAATGCAATATTCAAAAATATAGATTTGATTCTTTTTTTAGTTTTGCTTCCATTGTTATCACTTTAGCCAATTTGGCTATAAAAAAATACATTAAAAACATAATAAAATGAGCACTACATTATTTGACAAAGTATGGGATTCGCACGTGGTGCGAAAAATTGAAGATGGACCGGACGTGTTTTTTATTGACCGTCATTTCATCCATGAAGTTACTAGTCCTGTAGCTTTTTTAGGTTTAAAAGAAAGAGGAATTTCAGTATTATATCCAGAGCGTACTTTTGCTACTGCCGATCACAATACACCAACTATAAATCAACATTTACCGGTTCAAGATGCATTATCTGCCAATCAACTTAAGGCATTAGAAGATAACGCTGCAGAATACGGTATTTCGCACTGGGGACTAGGTCATAAAAAAAATGGAATTGTACACGTTGTAGGTCCTGAAAACGGAATTACTTTGCCTGGTGCCACTATTGTTTGTGGAGATTCACACACTTCTACGCATGGTGCTTTTGGCGCAATTGCCTTTGGTATTGGAACTTCGGAGGTTGAAATGGTTATGGCTACACAATGTATCATGCAACCAAAACCAAAGAAAATGCGCATCAACGTAAATGGTAAATTGAGCAAAGGTGTTGGCCCAAAAGACGTTGCACTTTATATTATATCTAAATTAACAACTTCTGGAGGTACCGGATATTTTGCAGAATATGCAGGAAACGTTTTTGAAGATATGTCGATGGAAGGCCGTATGACTGTTTGTAACTTGAGTATCGAAATGGGTGCTCGAGGTGGTATGATTGCACCTGACCAAAAAACATTCGATTTCTTAGAAGGAAGATTATACGCTCCAAAAGGCGAAGCTTGGACAAAAGCAGTTGAATATTGGAAAACTCTAAAAACCGATGCTGATGCTGTTTTTGATGCAGAATTAAATATTGATGCTGCAGATATCGAACCAATGATTACATATGGTACTAATCCTGGAATGGGAATTGGTATCTCAAAAAATATCCCGAATGCCAACCAAGTAGAAGGTGGCGAAGAAACATACAAAAAATCTTTAGCCTACATGGGGTTTGAAGAAAATGACGTAATGATTGGAAAACCAATTGATTTTGTTTTCTTGGGAAGTTGTACTAATGGTAGAATTGAAGATTTCAGGGCTTTTACAGAAATTGTAAAAGGGCGACAAAAAGCAGATAATGTTACGGCTTGGTTAGTTCCGGGTTCTCACGTAGTAGAAGCACAAATCAAAGAAGAAGGATTATTAGACATTCTTACTGAAGCTGGTTTTGTATTGCGCCAGCCAGGTTGCTCTGCTTGTTTAGCAATGAATGACGATAAAGTTCCTGCAGGAAAATATGCAGTAAGTACTTCAAACAGAAACTTCGAAGGTCGTCAAGGTCCAGGTTCAAGAACATTATTAGCAAGTCCAATTATGGCAGCTGCTGCTGCAGTAACGGGAGTATTGACAGATCCTAGAGACCTTTTTTAACTTTTCACCGCAAAGTCACAAAGGCGCAGAGTAAACAGATATGGATATAGATCGTTATGAAGAATTAGCAAAGGCAATTTTTTTTGCTAGCCTCGAGGTTCATAAAATTATGGGACCCGGTTTATTAGAATCTGTATATGAAATTTGTCTTTTAAAAGAATTACAATTGAGAAATATTTCAGCAGAAACTCAAGTAGGTATTCCTTTGCAATTTAAAGGTTTTGATTTATCGAAAGAATATAGGATTGATATTTTAGTTGAAAAAGAAATAATAATAGAATTAAAATCCATAGATATAATATTACCGGTACATCATGCCCAAATAATATCATACCTAAAATTAGCAGATAAAAGAATGGGATTTCTAATTAATTTTAATGTCCCGATTATAAAAAGTGGTTTTAAAAGGTTTGTAAATAATTACTAAAATCTATTAATTCTATCAAGAAAAAGCTTTACGCTTTACCAGTTAAATAATAATTAATATAGCATTGTGCCTTTGCGCCTTTGCGGTTAAATAAAATCAAATGGCATACGATAAATTTAATATTCTTACCAGTAGTGCGGTGCCACTACCAATAGAAAATGTGGATACAGATCAAATAATACCTGCACGTTTCTTAAAAGCAACCGAACGTGTTGGTTTTGGCGACAACCTTTTCCGTGACTGGAGATACAATGGAGATGGTACTCCAAAAGCAGATTTTGTACTAAATGACACAACGTATAGCGGGAAAATATTAGTTGGCGGAAAAAACTTCGGATCAGGTTCTTCAAGAGAGCACGCGGCTTGGGCAGTTTACGATTACGGATTCCGCGCTGTTGTTTCTAGTTTTTTTGCTGATATATTCAAAGGAAATTGCTTGAACATTGGTGTTCTACCGGTACAAGTGAGTCCAGAATTTGCAGACACAATTTTTAAGGCTATTGAAGCTGATCCAAAAACAGAATTGGAAATCAATCTTCCGGAACAAACTATTACGCTAAAAGCGACTGGTCAAAAAGAATCTTTTGACATTAATGGCTACAAAAAAAATAATATGTTGAATGGTTTTGATGATATTGATTATTTGCAAAACATCAAAGAAGAGATTGTTGGGTTTGCTGACAAACTTCCTTATTAAAAAACAATAATACCACTTCAAACTACTGAAGAAAAACTGCTTTTAGCATCAAATTTATAATGGAAAAAAGAAAAATTGAAATAATGGATACGACACTCCGTGACGGTGAACAAACCTCGGGAGTATCATTTTCTGCTGCAGAAAAACTAACCATAGCGCAATTATTGCTGGAAGAATTAAATATTGACAGAATCGAAATTGCTTCGGCACGTGTAAGTGAAGGAGAGTTTCAAGGCGTACAAGGGATTATGACTTGGGCTAATGAAAAAGAGTACTCTGATAGGATAGAAGTTTTAACCTTTGTTGATGGCGGCCTTTCAATAGATTGGATGAAAAAAACCGGAGCAAAAGTTCAGAATTTACTAACTAAAGGATCTTTGAATCACTTAACGCATCAGTTAAAAAAAACACCCGAACAGCATTTTAACGAAATTGCACATACAATAGAGTTAGCTAAAAAAAATAATATAGAAACTAATGTCTACCTGGAAGACTGGAGTAACGGAATGCGTAATTCCCCTGAATATGTGTTTCAGTATCTTGATTTTTTGACCAAACAACCTATCAAAAGAGTTTTGTTACCAGACACTTTGGGCGTTTTAATACCTTCGGAAACTTTTGAATTTATTTCGAAAATTATAGCAAGATACCCAAATACCCATTTTGATTTTCATGCACACAACGACTACGATTTAAGCATCGCAAATGTAATGGAAGCTGTAAAAGCTGGTATTCAAGGACTCCACGTGACCGTAAACGGAATGGGAGAACGCGCTGGAAATGCTCCACTTGAGAGCACTGTTGCTGTAATAAACGACTTTTTTCCACAAATAGAAATTGGCGTAAAAGAATCTTCATTATATTCTGTGAGTAAGTTGGTCGAAACTTTTACAGGTTACAGAATTCCGGCTAATAAACCAATTGTTGGTGACAATGTATTTACACAAACAGCCGGTATTCATGCTGATGGTGACAATAAAAATAATTTATATTTTAATGATTTACTTCCAGAACGTTTTGGAAGAAAACGAAAATATGCTCTTGGAAAAACATCTGGGAAAGCTAATATTGAAAAAAACCTTCAGGAATTAGGCCTTCAATTAAACCCTGACGATTTAAAGTTAGTTACGCAACGTATCATCGAATTAGGCGACAAGAAAGAAACTGTTACCAAAGAAGATTTACCTTATATAATCTCTGATGTTTTAGACAGCCAAACCTATCAAGAAAAAATTATTGTTGAGTCCTATATATTATCTCATGCAAAAGGCATGCGTCCATCGACCACTTTATCTTTAAAAATAGACGGCGAAATAATTGAGGAGCACGCACAGGGTGACGGACAATTTGATGCTTTTATGAATGCTCTGGCAAAAATATACAAAAGCAAAAATTTAGAATTGCCTAAATTGATTGATTATGCTGTACGAATTCCGCCAGGAAGTAGTTCTGATGCCTTATGCGAAACCATAATCACCTGGACGAACAATGAAAAAGAATTCAAAACCAGAGGACTTGATTCAGACCAAACAGTTGCCGCAATCATTGCAACACAAAAGATGTTGAATGTCGTTGCTACCCAATAATAAATAGAAATACATAAATATAAAATATACCTAATGAAATTTAACATAGCCCTTTTAGCCGGAGACGGAATTGGACCCGAAGTAATCAATGAAGCTGTAAAAGTTTCGGATGCTATTGCAAAAAAATTCAATCATGAAATCACTTGGACGCCTGCACTTACAGGAGCTTGTGCCATTGACGCCGTTGGAGTTCCTTATCCTGATGAAACACATGAAATTTGCATGGCTGCCGATGCTGTTTTATTCGGAGCTATTGGACATCCAAAATACGATAACGACCCAAGTGCGCCTGTAAGACCCGAACAAGGTTTGTTATTAATGCGCAAAAAATTAGGTTTGTTTGCTAATGTACGTCCAACCTTTACATTCCCATCCTTGATAGATAATTCTCCTTTAAAAAGAGAACGTATTGAAGGAACTGATTTGGTTTTCTTAAGAGAACTTACTGGAGGAATCTATTTTGGAGAAAAAGGAAGAAAAGACGATGGCGAAACTGCTTTCGATACTTGTACTTATACCAGATCTGAAGTACAACGTTTAGCTAAGAAAGGTTTTGAATTAGCCATGACCCGAACTAAAAAACTATGTTGTGTAGACAAAGCCAATGTGATGGAAACTTCTCGCTTGTGGAGAGAAACGGTACAGACAATGGAAAAAGACTATCCTGAAGTAACTGTAAGTTATGAGTTTGTAGATGCTGTAGCGATGCGTTTAGTACAATGGCCAAACTCTTATGATGTCTTGATTACTGAAAACTTATTTGGAGATATATTAACTGATGAAGCTTCTGTTATATCAGGTTCTATGGGATTGATGCCTTCTGCATCAGTAGGAGAACATACTTCATTGTACGAGCCTATTCATGGATCTTATCCACAAGCCACAGGATTAAATATCGCTAATCCATTAGCAACTGTTTTGTCTGCAGCTATGATGTTTGAAGATGCTTTTGGATTAAAAGAAGAAGCAGAAGCTATTAGAGCAGTTGTTAACAAATCATTAGAACAAGGAATTGTCACAGAGGATTTAGCTGGAAAAGATGCAAAAGCATACAAAACCAGTGAAGTGGGCGACTGGTTAGTTGCAAATCTGTAAAGTTTCATTTGTTTAAAATTGAGTAATCGCTAAGAATACAACCTAGAAAACAACACGCCTCTTAGCTTTTACTCAGACTTAAACAAGTTATAAACAACAAAAAAGGTGTCAATAAATTGACACCTTTTTTTATATTGTAGAAAAAAATATTAATATCCTCCTCTGTTTCCACCACCACGGTTATCTCCACCACGGCTGTTTCCACCACCATAACCACCGCGTGAATCTCCACCACGACTGTTATTGTTAAAACTTCTTCTTTCACCTTCTGGTTTAGGCTCAGATTTGTTTACTACAATTGCACGTCCTTGAACAGTCGCACCATTCAATTCATCAATTGCTTTTTGAGCTTCGTCATCATTTGTCATCTCAACAAAACCAAAACCTTTACTTCTTCCAGTAAATTTATCAGTAATGATTTTAACTGAATCAACTGCTCCGTAAGCCTCGAAAGACTCTCTTAAATCTGCTTCCTCAATACTGAACGGAAGGCTTCCAACAAAAATATTCATATGTACTTATTTAAATAATAGAACAAATGTACTCTAATTTTATTCTAATCTACTATACATTAGCTTATTTATGTTTTTATTTTAATTTCAAAAAAAAGAAAACAAATATCCTAAAGCAATATTTAAAGTGTTTTTAGTAAACTTACTGCTCGTAGATTACTGTCCTAGAGAACGAACTACAGGAATCTTATAAAAAACTCCATGTTGAAAATTTACAACTGGGTTAGCTAGCGAATTGCTATTTGCATTTTTAGCACTAAACTTAAAAGTACCAGTGATAGTATTGTTGACAGCATCATATTCGGTTATCTCAATTTGCCCCTCACCTATTCCAAACCCAGTAGAAAATGTAACCAAACCATTTGTAGCATCAGTAACTGTATAAATCGCTTTTTTGGACTCACTAGTTCCTAAAAAATAAATTTGATTACTTGTAGAAGTCGTTTTTAAGGATAATGTTTCATTTGCTGTAAAAGATTCTATTAGCAAAGAGCCATCAGCAGCAAGTGTCGCTTTAGTTTGAATGCCTCTCCAAAACACATTGTCCTTCATCCCTTGTAGCGAAGGATTATTAAAATTGATATTTTCTTCACAAGAGATTATTGAAAAAAGCATGACAATAAACACAAAATATTTTTTCATAAAACGCATCTTTTAGAGAAGCAAAAGTATGACATTAGATGTTAAAATACAGAAATTGAACTAAAAATAAAAACAAATACAAGACCTAAACCATTACTGTTCATTAAAATACTAATCGAATTAGTATTTATCGATAAAAAATGTATCTTTGCACCCTTAATTAATCGAGGTCGAGTACCTCAAAATTTAATCACAAGATTATGTCAGTAAAAATTAGATTACAAAGACACGGTAAAAAACAAAAACCTTTTTACTGGGTTGTAGCTGCAGATGCACGCTCAAAAAGAGATGGTAAATACCTAGAAAAAATTGGTACTTACAATCCTAACACTAACCCAGCGACTATCGAGTTAAACCTTGAAAGCGCAGTAAAATGGTTACACAATGGTGCACAACCAACAGATACTGCAAAAGCAATTCTTTCTTACAAAGGTGCTTTATTGAAACACCACCTTGATGGAGGTATTCGTAAAGGAGCTTTAACACAAGAGCAAGCTGATGCAAAATTAGCGGCTTGGTTAGAAGCTAAAGCTGGTAAAGTTGACGCTAAAAAAGAAGGTTTGACTAAAGCTCAAGCTGCTGATAAAGCAAAAGCTTTCAAAGCAGAACAAGAAGTAAATGCAAAACGTTTAGCTGCTGCTGCACAAGCAGAAGCGGATGCTATTGCTGCTGCAACTCCTGCTGTAGAAGAAGAAGTTGCTGAAGAAGCTCCTGCTGCTGAAGAAAACAACGAAACTACAGAAGCATAATTTTAGTAAGCGACGATGCGTAAAGAAGATTGTTTCTACTTAGGTAAAATCGCTAAAAAATTTAGTTTCAAAGGGGAAGTTCTTGCCTTTTTAGACACGGACGAACCTGAGTTATACGAAAACTTGGAATCAGTGTTTGTTGAATGCAACAAACACTTGGTTCCTTTTTTTATTGAAAGCAGTTCGCTGCACAAAAACGATTTTTTGCGAATCCGTTTTGAAGATACAAATACCGAAGAAGAAGCCGATGCACTCATAGGCAATGATTTGTATTTACCGCTTAAAATGTTGCCAAAACTAACCGGCAACAAGTTTTATTTCCATGAAGTTATTGGTTTTGAAGTTGAAGACAAACGCCTAGGAATCGTTGGCAAAATAGAATCTATCAATGACACTACTGCACAACCTTTATTTGAGGTTTTAAATGGCAGTGTAGAAATCTTAATCCCTATGATCGACCATTTCTTAGTTAAAATAGATCGTGAAAACAAAAAAGTAATCATGGATTTACCAGAAGGGTTAATTGAAATGTATCTTTAATTTATTTTTTGAACCATTAAGAAATTAAGGTTCATTAAGTTTTTCTCTCAATTCCCTTTATTTCTTAATGGTTTAATTTTTTTTGTCTTTATGTCTAAATTTCAATTTAAACAATTTGCAGTTGAACAAGACCGTTGCGCTATGAAAATTGGCACCGATGGAGTTCTTCTTGGCGCTTGGACTCCCATCACTAATAATCCTTATAGTATTTTGGATATTGGTGCTGGAACTGGAATCATTGCCCTGATGCTTGCACAAAGAAGCAACGCTGAACAAATTGATGCTTTAGAAATTGATGAAGATGCCTACGAACAAGCAACAGATAATTTTGAAAACTCACCTTGGAGCGATCGGTTATTTTGTTATCATGCCGGTTTAGATGAATTTGTTGAAGAACCCGAAGACGAGTACGATATAATTGTATCCAATCCCCCTTTTTACAACGAAGATTACAAAACTGATAACGAGCAGCGCGATTTAGCCCGTTTTGCTGATGCGATGCCTTTTGAAGAATTAATTGAGGCCGCAGATTTATTACTTTCTGAAAACGGAATATTCTCCGTAATCATTCCTTTTAAAGAAGAAGAAAGCTTTTTGGCTTTAGCCAATGAATACGAGTTGTATCCTATGAAAATCACTCGCGTAAAAGGAACACCTACCACTGAAATCAAACGTAGCTTACTCGCATTTACCCGAAATAAAACTATTGATTTTCCAATCGACGAATTAATTATCGAAACTGCTAGACATATTTATACCCCAGAATACATTTCCTTAACTCAAGAGTTTTATTTGAAAATGTAAACTGAAATTTTACCCCAATTAGTCTAGCAAATCATTTAAAAATAAGTTTCAAACTACAATCCCTAATTTTATTGTGTATTAGAAGGAAACTTGCTTTTTTTTAATCAAGCTTTGAAAAACATCTAATTATTTTGAAAAATTAGATATTTTAAAAAAAAATAAAAAAATATAACAATTGTTAATGCTTTTGTTATATTTCTTTATGTAAATTTGTAGCTATAAAAAGTACTAAACCATGAGACCAGACTTATTTCAATCACCAGATTATTATAACTTAGACGATTTACTAACCGAAGAACACAAACTTGTGCGCGATTCCGCACGTGCTTGGGTAAAGAAAGAAGTATCGCCTATTATTGAAGAATATGCTCAAAAAGCAGAATTCCCAAAACAAATCATTAAAGGTTTGGGAGAAATAGGTGGTTTTGGACCATACATTCCAGAAGAATATGGCGGTGCCGGTTTAGACCAAATATCATACGGTTTAATCATGCAAGAAATTGAGCGCGGTGATTCTGGGGTTCGTTCTACTTCATCTGTTCAATCCTCTTTAGTAATGTATCCTATTTGGAAATACGGAAACGAAGAACAACGTATGAAGTATCTACCAAAATTAGCTACAGGAGAATACATGGGATGCTTTGGATTAACAGAACCTAATTACGGGTCCGATCCAGGAAGTATGATAACCAATTTCAAAGATATGGGTGACCATTATTTGTTGAATGGTGCCAAGATGTGGATTTCTAACGCACCGTTTGCTGATATTGCGATCGTTTGGGCAAAAAATGAAGAAGGAAGAATTCACGGTTTAATCGTAGAACGCGGAATGGAAGGTTTTTCTACTCCAGAAACTCATAACAAATGGTCACTTCGTGCATCATCTACAGGAGAATTAATTTTTGACAATGTAAAGGTTCCAAAAGAAAACCTTTTACCAAATAAATCTGGATTAGGAGCGCCACTTGGTTGTCTTGATTCAGCACGTTACGGAATTGCTTGGGGTGCTATCGGTGCCGCTATGGACTGTTACGATACTGCTTTGCGATATGCAAAAGAAAGAATCCAGTTTGACAAACCTATCGCAGGGACACAATTGCAACAAAAAAAATTGGCTGAAATGATTACTGAAATCACTAAAGCACAACTATTAACTTGGAGATTAGGAGTACTAAGAAACGAAGGAAGAGCTACTACAGCACAAATCTCTATGGCAAAAAGAAACAATGTTAATATGGCGATTCATATTGCACGCGAGGCCAGACAAATGTTAGGTGGAATGGGTATAACAGGAGAGTACTCTATAATGAGACACATGATGAATCTTGAATCAGTAATTACTTATGAGGGAACACATGACATTCACTTGCTTATTACCGGAATGGATATCACTGGAATTCCAGCTTTTAAATAGTAGTCAACAACTATTAAAGTATTTATAAAATTGATTGAAAAAGCTTCTTGGAAACAAGAAGCTTTTTTACTTTTACATAAAAAATACCACTTATGAATATTGCTACTATCAACAATAGTATTCAGCCCCAAAAAGAACTATTGTTACAACATTCTTTATATAAAAAAGTAAGAACAATTGAGGACTTGCATTGTTTTCTAGAAAATCATGTCTATGCCGTTTGGGATTTTATGTCTTTATTAAAAGCATTACAATCAAAATTAACGTGCACAACAACTCCTTGGTTCGCAACAGCAAATCCTGAAACACGATATTTAATTAATGAAATCGTGTTAGCCGAAGAGTCTGATTTGACTTTAGATGGTAAACGCTCCAGTCATTATGAAATGTATATTGAAGCTATGGAAGCTTGCAAAGCAAACACAGATGGAATACATCAGTTTTTGAAAGAAGTAGATTCCTTGAAAAACATTTTTGTAGCTATTAAAACAAGCAATCTACATCCTAATATCAAAGCTTTTTTAGATTTTACTTTCAGAGTTATTGACGAAGGGAAATCTCACGAAATTGCGGCTGCATTCACTTTTGGAAGAGAAGATTTGATTCCAAGTATGTTCACTGAAATCTTGAGGAACTTTCAAGCAAACTTCCCTGAAACTGATTTGAGTAAACTGATATATTACTTTGAAAGACACATCGAACTGGATGCTGACGAGCACGGACCAATGGCGATGAAAATGATCACAGATCTTTGCGGAACAGATGCACAAAAATGGTCTGATGTAGAAGAAGTTTCGAAATTAGCCTTAGAAAAACGCATTGGACTTTGGGATGCAATAGAAGAAACAATTATGATGAAAGTTGAATTAGCATAAATGTATTCTTCTCAACAAAAGAACGTAACGCTTGCAATTAATTATCCCATTTCTAAATAAAAAAAATTCTTAAAATAAGTACCGACAAAAAAAATAGCTTTACTAGCTATTTTTTTTATCTTTATTTCTAAATTAAATAAATGTCTTCCCAAGAACGATTAACCAGAGCTTACAAAGAGGCACAACGAATACCTTTTGACAATCAATCAAAATTTATCCTTTTTAGTGACTGCCATCGAAGCGACAACAGCTTTGCTGATGATTTTGCAAGCAATCGAAATGTGTATTTTCATGCGTTGACTCAATATTACAATGATGGGTTTACATATTGCGAATTAGGTGATGGAGATGAATTATGGGAGAACATCTTTTTTAAAACTATATTTGAAGCACACAAAAATGTGTATCTTTTGCTTAAGAAATTCCACGATTCAAATCGATATCATAAGATTTGGGGCAATCATGAAATGACTTTTAGGGATAAAGATCATGTAGAAAAAACACTTACGACGTATACGAACACCCAAAACGACAGAGTCGAACCTTTGTTTACAGGTATTAAATGTCATGAAGCTATTGTATTAGTCCATAAAGAAACCAACCAAGAATTATTTTTGACCCATGGTCATCAAGCCGATTTTATGAATTACGTAGGTTGGAAAATCAACAGATTTATGGTACGTGTTTTATGGAAACCACTCCAGATTTGGGGAATATCCGACCCTACAAGTCCCGCTAAAAATTATGTGGAACGTATAAAAATCGAATTACGCATAAAAAAATGGATTGAAAATAACAATCGAAAAATCACCATTGTTGGCCATACGCATCGTCCAAGTTTTGCATTTCCAAATGAAAAATCAACCCCTTATTTTAATGACGGAAGCTGTGTACACCCCAGAAGCATTACCGGAATTGAAATTGTAAACGGAACCCTAACATTGATAAAATGGTTTATTGATACTAAGGAAAATGGAGTGCTTCAAGTTGTTAGAGAAGTACTTGAAGGACCAACAAATCTAAAGGATTATAAATAAAAAAAACGTTTGCTATAACAAACGTTTTCTTAATTAATTTTCTGGAGCCAACTCTAATTCTAATCCTTCTAACTCTTCAGTGATTGGGATTTGACAGCCCAAACGACTGTTTGATTTTACGTAAAATGCTTCTGAAAGCATCGCTTCTTCATCATCTCCCATTTCTGGCAACGCTACGTCATTTAGAACATAACACTGACAAGAAGCACACATAGCCATTCCGCCACATGTTCCTTCTACTGGAAGTTCATAGGCTTTGCATAATTCCATGATATTCATGGCCATATCTGTAGGAGCCTGTAATTCATGTACTAGTCCTTCTCTATCTTTAATTTTTATTAATACGTCCATAAATCAGCTAAGAGTTATAAGTTATGTGTTGTGTGTATGCGTGAGGGATAGCAGCTAGCTACCGAAGTAGCGCGTATAGCCCGACCGTTTTAAGAAAAAAGGCAACTACCCAGTATATCGAGTAGCCTTTCTTCTTAAAAAGGGCACGCCCTACTGCGACTACGCTCAGGATGTCAAATTTATAGTATATTTACGACAGTTTCTATTTGAGGAGCAAACTTTTTGATTGTGGTTTCCACGCCGGCTCTTAATGTCATTTGGTTTACACTACAACTGGTGCAAGCTCCCTCAAGACGCACTTTTACGTGCTTGTCGTCCTCGATAGCAATCAGTGTGATGTCACCACCGTCAGAATTCAAAAATGGTCTGATTTCTTCTAGTGCTTTTTGAACTTCTACTAATAATTCTTCTGATGTCATTTTCTTTATTTAAAGATTGAAAGATTAGAAATTTGAAAGATTAAATATCAATTCAAACATTCTAATTTCTATTTTTTTACTGCGGAACAACCGGCCATCGTTGTGATTTTAACAGCCTCTGTCGCAGGTAGATTTTCGTTTCTGCTTACTACTTCTTGTACTACGTTTCTTGTGATTCCTTCGAAAACAGTTTCGATAATTGACCCTGTTTGCATCGCTGCAGGACGACCGTAATCTCCAGCTTCACGGATGGATTGAACGATTGGCACTTCGCCAAGGAATGATACGCCTAAGTCTTCTGCAAGATTTCTGGCTCCTTCTTTTCCAAAGATATAGTATTTATTTTCAGGTAACTCTTCCGGTGTAAAGTACGCCATGTTTTCTATAATTCCTAAAACAGGAACATTTATAGCTTCTGACATGAACATAGATACTCCTTTTTTAGCATCGGCCAAAGCTACTGCTTGTGGAGTACTTACTATGACAACACCCGTGATTGGTAATGATTGCACGATTGAAAGGTGAATGTCTCCTGTTCCCGGAGGTAAATCAATCAACATAAAATCTAATTCTCCCCAATCAGCATCAAAAATCATTTGGTTCAACGCTTTAGAGGCCATTGGACCTCTCCAGATTACTGCTTGACTTGGCGATGTAAAAAACCCTATCGAAAGAATTTTTACTTCGTAGCTTTCAACGGGTTTCATTTTTGATTTCCCATCAACTGTTACAGAGATTGGTTTTTCACTTTCTACGTCAAACATTATTGGCATAGAAGGTCCATAAATATCTGCATCAAGGATTCCAACTGAGAAACCCATTTTTGCTAGTGATACCGCTAAATTTGCAGTAACAGTAGATTTCCCAACTCCACCTTTTCCAGAAGCAACACCTATAATATTTTTTATTCCCGGTATGGATTTTCCTTTGATTTCTGGTTTGTCCGCAACCTCAACTTTACTATTGATTTTAATTTTAGCATCCGGAGATACTAATTCAAGTATTGTTTTTTTAATATCTTCTTCAGCACGTTTTTTTATATGCATAGCTGGAGTGTGTAATACTAAATCTACTATAACTTCTTCGCCAAAAGTAATTACATTTGCTATCGCACCACTTTCAACCATATTTTTCCCTTCTCCAGCTATAGTAATTGTTTCTAAGGCTTTAAGAATTTCTTTTCTATCTAATTTCATTTTTAGTTTACTTTTTTCAATTGGCATTTTATGCCAAAACATTATCTTTATTTAAACTGATTTCAGATTACAAAGATACTATGAAAAGTTCTTAATATAAAGAATTTGTATGGCATTTATTGATGGAGAAATTGAGAATGACTATTCGAAAAAATATCGCTTTTTTAACATCAAAAAAACTCAATTATTGGGCTTTTATATATTACTCGAGCGCAACTTCAGGTTGCCAAAAATGTTTTTCGAAATCTACAATTTGGTTGTCAACAACTTTTATATTTTCATTTTCTAATAGTTGTTGCATCAGGTTTGTTCCGTCAAAATGAAGTTTCCCTGTTAGCAATCCTTTACGATTGACAACACGATGTGCTGGAACATCTTCAAGATTATGAGAAGCATTCATTGCCCAACCTACCATTCTAGCAGAACGAGCTGTTCCTAAAGCCTTTGCAATCGCACCATAAGAAGTCACTTTTCCGTAAGGAATTTGTCTGGCGATGGCATACACTCTTTCGAAAAAATTGTCGTTTGACATGGTTTTGTATCTGATAAAAAAAATGAAATCGAGATGGATTTTACTTAAAAATCTACTTCAAATAATACCGTATGATATTTATAAGAGTGATTAAAGAGATTAAGCCCGTAATACTTCCTATGATGGTATTCATGTTGCGCATGAAATAATCTGTCTTGTCCTGTATTTTCTGAAAGAAAGTAATATAAAAATAAAACACTAAAAAAGACCCCAATACTACCCCTGAAACAAAAACAAAAACGTGACTCATTTCAAAATAAAACAAATTGTAAGAAGCTAATGTAACGCTTACAAAAACATAGTATGGAATGGGGAAAAAGTTAAGGGCTGAGAGCAGCATTCCGAGAAAAAAACGAGTGGAAGTACTCTTTTTTTTAATTTTTTCTTTTTTCTTTTTTGGCTTTTTAGCAATCAACAAAAAATAAACTGTCAATGCTACAAATATCCCAAAACCCACTTCGCGCAGCAAAACAATTACATCCGGGCGCTCTTTGATAAACTGTGCAAACAATATTGCGAGCGCTGTTTGAAAGAAAATGACGATTACTGCACCCAGAACAAACCAGTAAGCACTTCTTTTTCCTTCCTTAAGATTCACTTTAGCAGCTGTCATATTGATTAATCCCGGAGGCGTAATCCCTATAAAGGCAGTAACAAAACCCAAAAGTAAAGAAGTGATTAAATTCATAGGCAAAATACAATATCAAAAAAATAATTCTGTTTCAAATATAAGACTATTCTTTGATTTTGAATCGAATATAGGTAATTGCTTTATTAATCTCCAAATATTGCTTTTCATAAAACGTCTGAAAGGCAGTCACTTCCTCTGGACTTCCCTCATTTACATATACATTATGATTGGCATACAATACCTCATGTCCTTCGCCATGCAACAACCCTAAAGTATATCCATGCATAAATTCACTGTCGGTTTTTAAGTTTACGACACCGTCCTTTTTGAGGATTTTTTTATACAATTGCAAAAACTCTGAATTAGTCATTCTATGTTTCGTGCGTTTGTATTTGATTTGAGGATCTGGAAAAGTAATCCAGATTTCATCTACTTCATTTTCAGCAAAAATGTGATTGATTAATTCGATTTGAGTCCTGATAAAAGCTACATTGTGCAATCCAGTTTCAACAGCGGTTTTAGCTCCACGCCAAAAACGTGCTCCTTTAATATCTATTCCTACGAAATTTTTATTTGGATATCTTTCGGCTAGACCTACTGAGTATTCTCCTTTTCCACAACCTAATTCAAGTACTAATGGATTTTCGTTTTTGAAGAATTCCGAATTCCATTTGCCTTTAAGCGGGAATAAATCTCCTACTACCTCTTCTCTCGTTGGTTGAAAAACGTTTGTGAATGTTTCGTTTTCTTTGAATCTTTTTAATTTATTTTTGCTTCCCACTTTTTCAGAATATTTCGGCAAAATTAAGGAAATATATAAGACCGAACAGCCTACAGACGAAAAAATGAAAAAACGTTTTGAAAATTAGGCCAATTAAAAATATTCCAAGTCACAACAGTGCTGTTAATTCACTTTATATCTTTGAAAATATTCTTAATCTTAAATTAATAATCTTGTCATCAGAAAATATGTTTTTAAAAGCAATTTTATAATTTGGCAAAGAGACCCTCACTGTTTCCCGTAACAAAAATGAAATGCAAGAGGCTAAGATAGCTCCACAAAAAAATGCATAAATCTGGTTATCATTTAATTTTTAACTAATAAAAAACCTCTGCAAATACAGAGGTCGTTTAGGCAAAAAATGTTGTTTCTATTTATTTTTTCGATTGTAATGTTTGTATCATCGCGTCTTCCAGTGCCGATTTCACTTTTATGACTTCATCCGAATTTTCATTTGGAATCGTCATCGACAACACGTAATGTTTTATTTTCCACTCCTTACCTATTTTTACTAAAACACCTGAACCACGACAAATTTTCATTTGGGTATTCAACAATTCGTCAAACCAAGCTGTTTTTCCTGTTGCATCAACAAAAATATGGCGTTCTAACGCAGTAAAACTCCACGCTTTTCCTTTGTCAAAATGTGGCTTTGCATACGCCTGAAAAGCTTTTTTATTCCAATTTTCAGTCGCATCAGTACCAATAAAAACAGCATCATCAGCCATTAAAGCAAAATAATCCTCATAATTAGCTGTTGCTGCAGCTTTTTGCCAAGAATCTAACGTTACATTGATATTTGCTTCTGCAATTGATTGATTCTCCATCACGCTTTTGCAACCAGATAAAGTAAGAACGATAAGAACAGCCAGTATTTTTTTCATGTTATTTAGGTATTTATTCATGATTTTTATTCCATCTAATTTTTATTTTTCCATCAACGTCTACAGCTAATAAATGCAATACAATTCCATTGTTTCTCTTTTCAGCTCTTTCGATTTTATCTGTAATGAACTCATCTTTTTTTGGATTTCTCAGTGGTATAGTCATCGCTAGATTTGTTCCTCTATTAAACGAATATACACCGTTTACATCTAAATTTAAAACATTAGAACTCACTTTCAAATCATTCACATACACTAAATCACCATTTATTTTAAAATTTCCAGACAAATCTCTGAAAACAATATTATTTACATCTCTAAAAGGAAAAGCGAACTTACCAATATTTTTTATAGGTTCAAAATCAACCAAAGCTCCTTGGCTTACATCAAATTTTGCCACGCCAGTAAGCGAGTTTGTTTTTAATTGTCCTCCAGCAAGCAATTTCCCCTTTACCGATGCCGAAGCTGACAAAAACCCTTTTATGTTTTTAGGTTTGAAAGACTGAATCCCAAAATTATTCAACGAAGTCAGGAAATGGGCAATATCTACCCTATTGATTTTTGTATTGGATTCAAGCAGGAAAGTATCCGCATTTGGAGTCAATTTCCCGTCAAAAGCAATTGTTCCCCCTGAACTCTGCACCTGTCCATTTTTTACGATTAACTGATTATTGACTAATAAAATCGTGGCTTTAGCATTAGTAGCCACTAGTTTACTATAGACCATTTTGTCAGCTTTTAGATATAAAGCAACTTGGCATTTATCAACTACAGAATAGAGTTCTTCTGAAAAATCATCTTTTTTATTCTTGGTCTTTGGCGCTTTTTTTCCAGTACTTGTAAAAATACCCACAAACTGTTTCATATCCAGAAAAGGCGCATAAATATCCCAATTAACAAGCATTTTTTCAGGATTTTCGTAATACAAAGTCAGAAAATTATCAATTTTCCCTTCCATAAAAACCGTGTTGCGACGGTCTTTGAAATTAATTTTTTTGATCAATAACGCTTGTTCTGTAAAGTCAAGTTGGATATCTGTTTTTACAAAAGTTAAATTCCGTGGACCGTAATTTACTGTCGCATTTTTAACGGCTACATTCCCTGTAAACAATGGTTTTTGTATTTTTAAATCTCTAATATCAAATTTGAAATCTAAATCCACATTGGCCTGACCATCAGAAAAATGCATCAAATCCTTATTGACTATTTCATTCAATCTGGAAACTGGAAAATCTGATTTAAAAGTTCCTGCCGCTATCGTTTTCTCAAAATTAGAAATGATTCCGATTGGAATTGTAAACGGAATGGTTTTGTATTTTCCCGAAAAATCCGTCAAAGTAATCGTCGAGTTACTATCGTTACAGCCCGCACCTTTTACATGTTGATTGGTAAATGTGGCGTCAAAACTACAATCTGTGATGATTCCGTCCGGTATCGTGAGTTCGTTATTTTCTATTTTCGTAGTCACCACAATCTCAGGATCTCCTGCAGCATTCATGTCGCCCACGATTGTACAACCCACATTTATCGCCTTTTTTAAATCAAATTGATTGATTCGGCTGCTGATATTAGCGCTCAATAATTCTGAAGCATCTCTCCACAAAATATTAGTTTTAATTGCAATATCAAAAGGAGACTTGTTTTTGTCCAAACTAAAATGCGCGTTAATGTCAAAAAGTTCTTCTCCTATTTCGAGATTTTCGGTTGCTACACTGATTCGGTTTTTTTGATTCGAAAAAGCAACAGCTAAAACACCTTCTACGATTTTTTCTTTGATAAAACTACCTCTTTGGGTGTTGAAAGCCATATCTTTAGCCAGCGTTTTCAAATGTAAATTAGTGCGCCAATTGTCCCCATCAAAATCTATTTTGCTTCGCAAACTCAAAACATTAAAATCAAATAATTTATTTCCCAGTTGGTTTTCAGAGATAAAATGTACTTGGTCTAATACAATTTCGTTGATGTAGGAAGTGGTATTGCTTTTTGATTTTTCGCCTTTCGGCTTTGGTTTAAAAATAGCGGTATTTACAATTCCGTTCTTTCCTTTAAACAAATACAAAGTAGCCTTCTGAATTTCGATTTTGTTTATATTAATTTCGTTTGAAAGCAAGTCCCAAAGATCAATCCGAACCTCAATTTGTTCTGCTTTTAGCAAGGTGCGCTTGTGCACACTCCACAAACTATCTTTTAATTCCACTTGGCTTAGTGCCAAAGTCATATTAGGAAAACCCTTTAAAAACTTGTATCTGATATCACCAATATCGATTGTACCCGTAATATTTTCGTTGATTTTAGTATTGATTTGGGTTACAATTTCCGCTTTGTTATTTTTGAAATAAAGCGCTAAAACTACTGAAGACAGCAAAAAAAGCATGACAATTCCCAGAAAGAAAAAACCAATTTTTTTGATTATTTTCCAGAAACCCGCTGTTCTAAAATATGCCTTTGTGCGCTGCCAAAATTGATTCATGCGAATTCCTTTAGTGTTTAAGTTAGAAGGTAGCTTATAAAATGACTCTCCTGCTGATTTGAATCTACAAAATGTGATTCGGTTGTCTAGACCTTCTTAGAGTACAGTAGCAATTGCGTTATAAAACTTCAGAAAAAAATTAAACGCTTACAAAAAAGTTACTAAACTCTAAATTAATGCCTTACTCCATTCAAATAAAAGATAAAAACAGCAATATAGCTATTGTATATTGGACTATTATTTTCATAATTTTTGGATTTTTAAAATTAAATTGGAAAGAAAAAATCGGCAACAGCGGTAATTAAAAACACGCAAACAACTAATTATTAATATCTTAAGCCTAATGTTTCCTAAAAAAAAGCTTTTCGATTACTGAGAAATTTTCAATTATAATAAACGCACTCACTTCCCTGCTGGTAGTACGACATGTGATTTGACGTATTTTTGTAAGCCCATAATTGGGTTCTTTACGAATTAAAAGTTGACTTATGAAAAAATTATTTTCACCAATACTAATTATTGTTTTTACAATACTAATTACTGCCGTTTCCTGTAAAAAGAAAACAGAACCGTTAGAAAATCAAAGCGGTTCAAAAAACCTAGAAAATGCCACTTTTGACAGCACGCAGGTGTCTACTTTTTTTGAAAAGCATCCTAAATTAAAAATGTATCAGGCAGATGTCCTAAAACTATATCGCAAACATCAATTTCATTATATCTGGTATGATAAAGATGGACTTAATGAATTTGCAGGAGTATTATACACTAAAATTAATAATTTTGCTCAAGAAGGAGTTCAAACCGTTATTCCTTACAGCGATCAAATTGATGCTATTTATGATGACACTAGTGACATTCAAAAAGCAGATCTTGATATCGAACTGCTAAGTTCAGCGCTCTATTTTTTCTATGCTGACAAAGTGTATGACGGCATCAGCACTCAAAAATCTAAGGATCTGGAATGGTTTTTACCTCGAAAAAAACAATCTTACGTAAATTATTTAGATTCACTTCTAATCGATCCTTCGTTGATAAACAAGGAAGAAAAAGGTGTTTTAAAACAGTATTACTTGCTAAAAGCCGCCTTGCAGGAATACCGCGTCATGCAAAAAAAGGGCGGATGGAAAACCATAGCTTTAGACCCAAAGGTTAAATCATACAAACCAGGCGATAGTGCTGCAACTATTGCTCAAATTAGAACACGATTATTAATTACTGGCGATATTTCTCGTGATTCGAAGAGCGCTGTGTATGATTCTGAATTAGAAACAGCCATTTTGAAATTCAAAAAGCGAAGCGGTAACACCATCGACAAAACCATTCTGCCGGAGCACATTAAATACATGAATATTCCTGTAGCTGAACGTATCAAAACCATAATGGTCAATATGGAACGATGCCGATGGATATCGAACGATGTTACAAAATCAAAAGAATTAATCATTGTTAATATTCCTGCTTATGAACTGACGTTTTTTAGGAATGGAGCACCCGAATTAATTTCTAAAGTTGTGGTGGGGAAAGTTTTGCATAAAACAGTGATTTTTAGTGCACCAATGAAATATATCGTGTTCAGACCCTATTGGAATGTCCCAGCCAGTATCCTTAAGAAAGAAATTCTTCCTGCTATTGAAAAAAACCCTAATTACCTGGAAGAACATGACATGGAATGGAAAGACAGCTACGTAAGACAAAGACCTGGACCGGAAAATTCATTGGGACTGGTGAAGTTTTTGTTTCCAAATTCAAATGCGATTTATTTGCACGATACACCATCTAAAAGTTTATTTGGCAAGGAAGACCGCGCTTTTAGCCACGGATGTATTCGTGTAGCCAAACCAAAAGAACTGGCTGCCATAATTATGAAAGACGATAAAAAATGGAATCCTGAAAAAATAGAAACAGCGATGAACGGCGGAGAGGAATACTGGTATACACTAAAGAATAAAATTCCGGTTTATATAGGATATTTTACTGCTTGGGTAAGTGATGATGGTGTTGTACATTTTTATGAAGATATATACAAAAGAGATGGAGCTCTGGCTGCCTTATTATTTCAAAATCAATCATAAACTGAATCAAGAAATTCAGAAGCAAAAAAAAATGACACTATCTTATCCAGACAGTGTCATTTTTTTGTTTGCTAAAAAGCAACTATTTAGTACGCTTTCTGTTTTTCGAAAGCGGTATCTAACACTTTTTTTATTTTATCTAAGGCACCGTGAAAGGCTTTTTCTGTTGTATCAGCATGATTGGTGACTGCAACGGGTTGCATATTCATAGGTCTGGCTTCGATAAGGCAACGTTTGTCGTTGATTCCAAATTTATCACTATTTTCATCTGCAAGATGCACTTCTAAACGGGTTACTTTATCTTCAAAACGCGCCAAAGTTGTTGCTATTTCCTCCGCTATATACGCTTTCAAACGTGCGTGTCCTTCTACGTTATTGTCTGTGTTGATTTGTACTGTCATAATTTTTAATATTTAATGTTCTATTCTCAAATTTACCGATTGCAACACAAAAAACCGAACCAATTAATAAAACATTGGGAAAATAAAAGAGAGAAATATTATTTCTCAATAATATACAGTTTGAAAGTAATAACTTAATTATCCTACTGACATTTTAGCAGATTCTTTCCACAAATAATTAGGCATTGGCTCATTGAGTTCCCATTTAATACTCATTGGTTTTGAACCTTCTGTTTCTCTAAAATTTGCTTCACCTATAAAAACATAACCAAGAGTATTTCCGTTTTCATCATTTGCTTTTTCTCGAACAAAGAGAAGAATCTTTTTGTTCAATTTACCATGATTTATGTAGGACAATCCTTTTCCTGTCTCTGGACCATAAGCATTGTGTGATTGCCAATGAAATAATGTTTCACTAATTGCATAATCATCATACATCGTTGTTGGAGAAAAATTTTCCTCTGATTTAATTAAATTGATAAAGAGAATTTCAGTGTTTAACCTTTTGTTTTCGGCTGCTCCTTCTCGGTTGGAAGATTTTTTATCAAATGTACTAAGCCTAAATGCGACTAAGATTTGGTCTCTTGTGTAACGTGCATGTAATTTTAATGGTTGATTGTATGGTAATTGAATATCGATTTCCTTAAAACCTATTTTGTCAATTAAAATTTCTAATACTTCAATGACTTCATTAACAAGTGTCTTATTTTTTCCAATTTGTTTTATACTTTTTTCCAGAGAATTAAATCCACCAGCACTCTGCCAAATATCATAGTGCAACATTAATAACATCGTTTTTTCATTTTCACTAAAATCATTGATGTCAATATTAAAACCACGCTTTGCAATGTTCAAAATGAAATTGAAATAACTGGTAGAATTTGTGGACAACCATTTTTTTCCAATGGCTGAATAAATTTGTTTTTCATTTATCGATTCAAAATCTTCAATAACTCCTGCTTTTTGACATAATCTTGACCAATTATCTTTTTTGTAAATTGTTTCAATCGATATATGATTCAGACTGATAAAATTCTCTAAAGTCAATGGCAACGTTGTTTGATGTTGAAAATTTCTAATCTTCACAATCAATTGATTTATATTCAAAGATGTAGCTTTTTTGATGTTTTCAAGAATCGTTTCTTTCGCTTTCTTTTCTAGAATAATTGAACATCCTAAAGGTAAATGAGGAAAATCATCTTCAATTTCTTTTAAAACGGATGTAGTTGTTTTTCCAATCAAAGCTCTAAACTTACTTTCAAAATCATATTCTGGTCTTGAATTACCAACAAAATCTAAAACAGTTAAACAATCTTTACCTTCTGCTAAACGCAATCCACGTCCTAATTGTTGAAGAAAGACAGTTAAACTTTCTGTTGGTCTTAAAAACAAAACAGTATCAATTTCTGGAATATCGACACCTTCATTAAAAATGTCAACTACAAATAAATAATTGAATTCTTTTTTCTTGAATTGTGCTCGAATTCTATCTCTGTCATTTGAATTTTTACTTGTCAAACATTCTGCTTTTAAACCCGCCAAATTGAATTTATCTGCCATAAAAATTGCATGCTCGACAGTAACACAAAATCCAATTGCTCTAACATCGTTTAAGTCGCTTGTATATTTATCTAGATTTGATATTATTTGACCAACACGAACATCATTTTTTGTGTATAAACTTGTCAACTCACTTGCAACATACTTCCCTTTTTCCCATTTCACATTTGTTAAATCAATACTATCTGTGATTCCAAAATATTGGAATGGACTTAATAATTTTTTATTTAGTGCTTCAGGAAGTCTAATTTCAGCAGCAATACGATTACAAAAATCTTCCAAAATATTTTCCCCATCCATTCTTTCAGGAGTAGCTGTTAATCCTAAAATAACTTTTGGTTTAAAATAATTAATTATCGGCCGGTATGTTGATGCCGAAATATGATGAACTTCATCAACAATTATAAAATCATAATACTCTGGTGAAAGTTTAATTTCTTTAAGTCGATTATTTAAAGTTTGAACCGAAGCAAAAACATATTCATTTGAGTTTGGTTCTAATCCATCAACCCATAAATCACCAAAATTATTGTCTTTTAAAATTCCTTGAAAAGTTGCTTTTGCTTGTTGTAAAATTTCTTTTCTATGAGCAACAAAAAGTAACTTTGATGATTGATTATTATTTCTAAAACTTTTATAATCAAAAGCAGAAATAACTGTTTTTCCAGTTCCTGTTGCGGCAACCAAAAGGTTTCTATATCTATTGTGAACTGACCTTTCAACTTCTAATTTTTCTAATATTTCACTTTGATAATGAAACGGTTTTAAATCAAAATAAGATGTTGTAAAAGTGTATTCTTTAGAAAATTTTCCTTGTTTTAAAGCTTCAACTAACTTTACAGAATGAATGTTTTTATCATATAATTCAAACTCTGTATTTTGCCAGTATGCCTCAAATGTTTTCTTAAACTTATCAATAATATGTCCAACTTCTTTAGTCGTTACTTTTAAATTCCATTCCAATCCGTCTGTTAAAGCAGACCGAGAAAAGTTAGATGAACCAATGTAGCCAGTATGAAAACCTGTATTTCTTCTAAACAAATAGGCTTTTGCATGTAGTCTTTCATTTCCTGTGTTATAAGAAACTTTGACTTCAGTATTTTTTAAAGAAGATAAAAACTCAACTGCTTTCGCATCAGTTGCACCAATATATGTTGTTGTAATTACTCTAAGTTTTCCGCCTCGTTCGGTAAATTCTCTCAATTCACGTTCCAGAATTCTAATTCCTTTCCATTTTATAAAAGAAACTAATAAATCAATTTCATCAGACGATAATATTTCTTTTCTTAATTCACTTTCTAGCGTTGTCCCTGAATTTCCACCAGTAAAAAGTTCACTATGAATCAATCTTGTGTAAGGAGTAATCTCTTTTAAATGCAAATCTAAATCTGTAAAATGACTGTCAACTTTAGTAAAAACTGCTTTTAATATTTTGCCTTCCGTTTCTATTAAATCATCTTCAAACTCTTCTTTTTTCAATTCTTCTTTTAAAAAAAGAATAATTTTATTAGCTATCTCAATTTGAGTTTCAAGAATGTCTTCGCCTTTAATTAAGTTAAAAGCTTGTTTTATGGTTCTACCAATATGTTGAGATAATAATTGAGCTGCTTCCGCTTTATCAATTGAGGTTTTCTTTACTTGAAAAGTATTCTTATCTAATTCGTTTAATTTATAATTGATTAGTTTCGTAACTAATTCTTCATATAATCCTTGGTTCATAGTTCAAGTTTTAAAAATTCTTCGACAATTGGCAAATCTGCTTCTGCCCAATCTAAATTTAATAATTCTGATTTATCAAGTAGTTTATAATCTTTATGTTCGGACAAAATGATTTCTCCAGAAACATAATTTGATATAAAAGGAATGAGATTAATTTTAAAAGTTCCGTAATCATAAATAATATTAGATAATTTTTCTAAAATTTCAATTTCAATATTTATTTCTTCTTTAATTTCTCTTTTTATACAATCTATTTCACTTTCATTTTCCTCTAATTTACCACCTGGAAACTCCCATTTTAAAGGAAGTTTCATTTTATCACTGCGTTGAGTAACTAAAATTTTATTCTCAATTACGACAATAGCACAAGTAACGTTTACAATATTTGACATATCATGAATAATTATAAAAAATTACATTTAATTTGTACGAAAGATAGTAAGATTTTATGGTTTCTAAGCTCAATTTTATATTGCATTTAATAGTATTTAATTATGTCTATAAAAAAACCACTCTCTTCCGAAAACGAAAATTATTTCTAAACTTCTTTAGTTTATTGCTATTAAATGATTTCGCAATCTAATTCAAAATTTGAATCTTGAAACTCCATCTCAAGTTCTTCTGCAGAATATTTATGATTTTCATCAAAAATTATTTTTTCATTAACATCAAAATAATAATAACACTTTTCTTTTTTATAAATTAACCAAGTACTAGTTAACATCCCTCTTCTTTTAGTGATTTCAATTCCGCTAACTGCCTTTTTATCAAGTTCCAAAGTAATTTCTTTTATAGTCATAATTTTAAAAATTCAAATTAAACAATTCTATTTACATTTTAATTTTTACACAACGGTTTATTAGTCACATAGAGTCAAAATATCCAATAGCCCAAATTATAATTAATTATACAATTGACCCGCCTACAATTGACCTTATTAATTTTTAGTTTTCAACTTGATTTTTTAAAACAGAATTAATCTAAAACAAAAAAAACGCTACTCTTTCGAATAGCGTTTTTTGAAATTTGTGTGGTGATGGCTTTGTTCCTTGTGAAGACAATCGTGTGAGGAATCGAATGCCCTAGCCCTGATAAAAGTGAAAATCCTTTATTTCCGCCTTTTCGGCGGATATAAAGATTGTAACGGATAGCAGGATTAAGCTCCTCCCTTCTCCCGAAGTTTCGGGATCGCTCAGGGTAAAATCGGTATTACAATTGTTGTTATTCCAACTCTGGCAATAACACCACTCCCATATTAAATAAGGTAAATGCCTGAATATCGACATTTTCCTGAATGGTTGCTGCTACTGATTTTCCGGCGCCGTGTCCTGCATTGATGTCTATGCGAATAAGGGTTGGGTTTGTTCCGGTTTGTTTTTCTTGCAACTCAGCGGCAAACTTAAAGCTGTGTGCCGGCACTACTCTATCATCATGATCACCCGTTGTGACCATAGTGGCTGGATACTGGGTTCCTGTTTTTACGTTGTGTACCGGTGAATATCCCTTGATGTAACTAAACATTTCCTTGCTGTCCTGAGCTGTTCCGTAATCATACGCCCAACCTGCTCCTGCGGTAAAGGTATGATAACGCAACATGTCCATCACGCCTACTGCAGGCAAGGCTACCTTCATTAAATCTGGGCGTTGTGTCATGGTAGCGCCTACAAGCAATCCTCCGTTTGACCCACCACGAATGGCTAAGTATTGTGAAGAGGTGTATTTTTGTGCAATCAGGTATTCGGCTGCTGCAATGAAATCATCAAATACGTTTTGTTTTTGCATTTTGGTTCCGGCATCATGCCATTTTTTCCCGTATTCGCCACCACCGCGTAAGTTGGGTACGGCATACACGCCTCCGTTTTCCATCCAAACGGCATTAGCAATACTGAAACTTGGTGTCAAGCTCACGTTGAATCCTCCGTAACCATACAACATCGTTGGATTTGTACCATCGAGTTTCAATCCTTTTTTGTGGGTGATAATCATTGGGATTTTGGTACCGTCTTTTGAGGTATAAAACACTTGTTTAGACTCGTATTTCTCGCTATCGAAATCTACTTTTGGTTTTTGATATACCGTAGAAGTTCCTGTTTGTGGTTCGAATGAAAAAGTAGAACCTGGAGTAATGTAATTTGTAAAAGAATAATATAAGGTTTTCTCTTTTTTCTTTCCGCCAAAACCACCGGCAGTTCCTACTCCCGGCAATTTTATTTCACGTACTAATTTCCCAGAATAATCATATTGTTTTACTACCGAAACGGCATCTTTCATATAATTAGCAAAGAAATACCCGCCTCCTGTTGATGGTGACAACACATTCTCTGTTTCTGCAATAAAGTCTTTCCAGTTTTCTGGTTTTGGGTTTTTGATATCCACAGTAACGATGCGTTTGTTGGGCGCATTCAAATCCGTTTCTATGAATAATTTTCCGCCTTCGTTTTCGATGATGTTGTTGTCACTCTTGAAATTATCCACAATAGTCACAATAGGACTGTTGGGTTTTGTCAAATCTTTGATGTACAATTCGTTTCCGTAAGTAGAATTAGACGCTGTGATTACCAGATAACGGTCATCCTCAGTCACGCCACCGCCTACATAACGGCGTTTTTGGTCGGCACCAAAAATGACTTTATCATCTTTTTGTGCGGTTCCTAACTTGTGGAAATACAGTTTGTGTTGGTCGGTTTTTGCGGATAATTCACTTCCTTTTGGTTTGTCATAACTGGAATAGTAGAAACCTTCGTTTCCTTTCCAAGATACGCCGCTGAATTTGACATCGACAATCGTGTCTTCGATTATTTTTTGGGAAATGGCATCCATGATGATGACTTTTCTCCAGTCGCTTCCGCCTTCTGAAATGGCATAGGCTACTTTTGAACCGTCTTTAGAGAAATCTAATCCGCCAAGCGAAGTGGTTCCGTCTTTAGAAAACGTGTTGGGATCTAAGAATACGGTTTCTGTTCCTTTGGCGTCTTTTCTGTACAACACCGACTGGTTTTGCAAACCGTTATTTTTATAGTAATACGTAAAATTCCCTTCTTTGAAAGGGGCTCCTATTTTTTCGTAATTCCACAGTTTTTCCATTCTTGCTTTTAACGCATCACGAAACGGAATTTGGTTGAGATATCCGTAGGTTACTTCGTTTTGGGCTTTTACCCAAGCACCAGTTTCTGCCGATTTATCATCTTCGAGCCATCGGTATGGATCTGGGAGCTTGGTATCGAAATACGTATCTACTGTTTCTCCTTTGTTGGTAGTAGGATAGGTTATTTTTTCGTTTTTATTTTGACCAAAAGTTGCCATTGCAGAGGTTACAGCCATTATTAAAAAGGATTTCTTCATTAGTTAATTTTTTAGGTTGTTACAAAAATAGGGAAATAGTTAGTGTGGTAAAGGTGCGAATGTCTTAAATAAAACTAAAAAAGCTAGTGTTTAGAGAAATCTGATTTTATAAAATATTTTTTTTAAGTTCAAAACACTAATTAAGATTCTCTTTCATTTACTTAAATTACCCATTCCTTATTTAAGTTTTTTATCAATTTACTTAAATAAAGAAAAAGTTATTTAAGTTTTTTGTCAATTTACTTAAATAAGAATACATTTGTTTAAGTTTTTAAATCATCAAAATGGAAAAATTTACTTCTGGCAAATATATCAATCAAGGATATTACAAAAGCTTTCAACCCAACACCATTCACAGAGACTGGATATTGAATGATATGGAAGTTATTCGCCTACTAAGTAAAGCCGACAGACATTTAGGCAGATTAGATATGTATTCAGAATACGTAAACATTGACTTGTTTATCAGAATGCATATCGCCAAAGAAGCTACTCAATCTTCAAAAATTGAAGGTACTCAAACCAATATGGAAGAAGCTTTTTTAAGCAAAGAAGAAATCCCTTATGAAAAAAGAGACGACTGGGAAGAGGTACAAAACTATATTAGCGCAATGAATGAAGCGGTTAAACTATTACACCGACTTCCTTTTTCATCCCGACTTATAAAACAAACACATAAGATACTTTTGCAGGGTGTACGTGGCGAACACAAATTACCTGGAGAATATCGAACTAGCCAAAACTGGATTGGAGGAGCTAGTATTAGTGACGCAGCTTTTATTCCTCCCATTCACTCTAGTATTAATGAGTTAATTTCAGATCTTGAAATATTTGCAAACGATGAAATATCACCACTGCCTGATTTAATAAAAATTGCAATTATACATTATCAATTCGAGACTATTCACCCTTTTTTAGATGGAAACGGTAGAGTTGGTAGATTACTTATAACCATATATTTAGTCAGCAAGGGAATCCTAAAACAACCCATTCTATATCTTTCTGATTTTTTTGAAAAAAACAGAATATTATATTATGATAATCTAATGCGAACCAGAACCCATAACGACATTAACCAATGGTTAAAATTTTTCTTAACTGGTATTATTGAAACTGCAAAAAAAGGGGTAACTACTTTTGATGGCATTTTGCAACTGCAAAAAAGTTTAGAAGATAAATTAAAGTCATTGGGGAATCGCAATATGGACGCACGAAAAGTAGTAGATTACCTCTATACTCAGCCAATAATTGAGGTAACAAAAGTGGAAGAACTATTACAAAAGTCATCAGTTACAGCTTATAAACTTTTGGCAGATTTAGAGCGACTAGATATTATAAAAGAAATATCTGGAGCACAACGAAACAAGTTATATGTTTTTAAAGATTATTTAGATTTATTCAATCACGATTAACATTCATTTATTAAAAAATTAAAAATTAGTGCCTAGTATTTAACAACCAAAAAAACGCTACTCTTTCGAATAGCGTTTACTAAAATGGTTGACATCAGAACGAAGTACTTATTTGACTTGAACTGGATATGTAATTTGTGCATCTGTTGCACCACCCGCATTTGTAATGTCACCCGTTGCAACTCCAGCAGCACTTTTAGCTGGCTCGTGTCTCAACACAACCACTATATTTCCACTTGCTGCTACTGTTCCTGTTTTTAAAGTAAAATCCAATCCAATAGGTTTCCCGTTAACATCGGCATCAGCATAAGTAAAAGCTCCTATTGCTGCTGGTGCTTGAAAAAACAGTTGGTGCTCATCACCTTCTTCTTTTATTTCGAGCGTAATATCATCAACGGGGGTTACTGATTCATTTAGGAATCTAACGGCTCCTGTATATGTTGTATTAACTAACAAATTTCCAGAAACCGTTACCACTGGAGCATTTGGACCGTCTCCGTCAAGATCTCTGGAAGTCAAAATTACTGTCTGACTTCCAGCAGTCAGAGTTGTAGTCACCGTTGTGATTACTTCTTCCTCATTTACTGCGATTGGATCCTCATCATTGTTACAAGATGAAAAAGTGAATATTGATATTAATGCGATTGCTAAAATTTTTGAATTTTTCATTTTTTTACTTTTTAATAATTAAATTTTAATTGAATTTGAAAGTTTCTACCCATTTCATCGGCAAAAAAACGTTGCCTGTTGAGATAGTCCCTGTAAGTAGTGTTTAAAATATTTTGAACAGAAAATGCGACCGTTGCATTGGTTTTACCAAAAGTTTTAAATTTCATTTCCGAATAAAAATGCAACAATTGATACCCCGGTGGCGGCGTACTGATGTCTACCAGAACGGGCGCTAACTCATTATTAACGACAATGTTTGTAGTGAAATTATTGTCTGGAAACTGATTTTGACGCAGCACCACTTCGCTCTTTAATTCGAGTTTCAGATCATGCCATTCGCTTTTTGAAAACTGAATTTTATTATTAAGATTCAAAGGCGGAATATCGATTAACGATTCCTTGTTAGTCAGGTCTTTCCCGTTGACATAGGCCAAAGCAAAATCGTATTGCCATTGTTTGTTTATTTTCCAATGAGTTTGTACATCAACTCCCGCCAATCTTGCATTAGTTTGTTGATATTCCCAAACAGGAAAAGCACCACGAATGGTTGTCTCAAAACCAACAGGTCGCAAGAACATAAAATTACGGATGCTATTGATAAAAGGATTTACCTCAACCGAGAAAGCAGTCCATTTTTTTTGCAATGTCGTCGATAATTTGATTGCTTGTTCTTTGTCTAACGCTAAATCGCCTAACTCGATAATCCCTGTAGAATGATGCAAACCGTCACTAAAAAACTCTGATGGATTTGGGTTTCTTGTAGCAAGACTGACATTAGAATACCAATTAAAGCCTGTCTCAAATTCCTTGTGAAAGCCTGCACTGGCTGAGATATTATGAAATGTAAAACTTGGCTTTGTCAACCATTGATTGCCTTGTTCTCCCACTATAAAATCAGCAAATTCAGTTGTATAGCCTCTTTCCTCCCATCTGGATTTTAGATAAAACTTGGTAGCATCCACTTGCGAAAAGTCATAACGCAGTCCTGCATCTACAGAAAAACTATCGGACAAATCATAACTGGCTATTCCATACGTTCCAAATTCGATTCGGTCAAAATTAGGAATCAAAGGTTTTATTCCCGTTGCCGGATTTGCAAAATTATTTTGTATTGAGGTATTGAATCCTGTTTTTAAAGTCCAGTCATGCAACGTTTTTTTGTAATCTACATTGATAGCATGTGTGGTTAACTCCAAGTCTAAAGCGGCAACATCATTAAAATCTCCTCTGCGTACATCGAACTCCATTCTTTTGTTAAACTGAAAAGAGTATTGCACTGCCAAAGAAGCAGTTTCATCAAAATAATAGTTGTAGTTCATCTTAGCTAAATGGTGCTTTACCCTCTGCTTAGGATTTTTTATTGTGTAAGTGAAATTATTTACAACCGAAGGAATTTTATTGGTAATGGAATTGTACAAATCGTTTACATTCCCAGTATGCGAGGCACTCAAAATACCAATCGTAGTATTGTAAAAACTGTAATAACCGGAAATATCGTATTTTTTTCCAGTGAATTTTACATCTCCAGAAAAATTAGCCTCTCGATTTCCTGAATTAGACAATACATAATCCGGAGCTTCTTTGTCGCCTGAATACTTAAAAGTTCCCAAAGCGTTCCAACTCCATCCTTTGTCGTTTCCTTTGTGTAAACTTGTACTAACGGAACCGCCTCGACCATTAGACGCTAAATTCAGAATGGTTTTGCCAAACAGCGTGTCTTTTTTTACCAAAACCGGTTCTATAACCACTAAACCTCCTACTGCATCACCGCCATACTGCAGCCCAGAAGCGCCTTTGATCACCGTGATTTTTCCCGCAGCGTTTACATCAAAATTAGGTGCGTGTTCCGTTCCCCATTCTTGATCTTCTAATCGCACATTGTTATTGATTACTGGAACCCGACTCCCAAACAAACCATTTATAACCGGCTTCACCACGGAACTTCCTGTTTTTAAGCTAGAAACACCCGCTATTTCTTTGAGAATGTCTCCAAGTGTCTGATTGCTGAATTTTTCGATAGTTTCTGTTTTGATCTTTTGTTCTAAAATCGACTTGTTCAGCGTATTGGCTTTTTGCCTTACGACTACCGCTTGAAGTTGGTCCGTATTTACTTTTAGAGTAAAATTTAATTCTTGATTACCAGAAATATTTATCAGTGTGTCTACCGATTTATAACCAACATACGAAACGAATACTTTGACATTCCCAGCAGGTAGTTTTTTTATACTATAATTCCCAGAAACATCCGAAGACACGGTTTTTGTTCCAATGTGTATGTGACTCCCAGAAAGAGGCATTCCCTCTTGAGTAGTGATTTTTCCACTTACGGTGTTTTGCGCAAAACTTAGCATACAAAACATACAGAAGCACAAAACAATATAGATTTTTGTTTGCATTTTCCTTGTTCAAAATATATAAACATGTGAATCATTTCCTATAATTGAAAATGATATATTGATGCGAATATTCTTAAACTAAGGGAGGAGCTCGAAGCGCAAAAAGGCTTCCTTTAAAGAATTGTGTGATTTCAAAAGACTTGAAACCCGTATTATTTAGGTATAATTCTACTGAATTTAATTCAAAATGATGGAAAGTAGGAAATGTAAAACTGCTTAATTTATAGTCGCAAGCTTCACAGAAATCAAAATTGTGATGCTGATGCGTAATTTCTGCTTCAGCATTTTTCTCATGCACACATTGTATTTCAGAGAGTTGCTGTGCTATATGTTCGTACTTATGCAACGATTGAAACAGCATCGATAGCAACACTGTCATCGTCAATAAGAAACTAAATGTAGAAAATTTGCTTTTCATCATTGGCAAATATATGAATACTGAAATATAAATCCATTTGTTTTAACAAAATATACATTTCGTAAAAACAAATGGATTTCAAAAATTTTAATCAAAAATCAAATTGCAACACTTTTTTTTCCTTTGAAAAATATAGTGTGTTTGCTATCTCAAATGTTACACTAATTTAGCTGCAATCAAATATTCCGCAATTTGAATTGTATTTGTAGCAGCTCCTTTTCTCAAGTTGTCTGCAACAATCCACATATTCAATGTATTTTCCTGACTTTCGTCACGACGAATTCTACCTACAAAAACCTCATCTTTTCCTTGTGCATACATTGGCATTGGGTACGTAAATGTATCGTTGTTATCTTGAACTACTACACCATCAGTGTGATGCAAAATGTTTCTTACTTCATTTACATCAAAATCATTAGAAAATTCCACATTTACCGCTTCACTGTGTCCACCTACAATTGGCACACGAACCGCAGTAGCCGTAACAGCGATTGTATTGTCGCTTAAGATTTTTTTAGTTTCACGAACTAGTTTCATCTCTTCTTTTGTGTATCCGTTTTCTTCAAAAGAATCACATTGTGGAATCGCATTTCTGTGAATTGGGTATTTGTATGCCATTTCACCTTGAACACCAGCATATTCATTTTCTAATTGTTGCACTGCTTTTACACCAGTACCAGTTATGGATTGGTAGGTAGAAACAATCACACGTTTGATGTTGTATTTTTTGTGCAAAGGAGCTAAAACCAATACCATTTGAATGGTAGAACAGTTAGGATTTGCGATGATTTTATCTGCAGCTGTCAATTCCGCTGCGTTGATTTCTGGAACAATTAATTTTTTAGTTGGATCCATTCTCCACGCCGAAGAATTATCGATAACCGTTGTTCCTGCAGCTGCAAATTTTGGAGCCCATTCTAAAGATGTGTCGCCACCTGCTGAGAACAAAGCAATATCTGCTTTCATATCTACTGCGGTTTGCATGCTCACTACTTTATATTTTTTACCATTATATTCAATCTCTTTTCCTACTGATCGCTCAGACGCAACTGGAATTAATTCTGTTACAGGGAAATTTCTTTCTGCTAAAACTTTCAACATTACTTCGCCAACCATTCCAGTAGCGCCTACAACTGCTATTCTCATCTTATGTGTATTTTCTAGGTTTACATTTGAAAAACAAAAGTAATTAATATTGAAAACATTTCAATACCGTTCACAAAAAATAACAAAATGTTAAATTTACAACATTTAATTAAAGGCATGGAAAAGAAAATTGTCTCCAGTAATTGTTGTTGTTTTAATAAAAAAGTAGCGAAATGACATTCTATATAATATTTGAACCATTAAAGAATTAAGAAGATTAATTTTTAAATTGCTTCTCGATGTATCTTACTTTCTTGACGGTAAAAAACCACTACTGTTTTAGACTAACTTTCAAAGAAAAACCGCTTCAGTTACGAAGCGGTTTAGTTAGAATATAAAATGTAGCGGTAATTATTTTTTCAACAAATCTCTGATTTGAGTCAATAATTCTTCTTGAGTTGGTCCAGCTGGAGCAGCAGGAGCAACTTCTTCTTTTTTCTTAGCTTTTTCAGCAGCTCTTAAAACCACAAAAATAAAGAAAGCTATAATAACAAAGTTAATAATAGCTTGTACCAAATTTCCATAAGTTATCACGGCAGCGCCAGCAGTTTTAGCAGCAGCTAAATCAGCATAACTATTTCCATCAAGTGTTACGAATTTCTGGGTAAAATCAATACCTCCAGTTAACAAACCTACAATAGGCATAATAACATCATCGACGGCAGACCCCACGATTTTACCAAAAGCACCACCAATAACAACTGCAGTTGCTAAACTTAAAACATCTCCTTTCATTAAAGAAGCCTTAAAATCACTGAAAAATCCCATAGTTTTTTTTTAATTGTTAAATATTAAAAACGAAAATAGTTAAATTTTAACATACTTTTAATACTTAACGTAAAAAAAACAGTATTTATCGATAAAAAACACGTTTTACCCGCTGAGAAACACTAGTGAGTATTTCATAAGGGATTGTATTTAATTTTTTTGCGATATAGGAAACTGTTGGGCATTCGCCAAAAATAATCACCTGATCTCCTTCTAAACATTCTATATCAGTAACATCAACCATAAGCATATCCATACAAATACTGCCAACGATATAAGCCTTAGCATTTTTTATCATCACAAATCCCAATTCATTTCCCCAGCCTCTAGAAATTCCATCGGCATATCCTATAGGAATTGTGGCAATTTTTGTAGGTTTCTCCGCAATGAATCGTCTGCCATAACCCACACTTTCTCCCTTTGAAATCGTTCTTATTTGCGAAATAATTGATTTCAGCGTACCCACATTTTCAAGTTGTTTTTGTTCTTCGGCATCATTTGAAACTCCATACAATCCTATTCCCAATCGAACCATGTCGTACTGGGCTTCTTGGAAATTACTTATTCCTGAGGTATTTAAGATGTGTCGCAATGGCGTTATTTGCAATTCTGACATCAATTTAGACGATAATTTTTCGAATAAATCAATTTGTGCATACGCAAAATCTTTAAATTCTAAGTTATCGCTTGTTGCCATGTGCGACAGAATACTTTTTACTTTAACAGTTTGATTTCCTTTTAAAGTCGCAATTAAATCATCGATGGTATTGTCCTCAAAACCCAAACGGTGCATTCCTGTGTCGAGCTTTATGTGTATCGGAAATTGGTTTAACTGCTTTTGTTCGGCAATTTTCAGGAACGCATGAAGTCCTTTTAAGCTATAAATTTCAGGCTCTAATTGGTGTTGGATTATCGCAGGAAAACTAGTCGTTTCGGGATTTAAAACCATAATAGGCAAATGAATTCCGGCGCTTTTAAGCAAAATCCCTTCGTCGGCAAAAGCAACACCCAGATAGTCCACTTTGTGATGTTCCAGTAATTTAGCGATTTCAAAACCGCCATTTCCATATCCAAAAGCCTTAACCATTACCATGATTTTGACATTCGGCTTCAACTTAGATTTAAAAAAATTTAAGTTATCACTAATAGCATTTAGGTTGATTTCCAGTACAGTTTCATGTGTCTTTTCTTCTAACAGCGCAACAATCTCTTCAAACTGAAACGTTCTTGCTCCTTTTATTAAAATGGTTTCATTAGCAAAATTCAAATCATTAAATTTAGCTATAAACTCCGCTGTGGTTTTATAACTGACACAATTGACAAACTTCTTTTCGAATGCTGAAATAGTTTCTCCAATTCCGATAACACGGTCAATTTTATTAGAAACAATCAACTGGGAAACCCTAGTATACAATTCGTCATTAGACAAACCGCTTTGAAAAATATCCGAAAGAATTACCGTTTTCTTCTTGTATTGCTTTTGACTTTCGAGAAAATCCAACGCTATTTTCAATGACTGAAAATCAGAGCTGTAACTATCATCAATAATACTACAATTGTTGATTCCGTTCTTGACTTTTAAACGCATTTCTACCGGATACAACAATTCCATTCGGTTTTGAATGGTTTTTTCATCATATTTAAAATACAATAAAACCATCAAACAAGTGATGGCATTTTCTACAGATGCCTCGTCTTGAAACGGAATTTTAATCTCATAATATTCTTGACCGAATTCTATATTCAAAACTGTCTTGTCTAAAACACTTTTTTTGGAAACAAAAACTGATGCGCTCTTATCATTAAAACTCCATGAAAAAAGATTGATTTCTGAATCTACTATAAGATCAATTATTTTATTTTTATGATAAATTAAAACCTCAACGTGCTTAAAAAGTTTCAATTTTTCGGATATTTTCTCCTCTGTATTTACAAAACCTTCATCGTGTGCAGTTCCAATATTAGTTAGAATTCCTATGGTAGGTTTAACAATTTCCTGTAATTTATCCATTTCAGAACGTGTGGAAATACCCGCTTCAAAAATCCCAAGATTGTGTTGCTCATTAATCGCAATTATTGATAAAGGAACTCCAATTTGCGAATTATAACTTTTAGGACTTCGGATTACGTTATAATCAGGACTCAATAAAAAGTTGAGCCATTCCTTGACAATCGTTTTACCGTTACTTCCGGTTAGTCCGATGATAGGAAAATTAAAAAGACTGCGATAGTTTGCTGCAAATTGTTGTAAAGCAATCAGGGTGTTTTGTACAACAAAAAAATTAGCTTTACCCTCACATTCCTTTGGAATATAAGTCACAACAAAATTCTGAACACCAGTAGCAATTAAATCCTTGATGTATTGATGCGCATCATTATTAGCTCCTACTAATGCAAAAAACAAAGTTTGTGGTCCGTTTTGCAGAGAACGACTATCTATAGAAATGGTTTCTAATGCCCAATTAGTGTTATTACCAATAAATGTAGCAGGGACATTTTGAATGCTTTTTAGGATTTTCTGGCTCATGGAATTAGAAAGAGATTGCAATAGATTTCTGGAATAGAAATTATTCTTTTAATGGTTCGCTACTTATAAAACTTTCTCAAAAATAACACTTCTTTTCAAAACGACGACTCCGTTATACTATAATTATACCCATTTCTGATTATTCTAGAAAAAAGAAACAATAGCAATAGCTTTACTAATTTTAGCAGATTACTTATATTTGTTTTTAAGATAAAAATATGACGTTTTGAAAAAGATACTCCCATTGTTTTCCTATGTTTTCCATCCAATATTCATCCCGGCAATGGCAACAATGTTGTACCTCTCTTTTAACGATGCTGAGTTTGCATTTCAAGAAAAACTATTTGTTTTTTTTCAGGTTCTCGTGGTAACAGTACTATTACCTTCTTTGATATTTTTATTATTACGCACAATAGGAAAGATAGATTCTATTATGCTAACCGAAGTATCTCAGCGCAAAATTCCATTAATATTTCACTGTTTTTTGCTCATCCTTTTGGTAAAAAAAAGCATTACAATAGATCGATATCCTGAGTTGCATTTTTTTCTTCTAGGTGCACTTTTGAGTACTATCTTAGCGCTTATTCTTTTGTTTATCAATGTAAAAGCAAGCCTTCACATGATAGCAATCAGTTCCTTAACGGTATTTATAATTGGATTAAGCTTACACCTTCAACTTCAAAACACATTATTAATCACCGCTTTGATTCTACTCAATGGTTTTGTAGCTTCTTCCCGTTTAGAAATGGAAGCACACACAAACAAAGAATTAATTTTGGGGTTTTTCCTTGGAGCTGTGCCTCAGTTGCTTTTGTTAGTCTTGTGGTTATAGGATGTAGAATGTTATACCAATATTCAATGATCTCATAGCAACTGATTCGTCATTGACTTTAGCAGATTTAAACAACGAATTCAAACCGTAATACGCATATAGATTAATCGTATTGTAACCTGATGAAATGTAAGCCCCGTACTGAAATTTATTAAAATCTTGATTTCCAGTCACCACTACTTTACCATCAGCACTATTAAAAATAGACCTGTCATAGAGTAAATAACTCATCTTAAACCCTCCATAAATCCTCCAAAACTTATGACTTTCGTAAGTAGAGGTTCTCCATCTGAACTCAATAGGAACATCAACTGAAAGTAAAGAGAACTTGTTTTTATCATATTCAAACTCCGAATCGATAATAGTGTATATCGGTTTTCCCGCAGGTGAGGAAATGGCAAGATTTTGATTGTAATTATTATAAGTAAAACCAATACCAGAGGCAACGGCTACTGTTCGTTTTTTATTAATCGGCATGTCTCTCAGAAATCCTGCCGATAGTCCCGAGGAAAATTTTCTTTGTGACACTCCAGCTGGCTTATCCATCAAAGTATTATACGTTACACCAAAATAAAACTGATCTTCTCGATACAAAGAATCTATTTGAATAACTTCTTCTTTTACTGGTGTTATTTCTTGAGAAAAAACTGCCGAAAAAGGAAGTAGTAGAAAGCAATTTAATAACAACCAAACAGATTTGTTCTTGATAGATGTCCTTTTCATATTTCCTTTTGATATTTTATTGACGAGTGCTATTCTATATAGCCATACAAAGATAGGATTTTGACCCATTTATTTGATGAATTTTCTCGACAACAAAGATAAAGAGCGAAAAGAAAAACATAAAACTAATCCTTCTCCGTTAACCAACACTTTTTTGATTTCCTATTTTCTCAAAAACTTACAAAGGCTTTTATTCGTCTATACTTCAATGCGGTCTATCGAATAATCAGGCCTCACAATTGAGATAGATTGTAGTTTTATGACATATTAATAATCAAAAAACCCCAATATCATGAAAAAAGTTAACCTATTACTTGTAACTGTTGCTGGATTATTTGCTAGCAATGTAAATGCTCAAGACAACAATGATTTAAACATTGCTTCACATCTTTTGAACGTGAATGTCCCAGAAGTGGCGCTGCTAGACATTTATGACAGCAACACCGGAACAGAAGCTGCAACAGTTGTGTTTAACATGGCTCAAGCCACGCAAATTTTGCGAAAGGTGTGAAATTAATTTACAAGCTAGAAAAAAAAATGGAAACTTTACACAATTCCTTACTGTAAGTTACAATACAACTATTAAATATAGATTTACAGATATCTAATTCCTTTTTGCCCGAAAAGGGAGGGCTCTTGACCATTGGCAGAGAGCCTTTTTTTTGTTTTATACACTTCGAGAAACTAAAAAGTTTGCCATGCTTTAAAACAAAAAATGCTTCCTTTACAGGAAGCATTATATTTTTTGCAGAGAGGAAGGGATTCGAACCCTCGATACAGTTACCCATATACTAGCTTTCCAGGCTAGCTCCTTCAACCACTCGGACACCTCTCTAATTGGGATTGCAAATAACTTAAAAAAAACTGACTTAGAAAAGCAAATTCAGACTTTAAATCATTTCGCCACGCAATGGTGTTTCAAATAATGTTTTAAATTCCTTACTAGCAATATCTTGAGCCAATAAATACATCAGTTTTGTAATAGCTGCCTCAGTAGTAATGTCTTTCCCCGAAATTACTCCTATTTCTTTCATCCCGGTACTGGTTTCATAATGCCCCATGCTTACACTTCCGCCAGAACACTGTGTTACATTCACAATATGCAATCCTGCTTTGATTGCGTTTTGCAACAAGTTAAGAAACCAAGGCTCTGTAGGCGCATTTCCTGAGCCGTACGTTTCTAGAACAATTCCTTTTAAATTCGGGATTTCAAAAATAGCGGCTAAAACGGCTTCACTAATACCTGGAAACATTTTTATAATGGCAACGTTATTATCAAGTTTTTTATGCACTTGAAACGTTGTATTGGCGCTCTTTGGCAAAAACATTTCTGGATTTATTTTTAAATGTACTCCAGACTCTACCAATTCAGGATAATTAGGAGACGTAAATGCTTTAAAATGTTCGGCATTAATCTTTGTTGTTCTGTTTCCTCTATATAATTTGTATTCAAAATAAAGACAAACTTCACTAATAACAGGTTCATCATTGTCTCGCAAAGATGCAATTTGAATGGCTGTTATTAAATTCTCTTTGGCATCAGTGCGCAAATCACCTATTGGCAATTGTGATCCCGTAAAAATAACGGGTTTTGATAAATTTTCAAGCATAAAACTCAATGCCGAAGCTGAGTAAGACATAGTATCTGAACCATGTAGTACTACAAAACCATCGTAGGAAGTATAATTTTGCTCAATTATGGTCGCAATCTTTGACCATTCAGCAGGATTCATATTAGAGGAATCAATAGGCACTTCAAATGAAACCGTTTCAATTTCGCAATCTAACTGTTTAAGCTCAGGAATACTTTGCAACAATTTATTAAAATTAAATGCTTTGAGCGCTCCTGTCTCAAAATCCTTGCGCATACCAATGGTTCCACCGGTATAAATTAAAAGTATCTTGGCTTTATGCAATGTCATGGTATTTTAATTTATTGACAACGGGATTAGCATACATGGCTAAAAAACCATCAAGTGCCACGGGATTATCATGGTCTATGCGCATTTCTAATCGGCGTTCAAATAAAGATTTTTCATTTTCAGTGTACAAGTGGGCATATTCATTTGTTTTATGAACAATATCATACGCAATAAAATTAGTAGGCCACAACTTGTAATTACTCAATATCGCATCATCAATTTCCTGCGCTAGCGCAGCAACTTGCTTATTTGAATTGTCGTTATTGGCTTTTATTTGCTCTATTTCATTTTCTAAAACCTTACCTACATGAATGTGAATTCGTTTCTTTTGACCCAAAGCTCCACTAAGAATGGTCATAAAATCTTCGTTCTTCTCCTTGACATATACTTCATTATTGGCTTCAGCCATCAATTGAGGCATTTTCAAAGCATCCGTTGGATCGTATTCATACGAAATAGAAACTGGTACGATTTTGATTTTCTTAAAATAATCCATCAAATTCTTTTCATTAGAACCCATTCCTAGCATTTTCAAAACACCCGGATTAGTGGCATCATTACCGTCTTTTGTTCTTCCTTCGCGTTGTGCAATCCAAACGGAACGGTTTTCATGAAGTAATAAATTTCCAATATATTCGGACAATAGCTTTGAACTTTGCAACATTTCTCTTGGCGTTAAGCCTCGTTGTACTAAGAAATTACGATTCAGTTTTGCTAACGTATTCAAAAAAACTTTTTTGACTAAATTATCACCAATCGCTGAGGCAGTCATTACTAAACTGTGCTCAAACAAAGCAGTATTCAACAACGTTGTATCTAAGAGAATATCGCGATGATTTGATATAAATAAATAAGAAGTATTAGGTTCTAAATTTTCAAAACCGGAAGTCGTCAATCCTTCAGAGCTTTTTTCCAATACTTTTTGGACCGATTGGTAAATGAAATTACACTGGAAATCACGAATAGAATGCGTTTTGCGAAGTTGTTCTTTCCAAACTTCATCCGCAACATCTGGAAAGGTAAAATTCATTAATGCCTTCATCATTGGATGATTTATCACATTATGAAGTGCTTCATTTATTTCCGAATCATAAAAAGGCCGAATAGCGTCAAATTTCTGCATTTTGGTTCTCAATTTTTGTGTGGACAAATGAACAAAAAAAATATCAAAATAAGGTAAAATCTACTTTAAATACCAAAAATAGCTTTAGAATTTTCTGTGGTGATTGCAGCAATATCATTTACTGACAGGTTATAAATTTGCGCTAATTTATCTACCACATTAACAATATAGCTACTTTCGTTTCTTTTTCCTCTAAAAGGAATCGGTGCTAAATACGGTGAATCCGTTTCGAGAACAATATGTTTAAGGTCTATTTGATTCAAGAACTGGTCTATTTTGCCATTTTTGAAAGTTACAACTCCACCAATTCCTAGTTTCATGTTATACGAAATCGCTTGCAGTGCCTGCTCATAAGTACCTGTAAAACAATGAAAGATACCGAACAATTCTGGTGATTTCTCTTCTTCTAAAATTTCGAATATTTCGTCAAAAGCTTCCCGACAATGAATCACAATAGGTAATTTGTATTGTTTTGCCAATTGAATTTGTTTTCTAAAAGCAATTTGTTGTTGCGGCAAATGAGTTTTATCCCAATACAAATCGATTCCAATTTCGCCTACTGCATAGAATTTTCTTTTGGCAAGTTCATTTTCTACATGTTGCAATTCCTCCAGGTAATTGTCTTTTACATAAGTAGGATGCAAACCCATCATCAAGAATACATTATTGGGATGGTTTTTCTGCAATTCATACATTGCTTCGGTACAAGTAGAATCGATTGCAGGAATAAAAAAACGCGAAACACCAGCATCAATAGCGCGCTGTATCATTTCGTTTCTATCTTGATCAAATTCTTCTGAGTATAAATGGGTATGTGTATCGGTGATGACTATATTTGTTTCCAAGTGTGTTTTTTCAGGTTTGAAGTACAAAATTACGATTATTAGACGTAGTTTCCCAAACCTGTAAACTACCAAGATGTTAATTTTAATAATTATTTATCGAAAAATAAAGATTCAAAATCCCAACAGAAACTATGAAAAATCTTCAAGATATTCTTAAAAAAGAAAACTACAAAAAAGTAAAATTTAAGATTACTAAAACGCAGCATCTTTTGATAAAAGCTACAATAAATGGTATAACAGGGAATTTTATTTTAGACACAGGAGCATCTAACAGTTGCGTAGGTTTTGAGAGTATTGATTTGTTTTCATTAGAAGCAAAAAAATCAAAAACAAAAGCTTCTGGTGCTGGCGCTACCGGAATGTTTACACAAATTGCCACAAAAAACGAATTGAAATTGGGCTCCTGGAAAGACATCGCTTTTGATATTGTTGTTTTCGATTTATCACACGTAAATGAGGCTTTATTACAACACAAAGCAAAACCAGTGCATGGAATAATAGGTGCTGATGTTTTAATGAAAGGAAAAGCGATTGTGGATTATTACAACCATTATTTGTATTTATTGAAATAAAAGAAAAGAGCGTATCGAAAATCAATACGCTCTACTTCTACTACAAACCTAAACAAACTTATTCTTTGATCATTTTAGTGGTGGCTACTTTTCCCTCTACAACTGTTTTTACAATATAAACTCCTTTTGAAAGTTGACTTGTTTGGATGGTTGTAGAATTACTTTTTGGACTTCTAACTAAAACCTCCTGACCCAATACATTATAAACACTTACATTATCTATTTCACTATTAGCATCAATTGTAAAATAATTAGTAACCGGGTTTGGATACATCATCACTTTTGAAATTTCAAAAGTAGGAACACTTAAGGTAGAAGCTGTTTTGCTAAAATAAACATTGTCAATATAAACAGTTCCAGCTGGTGCTCCTGAGAACACTAATTGAGCAATATTTCCTCTAGTAGTCAAGCCAGTAAACTCTGATAAAGGAATATCAAAACTATTCCATCCTGATAATGTAGGAGTACGTGTAATTTCAAACTCCATATCATCACCTCCTTGATAGACTCCATTTGGACCAAAATCAACCAGTTTTATTTTGAAAGCTGTTAAATCTGGTGTCCATACATCAATATGAAAATACAACATTGGCGTAGCGTTAATTGTACCAGTAACATCTACTCCAAAATAATTCAAATTGGTATATTTCTTCGTGTCATTTCCTGCAATTTGCATATCCGTTAGTGTACTACCTGCTGACCAATCTGTTCTCCAAGTCGTAATTGGCACATTAGTATACGCATTACTGAATAGAGAAATGACATCTGCGGACGTAGTTGTAGGAGTTGGTGCAGCTACCATTGGTTCTGTTGGAGTTGGAGCTGGCGCAGCAGTTTTACTAAAATAGACATTGTCAATATAAACAGTTCCAGCCGGTGCTCCTGAAAACACTAATTGAGCAATATTTCCTCTAGTAGTCAAATCAGTAAACTCTGACAAAGGAATGTCAAAACTATTCCACCCTGATAATGTAGGCGTACGTGTAATTTCAAATTCCTTATCATCACCTCCTTGATAGACTCCATTTGGACCAAAATCAACCAGTTTTATTTTGAAAGCTGTTAAATCTGGTGTCCATATATCAATATGAATAAACGTCATTGCTGTCGCATCGATTGTACCAGTGACATCAACTCCAAAATAATTCAAATTTGTATATTTCTTCGTGTCATTTCCAGCAATTTGCATATCCGTTAATGTACTACCTGCGGACCAATCTGTTCTCCAAGTAGTAATTGGAACATTAGTATATGCATTACTGAACAGCGATATAACATCTGAGGCTGGTTTTGTAGGAGTTGGTGCAGCTACCATTGGTTCTGTTGGAGTTGGCGCAGCAGTTTTTGCAGAAAAAGTAACGTTGTCAAAATAACTTGTAGTTTCAACTGTTCTGGCATTGAAATCCAAAAAGAATATCATTTGATCAATGTTGATGGTTTCATTTAATCCAATTTTCCCTGAAAAGTCAAAAGTCAATTCTTCCCATTCGTTGATTTTAGTGTTTGGCACTTTAATTTCTGGCTGAGCACCACCATTCGCTATAGCAAATTTCAAAGCTACGTCACTAATTACTGTTTTGTAGACCATTATTTTGATGATACAATTAGAAGTACTCAAAGTAAAAGTTCCAATGCCATTTGCACCCGAAGCATGAGCCGTTTCAAATCCTGCATATGGCTGAGCACCAGATGCACTTGTTCCTGCAACAAACTTCCCCACAGTTGCTGAACTGTTTATACCACCTGGAAATGGATTAGCAACTTTCGAGTATCCAGCTCCTGAACCATTTTCAAAAGTTGCAAATGACCATGTAGAACCAAACTCACCGGTTTCAAATGTAATGGGTGCATTTTGTGAAAATCCTACTGAGAAAATTAACAGCAAAATGAATAAAGTAATTTTTTTCATAATCTAGAGTTATTAGTTATATTCAAATTTATGAATGTATTCTTTTACGATAATAAAATAAAAGTATCTAAAAACTATACAACTACACAAAGATATATTTTACTCAAAAACAACTTTAAACATAAGTATTACTAGCACTTAACTCTATTTTTCGACGACTAGAATATCACTGCTAATCATATATTATTTATAATTGTTGTGGTAATGTAAAGGTAAATCCTAGCTCATAATTAATTATAAATGCACTAATCGTAATTTTTTTTGTAATAAAAAAAGGTAAACGTAAAAAAAATCTAAATATATTACACATTTACCATTCTATTTTAATAAAAAAAATCCCATCTTTCGAAATAAGATAGGATTAATTTTTTTTGTCAAGTGACTAAGATAATATATTACAACTCTAAAGCTTTTTTAGGATTGTTATCCATCAATAATTCCATTGGGTTTTCTAACGCTTCTTTTACTGCAACTAAGAATCCAACAGACTCACGACCATCAATTATTCTATGGTCATAAGACAATGCTACATACATCATTGGATGAATTTCAACTTTACCATTTACAGCAATTGGACGCTCAATAATGTTGTGCATTCCAAGAATTCCTGATTGTGGAGGATTGATAATTGGTGTACTTAACATACTTCCAAAAACACCACCATTAGTAATAGTGAATGTACCACCAGTCATATCATCTACTGTGATTTGTCCGTCACGTGCTTTAAGAGCTAATCTTTTAATGTCAGCTTCAACTCCACGGAAAGTCAAGTTTTCAGCATTACGAACTACAGGAACCATTAATCCTTTTGGACCTGAAACTGCAATTGAAATATCGCAAAAGTCGAAAGCAATCTTATGATCACCATCCATCATTGAGTTTACATCTGGGAAAAGTTGCAATGCTCTGGTTACTGCTTTAGTAAAGAAAGACATGTATCCTAAACCTATTCCGCCATGTTTTGCTTTGAACGCATCTTTGTATTCATTACGAATCAAATTGATTGGCGTCATGTTTACTTCATTAAAAGTAGTCAACATGGCCGTTTCGTTTTTAGCGGCAACTAATCTTTCTGCCACTTTACGACGCAACATAGATAATTTAGTACGCTCTGTTCCACGAGATCCACCTGTAGGAGTTCCCATTGAAGGCACTGCATTTACGGCATCATCTTTAGTTATTCTTCCGTCTTTTCCAGTTCCTGTTATAGAGGCTGGCGCTATATTTTTTTCGTCTAATATTTTTCTTGCTGCTGGAGATGGAGTTCCTGAAGCGTAAGTTGCTGCTGGAGCTGCTGCTACGGGAGCCGCTTTTGGTGCTTCTGCTTTAACTTCAGCTTTTGGTGCTTCAACTGCCGCCGCTGGTGCATCACCTGCTGGTTTTGCTGCACTCGTATCAATTAAACAAACTACCGCTCCTACTGCTACTGCATCGCCTTCTTCTGCTTTTAAAGTAATGATTCCGCTTGCTTCTGCTGGCAATTCTAATGTTGCTTTATCAGAATCAACCTCAGCAATTGCTTGGTCTTTTTCTACATAATCTCCGTCTTTTACCAACCAAGTTGCAATTTCAACTTCCTTTATAGATTCCCCTGGTGACGGGACTTTCATTTCTAAAATCATGTTCTATTATTTTAAATTATGAATTTTAATTCTTGTTACAATTACTTATGTTTTTTTATTTACTAGCAATTGAATTATTTGCCTGTTTCTAAATTTGAAACATAATTACTATTTACTGTCATCGTAGGATAAACTTCTCCTTCTGCTTTTCGTTTGGTATATTTCTCAATAGAACGTTTCACTAAATCTTCTTGATCTTTTTTGGCTTCAGCCAAATCATCTTCACTTATAGTATATTCTTTAGCTCCTGAAATAGCTTTTAATATTCCTTCTTTTTTTCTTTCGTACTTTTTGATATTCTTATAATTATTAAAATCATTATCAAAAGGCATTAATTTTACAGCTGCTTTAAAAGCACCCATTTGAGGTTCCGAATCAATTATATAAACTTTACCCGCTTCTAATTCTGCTTCTAAAAAGTCAGTATTTTCAGATTTAGACCAAAATAAATGTTTTCCAGGTTCACATTCGTAAACCAAGTATTTTCCATAATTAAATTTACCTAAATATTTTTCCCCATCAAAATATTTAAAATTGATCAAAAAACCTGTCGCTGTCGCTCTTGTAAAATACACTAATGATTTTCCTTCGCTAGGTTTTTTTAATTCTTGAGAATAAGAAAAACTGAAAATTAAACTAAAAAATAATAAGGTTAAAAGTTTCTTCATAAGTACAAAATTTGAGTTTATCTAAATAAATTTTTATCGAAAACCATTTTTATAGCATCGGCATGACGGCGTTTTGCTCTTGTATAACTTCCTGCCGCTGGAGCTGCATATGCTTTTAGTGAAGCTAATCTCCATTTTACTAAATCAAAATTCATCAACATGTAACTGTAAGCTCCCATGTTTTTTGGCTCTTCTTGTGCCCAAACATAATCATCAACATTTGGATATGTAGCGATAATTGCTTTTAATTGTTCTACAGGCAATGGAAATAATTGTTCGATTCTAACAACTGCTACATCTTTACGACCGTTATTTTCTCTTTCGGCAGTAATGTCATAATAGAATTTACCTGTACAGAAAACCAGTGTTTTCACATCAGCTTTAGTTACTGTTGCATCATCGAATGTTTCTTGAAAACTACCTGTTGCTAATTCCTCTACTGTAGATACACATCTTGGATCACGCAACAAACTCTTTGGTGTAAACACCACAAGTGGTTTACGGAAAGTGGTTTTCATTTGTCTTCGCAACAAGTGAAAAAAGTTGGCTGGTGTTGTACAATCAGCAACATACATATTATGTCTGGCGCAAAGTTGTAAATAACGTTCCATTCTTGCTGAGGAATGCTCTGCTCCTTGACCTTCATAACCGTGTGGCAATAATAAAACAATTCCGTTTTGATTGTTCCATTTGTCTTCCCCACAAGAGATATATTGGTCAATCATAATCTGGGCTCCATTACTGAAATCCCCAAATTGCGCTTCCCAAATGGTCAGTGTATTTGGATTTGCTAAAGCGTACCCATAATCAAATCCTAGCACACCATATTCAGATAAAAGAGAGTTATAAATATTAAACTTCCCTTTTTTATTTTCGACTGCATTTAATAAAACAACTTCTTCTTCAGAATCTTCTACCTTCACAACAGCATGACGGTGAGAGAAAGTCCCACGCTCTACATCCTGACCAGAAATTCGAACATCAAAACCTTCGGTCAAAAGTGCACCGTAAGCTAAGGTCTCTGCAGTTCCCCAATCGATGGTATTGTTGTCGTATCCAGTTTTTCTATCGGTAACAATTTTACTGATTTTGTTGATAAACTTCTTATCAGATGGCAATGTAGAAACCGTTTTTATAACGGAATCTAATGCTACTTTAGGAAATGAAGTGTCTACTTTTTTAAGCATTTCAGCATCAGAAACTTGCTCAAAACCTTTCCACTCATTTTTCATAAATGGAGTAATAATAGTCAAATCTTTTTTACGGGATTCTTCTAAATTTACCTCCAAGTTTGATTTGTATTCATGTTCCAATCCTTTTACAAAAGTGCTGTCAACAACACCTTCTGCAAGCAACTTATCCATATATATGTCACGTGGATTTTTGTGCTTTGCTATGATTTTGTACAATACAGGCTGAGTAAAACGAGGCTCATCACCTTCATTATGCCCGTATTTTCGGTATCCTAATAAATCGATAAAAACGTCACGACCAAATTGCATTCTGAAATCCAATGCAAATGACATGGCATGTACTACGGCTTCAGCATCATCCGCATTTACGTGTAGCACTGGCGAAAGCGTTACTTTGGCAACATCCGTACAATAGGTAGACGAACGCGCGTCAAGGTAATTAGTAGTAAAACCTACTTGATTATTGATTACAATATGGATTGTCCCTCCAGTTTTATAACCGTCTAGTTGTGCCATTTGTACTATCTCATACAAAATCCCCTGACCTGCAATTGCAGCATCTCCGTGAACGGCAATTGGTAATACTTTTGAGAAATCGTTAGGGAAATATTTGTCTTGTTTTGCTCTTGTAATTCCTTCAATAACCGCACCTACAGTTTCTAGGTGAGAAGGATTTGGAGCCAAATTGATATTTATATTTTTTCCAGAGCTTGTAACTTTGTCAGCGGTAAGTCCTAAATGGTACTTAACATCCCCATCAAAATATTCCTGGTCGTAATCTTTACCATCAAACTCTCCAAAAATGTCTTGAGTTGATTTGCCAAAAATATTTGCCAAAACATTTAAACGGCCACGGTGTGCCATTCCCATTACAAATTGCTCTACTCCTTTTTCGGCTGCTTTTTCTATTAAAGCATCCAAAGCTGGTATGATTGATTCTCCACCTTCAAGAGAAAAACGTTTTTGACCTACATATTTTGTATGCAAAAAGTTTTCAAAAGAAACGGCTTGATTCAATTTATTTAGAATTGATTTCTTTTCATCCAATGAAAATTTAGGTTGATTATCATTGACCCCTAATTTTTTCTGAATCCATTCCACCACTTCTGGATTACGAATATACATGTACTCCACTCCAATGTGCTGACAATATATGGTATCAAGGTGAGTTATAATTTCCTGAAGCGTACAAGGCTGTATGTTGATAACCTTTGCAGCATCAAAAACAGTGTTTAAATCTGCTGATGAAAGTCCGAAATTAGAAATATCAAGTGTAGGCGATGAAGTTCTTCTTTCACGAACTGGATTTGTCTTGGTAAACAAGTGACCTCGTGAACGGTATCCATCTATCAATTTCAATACATTAAATTCCTTTTGAAGCTTATCCGATACTAAATTAATATCTGAATTAGTTGCCGCAAAATGAGCGATTTGTTCCACTTTGTTCTCCTCATTGTAAGTCGCCATCCCAAAATCGAAACCTTGAAAAAAACTTCTCCAACTTGGCTCAACGCTGTCTGGATTTTCTAAATATTGATCGTATAATTGTGCGAAAAATTCGGTATGTGCTGCGTTTAAAAATGAAAACCTATCCATAATATGTAGTGAATATACTTTTTTGTTAAAATAGTTTGGCAAAAGTACAATAATAGAATAAATTTATTATTTATTTTAAGATACTTTTACGTTATATATTGTTAAAAAACTAAAAACTTATAACCATGAAATGCTTTTTCAATCGTTTTAAAACCCTTTTTGTCTTGTTTGTCTTGTTTTTTTCTAATGAAATGCAAGCACAACAAAACAACACTACTGCTCCAGCAGAACCACAATTTTGGGACAAAGTACAATTTGGAGGCGGAATAGGTCTTGGTTTTGGATCGGGGTTTACAGATATTTCTTTGGCACCCAGCGCCATTTACAATGTAAATGAATATGGCTCTCTAGGACTTGGTTTGCAATATAAATACTTGAAACAGCAAAACAGTTTTGCATCACACCTATACGGAGGAAGCGTTATTGGGTTATTAAATCCTTTACCAGAAATTCAGCTTTCTGCAGAATTAGAGCAACTTAGAGTAAATGTAAACGCAGATGGATCTAATGGTAATTCTCAAAGTTTTTGGAATACTGGTTTGTTTTTAGGCGCTGGTTACCGCTCAGGATTTGCCACTATGGGTGTGCGCTACAATGTCCTTCAAGATGAAAACAATATTTACGGAAGCCGTTTTATGCCTTTTGTGAGATTTTATTTTTAACAAAAAACTTAAATAATTATGAAAAAACAACAAATCATTTGCAAGATTATCATTTACTTATGCCTATTTATTGGCTGTCCAAAAATATTTTCGCAAACCTCAAAAGATAGTATCACTCAAAAAGTAGCTGATACAACTGTTTTTAAAAAACCAGAAAAATTAAAATTCGGTTGTGGATTCGGAATAAACTTTGTTGGGGGTACAAATATTAATGTTTCTCCTAACTTAACATACATTATAAGCGATAAAATAGAAGTGGGAGGAGGATTACAAGGAAGTTACGCAGCAATAAAAAATTTACAAAACACAACTACTTTTGGGGCAAACGTATTAGGGCGATACAATCCAGTAAAAAAATTAACGACTTTATTAGAATTTTCTGAATTAAGAGTTATCACTAAAATAGATACTCCAACAGAGAAAAGCACCGATAGTTATTGGGACTCTGCCTTATTTGCAGGAGCTGGATATAATATTACAAGTAAAATATCAGTTGGTGCTAAATATAATTTTCTATATAAAGAAGGAAGAAGCGTTTATACTAGCCCTGTGATTCCTTTTGTAAATATTTCTTTTTAATTTGAATATTTATTCCTGAACCACACTTTTTGCCATTCTCTTTTTAGAATTAAAAAAGAGACTTGTTCCGCTAGAACAACTAAATCTGAGCCATCGAGTTTTTTAATTTCATCTTCAGATACATCAATGATATAAAGTAAATTGAGATACTCCGCAAATTTATACTGAATGAGTCGGTAGATTTTTTCATGTAATTGTAACTTCAACTCCGTGGGAGAAGTACTCAACGGGAAATCTACAGCTTCATTAGCTAAATTAAAATCCTTGTTTAGTTGTTCTACTAATTTTAAGTACAAGTTGTCGCCCTCTGCTTCAGCAAGAAGTAAATCAGTATTTATAGGTGCTACAAACATATTTTAAAAATTTCGATGGCAATATCTAGTTCAATTTTCAATATTGCTATTGGGTATAATTTACTTCTTTTTAAATACTAAATATCAATTTTCAATATCAAGAATGCTCTTGAATTTTTGAGACTGTGATTGAGATTGAATTACACTTTCCTTCCCATCAGGTTTTCACCAAAGGTTCTCAACATTTGCTTTTTCTCTACACTAATATTCATCTTATCTAGAGTTTGGAATGCCTTAAACGTATAATCTTGAATGGCATCTTGAGTAGCTTTAGACGCACCAGAACTATTAAAAAGTGCCTTTACTCGCTCTATCTTATCAGTGCTGTCTTCTGGTTGATTAGAAAACAACCTTTTCAGTTCTTCCGCTTCTTTTTCATTTGAGAACGCAACAGCTTTAAGGTATAAATAGGTTTTTTTGTTTTCAATGATATCGCCGCCAACTTGTTTTCCAAAAGTTTCTGGGTTTCCAAAAGCGTCTAAAAAGTCATCTTGTAACTGAAAAGCCAATCCTAAATTAAGACCAAAATCATAGATTAAATTTGCATTTTCTACTGAGGTTTCTGCAATGATAGCTCCCATTTTCATAGCTGCCGCTACAAGAACCGCTGTTTTGTACTGAATCATTTTAAGATATTCCTCGATAGTCACATCGGTACGATCTTCAAAATCAACATCCCATTGTTGTCCTTCGCAAACCTCGAGTGCTGTTTTACTAAAAAGCTTAGCTAAATCCCTAAAAATTAAGGGTTCGTATTGCTCAAAATATTGGTAAGCTAAAATCAACATAGCATCACCAGATAAAATTCCGGTGTTGATATTCCATTTTTCATGAACCGTTTCATGCCCTCTTCGTAAAGGCGCATCGTCCATAATATCATCGTGTACTAATGAAAAATTATGAAAAACCTCAACAGCTAGTGCTGCCGGAAGCGCTTTTTTGTAATCCGCATCAAACACTTCAGCACTCATCAAGGTAAGCACAGGACGCATTCTTTTACCTCCAAGATCTAAAATATAATGTATTGGCTCGTATAAGTTTCTAGGTTCTTTAGTTTCATATTGAGATTGCAAATAATCCGAAAGAAACTCTTGATACTGGTAAATGGAATGCATAAAATAATTTTTTGGCTAATTTACAGTATTCAATTTGTATTACAAACTCCCTTTTGTGAACAAATGTTAAATAAATCAAAATACATTGGAAACTATTTTAGTATTCGAAGTTTCCTTGTTACATTTGCCAACTAAAATTTAACATTTTTAAATTTATAGCAGCTTTGAATAAATTACAAACACAACGCCAACGAATTATGAAAACAAAATGGACAGTTGACTCGAATCAATCAGATGTTCTGATAAAAATGAGACATTCGATAATCGCGTATCTGGCTGGCTCAACAAATAAATTTAACGGACATATTGATATTGAGGACAATGAGATAGAAGATGCTTCAATCGAATTTTATTTAGACATCAATAACAAAGATTCAAAGCTAGAGCAAATAGATACTAAACTGGTATTAAACGACTTATTTGAAATTAATAAATTTCCTGTTATTAGTTTCAAGTCAACTTCATTCGAAAAAGTAAATAAGAATATTAACTTTTTGAAAGGTAATCTTACCATCAAAAACATCACAAAAGTTGTAGAGCTTGATGCTGAATTCACGGGGTTCAACACGTATGATGGCAATCAAAAAGCTGCTTTTGAAATAACAGGTCATATTAATCGCAAGGATTTTGGTTTGAACTACACCTCATTTAATCAAACAAGCGGTTTAGCTATAGGGCAAGATATTAAGTTTATGGCAAACTTAGAATTAACAGCTTAACAAGAAAGTCAATGTTAAATAATTATAAAACTTAAGGAAACTATTTTTGTTTTCAAAGTTTCCAAAATATATTTGCATCAAATTTAACAGTTAAAAAAAATACAACTGATTAAAAACAAAAAAATGAAAGAGAAAATTATATCAAAAGCGAAGGAAATGTTTTTGAAACTTGGTTTCAAAAGCATCACTATGGATGATATTGCTGGAGAAATGTGTATTTCAAAGAAAACAATCTACAAGTATTTTGCTAATAAAGAATTGCTTGTAGAGGAAAGCGTTCAAGTAATACATACCGAAGTAAACAACATTATCAATACGATAACTTCACAGGATTTTAATGCCATTGAAGAAAATTTTGAAATCAGACGCATGTTTGAAAACATGTTTAAGTCCACAGATACTTCGCCAGTGTACCAACTCAAAAAACACTACCCCGAAGTGTACCAAAAAGTGTTATCAGATCAAGTTGAAATGTGTGAAACCTGTTTTAGAAAAAACATCGAAAAAGGAATTGCACAAGGATTGTATCGAAAAGATTTAAATAAAGATGCTTACATCAAGTTTTACTACACATTAATTTTTTCGATAAATGAAAACATTCGATCAGAACGAGAAGCCTTTGCACTTGAGTTGGAAGCACTACAATACCATACCAGAGCCATGGCAACAGACAAAGGAATTCTGGAACTAGAGAAAAATTTAATTAAATCAAGCTTATAAAATGAGAACAACAATAATACTAATGACCGTGCTGCTTTCCCTGAGCATCAATGCACAAGAAATAAAAAATCTCACCCTGAAAGATGCTATCACGTATGCTCTTGAAAACAAAGCCGATGCTAAAAAAGCAAGATTACAAATAGAAAAAGGAGAATATGAAATTCAAGAAGTGCGATCCAGAGCTTTGCCTCAAATAGCAGCAAACGGAAGTTTAAACTACAACCCTATTTTACAAACTACAGTAATTGACGGAGCAGGTTTTGGCGCACCAGGAACTACCATTCAAGCCGCTTTTGGTCAAAAATGGAACTCAACAGCAGGAGTTTCCCTAAATCAAGCGTTGTATGACCAAGCCGTATTTATAGGTTTAAAAGCCGCTAAATCGACACGAGAGTTTTATCAAATAAACGCACAATTAACAGAGGAACAGGTTATTGAGCGCGTGGCCAATGCGTATTATCAAGTTTACGTAACGCGTCAAAACCTGACTGTATTAGATAATAATTTAAAAAACACTCTTAAAGTTAAGGACATTTTAAAAGGACAATATGATAACGGTCTTGCTAAAAAAATTGATTTAGATAGAACGCTGGTTCGTATCTCAAACATCAATACACTTCGCCAGCAAACTCTGAACGCTGTTACGCTACAAGAAAACGCTTTGAAATTTTTCATGGGTTTACCTGTAGCCACGGCCATTTCTATTCCCGAAACAGAATTTGAGATTACACCAAGCGCACTTTCATTAGCAGCAGATACGACAACACGAACTGAATATTTGTTACTTAAAAAGAACGAACAATTATTAGAATACCAAAAAAAATCTATTGAGGCGGCTTATTATCCAAGTTTATCACTAAATGCTGGATATAACTTCATCGGTCAAGGTCCAGAGATGCCTTGGTTCAGGAAGCCTTCAGATGGTGTGTACTGGTCAGACTTTGCTTCTGTAGGACTAAATTTACGAGTTCCAATATTTTCAGGATTTGGAACAAAAGCAAGAGTAAGCCAAGCTGATAACAAACTTGCTTCTATAAAGGTAGACTTAGAGGAAACAAAACTGGCATTAGATTTACAATACAGCAATGCAAAAACGCAAATCGAGAATAGTATTGTATCGATCAACAATCAAAAAGAAAACTCAAAACTTGCTCAAGAAGTTTTAACAAATACGAACAACAATTACATTCAAGGCTTAGCGTCACTTACTGATTTACTTGAAGCAGAAAGCGAACTTGTTGTAGCCCAAAACAATTACACCACGGCGTTGTTAGATTACAAATTAGCCGAAATACAATTAATAAAAGCAAAAGGAGAACTAAAAACATTAACCAATAAATAATCAAAATGAAAAAAATTATCATAACAATAGTTGTAATTGCTGCCTCTCTAGGAATTATTGCTTACATACTTACCAATAACAAACAAGAGAACGAAGCTAAAACTGCGATTGTAGCAGAGAAAAATGCAACTATATCCGTAAGAACTGATGTGGTAAAAATAGAAGTAGTATCTCTTGACTTTGTTTCAAACGGAAATTTTGAACCAGTTCAAGAACTTAAATTTTCTGCTGAAAAATCAGGAAAAATAACTAAAATTTTAGCTAAAGAAGGAGATTACGTGAGCGTAGGACAAACTCTTGCTATCGTGCGTAGTGATGTCGTGAATGTAAATGCTCAAAATGCAAACGCTATTTATCAAAACGCTGTTGCTGATTACAACCGATTTGAAAACGCATTTAAAACTGGTGGTGTAACCAAGCAACAACTTGATCAAGCAAAATTACAAATGGTAAATGCTAAGTCACAATTGACTCAAGCAAACATAAACGTAGGTGACACTAGAATCAAAGCACCAATAAGCGGATTCATCAATAAAAAACACATTGAAGTAGGATCTATCATTACAGGAATGCCTGCAACACAATTGTTTGATATTGTTAATGTATCTAAATTAAAATTGAAAGTTAACGTAAACGAAAGTCAAGTAGCTGGATTAAGAGTAGGAAGCACAACTAATGTAGTTGCAAGCGTTTATCCTGACAAAACTTTCTCGGGAAAAATAACTTTCATTGCCGCTAAAGCTGATGAAACTTTGAACTTCCCAGTAGAAATAGAAATTACAAACAATTCCAACAAAGATCTTAAAGCAGGAATGTACGGTACGGCAAAATTTGCATCAAATCAGCAAAAACAAGCCTTGAGAATTGTTCCAAGAAATGCTTTTGTAGGTAGTGTAAGTAGCAACCAAGTATTTGTAATTGAAAACGGAACTGCCAAGTTAAAAACAGTAACCGCTGGTAGAATCCTAGGTGATAAAGTAGAGATTTTAGACGGCCTTCAAGAAGGAGAACAAGTAATTGTAACAGGACAAATCAACTTGCAAGACGGAAGCAAAGTGGAGGTTATTAAATAGATTAAAAATTTGTTTCAAGTTTAAAGTTTAAAGTTACAAAACTTGAAACCTGAAACTTGAAACCTGAAACTAAAACATATGAAATTAGCAGAAATATCCATAAAACGTCCGTCGTTAGTGATTGTATTGTTTACAATCCTAACTCTCGGAGGACTATTTAGTTACAGCCAATTAGGCTATGAGTTGATCCCGAAATTTGAAACCAACGTGATTTCGATTGCAACGGTTTATCCGGGTGCTTCACCTAGTGAGGTCGAAAATACCATTACCAAAAAAATTGAAGATGCCATCTCATCCTTAGAAAACATCAAAAAAATAGATTCTAAGTCTTTTGAAAGTTTATCCTCAGTTTCGATAACATTAACATCTAATGCTGATGTAAATATCTCTATGAATGATGCGCAACGTAAAATAAATGCCATCATCAATGACTTACCAGATGACGCTCAGGCGCCTTCATTAAACAAGTTTTCGTTAAGCGATTTACCAATCATGACCATTGGTGCCAACGGAAAAATGGACGAAGTTGCTTTTTACGACTTAATAGACAAGAAACTTGCACCGGTACTTTCTCGTGTGCAAGGAGTAGCTCAAGTTAATATAACTGGTGGTCAAGAGAGAGAAATTCAAGTAAACCTTGATGCCGTAAAAATGCAAGCCTACGGACTCTCAATTCCTCAGGTGCAACAAAATATTTTATCCTCTAACTTGGATTTCCCAACAGGGAACATTCAAACTCGAGAACAAAAAATATTAATCCGATTAGCTGGAAAGTATAAATCCGTAGAGGAGTTAAGAAACTTAATTGTATCCTCAAGAGGTGGAATCCAAGTTCGTTTAGGCGATGTTGCAGATGTACAAGACACGCAAAAAATTACGGAGAAAGTGGCTCGTGTAAACCAGAAAAGCGCCATTATTTTACAAATTATCAAGCAATCTGATGCCAACGCAGTTGCTGTAAGTAAAGAATTGGTAAAAACCATTGCTAAACTGGAAAAAGAATATAAGGCTGCCGATTTAAAACTAGAAATTGCAAAAGACAGTACTGTTTTTACACTTGAAGCTGCTGATGCTGTAGTGCACGATTTGCTTATTGCCGTTCTTTTAGTGGCTTTTGTCATGCTGTTTTTCTTGCATAGTATTCGAAACTCTTTGATTGTAATGGTATCTATCCCTGCTTCGTTAATTGCCACTTTTATTGGGATTTACTTGATGGGTTACACCTTAAACTTAATGAGTTTATTAGGATTGTCACTGGTTGTAGGTATTCTTGTGGACGATGCGATTGTAGTTCTTGAAAACATTTACAGGCACATGGAAATGGGCAAAAACAAAGTTCGAGCTGCTTATGATGGTACAGCCGAAATTGGTGGAACTGTAGTATCGATTACGCTTGTAATTGTGGTTGTGTTTTTACCAATTGCATTGAGTTCTGGTCTGGTTTCTAATATTATTACGCAATTTTGTGTCACGGTAATTATATCCACTTTATTATCATTAGTTGCTTCGTTTACTATTATTCCATGGTTATCATCTAGATACGGAAAATTAGAACATATTGAAGGTAAAAACCTTTTTGGAAGAGTCATTCTTGGTTTTGAAAGTTATTTAACCCGTTTCATCAACTGGATCTCTGGATTACTGACATGGTCTTTGGATCATTATAAAACAACACTTGCCATTGTTTTAGTTATATTCTTTAGCTCAATTGCATTAGTACCAGCAGGATTTATTGGTGGTGAGTTCTTTGCAGCATCAGATAGTGGTGAGTTTTTAGTTCAAATCGAAATGCCAAAAGATGCTTCACTAGAACAAACCAACTTCATGACTCAAAAAGCAGAAGCCTTTTTAGACAAAGAAGATTTTGTCCATAGTCAATTTACCATTGTGGGTCAGACTAGTGGTGGCATGGGAGCTTCTCAATCTACTGCTTATAAATCAGAAATTAACGTGAAAATGGTAGGGCTTGACAAACGCGATGAACCTGCAAATGTGTATGCCGCTAAAACCAAACGTAAATTAGAAAAATTATTAGTGGGTGCCAAAGTAAAAACGGTTCCCGTAGGTATTTTAGGAACAGCTGAAGATGCTACTTTAGGACTTATTGTAACAGGTCCAGATGTAGAAAGCGCTATGAAATTTGCAAAAGCAGCCGAAAAAGAATTACGTACAATTCCTGGAGCTACTGAAATTGAATTATCAGTAGAGGACGGAAATCCTGAAGTAAGCGTAAAAGTAGACAGAGATAAAATGGCGGCACTTGGTTTGAGTTTACAAACCGTAGGTATGACTATGCAAACTGCTTTTAGTGGAAACACAGACGGACGTTTTAGAGCTGGAGAATACGAGTACGATATCAATATTAAGTATAATGCTTTCGATAGAAAAAGTATTGCTGATGTAAGCAACTTGATATTCATAAACGATATGGGTCAACAAATCGAGTTAAATCAATTTGCAACGGTAACTGAAAGTTCTGGCCCAAGCCAATTAGAGCGTAGAGACAAAACAGCGTCTGTAACTGTTAAAGGCCAAAATGTTGGTGTCGCTTCTGGTACGATTGTATCGCAATGGGAAGAAAAAATTGAAAACTTAAAGAAACCAGTTGGTGTAGATTATATTTGGGGGGGACAAAAAGAGAATGAAACAGAAGGTTTTGGAACCTTAGGAATTGCTTTATTGGCAGCTATTATCTTGGTATACCTTGTAATGGTTTCGTTATATGACAGTTTTGTACACCCATTTGTGGTATTGTTTGCTATTCCACTTTCGTTTATTGGCGCACTATTAGCCTTGGCTTTGACCAATAATACGCTGAATATTTTTACTATTCTTGGGGTGATTATGTTAATTGGTCTGGTTTGTAAAAACGCGATTATGCTTGTGGATTATACCAATCAGCGAAGAGCTGCTGGTGAGAGCATAAGAACAGCATTAATTCAAGCGAATCACGCACGTCTTCGTCCAATTTTGATGACTACCATTGCCATGGTATTTGGTATGTTCCCAATTGCATTAGCATCAGGAGCTGGTGCCGAATGGAAAAACGGATTAGCTTGGGTAATTATTGGTGGATTGATTTCGTCCCTATTTTTGACCTTGATTATTGTTCCGGTAATTTATGAAATCATGGAGAAATTAATTGCTAAATTCTCTAAAGGAGAAAAAGTAAATTATGAAACTGAAATGATAGCTGATTACGAACATCGCGAATTAAGTGAAGACGGATTTACACCAAAACACTAACACCTTCACTCTTCATAAAAAAACGACCTGCTCTTTATAGATGCAGGTCGTTTTTTTTTGGCTTATGTTTAATGGAATTAAAAAAATGTTTTCTTGTTTTAACTACATTATTTAGTTTATTACTGTAGCCTTTTTTTGTCTCATCGAGCGCAGTCGGGACGTCACAACGGTTCTCGACTGCGCTCGAACTGACAATGGAACTATCATTTAGTTTATTACTGTAGCTTTTTTTGTATCATCGAGCGCAGTCCAGATGTCACAAAGGTTCTCGACTGCGCTCGAACTGACAATGAAATATCATTTGGTTTATTACTGTAGCTTTTTTTGTCTCATCGAGCGCAGTCCAGATGTCACAAAGGTTCTCGACTGCGCTCGAGCTGACAATGGAACTATCATTTAGTTTATTACTGTAGCTTTTTTTGTCTCATCGAGCGCAGTCCAGATGTCACAACGGTTCTCTACTGCGCTCGAACTGACAATATGAATATCATTTGATTTATTACTGTAGCCTTTTTTGTCTCATCGAGCGCAGTCGAGACGTCACAACGGTTCTCGACTGCGCTCGAACTGACAATGGAACTATCATTTAGTTTATTTCTGTAGCTTTTTTTGTCTCATCGAGCGCAGTCGGGATGTCACAACGGTTCTCGACAGCGCTCGGACTGACAATGGAAATATCATTTAGTTTATTACTGTAGCCTTTTTTGTCTCATCGAGCGCAGTCGAGATGTCACAAAGGTTCTAGACTGCGCTCGAACTGACAATGGAACTATTTTAGAATAACATTGATGCAGACCTTAAATTAAGAAATTTTACAACGAAAATCTAACTTTGAATAACAATTGCCTTGGTCTTAATAGAAAATTAGTTGCCACATAACTAAAATCATTGACATTGATGGTCTTGAAATTATTGGTGTCAAAAACATTGTTCACTTGCATCTCAAAATCAATTTTTTTCTTTTGAATCGTGTATCGATAAATAAAATCTGCAAATACATTTTCGTTTCTTTCATTGAACAAGGTCGTGTTTACATATTCTGTTTTTAAACCTACATATTGTTTACTCTTCAAATTAAAATTAAGATTCAAAACATGATTTTGTTGTTTTACTTGCGGTTGTTTTAGTTCCTCTAATTTGTTATTTGAAAACGTCCAACTTCCTGCGTATTCCAAGTTAAGCCATTCTGTTAAATCGGTATCTATTTTACTTCCAAAAATTAAATTTTGATTTGCTATATCTACTAAATTACCATTAATGCTTTGCTGAAATTCCTGCAAAGCAAAACTACTATTAAGCGTTAGATTTGACTTAATTGCTGAAACATATTTCCCAATTCGGGTTGAAAAATTATGACTGTATCTTGTATTTAATTGTTCAATCGCCTCAATTGCAACTGCTCCATTTGCTAAAACTTCACTTTGGTACAGTAAATTATTCTCATTTTGCACATTGCTGTAGCTGGAATTAAAAAAAAGTGATTTTACAGGATTCCTAAATGAGACTGCCACATTAAAATTTTGAATTGTGGATTGTGGCAAGGGAGAATCAATTCTCTTAATGCTTCGGTAATTTTGTAAAATATAACCGTAATGCAACTGGTTTATAGTACCAAATTGATTCGAAATTCCTGCCGAAGAATTAATTTTCCAATAGGAATTTATATCATAGTTCACTGTCAGTCTAGGTTCAAAAGTAGTTTGACTTACATTTTCCAACTGTTGAAGTGGAGCGTCTTTTATTTTATACGAATGCAAATTAATTGGGGTTGACAATTCAATTCGCCAATTCGCTTTTTTAAATTGAGTTTGCAAATCAACATACATTTTAGAACGAAACCAATCTAAAGTATTCGAAAAATCAGGACTTAAAACGCTATTAGTTGATGTAGCTATATCACTATTGAGTTTTTGATTTTCTAATTGCAAACCTACTTTTGACTCCAATGTAAAATACTTTACCGCTTTGATCATCGATAACGTATTGTTTGTGTAATAGGTGAGTAAATCTGTATGTTGTGTAACGGAGTCGTACGGCTTATTTTCGTTAAGCAAACCATCAAACTGTCCGGGATTTACGCGCAGTTCTTGTGGTGTTTTGTTTAAACCTAGGTATGAAAAAAGTACAAGCTTTTGTTTTCCTAATGAAAAAATTGATTTCAAATTATTTGAAAACCTAAAATATTCATTACTCAACTCCTGCTTTAAACCTTCGTTATTCAAAACGATATTCCCGCGCTGACTATCCCAAAAGCCCTGAAACTCCAGACTGTTTTTAAAATAATTTTTGGTTGTATTTTTTTGAAGTGTAAAATTTGTTTGTAAAGAATTGTAATAAAATTGATTGTATTTTTCTTCTAGCAATGCAACTGTACCCGAAGGTGTAAAAAACTGCGTATTGGTAAAACCCTTTTGCTGTTGATAATCGTTTAAATACGAAACATTCACACGCAATTCATAGTCTTTCTTTAGCTTCTGCAAATAATTGCTTGACAATAAGTGAATGGAATTATCAAGCCATCTCTTTTCAGAAAATTTCGGATTAGCTAATTGCTGTACTGCAAGCCAATCTATTTTCTCTGAATTGTTTTCAAATTGATTTAGTAAATCTTCAATTGTTACCTTTTTAAGCTGCGACGCCACATTATCTCCCGTATTATTCGTTTGGTAGGTAGTGAGCATTTGTCTTTTTTTAGAGAAAAGCATCGGTGTAATATTGGCATCCCAAAGTAAGGGGCCAAAACCACTTCCAAGCCTAGCTTGACCTGTAAAAGTATAGGAGTTTTTAAGTTTGATATTGAGCGCCGTTCGATCAGAAAACTGTAAACTATCCAGTGTTTTTATAGGCTGATGGTTCTCCAGAATTTGTACTTGAGAAACCTCTTGATAAGGCAGGTTGTCATTGGCTAAATTGTATTTCCCTTCTAACAAATCTAGACCTTCAATGTAATACTTATTAATAGCTTTACCTTGGTATAAAATTTTACCATCAGGTAGCACTTCAATTCCTGGCATTCTCTTTAGCACATCACCAATGCTTCGGTCTTGCTCTTTTGAAAATGAATTTACCAAATAGCGCAGCGTATCACCTTTTTGTAAAATAGGCGCTGCTTTTACAGAAACCTCCTTTAAGACAAATGACTTTTCAGAAAGAATGAAATTTTTAGTTTGCGTAGTATTATTAATTGCACTTGATACGGTTTCATATCCCATACAGCGTACCTCCACATCTACTTTTGGATCAGGACTGACAAAGGTAATTGCAAACATACCCTTACTATCTGTAATGGCATAAGCTATGATAGCAGATGATGATTTTTTATAAATGGATACACTAGCACTAACAATTACCTTGCTTCGTGTATCCGAAATTTGCCCTTTAATTACGGTTTGAGCATACAGGCAATTACATAAAAATAACAGCAACCAAAAAACTATTCGCATTAATCTGTAAGTTCCATAGGATTGTTTTCAAACTTCATCTTCTCCTTGGCTCTTTGATCGGCTAAATCAAGCATTTCTTTTGGAAAAGTCATTCCACCCGAATTAATCAAGGTTGATGGTTTTTCCTTGTATCTCTTTTTTAGTTGTTTATACTCTTCATAAGTTATTTGTGTAGGTTTTTGTAATTGCTCCCCTGTATTACAAAAACTAGAACTATTTTTTATACTCGAAACAGTAAATTGATAATGTTTATTGGTATCATAAATCGATAAAATTAAACCCGGTAAACCATGAAATTTATATGGCCCATCGGCTATACTAATTTCTGTGGTATACCATGCAACTTAAGTTCTACCAGCAAACTCCGTTGTTGCTTTTTTACAGTTATAGCCTAATATTTCTTTTTGCTCCTCTTGTAATTTCCAATCAAACGTATCTAAATTTTGACTGTATGTATAAGTACCTTGTCCAATTTTGTCACAAAAAATAGTTCGATTAGTAGCAAACTCTTTTACAATAGTATAATGCAGTTTTGTTTTAGGTAGCGATTTTCTATCAGGAAGACCATCGGACTCTTTCCAATTTTTCTCCAAATCATTTAATTTCATGTTATTCAAACTAATGTAAAAAGAAAAATTTTTGGCGATTTTCAATACCATTTGCTCTTTCTGTTTGCTAAGAGTATCCCCTTTGTTCACTTGGTATGAATAATCATAGGTGATTTCATACCGTAAAGTATCTTTTGGGAAATTTTGAGCGTAAGTTAAAACTCCTGAAAATTGGAAAATAATTAGCAGTAAAAGTAATTTTATATTCATTTTTGTTTTTTTTAAATAGGGCTAACTCAGCATCAAAAATCATATCAATTTAGGAAGAACTTTATTTTATAATTCTCTCATTTCAAAAATTATCAAGAGATAAAAAGGATCTATTTTACAATATTTAACAAACTCTACATAACATTTCTGCAAAAGCTTTGACCTTTGTTTGTTGAATTTGGCATTTATCCCTTCTCGATATTTTTTATCGTTTCTACCTTAATTTTACATTTATTGTGAATACAAATTAACCAATAAGTATGAGTAACAAAGAATATAAGACTACGTTTTGAGCTTAATATAACATGTAATTGCAAGACAAATCTGAAAATAAAAAAACAAAAATTACAAACCTTTAACATTTAATTAGCAATATTATTAGTGTTTTTCAGAAACTTACTCTCTTTTAAAATAATTTAAAAACTTACTGTCAGAATATTGAAAATCAAAGCTCTTTTCTAGTAAAGTACATGTAGCGTACAAAGTTGAAAAAATTCCTGATTACGACCACCGAGAATTAGGTGAGGATGGAGTTACACCCAAGCACTCAATGTCATTAAGTTAGGTGTTTATTTGTCATTCCGACGAAGGAGGAATCTCTGTTTGTTACGTACGTTTGTTGAGATTCCTCCTTCGTCGGAATGACACAATCATAGGAATTATTCCTTAACTTAATGACATTGCCCAAGCACTAACACCTTACCACATCAAAACAAACGACCTGCATCTATCAAGAGCAGGTCGTTTGTTTTTATCAAAAAATTAAAATTATTTGGTAACTACAGCTTTTTAATCACGTAGGTCACAATACCCCAAATGATAAGTTCGTTCTCTTCGGTGACCTTTATGGGTGGATAATCTGAGTTTTCTGGCATGAGATACAAACAATCTTTTTCTACCTTCATGCGCTTAACGGTAAACTCACCATCAATGAAACAAATGGCTATTTTATTATTTTGCGGCTCTAAGCTTCGGTCAACAACAAGTACATCCTTGTCATCAATACCTGCATCAATCATAGAGTTTCCTTTGACCTTAATATAAAAAGTTGCCAGCGGATTTTCACTCAATTGTTTGTTCAAGTCGATACTCATTTCCATAAAATCAGCGGCTGGCGATGGAAATCCTGCTGAAACTCCTTCGTTTATAAAAGGAATACGCAATTCACTTTCAAAATCAGGAAAGTAAAAAGTAAGTTTGGATGTTTTGTTTACTGGCATTTTATTTCAAGTATATCTTTAAAACTGGTGGTGTATCTAGGTGACAAATGGTTTTGTTTCATATTCCAGGTCAAACTTAAATTCTGCGAGGCTAATTTTATTTTCTTGTCGCCTATTTTAGCATTCAACCCATCAATTACTTTCATTAGTTGCAAGTGTTTGGGGTTTTCTTCCTCAAAAAGATCAAACTGTTTTTTATTTTCATCAATAAGTTCAGTAACAATAACACCTGCTTTTTTAAATTTTAAATGCTCATTACCTGCATGAAGCTTTTTAAGTAAGGCTATCGCAGCATTAGCAATAGTCAACGTAGAGTTAGACCCATATGGCAATGTTACTGCGCAATTAAAATAATATTTAGATGTTTGTATGCTATGCTTATCTACAACTAGCATGACTATTATGGTGTGGCAACATGATTTTTGCTTGCGTAATTTCTCTGCGCATTGGGCTGCAAAAGTTGCTACACGCTCTCGTAATAAATCAAACTCCGCAATTTGTTTAGGGAAGCTTCTGGTAGTAGCAATACTCTTTTTTTGAGTAGCAATAGGCTCAAGGTCTAAAACTGATTTACCTTCTAGTTCATACTTGAGACGCATTCCCAGCACACCCATTTCTTTCTTTATCCAGGCTTCGTGTTGGGGTGCTGTAAAATCTAAGGCTGTTGCAATATTTCTAGTTTTCATTTTTTTATTCCATCGATATCCTATACCCCATACATCTTCAATCTTAGTCCATTTAAGCGCTTTAACTCGTTTTTCTTCGCTATCAATAACATAAACACCTTGCGTTCTATCTTGAAATTTCTTTGCAATCTTGTTAGCTACTTTTGATAATGCTTTGGTTTCGGCAAAGCCAATACAAACCGGAATACCTACCCATTTTTGTATACGGTTCTTCATTTGAACCCCATACTGGTGATAGTCCTCAAGTGACAATCCATCAAAGTTTAAAAAAGCTTCATCAATACTGTAAATCTCTACATTTGGTGTAAACTGTTCTAAAATCTTCATTACTCGGTTGCTCAAATCACCATACAAGGCATAATTTGAAGAAAATAATTGCACATCATGCAGTTTTACAATCTCTTTAATTTGAAAAGCCGGCGCTCCCATTCCTATTCCTACTGCCTTCGCTTCATTACTACGTGAAATAACGCAACCGTCATTATTAGATAAGATGGCAACAGGTTTCCCGTTGAATTTCGGCTGAAAAACACGTTCACATGAAGCATAAAAATTATTACAATCGACTAGTGCGTACATAGTACAAAATTACTCAATATCCGTTGATCTCTATTGGTAACAAAAGTTAATTTTGGACAGTGTTGATAACTAGTTGTAGCAAGTAAGTTCTAAAAAACAATAACACAATCCTGTTTTCTAAATTATTTTTTTACTTCTTTTTTATTTTTCAACTTCTTGATTTTAAATATATTACACAATAATAAAATTGCACAAGCACTAATTAAAACTAAAGTCTCAGATTACCATTATTTTTTTCTGGCACGCTACTTGAATATACCTATACAACTAAACAGTTATAGCGAAAGCCGAAAAGCTCAAGAGTAGGCAAAATTCAAAATTGAAGTATCATGAAAAAAATTACCCTTTTAGTTGCTAGTATCTTCGTATTTGGAGGTAGTGTAGCCAACGCAACAGAGAAAAAAGATTTCTCTGTAATTACAAAATCGTCTTTATTATTTGACGATGACGAACCTATAGCATTCATAGAACGAGGCATAGCTTTTTATGTGTTTCCTGATGGTCAACTGGATTTTAATACCAGACCTACAACTCGAGGTAAGATGTTTTACAAAACAAACTCAAACAGTAGAGTAAATAGAACCTACGGAACACCAAATAGAAATCGTCCCATCAATTATGGAGTAAGAATTGAACATGATCAACTAGGTCGTGTAAGACAAGTAGGTAATGTGTTTATCAATTACGATGCTAATGACCGTGTAAAACGAATAGGATCTGTTTACATGAGCTATAATAGGTTTGCACTAGAGCGAGTAGGTGGATTAGAAATTGTTTACAACCGCAGAGGACAAATTATAGATAGAATTGGGACTGTAAAAGGTGATAGACCATTCTTTTATGATCAAAACCCTAATACTATAGGCTATGGCAACAATAATAATTCAAATGATGATGATTCCTTCTATTACCGATCTTCAGGATCAAAAAACAAAATAGAGGAACAAAAATCAAACAACGCTCCTATTGTTATCAATAGAAAAAACTAACATTACTCTCATTGCAATCCTATTTTAATATTGGCGCAAGTGATGATTAGGTAATTCAAAGGGGCTGTTTCAAATTAGAATAGAGACAGTCCCTTTTTTATTATTAATTAAACATTTTCATAAATCCATTATACTTGAAATTTGTTTACATATTGACAAACAACCTCAAGTAACTTATTTTAGGATTTTTTAACTACATTACTAACACCTATTGATTTATTAAATAAACTGACAAGCTCCACGACGTTTTTTATGTTTAATTTATTAAACATTTTGTTTTTGTGTGTACTAACTGTTGTGAGTTGGATGTTTAATTTATTAGCTATTTCAATATTCCCGTCTCCTTGAACTAATAATTCCGAAATCTCTCTTTCTCTTTTAGATAATATATCCAATGGATTAATACTTTTTTTATTTGTAGACGCTTGTACAAGTTCTTTAATGATACCCTGAGAAATATAATTACCTATTTTTAAAATAGTCTCTACGGCATTCACTATCTTTTTTTTGTCACTTAACTTATTGAGATATCCATTAGCGCCAGCAATAATATAAGGACAAGCATGTGTTTCCTCCTCATAAACTGAAAACACCAATATTTTAACGTCAGATTGCATATTTCTGATTGCTTCAATCATCAAAGTATTTCGGCCGCCTGGGATGTTGATGTCTAAAATAATTAAGTCAAATGTATTCTCTTTTAATATATCCAACGTCTCATTAAAATTTTTAGCCTCAGAAATCGCTACATTTTTAATCCCTTCTTCTAATATGATTGAAACACCGGTTCTTACGACTAAGTGGTCATCAACGATAAGAATTTTTTTTTGCATAGTTAACCTATTTAAGTTATGGACTTGTTCGAGTTTAAAAAGATGTCAATTGTTACTGTTGTTCCTTCATTAGAGGGATTTGAAAATGATATGTTTCCTTTCAGTATTATTAATAACTCTAATACTAGGTGCAAACCTATTCCGTAAGTACTTAGAATAAGCTTTTCAGTATCTCTATTTTTGAATAGATTTGTATAATAATCAATAATGTCCTGAGTCATTCCCATGCCTGTATCCTTTACCCAATATGTAATTTTATCAGAATCCGTATGAGCTCCTACCTCAATAGTACCCGAGTTGGTGTACTTAACGGCATTATCCAATAGATTATGGATTATTATAGAAATAATTCTAATATTAATATCAGATTTAAGATTTAAATGAGTTTTGTTAATAATTTTAGTGTCATTATTAGCGGCAATATCTTCAAAAAATACTTTTTTTTCTTCAATCAAATCGTAGACTGAATAAATTTTTCGGTCGTAATATCGATCCTCAATATATATTTTAGAATATTCAATAAGTGTTTTAGTAAATTCATGTAATTGAAACGAAGATTTGAAAATAGAATTAGCATATCTAAACATTAAATCATCATTTGTTTTCTTGGCATAAGAACATAAATTTTTTGCAATAAGTTGAATGTATTTTAAAGGACTTCTTATATCATGACTGATGGTTCCAATTATTTTTTTATGTTGAACAATTTCAGTAGATAAATCCTGCTTTGTTTTTTCTAAATCGTTGATAATTAACTCAAGTTGCACTTTTTGTTCATTCAACTCTTGTTTAGATATTGTTATTTTTTGCAACATAGCATTGCAATAAATAACAATAGAGCTAATAATAACAAAGATGAAAAAAATGTTTACTAGTAAAAGATAATTTTCTATTTCTCTTGTTCCTTCTACTAATGATTTAGAAAAAGCATCTTCCTTGATTTCTATTTTTTTATTTATAAAATCTAATTCTTTAAGTATCTCAATTTTTGAAGCATAGTCTAATTGATTAGTTTCTATTTTTTTTTCTATAATTATCCCTATTTGATATAATTTCTGCGTTAATAGATCACCTTCTTCCCATTCTAATATTGCTCTTTTGAAGAATGATAATTCTTGAAAAAAATTGAAAAACCAGATCATATCATCCAAGTCTTCTTCTTCATTCATGCCTTCTCTGAATCCTTGTTTTATCGTTTCAACATCTAATTGTTTTATCAATGCAACTCTTGCTTTAGCATCACCCATTGGAATACTATGATTCACTTTGAATTTGCTAAAATATTCTTTGTCAAGAGTAAATAAATAATTAATTAAATTACGAGTAGCGATATTATGTCCTTTAGAATAACGAGAAACACCATTGAGGCACGCTCTTGTAGCCGATAATGTTTTTATTGTATAAAAATTGACGAATATTAACATAGAACAAGCAGCTACTGTTACAATTAAAAAATTTAAAGTATTTTTCTTGCTCTGTTTCAATTTTAAAATTACTAAGTGAATTTGTTAAATAATTTTATTCTAAATTAAAAATTTTTATGACGTAAACAGTAATTTTTTTTAATATTTATTCAATTATTGTACAAGCACATCAATACAACGGTACGTTTTTGTAAGAATTAATAAAAATTTTAATAAAATATTATTCGTTTTTTTATAAATTTTATTTTGCTGAAATATAGATTTATATCAGCAATCATCCCTATTTTGTTAGCCGTCAGTTTTTTACCTTTATAAAAGAGTATTTATTAATGTAAGTTTTAAGTAAACCTACTAATTACTTAAAACTTAAAATTGATTGTTTTTTATAATTAAACTCATTTTATTATGAGAAAAAACTACCCAAATCTATTAAATACCATTTTTATTGAAGCATTATTGTTTAAAACAAACCTAAATAAAAGGTTCTTATTTTTAAGCTTTTTATTGCTGTCATTAAATTGCTATGGACAGCAATGTAATGCAGAAATACCAACCCCTTTTGTATCTACTACCTTTGATAATTTATCAGTATCCACAAATACTACTGGTGTATGCATTCCAATAGTAGGTTGCGGTATAAATAATGGCAATAATTTAATAAATGCAAGCCTAACTGATTTTGCTACAGCTAGTTTTGGAATTTTGAGTGCAGGCACTAATCATTCTTTAAGAGTAACTGATGGAAATGATACATTTTCTGCTGGTACTTTTGCAGGATTTAAAATTTCACCTAGTGGAGGTTTACTCAACTTAGATTTATTAGGCGGTATAACCATTAGAACATACAATAACGGTGTTTTAAGAGAAACATTCTCAGGCGCATCATTATTGAGTTTAGGCTTGCTTACAAGTCCAAGTGATTATATTATTGGTTTCAATACTTCCGCAACATTTGATGCAATTGAAATTGTTTTGAATGGTGGAGTTACTTTATTGAACTCTACAAATATATACCATGCGGTTATAAGAGAATATTGTGCTGGACCCATTTTAGAATGTAACACCCTTACTAAATTAAGTCTACCCACTTATCCAGTAGCTATCAGTCAGGCTAATACAGGAGTGTCTGGGGTTAGTGTGGGCAGTGTCGCTGATGTTGAAAATGCAATTAGCTCTAATGATTCTGATTATGCGTCAATTAATTTAACTGTTGGTTTAATAGCTTCTGGAAGCATCGCAATAAAAGACCCGATTACTGATCATCCAGCAGGAACCTATGCTGGTTTTGAAATAGAAAACACAAATCTTTTAAGTTTAGCTGCTTTAGGAAATGTGGTTGTGTCTACTTATTTGAATGGAGTGTTTAGGGAGCAGTTTTCTGGAACTGATTTAGTAGCTAATGTATCATTACTTTCTTCAGGTGGACGTTTTAAAATAGGGTTTATTAGCACTCAGGATTTTGATGAGGTAAAACTTTCTGTCAATCAAACGGCAGGTGTGAGTTTAGGTACGACTCGGGTTTATGGCGCTGTTTTTCAAAAATTTTGCTCAGGACCCACTTTACCTTGTAATCTTCAAACTGCTCTGTCTACGCCAACATATCCAGTATATATTAATAATGTCAATTCGGGGATTAATGGTTTAGTGTGTGCTTTATGTACAGTAACTAATCAAGATAATTTAATAGATTCTGATCTTACTAATTATGCAAGTGTTAATTTGTCTGTAGCTGTAGGAACAACCGGAAGCTTATCAGTAAAAGACCAAATCACTAATTATCCTGTAGGTACTTTTGCTGGTTATACAATAGAAAATCCTGCCTTTCTAAATGTTGATGCTTTAGAAGCTGTAATGATAACAACTTATTTGGATGGTGTTCAACAAGAAATAAAATCAGGTAATGGCGCATTAGTAGCTATTGGAACTGATTTATTAGTTGGAACAGGGAAACAAACAATAGGTTTTGTTTCTACAATGCCTTTTGACGAGGTTCAAATTACTCTTCAAAATTTGGTTGCTGTAAACTTAGGAGAAGTTAAAGTTTACAATGCTGTTTTTCAAAGATTATGCGATCCCGTTGTAGCGTGTAATGAAAATTATGTTTGGTCAAATCCAGCTTTTCCTGTAACAATAAATTTTGATAACACTGGCATTAATGGTTTGGCTTGCGTGGGTTGTGCTGTGAACAATACTGGTAATTTATTAACCGCTGATGAAACTGATTTTGCTAATATTACTTTGATTGCAGGAGTAGTTGGCTCAGGTTCTGTTGCGGTAAAAGATCATTTATATACCTATCCTCAAGGAACTTTTGCAGGATATGTTATTAGAGATTTAGGAACCTTAGCTCAGGTGAATTTACTTCAATCATTGGAAATAAGTACCTATAATAATGGTGTTTTTCAAGAAGCAAGATCAGCCGGTCAATTAATTGATTTATCTCTTTTGGGAATTGATATTTTAGGATCGACTCCCGGAGTTTATAATTTTGGTTTTAAAACCAATTTACCTTTTGACGAAATCAAACTGACATTAAATTCAGTAGCTAGTGTTATTAACTCTATAAATGTATATGGAGCTTTTGTTAATACATCAGAAAGCGATGGAGGTTCTGGAAGTGGTTTAGAATGTAATTTATCATCCATTTCATTAACTAAAGATGGTATTTATGTTGACGCAAATTCTGATGGAATTGTAAATGTTGGGGATAGAATTAATTATTTGTTCAGTATAACAAACACAGGCGCTAAAACTCTAACCAATGTAACTTTATCAGACGACACTGCTACGTTAGTTGGAACTCCAATTGCTAGTTTAAGTGCGGGTTCTACTGATACTACGAGCTATACTGCTACTTACAATATTACTCAGGCTGATATTGATGCAGGAGTAGTTTATAATTTAGCAACGGTTATTGCTACAACAAATATAGGCACAAATATAACTGCTACATCTATCGATCCTTCACCTTGTACTACATGTCCCGTAAATTCAACATGTCCTGAATGTACAGCAACGCCATTAAGTCAAGATTCAAAAATAGCGCTGGTTAAAACGGCTCTTTACAACGGTGATTCTACTAAAGCTCTAGTTGGTGATACTATTACCTATACCTTTTCTGTAACTAATTCTGGAAACGTTACCGTAGATAACATTGTTATCAATGATGCTAAACTAGGAGTGAGTAATTTAGCTGTAACACCTGCTACATTAGCTCCATCACAAACAGCTGTGGTAACCCTACAATATACTATCACTCAAGCCGATATTGATGCCGGAATGGTTACTAATTCAGCTGTTGCGGTAGGTGAAAATCCACAAGGGGATTCGGTTCAAGATACTTCGGGGACAGCTACCTCCAATGACCTGCCTACGGTGACCAATTTGCC
>NZ_QQBA01000015.1 GCF_003350545.1 Flavobacterium glaciei
AACTGGCAAGAAAATTTTGAAGTTTTTTTGAAATAATTTTTATCTCGCTTTCTTCTCTTTTTCTTATCAATCTTTCAAGGAACTTTGCTTATTTTATCTCACTTAACTCTTACTTGAAGAAGTGTTCGATGAACTTCGTTTGCGGGGTGCAAATGTAATATCCGTTTTCTAATCTCACAAGCTTTTTGAATTTTTTTTTGAAAATAAATTTTCTACTTTAATCCCTTTTGCTTGCCAGTATTTAAATGAACGTCTATCGTATTGCGGGTGCAAAACTACACCCTTTATTCGCTTTTACAAGCTTTTTAATCACTTTTTTTTAACGTTTTTTTATCCTTAACTTTAACTTGCTGGAAACGTGAATTTTGAAAGTATTATTTTTCACTTCCCTCCCTACACTTTTAGACTCTTCCTAGGAAAGGGAGGCTTTATAGATGAAATCTGGGCTTTTCATACCTACACATAAGCCTATCACACCTCGGTATATTTCGTAGATATTCCAGAATTCAAGTATAATTACTCTTTTCATGGCTTTGGATTCACTTTGCACACTCAAAAGTGTCTTCCTTTTTTAATGACACATACGTCTGCTGGAACTAATTAATGGTCTTCTACTATACATTATAGTATACTAAAAGCACCATTACATTTTTTGCTACCATATATCAAGGTGACATAATACAGGTTTAAACAACTAAACGCTTTAGTTTACTCAGGTTCGCGTTAGGGATAGAAGCGAAAAGCCCACAGTCCCGCCTTTTGCGGGGCGAGGACTTGTAGTGAATAGCCCGACCGTTTATAAAAAAGATAGGCTATTACCTTTTTTGATAATAGCCTATCTTTTTTATAAACGGTAACGCCCAAATGAAAATCTAATCGAAACGAATCGCTTTGACCGGTGAGATTTTCGTTATTATATAGGAGGGAATTAATAATACCAGGAAACAAACGGTCACTGTAAGCAGGTTTAATAAAAGTATATATCCCCAATTTAGATAAACCGGTGCTTGGTTGACGTAATAGTTTTCAGGTGGAAGTTGGATTATACCAAATTGTTGCTGTATTAACAATAAAGAGATACCGATAAAATTGCCCCAGAAAAGCCCTCTTATTATAAGATAGAAGGCATTGTAAAGAAAAATTATTCGGACTGACCAATTATTAGCTCCTAAAGCTTTAAGAATTCCAATCATTTGGGTTCGCTCGAGAATCAGCACTAGTAAAGCTACTACCATGTTGATTGTAGCGACAAGAATCATAACTACTAATATAACGATGATATTGAAATCGAATAGTTGAAGCCATTCGAATATGTAACTGTATTTCTCGATTATAGTTTTACTGTCTAATGTTGACGCCGTATGTGCATAGACTTGTTCGCCGGTAGATTCGATAGTATTAAAATCATTAACAAAAACCTCAAAAGCACCTATTTGATCCGGAGACCATTTATTGATACGCTGCATGTGACGAATATCTCCTATTATATAAGTAGCGTCGAATTCTTGAAAACCAGAATTAAAAATCCCAACAATATCAAAATTCCGCAGATTATACCCTTTCTCTTTCATAAAGAAAGTATTGAATGCATCACCCACTTTCAAATTCAACCTATTTGCAATAAACTGAGATATCACAACTTCTTCATTCAAATTTCCTTTATTATTTGGAATTCTACCTTGAACAATGTATTCCTTAATATTGTCCCACTTATAATCTGTCCCCACACCTTTGAAGATAATTCCTTCGAAAGCAGTTTCGGTTCTAATAATTCCAGCTTTACTGGCTATTGCTTGAATATGCTGTACTTCTGGAACTGATGTAAACTTTGGATAAAAATCCTGTTTTTTAGAAATAGGAACTAAGGTAACTTCGGATTGGTTGTTGTCGTAATTCGAAATAATGATATGTCCATTAAAAGCTGAAACTTTTTCCCGGATTTTTTGCTGCAATCCAATTCCGGTTGCTACTGAAATAATCATCATGATCATTCCAATGGCAATTGCCGAAATAGCAATTTTTATAATTGGCGCAGAAATGCTACTTTTATAATCTTTAGCAGTAATGAGACGTTTGGCTATGAAATATTCTAAATTCAATTTAATTACTTTTCTAATTTGGATTTGCTTCGCCAGTTTGCGTTGCTAAAGCCAAAAATACTGTTAAAACACGAAATACACTAATTGGCATTAATTTTATTTGAACCACTATATGATTCCATTTCTTAAAATACCACTTCATTTTATATCTTTCATAATTATCTCGACATCCTGCTCTGCGAGGAAAACAGATAAAATGGGAAATGTAACATCAGTTATAGAAAAAACTAATGACCGTCTAAATATTGAAATAAAAACTGGAGCCGATAATTATAGCACCTACTTACCATTATTAAAGGATAAGAAAATTGGCATCGTGACAAATCAGACTGGTATTCTCTCTAATAAAATGCATGTAGTGGATTTTCTTTTAGAAAATAATATTACCATCCAAAAAATATTTGCGCCTGAACACGGTTTTCGTGGAACTGCTGATGCTGGAGAACATGTGGTAGACGGAAGAGATTCTAAAACTGGGCTTTCTATTATCTCTCTTTATGGCGATAATAAAAAACCGAAACCAGAACAACTCGCAGGGATAGATATCATAGTTTTTGATTTGCAAGATGTGGGTGCACGATTTTACACTTATATCTCTTCGTTACATTATATCATGGAAGCTTGTGCCGAAAACAACATTCCACTTTTAATTCTTGACAGACCAAATCCTAACGGAGGTGTAGTTGACGGTCCAATTCTTGAGCCAGCTTTCAGCAGTTTTGTAGGAATGCACCCAATTCCATTGTTACATGGAATGACAATTGGAGAATATGCACAGATGGTTAATGGTGAGAAATGGTTAAAAAATCAAGTCTCATGTCAGTTGACCATTATTAAATGTCTTAATTACAATCGAAAAATGAATTACAGTTTACCTGTAAAACCTTCACCGAATCTTCCAAATGATCAAGCCGTGAATTTATATGCAAGTTTGTGTCTGTTTGAAGGTACAAATGTAAGTGTAGGGCGAGGAACAGAGAAGCAATTTCAAATTTATGGCTCTCCATATTTACCGAAAAGCAATTTTAGTTTTATTCCAAAACCAAATTTTGGCGCACAAAATCCAGTTTATAATGGCATCGAATGTAACGGTGAAGATTTATCTGAAGTTAAAAAGGTAAATCAATTGGAATTAAAATGGTTGATTAAAGCCTACCAAGCAACAACTGACAAATCAAAATTTTTTAATCCTTTTTTTACCAAACTTGCAGGAACTAAAAAACTACAGCAACAAATACAAAATGGAACTTCGGAAACAGCAATAAGAGAAAGTTGGAAAAAAGGATTAATTGAGTTCAAGCAAATGAGATCTAAATATTTGATATATTAGTCTAATTTTTTAACGTCAAAAACCCTAAAGCCTCTTTGAAATAACATTTAAGTTTCAGTCTATTTATTTTATGACAATTAAAGTGGCAGTTTCTTTTTCATTTCCTCTACTATGTTAAAAGCAGCAGGACAGATACTAACGTTTTTCAATGTTAAGTCTGTTATTTGCTGAAACTTTTTTCTATCCGTATGCGGAAATTCTCTGCATGCTTTAGGACGAACATCATAAATCATACAAGCATTCTCATTATCAAGAAAAGTACACGGCACACTTTGTAACACATAATCTTTATCTTCGTCAATACGAAGATACTGCTCGATAAACTGTTGTGGTTTTTGGCGTAAATATTTTGAAACACGTTCAATATCTGCATCTGTAAATAAAGGCCCAGTAGTTTTACAACAGTTTGCGCACTTTAAACAATCGGTTTTCTTGAATTCAGCGTCATGCAAATCCTGCATCACATAATCCAAATTTTTAGGCGTCTTCTTTTTAAGCTTATCGAAATACTTTTTATTTTCGATATGCTTATCTTTGGCTTCTTTAGGAAGATTGTTTAAAATGTGTTTCAAGTTTAAAATTTAAAGTTGGAGCCACAAAAGTAACAAACTTGAAACCTGAAACCTTAAACTTTAAACAAAAAAGATGAAAGACCTTTTTGGCAAAGCCATACTCGATTATCAAACTAATAATTCGCCAGAAGATATAATTACAGAGACTTCAATTTCTGAAGAGGATGAAATGAGCGTTGAATATTTATTTCGCTCGTATAACGAAATGCCAAAAATTGAGCAGAAAGCATTATTACTTGCAAAAGGAAAAATTTTAGATGTAGGTTGTGGCGCTGGAAGTCATAGTTTGTATTTACAAAATGAAAGAAATCTTGATGTTTATTCCATTGATATTTCTCAAAATGCAGTTGCAGCTTGTAAACTTAGAGGTTTAAAAAATACCCAAGTTCAAAATATTCTTGAAATGGATTCTAATGACCCACAAAATAAATTTGACACCATTTTATTATTGATGAATGGAACTGGTATTTTTGGGACTTTAAAAAAAACAACTACATTTTTACAGAAACTAAGAAGCTTGCTGAATCCAAACGGACAAATTCTTATCGATTCTTCGGATATCATTTATATGTTTGATAATGATGAAGATGGTGGGAAATGGATTCCAAGTAACGGATATTACGGTGAATTAACTTTTACGATACGTTATAAAAATGAAAAAGAAGAAGAATTTCCTTGGCTATATTTGGATTACAACACTTTACAAAATGCGGCTTTCGCCAATGGGTTACAAAGCGAATTAATTATTGAAGGAGAACATTACGATTATTTAGCTAAACTTTCGATTTAAAGAAAATTACAATATGGAAAACTCAACTTTAGAAAAATTATGTTATCCAATAGGAAATTTTATCGCCCCTGAAATCTATTCCAATGATTATCTCAATAATAGAATATCCGAAATCGCTAGTTTCCCTGACCGTTTAAAAAAGGAAGTAGTTTCGCTAAGCGAAGGACAACTCGATACGACATACCGAGAAAATGGCTGGACTATTCGCCAAGTAGTTCATCATTGCGCAGACAGCCACATGAATTGTTTTATTAGAATCAAATGGGCGCTAACTGAAGAAAATCCAATAATAAAATATTATCACGAAGATCGTTGGGCTGAATTACATGATAATTTAACAATGCCCATTCAGCCTACGCTTTCCTTTCTGGAAGGATTGCACTTTCGCTTGGCCTATTTACTGAATAGTTTATCTGACGAAGATTTAGAAAAAACATTTATACATCCTGAAAACAATAAGGAATTCAAAATAAAAGAAATAATAGGAACTTATGCTTGGCATGGAAACCACCACTTAGCGCATATAACGGAATTAAAAAAGAAAAAAAATTGGTAATCATAAACTTAAACTAAATGCTACTTATATTGAAAATGCCAGATACAAAAAGTATTTGGCATTTTTTTAAGGAATATTTAGATACTTATGTGTTTGTAAAGAAACACGCCATTTAGGATTATTCATTACATAATCAACAATCAGCGGAGTCATTTCTTCTTTTTTGCTCCATTCAGGCTGTAGGAATAAAATAGCTTCCCCATTTACTTTTTCGGCTTGTTCTTCTGCAAAAATAAAATCGTGCTTGTTATAAATAATAACTTTCAACTCATGCGCATTGTCATAAACCGTTTTTGTCGGTAATTTATTTTTCTTTGGAGACAGGCAAATCCAATCCCAGGTTCCTGTTAACGGATATGCACCAGAAGTTTCAATATGAACTTTTCTATTATTCTCTTTTAGCTTTTGCGTAAGCAAAGTCATATCCCACATTAATGGTTCTCCTCCTGTAACAACAACAGTCTCTGAATATTTACTAGCATTCGAAACTATTAAATCAATACCTGTTGGAGGATGCAATTCAGCATTCCAACTTTCTTTTACATCACACCAATGGCAACCTACATCACACCCACCAATTCTAATAAAGTAAGCTGCAGTTCCTGTATGAAATCCTTCTCCTTGTATAGTAAAGAATTCTTCCATTAATGGTAGCATAGCACCCTTATTAACTTCTAATTGTATTTCTTTTGATAACATTATTTAATTTTAAAGCACAAAGATAGTTAATTTGAAAAGGAGTTAATTTGAAAACAAAAACTAAAAAAAATAAACTTTAAAGAACAAAATTCTGCGATATGATATGATTCTGAAGAGTAACCCTGATTATTATAAAGTTTATATGCTACTAAAAAATAAAAAACCGATAGTTAAAAAAACTATCGGTTTAAAAAATGAAGAAATAAGAATCTTATTTTAATGTTTTCATTGATTCAGTTGCATAAGCATTAGAAGGATCTAGCTCTAATGTTTTTCTGAAATATTCCATCGCTTTAACTTTATCACTATTAGCATAATTAGCAGCAATGTTATTGTATGACTCAATAATTTTAGCTTTCACAGCAGGTTTAGCTGTTTCTTCTGCACCTAGAGCAGTAACTTTAGCTACATAATCCTCATAATTTTTAGTCATTACATCATCTTTTTCAAGCAATCTATTCGTTCTAGCTCTGTAAAGATATGCTTCATGGTATGCTGGAGAAGCTACTAATACTCTTTCGAAAGCAGCATCTGATTTTTGCAAAGCAATAACATCTGGTTTAACATCTTTACCATTATTAGCATAATAATTAGCTAAACCATAATAAACATTATCATCTAAATATGTTTTAGAATCTGAAATATTAGCACCAAATTCAAAAATTGAGGCAGATTCTTTATATAGTTTTTGGGTAAATAATTTTTTACCAACTTCACTTAAATCTTGCACTGCTAAAGGCTCCATTTCAACTGCCTTTTTAATATCTAATAAACCAGCGTTGAAGGCAACTGGATCAATTGTTAATCCGTCAGCAGAAGTACCTTTTTTAATTTTGGTTAAACCCAAATATAAATAATCTAATGCTATCACTTTGTTACCTGGAGCATTAATAAAGCTTTCTAATGACTTAATAGCTACATCAACATTTCCATTTTTGTAGGCAGCATATCCTAAATAACGGTAAATTCTCGGATTTACTTTATCTAATTCAATCATCTTGTTAGCTTCAATTTCAAGAGCAATATAATCTTCTATTAGAATAAGAAAATCTGCACGACGCATTCTTGAGTGAATTGAATAATCAGTTAATGACATATATTTGTCATAGTATCCTATCGCTGTTTTATAGTTTGCAGCAGCCTGAGATGGTTTGTTACGAGCAATTTTGTAATAGGTTTCAGCTAATTCTCTGTAAACTGGACCATAATTAGGATTCAATGCAATTACTTCATTGTATGCTTTTGAAGCTTCATCATAGGATTTTGCACCTTTTAACAAAACGCCTAATTGCATTTTAGCTCTCAACAATGTGTTATCCAATTGAAAAGCACTTCTATACGCTACATAAGCTTCATTTTGTTTTCCATCACCATAATAAGCATCACCTAATGCAAGTTGCAATTGTGCATCTTGAGAATTATTAATTGCAGCACGAGTCAAAATTGCAATAGCAGCTTTATAATCAGGCTTATTCGTATTCATATATGCTCTTGCAATATAAACAAACTCTTGAACATCTTTTTTTCTTATGTCCTTGGTGGCCAAAGCAAATTTAGATTGTGCACTTGTCATATCATTTTTGTCTAAATCCATCTGCCCTAAACCAATGTAATTTAGTTTACCACTCTCTGAAGCATTTAATCCTTCTTGAAAATAAATTTTAGCAGAATCTTCTACACTTTGAGTAAGGTAAACATTCCCTAAAGTAAAGAAAGCAGCTCCATTACTAGGTTTTGCTTTTATAATTGATTTTAAAATCGATTTAGCACTTTCAAACTGTTCTGCATCGATTGCTTTTCTAGCTTGATTAATGTCTTGTGCTTGAGCTGTAAAAGCAGAAGCCAATAAGGCCACGCTCAAAGTTGTAAGTTTAATCATTTTCATTGTATTTAATTTATTTTTGATTATTTTTTGTCCCTGAAATAATGAATTTCCTTCCAGGAATACGTATTGGTAAAAGACCTGATTTTAGAATAATCCGTTGCCCCACATCTCCAGCGACAAATGAAGCAAACCCCATCCCTAATCCTTGAAAGCCTTGACAATTTACTATATACAAATCGCGTGCCAAAGGGTAATTTTTTTCGGCAATATCATTTTGAGAAGGAAGATAATACGAATCACCTTTTAAACCCTTTACATGCAAAACGTTTAATTCTGTAACAAATTTTTGCATAACTGGTGAAGGCTGAGATAACCAATTAACACCTACAACACCAATCAATCCATCATTTTGAGAAACATGCTTAATGACTTCCTCATTTGTTTTGAACGAAAAAATACCATTATCTCGGACCGCAGTAATGCCTGCCAAATCATTCAAATAACGTAATGTACTAGAATTTAAATTATCAAATACAAGACCTTTTATAGATGGCACATCCTTTCCTTGCATAAAATCTATAACTTCTTTCAAAGCTACCAACGTATCATTGTTTCTTTTATTAGATACAAAAGCTATAGCGTCAGTTGCGAAAGGAGTTATCTTAGGTGTAATCTTTCTTTGCTTAAAAACATTTAGTTCTTGATCGGTCAAATTTCTAGATAATATAGCTATACCTCCCTTATCATTAAAAAGTGAATTAATAGTTTCAGACTCTGATTTAGATAACAGCGTAATTTTTGCATCATATTTACTTTCAAAAACTGCAACTTGGTCATCAATGATTGGTTTTAAAGTTTCATCAACGTAAATAGAAATAGTACCTTTTAGAATAGTTTCTTCATCCTTATCACCTTTCTTTTCAGTACATGAAAAAACTAATAGTAATAAAAATAATAGCATCAAAGCTGGTAGTTTAAATGTAATCTTCATAACTTAATAGTAATTATCATTTATAATTCTAAAGAATCGAAAAGATGCATATGCAATCAAAATGACTCCGAAAGCAACTCTATAAACCTGACCCATTTCCAAAGGAAAATTTTTCATAAATATTATAAAAAGACCTAAAACAAAATATAATAAAAAAAAGAAAATTCCTAAAACAAGAAGAAATCGCTCTTTAAGCGATTTCTTCTTAATATTATTAAGTATGTTCTTTACCATTACTCGGCAGATTGAATAGTAATTGGGAGTGAATAAAGTACTCTTACTTTTTTACCGTTTTGCTCACCTGGAGTCCATTTAGGGCATTTTTTCAAAACACGGATAGCTTCTTTTCCTGTTCCATAACCGATATCTCTAATTACTTTGATATCTGTTAAAGAACCATCTTTTTCAACTACAAAAGTAACGTAAACTTTACCTTTCAAGCCTTCTTCTTCTGGAGTTTGGTAGTTATTACCAACAAATTTATAAAACTTATCAATTCCTCCTGGAAAATCAGGTTTAACTTCAATACCAGCTGTATTATAAATTTGGTTGTCAACTTCTTCAACTATAGCAGTTGTTCCAGTACCTACTGGCTCAACAGTTAGAACTGCATCTGGATCTCCTTTAATAGTTTCAGCACCTACTTTCTTGTCTTTAATTTCAACAATTTTAGGCGGTTCCTCAGTAACATCTTCAGCCTTCGCGACAACCGGCTTCACAAACTTTACTTGATCCACTTTTGGTGGAGGAGGTGGAGGAGGAGGTACGTTTAATTTAGGCTCCTCTTTTTTAGGAGGAAGCTTAATAGCCGTGATTTTAATATCTCTATCAACATCCTCTTCTTCACTTGCAGGTAACAAATCCATGATAAGCGGAGCAGCCAAAGCTATACTAAAAAATATGGCACCGATAATAAGCGCTTTTATAGTAGTTTTTCTGTTTGATTGCCTTAATTCATAAGCTCCATAAACTTTATTTCGCCCTTCGAATACGATATCAAGCCATTGGTTTTTTAATATGTCTAATTTCATTTTTCTTACTTATTAGGTTATTAGGAAACAAGATTTTTCTATTTTCCGTCTAACAATTTTTGTTCTTCGGGAGAAAACTCAGGAACTATAGCGTAATTACCAAAATCCCCAATCCCAACAATTGCCATTTCATCAAGTATGTCAACTAAGTTTTTGTAATTAGATTTTTTGCTTGGTTTGATAATCACTATTAAACCATTTTTAGGCTTTCCAAGTGCAGCCGAATAAGCTAAAACAGATTTTTGTCTAGATAGAAGTTCTTTACGAAGACCATCCTTACCAAATGCTATATCCTTTGGTCCAGCTATAGGAGCATTCAACAACCCTACATAGTAAACTAATTTATTATCCTTACCTAACATTATGGTCATGGTACGGTTTTCATCGACTTTAATATCAACATTATCTTTGTTTGGGTCTTTATCTGGCAATGCCAAACTCATCGATTGAGGTTTTGACAAAGTAGTAGTCAACATAAAAAATGTAATTAATAAAAAAGCTAAATCAACCATAGCAGTTAAATCTACTTTTGCATTTGATTTCTTGCTCCTTACCTTACCACCTTTTTTGCCTCCACCGTCACCGGTATTTAATTCAGCCATTTTAGTGTGTTTTTTTTATTAAAAATCTTTTCCTCTTAAACCAGTAACCAAACTAAAGCTATTGATTTTTTGCTCTTGTAGAACATCCATGACTTTTTTAATAGCCGGATATTCCTCTTTTGCATCACCTTTAATAGCGATCTGCAGCTCTTTATCGTTAATTTCAATGTTAGCTATTCGAGCATTGTATATCCACTCTTTCAATTGATTATCCAGTGAATCCAATGGTATACCCGGTTGCCCAGCTTTACTTCTGTCTGCTGCCTTCATATCAATAATTTGTTTCAGATTAAGAAGTGGCACACCAAAATCGTCCATCATTGAGAAAGTAGCTTTATCTACATCTGAAAAATTAACATTGTATTTCTCGCCCATTAATTCTAACGTTCTCACACGAACTTCTCTGCCTTTCAAATCAAAAAATACCTTTCCTTTACCCACGGTTAGGGTAGCTAAATCAGTCTCAGGTAATTTAGTCTGAACTGTTGATGTAGGTGTATCTACAGGAAGTGCTTCCGGTATCTTGGCTGTTGAAGTCATTACAAAGAAAGTAAGCAAAAGGAATGCGACATCACACATAGCGGTCATATCGGTAGAGCCCGGATTTTTATTTATTTTAATTTTAGCCATTCTTTTTGTTTTTTTTTGATTATAAAATCAACAATATTATTGCTTCAAACTACCTCTAAATCTTCTGTAAGAGTTTACAATTGAAACCGCAGCTTCGTCGATTGAGTAAGTCAAATCATCTATTTTAGAAGTAAAGAAATTATATGAGATAATTGCTACAGCTGAAGTTCCAATACCAGTTGCAGTATTAATCAATGCTTCAGATATACCAGCTGCAAGTGCTGCTTGATCCGGAGTACCAGCCGCTGCTAATGCACCAAACGCTTTAATCATACCCGCTACCGTTCCTAACAATCCTACAAGAGTCCCCAATGAAACTAATGAAGAGATAATAGTCATGTTTTTTTGCAACATTGGCATTTCAAGTGAAGTTGCCTCTTCAATTTCTTTGTGAATAGTCTCTGCTGCTTCTTCGCTATTAAAACCTTCTTTCTTAACTGCTTGATATTTAACTAACGCAGATTTAATTGCATTTGCAACAGACCCTTGCTGCTTATCACATGATGAGATAGCTTCATCAATCTCTCCCGCCTTTATACTCGCTTGTATTTTTGTCATAAATACATCTAATTTAGTTTTACCCGCTGCTTTCGAGATTACAAAAAATCTTTCAATTGAAAAAACAAGAACCATTAACAACATTCCTAATAATACTGGAACAACTGCTCCACCATGATAGACTTGACCTAATGTATTAATTGGAGTACCAGTTTCAATATTACCTCCCTCAAAGTTTGCAGGATTTCCCATAACGAATTTCCAAATCAATACACCAACACCAATACAGGCAGCAATAATTAGCCCTGAAACCATTCCTCCACCGTTTGCTGTTTTTTCTTTTTTAACGTTTGCCATTTTTTTTAATTTTAATAGTTTTAAATAAATTATCTTAGTTATATTAAACTTGTAGTGCAGCAAATTTATATTTTTAGTTTAAATAAAAAAACTTTTTTTAATTTTATTACAATTAAATTTATTTCAAAAACACTTTCGCAATTTAACACTTTGCATTTATGTCAAAATAGTCAAACAAATCTACTCTTTTACAAAAAATAACGTATTTTTTTATGATATATAACCACAATATTTCAATAACCAACACCATCTTAATAAAACAAAAAATTTATATTATTAACAATAAAAAAGCAAGAAAACTGCAGTATACACTACTATTTCAGGTTTTAAAAAAAAATAATACCTTGCAAATGATTTAAATCCACACTCAATTATGAACAGAAAAGAAGAATTCATACAACAAATTACAGACGGATATAGTTCTAAAGGAGAAAGCATTATTCTTGGCGGAGCCATATTAAACGGAGAAACCATAGCTGAAGCACACGTAAAAATACCTCTAAAAACATTAAACCGTCACGGATTAATTGCAGGTGCTACCGGAACAGGAAAAACAAAAACTATACAAGTATTATCGGAACAGTTGTCCTCCTTTGGAATACCTGTATTAATGATGGATATCAAAGGCGACTTTAGTGGTATTGCAAAAGAAGGAGAAGAAAAAGCATTTATTACTGAACGTCACGCTAAAATAAATATCCCTTACAATACGGCTAATTTCCCTGTTGAATTATTGAGTTTATCTGAACAAAATGGGGTTCGTCTTCGTGCTACAATTTCAGAGTTTGGACCAGTTTTATTCTCTCGAATTCTAAATTTAAATGACACTCAAGCTGGAGTTGTTTCTGTTATTTTTAAATATTGTGATGACAATAAAATGCCATTATTAGATTTAAAAGACATCAAAAAAGTAATAAACTATATCACAGAAGAAGGAAAAGACGAAATTGAGGAAAGCTATGGTAAGATTTCAACTTCGACTACTGGCACTATTCTAAGAAAAATAATAGAATTAGAGCAACAAGGTGCCGAATTATTTTTTGGAGAATTGTCTTTTGACATAGACGATTTACTACGCTTTGACAAAAATGGAAAAGGATATATTAATATCGTAAGACTAACAGATATCCAAGACAAACCAAAATTATTTTCAACATTTATGTTGAGTTTATTAGCTGAAATATATCAACAAATGCCTGAAAAGGGAGATTCAGAACAACCAGAATTAGTTATTTTTATTGATGAAGCTCATTTAATTTTTAAAGAGGCTAGCAAAGCGTTATTAGAACAAATAGAGACGATAGTTAAACTAATACGCTCTAAGGGAATTGGAATTTACTTTATCACACAAAACCCAATGGATGTTCCAAGTGGTGTTTTGGCACAATTAGGTTTAAAAATTCAACATGCTTTGAGAGCTTTTACCGCTAATGATCGAAAAGCAATCAAGCAAACAGCAGATAATTATCCTACATCTGAATTTTATAAAACTGATGAAATTTTAACCAGCTTAGGTATAGGTGAAGCACTGGTTACGGCTCTAAACGAAAAAGGGATCCCAACACCTCTAGCTGCTACGATGATGCGTGCCCCTATGAGCCGAATGGATATTTTGACCGAAAGTGAGATTCAAGAAATCAACAACAAATCTAAACTGGTAAAAAAATACAGCGAACTTATTGACCGCGAAAGCGCTTATGAAATGCTAAATAAAAAAATTACTGTTATTGAAGAAGCAGCTGCTGAACAAGAAGAGGAAAAAGCATCTAAAAAAGTAGAAAGTAAAGGTCCGAGCACTGCGAACGTAGTAGGAAAATCTGTTTTAAAAGTGTTGACAAGTGCTACTTTTATAAGAGGAGCATTCGGTGTTTTAACTAAAATGTTTAAAAAATAAAGTACAATACCCTTTTAGAGTAAAAACTCTGAAAGGGTATTTAAAAAGTAATATTGACAATGAAAAAATATTTTATCCAAAATACCCCTTTTGTAGTCCCAACAACTGACGGCAAAATAATTGAAGAGCATCACGGAATTGCTACTACAAACAATCCCGAAATTTCGATTGCACACATGATTGCTCCTCCTAAATGGAGCGAACCTTTTCAAACACCTGAGTTCGAAGAATACACCTATATCATTAAAGGGAAAAAGCAATTTATCATTGAAGATGAAATTATAATCCTTGAAGCGGGTCAATCCATAAAAATCGAGAAAAACACTCGGGTGCAATATTCCAATCCTTTTGACGAAACTTGTGAATATATTGCCATTTGCAAACCTGCTTTCGATTTCAATAAAGTTCACCGAGAAGAATAAACAATTTATATAGAATTAAACACTTTTATAAACACACAGCAGTAGTTTAAAAAATTATTGTAGCAACTCTAAAATTTTATTTTCTACTGTTTCGCTGTTCCAAATATTCTCGATATTTTCCAGTTTCAAAACTTCTTCCATTATAGCATTTTGATAATCCCCAATTGCTAAAGCTTCCGCATAAGGACGATCACTGAAGGTTACTCTACTGTAAAGTGGAATCCATTTTTCAGGATATTTATCTGAGAATAATTTTTCTATTTTCTTTTGCAGCAAGAATTTCTCATCAGCCGTTTTAGAACTCATTTCCATAAAATTGCGATAGGAAAGCTCTGCAATGGCATCAGCATTAGGTTTTCTAGATTTTTGATATTCAGAGAAAATCGTTTTCCAATCATCTCCATACTTTTCTATCATATCATATAGAATCGAAATATCCTCAAACCCTGCATTCATCCCTTGCCCGTAAAAAGGAACAATGGCATGACAAGCGTCACCAATTAACGCAATTTTATCTCCGTAAGTCCAAGGAAAACATTTCATGGTTACTAAAGTACTTGTTGGATTTTTGAAAAAATCTTCAGTCAATTTTGGAATCACTTCAATAGTGTCTGGTAAGTTTTTTTCAAAAAAAGCTTCCACCTCTTTTTGATCTTTTAAAGACGCAAAAGAATTTTCACCTTCAAAAGGCATGAACAAAGTGCACGTAAAACTTCCATCTAAATTAGGTAGAGCTATCAACATATATTCCCCACGCGGCCAAATATGAAACGAATTCTTATCTAATTTATGAGTGGCATCTGAATTTGCAGGAATATTTAATTCCTTGTATCCGATGGGTAAAAACTCTTGCGAATAATCAAACATGCTTTGGCGTTGCATACGGTGACGTATTCTTGAAAAGGCGCCATCAGCACCAAAAACCATATCATATTTCATTTCTTCCCATGCACCTCTTTCAGTTTCTCCTATATGCAAAGTAGCGTCATCCAGGGTTACATCCCAGATTTTATGTTCGAAAAAGAATTCGGCTCCTGCAGCTTCAGCCAAATCTATCATTTTCCTGTTCAAAGTTCCTCTGGAAATGGAGTAAATAGATTCTCCTTCTTGTCCGTAATTTTGAAAATTAAGTTTATCGACAAGATGTATGGCTCGTTTGTCCATAGGGATGGCAATTTCTCGCACAGCATCACCTACTCCAACAGCATCGAGGGCTTTCCAACCTCGGTTGGACATGGCTAAATTTATAGAACGTCCGGAAAACTGTATTTGTCTAATATCTGGGCTTCTATCGAAAACATGAACCGTGTGACCAGCTTTACGTAGGTAAATAGCTAATAAAGATCCAACTAATCCAGAACCAACAACTGCTATCTTTTTGGGAATTTGCATTAATTTTTTATAAAAAGTTAAGCAAAATTACTGATTTTATTAGACTAAGAACTTTAAAACCATTAATTTTTATGTGGAATAAAAATCAATTTTGTTGAAGTCCTAACAATCTCCTCCTTGTTAAGCATCATTCTTCTAAATTTTCCTGCATTGTAAAGTTCTGCTTGATCACTATAATGCGCACTTAATGGATTCCCTGATTGCCCTGTGGGAAGAATACTCCAACTGTTTTCGATATCTGAAAAATCAATAATTCTTCTTGTTGAAGGACCCCCTTTTACGACATAATTTCCATCATCGGTAAAGTCAAAAAACAAATTGTTAATGACTTCTGTAGAACCCGAAACTTCAAAAGGTCCCACATTAAAAATTCTTCTAAACGCAGCCACTTGACCCAATGGATGTTGATGTTCTAACGTATGAACTTTGTTCCAAGTCCAATCCGCAACCGAAGAACCCAATTGTTCTTCTAAAGCTACAATAGACTCTTTAAACGATTGTGATATAATTTTACTTCGGGTTTCTTTTTCATTTTTAGTATTAACATTATCCCACCATGGTGATGCTGCATTATTAATTTGCTCTGCGATAATTTGCTTCATAATATGTGTCCCTAAAAATTGCTTGAAATTTTGAGCCCCAAGTTCATCCTCGAAGGTATTTTTCAAATAATTAAAAATCCATTTATTATAAATTGTTGGTCCAACATCAGCAAGATTATTAGAACCTTTCCATTCTTTTAAAATAGTCAAAGCTTCTTTCTCGTTTTCAGAAAGTAATTTCTGGTCCACATTTGAGATTAACTGCTTCACTACATCAGGAGCAACTGATGACGTGTTGTCAAAAATCATTTTCCCAACCGAAGCCATATCCCAATCTGATTTTGGGTTCAATAATTGTGTAATTCTTTTGGCTCTGTCTTCAGGAAGATAATAACCTGGATACAAAAATCCGTCAATTGGCTCCGGTTGGTTGTTGGCAGAATATACATAATTCCAGCTTGGATTCACTGCCGATGGATTTTTGGAGAAATCTAAATATTCTTTAATATCATCCTTACCGCTCGCTCCATCCAAAATAAAATTAGGGTTTACGCCCGGATTGTGTTTGTATAATTTTCCCGTTGCCCACCAAGCAACATTTCCTTTGGCATCGCCATACATCACATTCAATCCTGGTGCCGCTATCAAACGTACCCCTTTCTGGAAATCGGCTTTACTTTTAGCATGCGAAAGTTGATATACAGCATCTAAAATTTGTATCGGTTGCTGTGTGTAAATCCAAGACATCGCAACAGGTTTATCTTTCATTAAACCATCAATCAGGTCATTCATTACAGGTCCATGTCGAGTGGTTTTCACATTCAAAACCACATCAGCAGAATCTTTAACTTTGATTGTTTTTTTTCGAATTTCATAAGCGCTGAAACCACTTGGGGTTTTATATTCATTAGGGTTAGACGGATTACTCTGTTCTTGATACAAATCAATATCATCATTTTCAAACATAGTCAAACCGTAAGCATACTCGCGATTGTGCCCCAATAAAGGATACGGAGTTCCAGCCAGATAACAACCATACAATTCAAAATCAGGAGTTACAAGATGTGCTTCATACCAAGTTCCTGGTTGCGAGAAACCAATGTGTGGATCATTAGCAAAAATGACTTTTCCGTTTTTAGTTTTCTTTGGAGCGATGACCCAACTATTACTTCCTATAAAAGGCGAAATTGGTGATTGCTCTAAAAGTTGTGCTATAGATTTTGAAATAGCAGCGTATTCTTGCGGTCTGTCTTTAGCATTTTTAATTTTTGTTCTATTGAAGGAACCATCTATTCCAAAATCCTTCAAATATTCCATTCCGTATTTATTTCTAATATCAGTCAATAACGGATCCGATTTTTGGGCCATCGCAAAACTAAAAGACATGTATCCAAAAATATTATAAACGTCTTTAATAGTAAACTTCTCTTTTTTGACACCCACCAAACTGAATTCTACTGGCGTTGTACCCTCATCCATGTATTGATTAATCCCATCTAAATACGCCATAGTCAATTTATAACTTGGACTATTTTTATCTAAAGCAGCAATCGCTTTTGCAGAAGCCTCTTCGATCCCTACTCCAGCGAAAAATTTATCGCTTTTCAATGCCACTGAACCAAAAATTTCAGATAATCGTCCCGGAGCAATACGGCGCATTAATTCCATTTGCCAAAGTCTATCTTGCGCATGAACGTATCCCAAGGCCACCATGGCATCAGTTGAAGAAGCGGCATAAATATGAGGCACACCAAATTCATCAAAATAAACAGTAGTTTCTTTTTGAATGTTATTCAAGTGCAACTCCCCTTCATATTTTGGTTTCAAATAAAAGCCATATATAAAAGCCGCGATCACAAAAACAAATAGTAACGAAATTAAAACGAGAAAGAATTTTTTAAGTATTTTCATCATTGGATAAATTGAAAAACAAATATATAGGATTTGGAATTGAATTAAAACAATTTATTTCAATGGACAATTTCAAAATCGATGTGAATAAAATATTATCATATTTTGTTTAATATATTTTATATTTAATTAAACAAAAACTATATTTGTTTTAAATATTACTAAACATGAAACACATTTCAAGAGACGATATTTCTCAAATGGAAAAAATCGAAAGATTAAATTTAATCAATTCCTGCACTGGTTATAAATCGGCTAATCTTCTTGCCACGAAATCCCTTGACGGAAAGTCTAATGTTGCTATTTTTAGCAGCGTGACACATCTAGGAAGTAATCCTGCCATGATTGGGTTTATCTTGCGCCCAACGACTGTACCTAGAGACACCTACAAAAACATCAAAGACACCGGATATTTCACAGTAAACCACATTACGGTTGATATGATTGAGGATGCGCATCACACCTCAGCAAACTACGAACTGGGAATTTCAGAATTTGACAAAACCAATCTGGAAGAGGAATATAAAAATGATATTGATATCCCATTCGTAAAAGGAAGTCCAGTGCAGTTGTATTGCAAATATTTAAATGAATATTATATCAAAGAAAATGACACTATTCATGTGATTGCATCTATAGAAAATTTATTTTTTGAAGAAGATTTACAACATAAAGATGGCTGGCTACAAATTGACAAAGGAAATGTTGTGACATTAAATGGTTTAGATGGATATTGTTTGCCTAAATTAGTAGATCGTTTTCAATACGCACGAAAAGAAATTTCCACAACTTCATTTTTTAAAAAACAGTAATGCAAAAACTTCGATTAATCCTAGGTGATCAATTAAATTCAGAACATTCATGGTTTCAGCTATGTGATAAAGACACGATTTATCTTCTGGCAGAAATGCGTCAGGAGACAGATTATGTAAAACATCACATCCAAAAAGTAGTGGCGTTTTTCCAATCGATGCGTAATTTTTACAGCAGTATAAAAGCAAATGGACATCAAGCAGTCTATTTTCAAATTACCGATGCGGAAAATCCACAGGATCTAGAAAAATTAATTACCATTTGTATCAAAAAATATAAAATTGAAAAATTTGAATACCAATTACCCGATGAATATCGACTGGATGAACAATTAAAAACAATTTGTTCCAATTTAAAAATCGAATCTGAAAGTTTTGATACCGAACATTTTTACACCACACGCCTAGAATTATCTGATTTTTTTGAGGGGAAGAAGTTGTTGCTAATGGAGAATTTTTATCGAAACATGCGCAAAAAACACCATCTTTTAATGGATGGAAGTACTCCTCTAGGCAACCAATGGAATTTTGATGCTGATAATCGAAAAAAATACAAAGGTGAAGTTCCTGTTCCTTCAGAAAAGAATTTTCATGCTAATGTTTCTGATGTTGTCGCCCAAATCAAAGAAGCCGGCATAATCACTTTTGGCAACATCAATCCAGATAATTTCAGTTGGCCTACTTCACGCGAGCAATCGTTAGAGGTTTTAAAATATTTCTGTCAAAATCTGTTGAAACATTTTGGCGATTACGAAGATGCGATGCATACGGACGAAAAATTCCTTTTTCACTCCCGTTTGTCTTTTGCAATGAACAGCAAAATGCTTTCGCCAAAAGAAGTAATCGAGACTGTTATTTCTTTTTATCATGCTAATGAAACAGATATAACAATTTCACAAGTTGAAGGATTTGTTAGGCAAATTTTAGGTTGGCGCGAGTACATACGTGGGATATATTGGAAAGAAATGCCTAATTATGCCCAAATGAACATCTTGGAAAATACAAATAAACTACCTGATTTTTTCTGGACGGGTAAAACCAAAATGAATTGTATGAGCCACGCCATCAATCAAAGTTTAGATGAAGCTTACGCCCATCATATCCAGCGCCTAATGGTGATAGGTAATTTTACACTTCTAACACAAATTCATCCTGACGAAGTAGACGCATGGTATTTAGGCGTGTACATAGATGCTATTGAATGGGTCGAAATGCCCAATACTCGTGGGATGTCACAATATGCTGATGGCGGAATAATTGCCACCAAACCATATGTTTCCTCTGGAAGCTACATCAATAAAATGAGCAATAGTTGTGCTAAATGCCACTACAATGTAAAAGAAAAATTTGGTGATAAAGCGTGTCCCTTTAATACGTTATACTGGAATTTCCTTGATGAGAAAAAAGAATATTTCAAAGGAAATCAACGTATGGGAATGATGCTTAATTTATTAAAAAAGATAAATCCTGAAGAATTACATAACATCAAAGTAAAGGCAAACGATATTATTGAAAACATGGATTCGTATTAAACATAAATCAACCCAAAAAAAAGAGTGTTTGAATTCTTTATGAACTCAAACACTCTACAATATCTATAAAAAAATCTATTTGTTTTTACTTCCATCTATAATTGCTCCTGTTCCAGCTCCAACACCAGCACCAGCGACACCACCAATAATAGCTCCTTGAGCTTTTTTCTTGCTAATAATTGCTCCTGTAGCCGCTCCAACTCCTGCACCAATTAAAGCACCTTTAGCTGTATTACTCATACCTTTCTTTTGGGTAGTTGTAGTAGTTGTAGTTGTCGCAGCAGGTTGATTAACAACAACAACTTCCTTTTGTGCTTCAATTTTAGCTTCTTCTATTTTAGCCATCTCTACTTGCATAGAATCAATAACTCTTTGTTTTTCTATTTCCACTTTCATGGAATCTACAGTAGCTAATTTAGCTTTTTCAATTTCCATTTTACCTTGATTTTGACAAGAAACAATAACTGCAGCAACTAGTATAAAATATAATGCTTTCATAATTTATTTATTTTGTGATTAATATTTTTACAAAGTAACAATGAAACTGAGGAACATTTATTATAAAATCGAAATAATATTTTATAATATTTTAATGTCTACTTATTTATAATTCCTGCTTTTAATATTTGCCCAAACAGATACATGTCTTCAAAAGAAGTATATAAAGGCACAGGAGCTAAACGAATTACATTGGGTTCACGCCAATCTGTGATGACACCATTTTTCATCAAATAATCAAATAAACTGCGACCTTCCCCATGCAGTAATACAGATAATTGAGAAGCTCTTTCAGCAGGATTAGAAGGTGTAATAATTTCGAAAGTGCTATCTACTTCTTCGTCTATTTCGTGCAGGATAAATTCTAAATAGGCTGTAATTGTATCTCTTTTCTGAATTAAAGCGTCCATCCCAATTTCATTAAACATATCTACAGAAGCTAAATAAGGTGCTAAAGAAAGTATTGGAAGATTACTGATTTGCCAACCATCAGCTCCATGAACTGGATCAAAAGTCTGCTCCATTTTGAAACGGCGTTCTTTATTGTGTCCCCACCAACCCGCAAATCTAGGAAGCTCTGAATTGTCATGATGTTTTTCATGAATAAAACATCCGGATGCATTTCCAGGTCCTGAATTCATATATTTATAACTGCACCACGAAGCAAAATCAACATTCCAGTCGTGTAATTCTAACTTCACATTTCCTGCAGCATGCGCTAAATCCCATCCGACATAAGCTCCCGCTTTATGACCAGCTGCTGTAATGGTTTTCATATCAAAAACTTGTCCGGTGTAATAATTGACTCCACCAATTAAAACTAAAGCCAACTCATCACCAACTTCTTCAATTTTTGCAACAACATCCTCTAAACGAATGTTGTGTTCCCCATCGCGACGTTTAATTTCTACAATCGCATCTTCTGGTTTATATCCATGAAATGAAACCTGACTTTGAAACATATATTGATCTGAAGGAAAAGCTTTTTCTTCGCAAATGATTTTATATCGGGTTTGTGTTGGTCGGTAAAAAGAAACCATCAACAAATGCAGATTTACAGTCAAGGTATTCATCACAGTAACTTCACTTGGAAGCGCACCCACAATTTTACTCAAAGGATCTGCAAATCGTTCGTGGTAATCCCACCAAGGTTTGTCACTGTAAAAATGTCCTTCAACAGCGAGGTTTGCCCAATCATTCATCACTTCATCCACGTAAGTTTTTGTTCGCTTGGGTTGTAATCCCAATGAATTTCCAGTAAAATAAATTACCTTTTTTCCATTTACCTGCGGAAAAATAAATTCATCTTGGTATTTATGTAATTGATCTTGTGAATCGAGTTTTATTGCAAATTCAAGTGTATTTTCGAATGTCATGATTTGTATTTTGAATTGTAAAAGTAGTAAAAAATGACCGATAGATAAAAGACTTTTAGGTTATAGCCATCACCCAAGAGCATTAAAATTCTAGAAGAGAAAAAATAATTACCTATTCCTATACTGAAATAAGAAAACACTCGTTATTTAACTATATTTGATTGAACTTAATACTCTTAGCCATGATTAAAAACAGTTTAAACGTTATTATAATTGCCGTTGCAGTAGTGATTTCCTCGTATTTATTTTCGAATGCGTTTCAGAATAGAAATAAAAGTAACGACACGATTAGTGTAACCGGATCAGGAAAAAAGGATTTTGTATCGGATTTGATAGTTTGGAGCGGTTCGTTTTCTAAAAAAAACATGACTTTGAAGGATGCTTATGACGCATTAGATGCTGATAGAGAAAAAATAAAAAATTATTTATCAAGCAAAGGAATTGCGCCAAATGAAATGGTTTTCTCAGCAGTGAATTTCAACAAAGATTTTGAAACTACCTTTAACGAAAACGGAACTACAAGACAGCAAATTTTCACAGGATTTACATTGACTCAAAGTGTGAGCATTCAATCTAAAGAAGTAAATAAAATTGAAGAACTATCTAGACAATCTAGTGAGTTAATTAATTCTGGAGTAGAATTTTATTCAAATCCACCAGAATATTATTATACCAAACTAGCCGAATTGAAAATAAAAATGATTGCCGAAGCTACCAAAGATGCGAGTATCAGAGCGAAAAGTATTGCTGAAAACGCGGATGCGAGTTTAGGGAATTTAAAGAAATCAGATATGGGTGTTTTTCAGATTACGGGTCAAAACTCATCGGAAGATTTTTCTTATGGGGGTTCGTTTAATACACAATCCAAAAATAAAACGGCTAACATCACGGTTAGACTGGTGTATCAGGTGAATTAGAATTTAGAATATATGTCAAGTCGAGCGAAGTCGAGACCCAACAAGAAGCCTCGACTGCGCTCGACTTGACAAAAATTCAGCTCTTACAAATTTACATAGACAATATCTGAAATGTTGAGATACAATACTTAATCTCGAATACACTCGACTTGACAAAAAATCAGCTCTTACAAATTTACTTATACAATAACTGAAATGTTGAGATACAATACTTAATCTAGAATACACTCGACTTGACAAAAAAGCTTTAGCAAATTTACATAGACAATAACTGAAATGTTGAGATACTATATTTAGTCTCGACTGCGCTCGACTTGACAAAAAAACCTTTACAAATTTACATAGACAATAACTGAAATGTTGAGATACTATATTTAGTCTCGACTACACTCGACTTGACAAAAAAAGTTTTTACAAATTTACTTATACCATAACTGAAATGTTGAGATACTACACTTAGTCTCGACTGCGCTCGACTTGACAAAAAAAGCTTTACAAATTTAAATAGACAATCACTAACATATAATTATGGGATTCAACAATTGTACTTTGTACTGAAATTACTTTTACAAATACAGCATCGTGTGAGGGATGGAAGCGGCATCCTTTATTTTCTTTCTTTAAGAAAATAAAGATACAGCGTACAGCCCGACCCTTGGGGCACACACAAAAAAATCTCGCCATTACTGACGAGATTTTGTTATTTAGAATATGATTATCCCGAAATTTCGGGACAGATTAGATGATTAGCATGGCATCACCGTAAGAATAGAATTTATATTCTTCTTTGATTGCTTCTGCATATGCTTTTTTCATTAAATCATGACCACAAAATGCGGAAACCATCATTAATAAAGTTGATTTTGGTGTGTGAAAATTAGTAATCATACATGTTGGAATCGTGAAATCATGTGGAGGAAAAACAAATTTATTTGTCCATCCATCAAAAGGATTCAAAGTGTTTTGAGACGAAACTGAACTTTCAACGGCACGCATAGAAGTGGTTCCTACGGTACAAATACGTTTCTTTTTAGCTTTTGCTTCATTTACAATATCACAGGCTTCTTGAGTAATTTTTAACTCCTCAGAATCCATTTTGTGTTTTGATAAATCCTCAACCTCAACCGGATTGAAAGTTCCTAAACCTACGTGAAGTGTTACTTCGGCAAATTTAATTCCTTTGATTTCTAGTTTTTTTAATAAATGTTTTGAGAAGTGCAATCCTGCAGTTGGCGCTGCAACAGCTCCTTCTTCTTTAGCATAAATGGTTTGGTAACGCTCCGCATCTTCCGGAGTTACGTCTCTTGAAATGTATTTTGGGATTGGAGTTTCTCCAAGTTCTGTTAATTTATTTCTGAATTCTTCATAAGAACCGTCATAAAGAAAACGCAATGTTCTTCCACGAGAAGTCGTATTATCGATAACCTCAGCCACTAACGAATCATCATCACCAAAATATAATTTGTTACCAATTCTGATTTTACGTGCTGGATCAACTAAAACATCCCAAAGTCTTTGCTCAGAATTTAATTCTCTAAGTAAAAAAACTTCGATTCTTGCTCCTGTTTTTTCTTTATTTCCATACAAACGTGCTGGAAAAACTTTAGTATTATTCAGAATTAAAACATCTCCGTCATCAAAATAATCGATAACATCTTTGAACATTTTATGTTCTATTGTTCCTTTCTTGCGATCAATAACCATAAGACGAGATTCGTCTCTGTTTTCAGCTGGATATTCGGCAAGAAGTTCTTTTGGTAAATCGAATTGAAAATGTGATAATTTCATTTGATAAATTTATGAGTTATAGATTATGAAGTGTGAGTTTTGAGGTCATGCTTCTAAATCGTGTGCAAATATACGATTGTGAGATAGGCGTTGTCAAGTGTTTTGCAGTTTAATTTAGTTTCAAAGTTTCAAAGAAACGAAGGAACAAAGGTTTAGCCCCGTAAACATTGAGAATTAAGCTGTGATTTCAGATACGTCAAAATTTAATTTTTTCAAGTCTTCCCAAAAATCAGGGTAGGATTTTGAAACAACTTCGGCATTTTCGATTATAATTGGCACTTTTAAAGCTAATGGAGCAAAAGCCATTGCCATTCTGTGATCGTTATACGTGGCGATTTTGATGTTCGAATTGATTTCTGAAGTAGCCACAAGCGTCAAACTATCATTAGTTACAGATATATCTGCTCCCAATTTTGTCAACTCGATTCTAAGAGCTTCGAGTCGGTCTGTTTCTTTAATTTTTAGGGTATGAAGCCCTGTCAAATGACAACCTATTCCTAATCCAAGGCAAGTAACCACGATGGTTTGAGCAATATCCGGAGTATTATTTAATTCTAAATTTAAATTTTCCGGTTTAAAATCAGACTGTTTTACCAGAGTCATTATATTCCCATCAAAATGCGTTTCAACACCCATTTGTTTGTAGATATCTACCAAAGCAGAATCTCCTTGCAAACTCGTCTCTGTATAACTCGTCAAAGAAATAGTTGCTTTTTCGGCCAAAGCAGCCAAACTAAAAAAGTACGAAGCAGAACTCCAGTCGGATTCTACGGTCATTACTTTCGATGCTACTTCTTGTTTTGGATATACCGTAATCACATTTCCTTCGAAACTGGTTTTGATATCCAAATCATTCAGCAAAGCCAATGTCATCTTGATATAAGGAACGGAAGTGATTTCGCCTACTAAAGTAATTTCGATTCCGTTTTCCAATTTTGGCGCCACTAATAATAATGCTGATATGTACTGACTGCTCACATTAGCAGGAATATTCACTTTAGAAGCTGTGATTTTTTGCCCTTTGATTCGGATAGGCGGATAACCCACTTCTTTCTCGTAAGAGATTTTAGCTCCTAACTGTTCCAAGGCTTCCACCAAGACTTTTATGGGACGCTCGGTCATACGTTGAGAGCCAGTCAATACTACCTCGCGACCTTCGTTTACAGCAAAATAAGCTGTCAAGAATCGCATTGCTGTTCCCGCATGGTGAATGTCGACTATTCCTTCGTTTCCTTTTAATGCTTTTTGCATGACTTCACTATCATCCGAATTAGAAGTATTAGCCAAAGTAATATTTGGAAACAAGGCTTGTAATAATAATAGTCTGTTGGTTTCGCTTTTTGAGCCGGTAATATTTAATAGTGAATTATCAATTGTGAATTGTGAATTCGTAGTTAATTTTAAATTCATGTAGTTAATTATGAGTTGTGAATTATGAATTATGAGTGTTATAATTCAAGTTCGCAATTTACCACTCCACATTTTAAATTCATAATTTATACTTCACAAATTATTTGAGTTTTTCGTTGTTTTTGTGACGGTTTTTGTCTCGTATAGATTTTAAATCCATCTTTTTATCGAAAGCAGCCTGCAAATCGATTCCGGTTTGGTTTGCCAAACACAAAACCACAAAAACAACATCGGCTAATTCTTCTCCAAGGTCTTTGTTTTTATCGCTTTCCTTTTCGGATTGCTCTCCATAACGACGGGCAATAATTCTAGCTACTTCGCCTACTTCTTCAGTAAGTTGTGCCATATTAGTCAATTCGTTAAAGTAACGAACACCGTGTTCTTTGATCCAAGTATCTACGTCTTGTTGGGAATTTTTTAGGTTCATTTTACTCTCTATTTTTACTATCAATTACTATCGTTACTGGTCCATCATTTAACAAAAGTACTTTCATATCCGCACCAAAGATTCCCGTTTGTACTTTTTTCCCCAATTCTTTTTCGAGCTGAAGTACGAAACTCTCATACAATGGAATGGCGATTTCTGGCTTTGAAGCTTTGATATAGGAAGGACGATTGCCTTTTTTGGTAGCGGCATGCAATGTAAATTGACTTACCACAATGATATCGCCATTTATATCTTTTAAGGATAAATTCATAACATCATTTTCATCCCCAAAAATGCGGATATTGGCTATTTTTTGGCAAAGCCAATTTATATCTTCTTGGGTATCGGCATCTTCAATCCCAACCAAAACCAACAATCCTTTTTGGATATCGGCTACAATTTTATTGTCTATAGTTACGGAGGCGGAGGAAACTCTTTGAAGGACGATTTTCATTTTTGAAATTGAAATTGATTTTTGAAATTGATATAGTTATTCCCTCGTTTTATCACTGATTATCCTATCCTCGTTATGAATATCCGTACGGTAATTTTCATCGTCTCCTTCTAGAATTTTAAGGTAACTTCTATAACGGGACCAAGCGATTTCGTCTTTTTCTAAAGCTGCTTTGATGGCGCAATGCGGTTCATCTTTATGCAAACAATTATTGAATTTACATTGCTCTTTCAATTTGAAAAACTCAGGGAAATAGCCGCTAATTTCTTCTTTTTCCATGTCTACAATTCCAAAACCTTTGATACCTGGCGTGTCAATAATTTTAGCATCAAAAGACAAATCGTACATCTCAGCAAATGTCGTAGTATGTTGACCTTGTTTACTTGCTTCAGAAATCGTTTTGGTTTTTAAATGCAAAGAAGGCTCCATTGCATTTACCAAAGTGGATTTCCCCACACCGGAATGTCCGGAAAACATGCTCACTTTGCCAATCATCATTGCTTTCAATTCTTCGATACCTTTCATTTCAGTTGAAGAAACGCGCAAACATTTGTATCCAATTTCCTGATACACATGCTGCATATACAATTGTTCGTCCAGTGTAGCATCATCAAAAGTGTCTATTTTATTAAAAACTAAGATGGTTCCAATTCCGTATGCCTCGGCAGTAACTAGAAAACGATCAATAAAATTAAAAGTCGTAGGCGGATTATTAATAGTAACTAGCAAAAATACTCTGTCAATATTAGACGCAATTATATGCATCTGATGTGATAAATTGACTGATTTTCGAACGATATAATTCTTTCTGTCGTGAATTTTATGAATGGTTCCTGTAACGGTGTCGGATGATTCTTCAAGTTCATAATCCACAATATCACCTACAGCAATAGGGTTGGTACTTTTGATTCCTTTTATACGGAATTTCCCTTTCATACGGCATTCGATAAAATCACCTTGCTCGGATTTTACGGTGTACCAACTTCCTGTAGATTTATATACTAGTCCTGTCATGGTGCAAAGGTAAAATTTTGTTTCAAGTTTATCCCGACACTTCGGGATAAAGTTTAAAGTTTTTCACCTTGAACAACTTGAGACAACCTTAAAAATAAAAAATTCCCACAACTTTTTTTTACAAAAGCGGCGGGAATTTTTATAAAAATTTAAATTAATGGCTCACGAAATAAAAAATCGTTAAACCTCAACCTTAAATCATTTTATGAGTTCAATATTTTTTCTTGGTGACCGATACTTTCTTGGTGAATCGCTTTGAACATTTTTAGTACAAATTCTTCTGTCAATCCTTTTTTCTCACCCTCTAAAATCATTTTTCCTAAAATTTCATTCCAACGATTGTTTTGCAGTACAGCAACGTTAGCATCTTTTTTCACCTGACCTATTTCATCTGCTACTTTCATACGCTTACCTAATAAGTCCAGTAAAGTTGCATCTAAAACATCGATATTAGCTCTTAATTTAGCCATTTTTTGAGTAAATTCATCAGATATATCATTTACTTTTCTCACTTTCAAATCAATAAATATTTGTTTCAAAGCGTCTGGTGTAACTTGTTGTGCAGCATCACTCCAAGCATTGTCCGGATCGTAATGTGTTTCGATAATCATACCATCATAATTCAAATCTAATGCTTCCTGCGTTACTTCTAGAATCATTTTACGGTCTCCTGTAATATGAGACGGGTCGATGATTAAAGGCAAATCAGGGAATTTATTTTGCAATTCGATAGCAATCTGCCATTCTGGAATATTTCTGTATTTTGTTTTTTCGTAAGTAGAAAAACCTCTGTGAATCACTCCTAATTTTTCAATTCCTGCCATGTATAAACGCTCAACACCACCCAACCATAAAGACAAATCTGGATTTACTGGATTCTTAACCAATACGATTTTTTTAGTCCCTACTAAAGCATCTGCAATTTCTTGCATTGCAAAAGGATTTACGGTTGTTCTCGCGCCAATCCACAATACATCAATATCATATTCCAAAGCTAATTTTACGTGAGCAGCATTTGCTACCTCAGTTCCCATTAGCAATCCTGTTTGCTCTTTAGCCTTTTTTAACCATTTCAAACCTATTTCACCTACACCTTCAAATCCTCCCGGACGTGTTCTAGGTTTCCAGATTCCTGCTCTAAAAACACTTACATCTGAATCTTTCAATTCATGTGCAATTTTTAATACTTGTTCTTCTGTTTCAGCACTACAAGGTCCTGCTATCACTAATGGATGAGTCAAATTGAATTCATTCAACCAATTTCTCATTTCTTTCTTGTTTTCCATCTTTTCTAATTTTGCCCCACCCCAGCCCTCCCCAAAGGGAAGGGAGCCGTAAATGGATGATTGTTGATAATTATTTTTAGTTGTTTTTTTACTATTGACTGTTCCCGAAACTTCGGGATGATCACTGATTACTTCTTAACGTTCATTCCGTTTAATATTTCCTTAATTTTATTGACACTTTGCATTTCATTATAAATCGCATCGTAATCTTCCTTTTCTAATAATTCTTTAAACTTTGACAAATTCGAAATGTATTCGTCCAATGTTTTTACAACCTGTTTCCTATTTTGTTTAAAAATAGGCGTCCACATTGCTGGGGAACTTTTGGCTAAACGAACTGTGCTTTCAAAACCAGAACCTGCCATATCAAAAATATCCTGCTCGTGTTTCTCTTTGTCAATTACCGTTTTTCCGAGCATAAAAGCACTTATATGTGACAAATGCGAAACGTAAGCAATATGTTTGTCATGTGATTTCGGATCCATATAACGAATTCTCATTCCCATTGCCTTAAATAAATCAAGGGCTTTTTCTTGTAACTTGAAAGTCGTTTTTTCTACCTCACAAATGATATTCGTCTTTCCCTGAAACAATCCTTTTATCGCCGCCGAAGGTCCTGAAAACTCTGTTCCTGCAATAGGGTGTGTGGCAATAAAATTCCGCCTTTTAGGATGATTGGCAACCGCTTCACAAATAGGCATTTTAGTTGAACCTACTTCAAAAACAATCGTATTATCGCCTATAACATCTAATACTTTTGGCAAAACAACCAGCGCTACATCAACAGGAACCGAAACAATTACAAAGTCGGCGTTTACTAAATCTTCAAATGCAGCACCAGCATCCACAACTCCTAAAGTTATGGCTTCCGCCAAATGACTTTCGTTGTTATCAATTCCATAAATTTTAGTTTCCGGATACAAGGTTTTAATGTCCAATGCCATCGAACCGCCTATTAATCCTATCCCTATTACGTAAACATTAGTCATAAAGTCTTAAAGTTGTAAAGTCGAAAGTCACCAAAACTTCCAAACTCGTAATTCATAATTTTTAATTTATTATTCTCAGGATTGCTTCTTGTACTTTTTCTTCTTTTACACACAATGCAAATCGTATGTAACCTTCTCCATTAGAACCAAAAATGGTTCCTGGGGTAATGAAAATAGATTTGTCATATAAAATTTCATCAATAAATTTCTCTGCTGATGTAATTCCGTCCGGCAATTTTGCCCAAACAAATAATCCAACACCTTCCTTATACACTTTACAACCTAATTTCTCAGCCAGTTGCTCGGTAAGAATTCTGCGTTTTCTATAAATCGCATTCATCGATTCAAACCAAGTCTTGTCACTTTTCAATGCTTCAATTGCTCCTTTTTGAATCCCATAAAACATTCCGCTATCCATGTTGCTTTTCACTTTTAGAACTGCATCTATACAAGCTGCATTTCCTAGAAGCATTCCCACTCTCCAGCCCGCCATGTTGAAAGTCTTACTCAAAGAATTCAATTCTAAAACCACATCCTTTGCGCCATCCACTTGCAACAAACTCATCGGATTGTCATTTAAAACAAAACTGTACGGATTATCATTAACCAATAAAATGTTATTTTTTTTGGCGAAAGCCACTAATCTTGAAAACAAATCTAAACTTCCTCTTGCTCCTGTTGGCATGTGCGGATAACCTATCCACATGATTTTCACTTTCGATAAATCCAGTTGTTCCAGAGCCTCAAAATCAGGTTCCCAGTTATTATTTTCTTTTAAGTCATAATAAACTGGAACTGCTCCCACTAAATTAGTCACTGAAGTATACGTTGGATATCCTGGATTTGGAATCAGCACCTGATCACCTTCATTCAAAAAAGCCAGTGAAACATGCATAATTCCCTCTTTGGAACCCATTAAAGGCAATATTTCGTTAGCAGGATTCAATACAACTCCGTAATTATTTTTGTAAAAATCAGCCATGCCTTGACGCAATTCTGGTAATCCTTGATAACTCTGGTATTGATGCGCATTTTCATCTTGCATTGCCAGAACTACTGCATCAATTACTGCTTGTGATGGTTGTAAATCCGGACTTCCAATTCCCATATTGATAATGGGTTTCCCTTCAGAAGCCAGTTGTCTTACTTCTCTCAATTTTGAGGAGAAATAGTATTCTTCAATTATGTCAAGACGTTTCGCTGTAGTAACCATGTTTAATTTTTAAAATTCTTTTGACTTTTGACTTAATAACTTTTGACTAATTATAGTTTCGTATTTTTATATTCGCCCAACACTTTGAAATATTCCGCCATGATAATCAATAGTGACTTTGCTTTTGCGTAATCTTCGTATTTCTCGAAAGTAACATCCACAAAAAATGAATATTTCCAAGGCGTTTCTATTTTTGGCAACGACTGAATTTTGGTTAAATTCAATTTGCAATCACTCATTACATTTAGTACTGCAGCCAAACTACCGCGTTTGTGATCCAATTCGAATTTAATGGACGCTCTGTTTATTTCGTTTTCTGGAACAAAAGAATTGTACTTTTTGATAATCACAAAACGAGTCATGTTATTTTTAATCGTTTGAATCTCTGGAGCCAAAATCTCTAAATCATACATTTCAGAAGCAGTTCTGCTGGCAATTGCAGCAATTCCTTTCAACTGTTTTTCCTGAATTCTACGCGCCGTTTCAGCAGTATCTTTGTCTTCGACTAATTTTATGTTTGGATATTTTTTCAGAAATTCCATACATTGTAAAATAGCCATAGGATGCGAATGTACTTCTTGAATGTCTTCTATTTTTTGACCTTTTAAAGCCATTAAATTTTGGTGAATTCTTAAATAATGTTCTCCTATTATGTGCAAATTATTTTTGTCAATCAATGCGTAATTCGGAATAATAGGACCGGCAATAGAATTCTCTATAGCCATAACTGCCTGATCTGATTTGCCTGACAACAGGTTATCTACTAATTCTTCAAAGGACAAACATTCATCGACGATAACTACCTGATTAAAATATTCCTGCGCTACCTGATGATGAAAAGAACCCGTTATCCCCTGTATTCCAATTATTTCATTCATTTTTACACCTTTTTAAGCAAAAAAAAATCCCGATTTACATCGGGATTGTATATTTATAGTATCAATTTAATTTTATAATCAAATAACCATACAACAATCCCTTTCTACTTTCCAGAAGAAATAATAAGAATTGCTAAAATAAAATCGGTTACTCAACATCTTGTTGCTTTTTTTGTATTAATTACTCTGCGAATGTATACATAATTTCCAGCTAACCCAAAAAAAAAGTTGATTTTATTAAACAAAAGGGAGATTCGCTAAAAAACTGGCTATTAATTATGTAATAATTAAAAAAAGGCTTTTAAAATATTTTTTACTTAGTTCGCTTTTCAGATTTTAGAAAAATAAAATATTATTTCTCTAAGAATTTCGATTTAAATTTTTGCTTAAATTATACTTCTAATTTAGCCGTAAGCCATTTTTTCCCTTCCGAAATTCGGGTTACCATCATTGCCGAAACCAAATCTCCATTTGCATTCAGCAACGTCGCCATTGGATCTACTAATGTTCCCACAATCATTGCTGCAGGTAAAGCTTGTTCCATTGGAAATCCATAAACAGTTATTGCCAGAATTTCTCCTATATAACCTCCATTTGGAATACCGCCTTCGACTACCGATACAATTACCGTAATTCCTAACGCCATTAGTATCGTATTAGGATCCGTTAAATCTTTTCCAAACATGGCAAAAATCACAGCGATTTTTATAATCGATGACATGCTCGATCCATCTTTATGCAAAGGCGCGCCTAATGGGATAACTACATTTCTTATATGAGCTGGAATATTCATCTTTTCGGCACCTTCTAAATTAGCAGGAATTGTTGCTATGCTGCTACAGGTTCCCAAAGCTGTTAAGGAAGGCGTAATATTATTTTTCCAAAATACTTTAAACCCTAATTTTCCCCCAGCCAGAAAAGCGTACAAACTAAAAAACACGACAAAATAAAACGCACAAACGGCATAATACAATCCCAAAGGTTTTGCATAAGCGCCAAATAATTGCGGTCCAAAAATCCCAACTTGGTATGCAAAATAAGCACCCAATCCTATTGGAGCCGTTTTCATAATGATGTGCAAGAGTTGTTTCATCACTTCATTGCCTGAATTCAAGAATCTACTAAAATCTTTCCCTTTTTCTCCTGATTGCAAACTGGCAAATCCTATTAAAAACGAGAATATAATTAGCGCCAACATATTTTTTCGAGACAACAATTCAAAAAAGTCACTTGCGGTAAGCAATTGCGTAATTTGTGAACCTGCAGAACTTTCATGAATACTCTCTAATGGAAGTTTAGATATGATAATATCTTGCTGAATGGGAAATAACAACACACCTACTAGCATCAAAATAGCCGAAATCAATACAGTGCTTAAAAATACACCTATCACAATTACAAATAACTTACCCAGTCTTTCTGTTTTTTCTAAATTAGCAATCGAAGATGCAATCGTAAAAAACACCAACGGTATAATTGCTGTAAACAATAAATTCAGAAATATATCGCCTAAAGGCTTAATCACTTCTACTCCTTTTCCGTAAACCAAACCCAATATACTTCCTGCTAAAATTCCGCCAAGAAGCAATAAAATACTTTTGTAATTTTTCAAGAAACTACCCGATTGTGTATTTTTTAAATTCATATTTATTAGTTTGTCGTAAATATATAAATCTAATATAGAATATCATCTCGCTTTGTATAACTTTGACAAAGGACTTTTTAGCTATTGGGCTACAAAAAACTATAAATAAATCCTTTTTCTGTTTACTTTTGCAACAAATAAAATTCCATGTCAATAGAAGTTACTAATATATCAAAAAGTTACGGTGCTCAAAAAGCATTAGATAACATTTCATTTTCTATAAAAAAAGGAGAAATTGTTGGTTTTTTAGGTCCAAATGGAGCCGGAAAATCAACATTAATGAAAATATTAACCACGTATATTAATGCCGATGAAGGTTCAGCAATCGTAAATGGAAACGATGTAAATACTCAACAAAAATCAGTGCAACTTTCGATAGGTTATTTGCCGGAACACAATCCGCTATATTTGGATTTGTATGTGAGGGAATATTTAGCTTTTAACGCTGATGTGTATAAAGTAGCCAAATCCCGAATCGAAGAAGTAATTCAATTAACCGGATTGAGTACCGAAAGTCATAAAAAAATAGGGCAATTATCCAAAGGATATCGCCAGCGCGTAGGTCTTGCCAATGCTTTATTACACAATCCAGCTGTTTTGATTCTTGATGAACCAACAACTGGTTTAGACCCGAATCAATTAATGGAAATTCGTAATGTGATTAAAAACGTGGGGAAAGACAAAACTGTTTTCCTTTCCACACATATTATGCAGGAAGTCGAAGCCATTTGCGACCGCGTTATTATCATTAACAATGGTAAAATTGTTACCGATAAAAAACTGGACAATTTAATTTCTGAGGATAAGGAACAAGTTATCGAAGTAGAATTTGATTTTAAAATAGAAGAGCAAGTTATTGCCAAAATAGAAAATCTTGTTTCTTATAAAAATACGCATGATATGATTTGGGAATTGACTTTCAAAGCGGATAAAGACATGCGCCCAACTGTTTTTGATTTTGCTACTGCAAATGGTTTGAAAACCTTGCAACTTAATCAAAAGAATAAAAACTTGGAGGCTGTTTTTAGAGAGATAACGAAATAGTTGGAAGTGTTCAGTTTTTAGAGTTCAGTCTAATTTTCGACTAAAAAACAAACTCTTTTAAAATAAAAATAAAAAAAGCTTCCAGCTTTTTGAAGGCTGGAAGCTTTTAAAATATAAAGATTAAATTGCTAAAAAACCTTACTTGCTATTTGTCGAATATTTTCTGATTTCCCCATTGAATAATAGTGTAAAACTGGAACTCCGGCTGCTTTCAATTCTAATGATTGTTGAATAGCCCATTCGATACCGACTTGTTTTACATCCGCATTGGTTTTACATTTGTCTACTGCATCAATTAAATCTTCGGGCAAATCAATCCTGAAAATTTGAGGTAAAATTTGCAAATGTCTTTGCACTGCCAAAGGCTTGATACCAGGAATAATAGGCACCGTAATTCCCATCTCTCTAGCTTTGGCAACAAATTCAAAATATTTGGCATTATCAAAAAACATTTGTGTCACCACGTAATCAGCACCTGCGTCAACTTTTTCTTTCAAACGTTTTAAATCCGATAGTAAAGACGGTGATTCTAAGTGCTTCTCTGGATAACCCGCCACACCAATACAAAAATCAGCTTTATTATCTACATGAATCACATCATGCAAATACTTGCCTTCATTCATGAGCTTGATTTGTTGCACTAAATCAACTGCGTAACTATTTCCACCCGCTTTAGCTACAAATGATTGTTCCTCTTTCATAGCGTCACCGCGCAAAGCCATCACATTATTGATTTCAAGATAATGACAGTCTACCAGTAAATATTCGGTTTCTTCTTTAGTAAAACCACCACAAAGCACATGAGGAACTGTATCCACATTGTATTTATGCTTGATTGATGCACAAATACCCAAAGTCCCCGGACGCATACGGGTGAGTTTTTTATCTAATAATCCGTTGCCTTTATCAACATAAATAAATTCTTCGCGAGAAGTGGTTACGTCTATAAATGGTGGTTTAAACTCCATCAACGGATCAATATTATCGTATAATTCCTGAATACTTTTTCCTTTTTGAGGCGGTATAATTTCAAAAGAGAACAACGTTTCTCCTTTTGCATCTTCTATATGTTGTGTTACTTTCATCTAAGTCTTAAGGTTTGAATGTCAAAAGTCGAAAGTCATGTCTTTTGGACTTTATGACTTTTGACTTTACGACTATGTTTTTAATCTGCAATATTTGGGTTCAGCCATTTTATGGCTACTTCTGTTGAAACACTTCTGCGTTTAGCGTAATCAATAACTTGGTCTTCTTTTATTTTTCCAAGTCCAAAATACTTACTTTCCGGATTCCCAAAATAGTATCCTGAAACCGAAGAAGCTGGCCACATCGCCATACTTTCCGTTAAAGTCACTCCTATTTCTTGTTCTACATTCAGTAATTTCCAAATGGTAGGTTTTTCTAAATGGTCAGGACAAGCCGGATAACCTGGTGCAGGACGAATTCCTTTATAAACCTCATCAATCATTGCTTCGGTAGTTAAGTTTTCATCAGCAGCATAACCCCAAATTTCTTTACGGATTTTTTCGTGCAAATATTCAGCAAAAGCTTCTGCAAAACGATCCGCTAATGCTTTTACCATAATGGAATTGTAATCGTCTAAATCTTTTTCGAATTCAGCCGCCCATTCATCAACACCAAAACCAGTCGTGACACAAAACGCTCCCATATAGTCCGTTTTACCGCTGTCTTTCGGAGCAATAAAATCTGACAATGCAATATTTGGAGCACCTTTTGTTTTTTGTGATTGTTGACGAAGTGTTAAGAACGTTTGTAATGGTTTTCCGTTTTCATCTGTTAATTCAATATCATCATCATTGACTTGATTCGCAGGAAAAATTCCGTAGATTCCTTTGGCGGTCAGTTTCTTTTCTTTCAAAATAACGTCTAACATTTCCTGTGCGTCTGCAAAAACAGATGTTGCTTGCTCTCCAACAACTTCATCAGTCAATATCGCTGGATATTTCCCGAACAACTCCCATGTTCTAAAAAATGGTGTCCAGTCAATGTAAGGAACCAAAACATCCAAATCAACTTCGATTGTTTGTTCCCCAATTACATTTGGTTTTACAGGAGTATAATTATCCCAATCCAACTGCAATTTATTTTTACGCGCTTGCTCAATGGTTAAGAAATTTTTGTCACGCGAACGATTCAAAAATGTTTCTCTGAACGTATCGTATTCAGCACGAATATCACTAGCATAAATTTTTCTATTGTGATCTAATAAATTTCCTGCTACAGTAACTGCTCTTGAGGCATCGTTTACGTGTATTACTGTTGATTTGTATTGCGGTGCAATTTTCACGGCAGTGTGCGCTCTAGAAGTGGTAGCTCCTCCAATCATCACAGGAATATTAATATTTCTTTTGTCTAATTCTTTAGCGAGGTACACCATTTCATCTAGTGACGGTGTTATTAATCCGCTTAATCCAATAATATCAACATTGTGCTCAATGGCTGCGGCAATAATTTTTTCTGGAGCAACCATTACCCCTAAATCCACAATCTCATAATTATTACAAGCCAATACGACCGAAACAATATTTTTTCCAATATCGTGAACGTCTCCTTTTACGGTGGCCATTAGGATTTTTCCATTACCAGATTTGTCTCCAACTTGCTTGGCCGCTTCAATATAAGGCAATAAATAAGCCACTGCTTTCTTCATTACACGAGCAGATTTTACCACCTGTGGCAAAAACATTTTACCCGAACCAAACAAATCGCCCACGACATTCATTCCTGCCATTAGGTTTATTTCGATTACTTCGATAGGTTTTGTTGCTGCAAGTCTAGCTTCTTCTACATCAATTTCTATAAATGCATCAATTCCTTTTACAAGTGAGTGTGTAATTCTTTCTTGAATCGTTCCTGAGCGCCATTCTTGGACTGCTTTTTCATTACTCTTAACATCTCCTTTTACGTTTTCGGCGAAGTCCAACAATCTTTCGGTGGCATCATCACGACGGTTTAGGATTACATCTTCAACGTGTTCTAATAAGTCTTTTGGTATTTCATCGTAAATGGAAAGCATTTCTGGATTCACGATTCCCATTGTCATTCCATGTTGAATCGCATGATATAGAAACACTGAGTGCATTGCTTCTCGAACTGTGTCATTTCCTCTAAACGAGAACGAAACATTACTTACACCTCCGCTAATATGTGCATGAGGAAGATTTTCTCGAACCCACTTAGTTCCTCTAAAGAAATCCAAAGCGTTCAAGCGGTGTTCCTCCATACCTGTAGCCACGGGAAATATATTCAAATCGAAAATAATGTCCTGCGGTGGAAAACCCACTTTGTTTACCAAAATATCATAGGAGCGTTGGCAAATTTCTATTCGGCGCTCATAATTATCGGCTTGTCCCGTTTCATCAAAAGCCATAATAATTGCTGCAGCACCGTAGCGCTTAATCAATTTAGCATGATGAATAAATTGCTCTTCACCTTCCTTAAGAGAAATAGAATTTACGACACTCTTTCCTTGAACAACCTTTAGACCCGCTTCGATAATATCCCATTTTGAGCTGTCAATCATGATTGGCACTCTGGAAATATCAGGTTCAGCAGCAATTAAATTCAGGAATTTTGTCATAGCATATTCGCCATCAAGCATTCCCTCATCCATATTAATATCGATGATTTGTGCGCCGCCTTCTACTTGCTCTTTAGCAATGCTAAGTGCCTCTTCGTATTTTTCTTCCCTGATTAACCGAAGGAATTTTCTAGAACCTGTAACATTCGTTCGTTCCCCAATATTCACAAAAACGCTTTCGGGCGTAATGATCAAAGGCTCTAATCCCGACAATACAAGGTTTCTTCTCTTTTCTGCGTGTGCCATTTTTTATTTATTTGATCCTGCAGGGTTTCTAAAAACTATACTGGAGTAACTTGTTTTTCTTATTATTTAGGCGTGTTCGCCGCGGCGAACGGGCTATTCGTTCCCGCTCTTTTTCTTCCGGCTCAAAAGCCTTAAAAAAGGAGCTTCACTGCTATCCCTCACGCGAGTTTTGTTCATTTCATGTCATTGCGAGGAATGAAAAAATCTCTTCCATTAGGTACTTAAACATCCTCGACATTTTTTGTCATTCCGACGAAGGAGGAATCTCAACAAACGTGAGCAACAAACAGAGATGCTTTCTTCGTCGGAATGATAAATAAATTTTTAACTTAATGACATTCTGCTCGCGCTAGCGGGAGAGTATTAGCCATCCTGCAAATCTTTAAACATTATATAAGTATCCACAAATCCTAAGTTTTTATGCCTAAATCCTTTTGGCGTTGTTCCGATAATCTTAAATCCATATTTCTTCCAGAGTTCAACCGCATTTGTATTTGTGCTTACAACAATATTAAACTGAATTCCTAAATACCCTTTGTTCTTTGCAAACTTTATTGAATGTTCGCATAAAATTTTACCTATTCCCTTGCCGTGATATTTAGGTTTTACCATATAACTGCAATTAGCGATATGGTCTCCTAAATCAATTTGATTAGGCTTAATAATATAAGTACCAAATATTTCGTCATTATTGTCTACTGCAACAAACGTGTCCATATAATCTGCAAACCAATTTTTATGCAATGTGTCTTTAGGAGTATTGGGATCAAAAACATAAGTATCACCTGTTGATATAACATTTGTGAAGATGTCCCAAACTTTGTCGTAATCTTTTTGCTCGTCACCTATTCTGATATTCATAAATGCAACTGTTTTGTTTTGTTGATGATCGTTCAAAATACCACCGTTATGTCATAAATATACACATTACTTAATAGTCAGCCGCGATAAATCGTGTCTCTATAATTACATTGTTGCTGTCGAAACTCTCGGTTTATAGTCCTTTGCGATATCAGCAATCAACTTGATGTGTTCTGGCGTTGTTCCGCAACAACCGCCTATTATATTTACTAAATTATCGTCTAAATATTCTTTGATGAAAGCTTGCATCTGTTCCGGTGTTTCATCGTACTCTCCAAAAGCATTTGGTAATCCTGCATTAGGATGTGCCGATACATTGAAGGAAGTATTCTGTGACAACGTTTGTAAATAAGGCTTCAACAAATCAGCTCCTAAGGCGCAATTGAAACCAACGCTCAATAACGGAATATGCGAAACTGAAACTAAAAAAGCTTCTACGGTTTGACCCGAAAGCGTTCTTCCTGATGCATCCGTAATCGTTCCTGAAACCATGATTGGAATATCGATATTACGTTCGTCTTTGACTTCTTCAATAGCGAAAAGTGCTGCTTTTGCATTTAAGGTGTCGAAAATTGTTTCTACCAATAATAAATCACTTCCTCCATCAATCAAGGCATTTACTTGTTGCTTATACGCAATACGCAAATCATCAAAAGTTACGGCTCTGTAACCCGGATCATTTACATCAGGCGACATACTCGCCGTTCTGTTTGTAGGTCCTATCGAACCAGCTACAAAACGAGGTTTGTCAGGATTTTTAGCGGTAAATTCATCGGCTACTTCACGGGCGATTCGTGCCGATTCGTAGTTGAGTTCGTACACCAAATCTTCAAGATGGTAATCAGCCATTCCGATAGTCGTTCCTGAGAAAGTGTTGGTTTCAACGATATCTGCTCCTGCTTCAAAATAAGCAGCGTGAACTGCTTTGATGGCTTGTGGTTGTGTGAGTGACAATAAATCGTTATTCCCTTTTAAGGAATGTGGAAAATCTTTGAAACGTTCTCCTCGAAAATCTTCTTCGGAAAAATTGTAGCGTTGCAACATCGTTCCCATAGCTCCATCGAGTACGAGTATTCTATTTTTAATGGCTTCTTGAATGCTCCCCCTAACCCCCGAAGGGGGAACTCCTAAACTATCTTTTATATCTTGTGACATATTCTTATTTTTTAAATATAAAATTGTTTGGTTTGAATAATTGCAAAAAATTACAATTAATCATCCTTTAGCCCCGATTGTAGCGATATCCTTTTTTTCTGGTCCCTACGGTTCGGGACAGAAAAAAAGATATAGCGGAAAGCGGGAACGGTATTGGCAAAAAAAACGCCAATTGTTCGCTCCTGATACTGAAATTAATTCAGTAAGCTAAATATCGATATGTTGTCAAGAAAAGGTTTGAGAAATACTAAGTGTGTATTCGTGTGTTATCTATCTTAGATGCTGAAATAAATTCAGCATAAAGTAGAATGTAGCACCTTCTTTAAAGATAAAGGGTTGCTAAGGTTTCATTGGGTCTTTCCCTCCGCCTTTCGTGATAACTTTCAATAAATATATGAACAGTGCAAAGTAAAGACAAAGCGCTAATACTTGCAAGTATTAGCGCTTAATTTTTTAACTAGTTTGGGCTAAGTTGTTAAACTATTGCTTTCACTACGGCTTTTGGAGCTTCTTTACGAGTTCCGTCAAATCCATCAACACCAGAAACTGTAGTATATTTTAATACGTATTTCTTACCTGGATTGATAATTTGATAGGCTGCCTGACACATAATAGTTGCTTCATGGAATCCACAAAGAATTAATTTTAGTTTCCCTGGATACGTGTTTACGTCACCAATGGCAAAAATTCCAGGAATATTGGTTTGGTAATCTAAGGCATTATTTACTTTGATTGCATTTTTTTCGATTTCTAATCCCCAGTCTCCGATAGGACCTAATTTTGGTGTTAATCCAAAAAGCGGAATAAAATAATCCGTTTCAATCGTACGGTGTGCGCCGTTTTCTTCGACTACTACAGCCTCAAGGTGTTCAGCACCTTTCAAGCCAACAACTTCTCCAGGTGTAATCATTTTTATTTTACCGGAATTTTTTAATTCCTGTACTTTTTCTACAGAATCTAAAGCACCTCTGAATTCATTTCTACGGTGAATCAAAGTCACTTCAGAAGCTACATTCGACAAGAAAATACTCCAGTCTAAGGCTGAATCTCCTCCTCCAGCGATTACTACTTTTTTGTCTCTGAATTTCTCTGGATTTTTGATAAAGTATTTGATTCCTTTGTCTTCGTAAAATTCGATGTCTTCAATCAATGGTTTTCTTGGTTCAAAACTTCCTAATCCACCTGCAATAGCTACTACAGGAGCATGGAATTTTTTTCCTTTGTTTGACGTTACAATAAAAGTTCCATCTTCTTGTTTTTCGATAGTTTCCGCACGCTCGCCCAGCGTGAATCCCGGTTCAAATTGTTTGATTTGTTCCATTAAATTATCTACTAAATCACCCGCTAATACTTCAGGAAATCCTGGAATATCATAAATAGGTTTTTTAGGATACAATTCAGATAATTGTCCTCCCGCTTGTGGCAAAGCATCCAGAATATGACATTTTAATTTTAACAATCCTGCTTCAAAAACTGCAAATAAACCCGTAGGTCCCGCTCCTATTATAAGTATGTCTGTTTTAATCATTTTTTTATTAATTAGCTCCCCTACCTTAAAATGGAATTAGAGGAAATGTTATTTTGTTTATTTTTGATACAAATCTCGACCGTATTTTGATATTTTTCAATGACAAATATCATTATTATCTGGTGTAAAAAATAGTAAAAGCTATTATTAAGATTTATTATAATTTATACTTTTTGATTGTGTCGTTTTTACTGTTCCGCGGAGCTGCTATTATTTTTTAGAGCTTCAGTTATTTCATTCATCTTCTGAACTTTTTCTTCGAAATTTCCTTTCAGCGTTTTGCGATATTCATTTAAGTTTTCGACCATTTTATTAATATCGTCCGGGATTATCTCTTCAAAAAACTCCCGTAATCTTTTGGCCGTTGTCGGTGATTTTCCATTAGTCGAAATCGCAATTTTTACATTTCCTTTGGTTACAATTCCACCTAAATAATAATCACACAAAGGCGGTGTATCGGCAATATTGCAAATCAAATATCTTTTTCTGGATAAATCATAAATCCTTTTATTCACTTTCAAATCATCGGTGCAGGCAATTACCATGTGGCGTTTGCGAAGCATCCACCTATTGAATTTTCTATAGGTTAGCTTTACTGATGTATGGCTTGCCGCCAAAGTTTCTAACTCTGGCAAAAACCAAGGTGCCACCACCTCAACATTGGCGTTTGGACTTGATTTCAAAAGAAATGATAATTTTTCTAAACCCACATTTCCTCCGCCTACAATAAGTACATTGAGGTTGTGTAATTTTAAAAAAATAGGATATAATTCGTTCCTCTCCCCTCCCGAAATTTCGGGACGCTCCAAAGGAAATGGAGTTGAGTCTTGATTATTGGTATATGCTTTATTTTGTTCCACAATTATTTTAATTCTTTAGCAATAAATTCTTCGTAAAATCCTCTCAACTTATTACTTTCTTTTACTACTTCTCCTATCACAATTATGGCAGGCGAACTTAATTTATGTTCCGTTACAACTTGTTGTATTGTATTGATTGTTCCGACACCTATTTTCTCTTGAGCAGTAGTTCCGTTTTGAATAATCGCAACAGGAGTTTCGCCTTTAGACTCCTTTTGGAACAAATTTATGATTTGAGTGAGTTTACTCATTCCCATCAAAATCACAACAGTTGCCGATGATTGCGCAGCTAAAGCCACATCATTTGATAATTTTCTATCAGAAGTTGTACCCGTAATTACCCAAAAACTTTCTGAAACACCTCGTTTTGTTAACGAAATGCCTTGATAAGCAGGGACAGCAATTGACGATGAAATGCCGGGCACTACAAATGTAGGTATCCCAAAACTTTCTACAAAGTCTATTTCCTCACCACCACGACCAAAAATAAATGGATCACCACCTTTTAGTCGAACCACATGCCCGTAAGTAAGCGCGTTGTCTACAATTAATTGATTGATTTGATCTTGCGTATATTCATGACAGCCTTTTCTTTTTCCTACGAATATTTTAATTGCTTTTTTAGGAGCATAACTTAAAATTTCTTCGTTTGCCAAAGCGTCATACAAAACAACATTTGCCTCAGCTAGTGCCTTTGCCCCTTTGATTGTGAGTAAATCCGGATCACCTGGACCCGCACCCACTAGTGTTACTATTGGTTGTGTCTTTTTAAGCATCGGCTAAGTCTTTATCTCTGTATGATTCAATTGCTTCAAAAAAGACACTTGCATCTTGAATGTATTTTTGTGCAAATTCAGCAGAAGGTTCATTCTGATTGATTTGGTATACTAAATCTCTTAATGATGATTGCAATTGAATGATATTCGTTGCTACAAAAACGGTATCAAACAAATCGATAATTCCAGCTTGATGATTTGTTTTTTGGTTTTCAGCCAATAACAATGCTTTGGCTCCATTTACAAATCCTGCGTATGCCAAATAAATTGCATCAGCCCATTTTGCATCATCAAAAGCTTCCTGTGCGAAAGTTAATTTGTCTTTAGCTTCCAATAATAATGTAGCCACTAAATCAATAACAACACCGGCGCATTCTCCCACTCCAACTGCTTTTACGTAATTATCAGCATTTCCCCAATCTACAAAATCAGCTTCAGTAAGATTAGTCAAGTCTGCTAATGGCTTCAAAAATTCATAAAAATATTTTTCGCCTTTGGCATCATAATAATTCAAGAACGATTGTCCGTTTCCGTTTGCTTCAAAATCATTTAAGATGAAACGCAATGCATCAGGTCCTCTTCTACTTGGAATTTTGATTACTTTATCCGAAAATCTTCCGTTTCCGTTTCCTAAATTTCCTCCGCCTAATAATACCTGTAATGCTGGCGCCACTAATTTCCCTGAATTGATAGACATTCCCTGGAAACCAATTTCGGCCATATTGTGTTGTCCACAAGCATTCATACAACCACTGATTTTAATCGTGATTTCCTGATTGTTGCTGTATTGTGGATATTCTGTTTCTAAAACTCTTTCTAATTCTACAGCAATTCCGGTACTACTTGCAATTCCTAAATTACAGGTATCTGTTCCCGGACAAGCTGTAATATCTGAAATGGTATTGTAACCAAGAGCGACAAAATCTAATTTGGCTAATTCTTGGTAGAAAAAAGGTAAATTTTCTTCTTTTACGTGACGAATTAAAATGTCTTGTCTCAATGTAAAACGCAATTCATTCGCCGCATAATTTTTGATTAATTCTGCCAATGCTCTTGCTTTATCTGTATAAAAATCGCCTAATAAAACTTTGATTCCTATCGCTACATAACCCGCTTGTTTTTGAGCGATTACATTTGATTTTTTCCAAGCTTCGAAAGCTGGCGTATCTTCGATTACTACTTTTGGAACATCTAATAAAGGAGCTGGAATTTCAGCATCAAAAGCGGCTGTGTCGATTTCAACTATTTGGTGAGACAACGCTTTTTTCTCTTCATCCACCAATCTCAAAAACTCATCTCTTCCCAAATCTTTAATTAGGAATTTCATACGTGCTTTCAAACGTTTCGCTCTTTCGCCATAGCGGTCAAAAATTCTCAAAACGCCTTCAGTTGTTGGTATAATTTGGTTTACCGGAATAAATTCTGATAATAATTCGGCATGACTTGGTTGAGAACCTAATCCTCCACCTAACATTACTTTGAAACCTCTTTCGCCATTTACAATTCTTGGTATAAAACCTAAATCATGCAAATAACTCAATGCAGTATCTTTATCAGAAGACGAAAATGAAATTTTGAATTTACGTCCCATTTCCTGACAAACCGGATTTCTTAAGAAAAACTGAAACATAGTATGCGCATAAGGTGACACATCAAAAAGTTCTTCTGTATCAATTCCCGCTGTTTCGCTCGCCGTAATATTTCTCACGGTGTTTCCACAAGCTTCACGAAGTGTAACATCATCTTTTTCTAATTCAGCCCAAAGTTGTGGCGTTCTGTCCAAACTTACATAGTGAATCTGGATATCCTGACGCGTTGTAATGTGCAAACGTCCGGTTGAATATTCATCCGAAACTTTAGTAATACGAGTCAGTTGTTCGCTGGTCACTTTACCAAAAGGCAATTTGATACGAATCATTTGTACGCCTTCCTGACGCTGACCGTACACTCCTCTCGCCAAACGAAGGCTACGAAAACGCTCATCATCAATTTTCCCGTCACGGAATAAAGCAATTTTTCTTTCTAAATCGATTATGTCTTTTTGGACAATCGGGTTTTCTATTTCGGTTCTAAAACTTTCCATACTTTATTGGTTTTCCCCACCCAAACCCTCCCCGAAGGAGGGGGAGCCGAAACTGGGAATGTTATATTATAATTTAATCGATTCTATTCTCTACTCTGGCACCATTTTCGCCGCGGCGAAAGGGCTGGGGTGGGGATTCTTATTTTATAAATCCAACTCCCGCTGTTGTATTAGTTGCAACGTCTATTAAAATAAAAGCGCCGTTTGATTTGTTGTCATTGTAGGCATCAAAATACAAAGCTTTGCTTAATTTAATATTTACCTCGCCTATTTCATTTATAGCCAATTGAGCTGCTGGTGTAACTCCCGAATAATCTGTAGCGATAACGTTTTTTACACTTTCAATTTTTGCCAAAACTCTATTCGTATTGTGTTGTACCAAATATTTAGCACCTGGAACTAACTTTTTGCTATCCATCCAACAAATCGTTGTATTAATATCTTTCTCAATTTTAGGAAGCTCATTCGATTTTACAATCATGTCGCCTCTTGTTACATTGATATCGTTTTCCAGCTCCAAAGTAATCGAAGAACCTGCTGTAGCTTCATCAAATTGTTTGTCAAAAAAGTGAATCTTAGTCACTTGAGATTCTGTTAACGAAGGAAGTATAGTTACTGCATCACCCACTTTGATGTTGTTCCCGTATAATTTTCCGGCATATCCTCTGAAGTCGTGATACTCTTCCGTTTTTGGTCGGATTACGGTTTGAACTGGGAAACGTGCTTTTCCTGTTTCAAAAACATCTTCAGGCTCTAAAGCTTCTAAATGTTCCAAAACAGTTTGACCTGTATACCAAGGCATATTCTCCGATTTATCTGCAACGTTTCCTCCATTGATAGCACTCAACGGAATGTAACTAACGTTTTGCTCTTTGAATGAACTTTTGCTATTCAATGCCTGAAAATCAGCTTTGATTTTGTTGTAAACTTCTTCAGAATAATCAACTAAATCCATTTTGTTTACCGCAACAATCACTTCTTTTACTCTCAATAAATTATTGATGAAAAAGTGTCTGTATGTTTGCTCAATAACGCCTTTACGAGCATCAATCAAAATAATTGAAACTTGTGAAGTCGAAGCTCCCGTAACCATGTTACGTGTATATTCTACGTGACCCGGAGTATCGGCAATAATGTAACTTTTCTTAGCTGTCGAAAAATAAATATGCGCCACATCAATCGTAATTCCTTGTTCTCTCTCAGCAACCAATCCATCGGTAGCCAAAGAAAAATCAAGATAATCATATCCTTTTTGTTTGCTGCTTTTTTCTATTGCTTCGATTTTATCTGTAGTCAATGATTTTGTATCGTATAATAATCTCCCGATTAAGGTACTCTTTCCGTCATCTACACTTCCTGCTGTTGCTATTTTTAAAACTTCCATATCTACTTTCCCCTCCCCGACCCTCCCCGAAGGGGAGGGAGCCGAGTCCGACGTTTTTTTTAATTAAAATTTTACTTTCTTATTTAGTTATTTTTTCCCTAAACCCCTAGACTATAAAATTTATTTTTTTTAGCTAGGCTCCTTCCCCTTCGGGGAGGGCTGGGGTGGGGATTCTAAAAATACCCTTGTTGTTTTCTTTTCTCCATCGCAGCTTCAGATCGTTTGTCATCAATTCTGGCTCCTCTTTCTGAAATAGTCGAAGATCTGATTTCGCCTACAACTTCTTGAATTGTTGCTGCGTAAGAATCAACAGCTGCTGTACAACTCATATCTCCAACGGTTCTAAAACGAACAATTCTTTCTTCAATTTCTTCATCTTCTTCTTGGTACACAAATGGAGAATGTGACCAAATCATACCGTCTCTCAAGAATACTTTACGTTTGTGTGAAAAGTAAATCGATGGAATTTCGATTTGTTCTTGCTCAATATAACTCCACACATCCAGCTCTGTCCAGTTAGAAATTGGGAAAACACGAACGTTTTGACCATTTTCAATTTTTCCGTTCAATAAATCAAATAATTCTGGACGTTGGTTTTTCTCATCCCATTGACCAAAATCATCACGAACAGAAAAAATACGTTCTTTAGCTCTTGCTTTTTCTTCGTCACGACGTGCACCACCAATACAAGCATCAAATTTGAATTCTTCGATGGCATCCAAAAGTGTAGTTGTTTGCAAACTATTTCTGCTAGAGTATTTCCCTGATTCTTCAACTACTTTACCTTCGTCAATAGCATCCTGAACATTACGAACGATTAATTCCAATCCTAATTCTGCCACTAATTTATCTCTGAAAGCAATAGTTTCCGGAAAGTTATGTCCCGTGTCTACGTGCAACAATGGAAAAGGTATTTTAGCAGGAAAAAATGCTTTTTGTGCTAAACGTACTAAAGTAATCGAATCTTTTCCACCAGAAAAAAGCAATACCGGTTTGTCAAATTGAGAAATTACTTCTCTAAATATGTATATCGCTTCGCTTTCTAATGCGTTTGTTTTTAATATGGTACTCATTATTATTAGTTTAAAAGTTTAAAGTTTAAAGTTTAAGGCTGTTGAAACCTCATCTAAAATCTCTTAACTATTATTATTTTTTCTTTTCTCTTTATTCTAACCTCTGCTATCTATTTCTGGTGTAAACCACATTCTTTATGACTGGATTCCCACCACCATCGACCTGCTCTGATATCTTCATCCGGAGTAATGGCTCTAGTACAAGGCGCACATCCGATGCTTACAAATCCTTTTTTGTGTAATGTGTTTTGTGGCACATTATTTTTTTCTAAATATTCCTCTACTTCCTGCAAAGTCCACCTTAATAAGGGATTGAATTTTATAATATCAAAGTTAGAGTCGTACTCAAAAAGATCTAAATCATTTCTGTTTTCGGATTGTTCTGCTCTTAAACCAGTAATCCAAATCGAATTCCCATTTAAAGCTTTAGTCAAAGGCGCTACTTTCCGAATAAAACAACATTCTTTTCTATTCTCCACCGATTCATAAAAGCTGTTTGGACCTTTTTTATTCAATAATTCCTGTACAGCTGTAGTGTCCGGAAAATAGGTTTTAATATCTATTTGATATTTTTTCAATGTCTTATGAAAAACATCATACGTCTCTTGAAATAATCTTCCAGTATCTAAAGTAAAAATGGTAATTGGCAGATCATTATTGGCAATTAAAGCAGTAATCACTTGGTCTTCCTGTCCAAAAGAAGTAGAAAAAACTACCTTATCTTTAAATTCATTTGCCAAAAAAGCTAAAGTCTCTTCAATTGAAAAGTCTTTTACTGCATTTTTTAAATTTTGTACTGTCGTTGCACTCATTTGGTCCTTGTTTTTATCATTAAATCTAATACCCTATCGGTTTAGTAGATTATAGTGCAAAAATAGTATTTATTTCCAAACTACAAAACAAAATAATACTTTTTTGCTTTAGTATAAATATCAGCATTAGTTGTTAAACTACCTCAAATTAAACTTATTATAACAAACAACTACTACAAATAACGAGTCAGTTAAAAAGTACTTCTCAACTTTTAATCCTTAAAAACCAAGCATTGCTAATGAAATATTTTAAATTATTTACACTTAGTCTACATATCCTATAGGATAATAACTTTATTGTTGTTATTTTTGCCACAAATTTTATTTATGGACTTTCAAATAGGATTAGTAGTTGCAGGTTTAAGTGTTGGGTTTATCGTAGGATTGACTGGCGTAGGAGGCGGTTCTTTAATGACGCCTATTTTATTATGGTTTGGAATTCCTCCATCTACTGCTGTAGGAACTGATTTATTATATGCTGCATTTACTAAAATGGGGGGCGTATATGTTCACCACCAAAAAAAGAATATAAATTGGTCTATAACAGGTTGGCTTTCTCTAGGAAGTGTTCCTGCTGCACTATTAACATTATGGATTTTACATAGTATAAAAACAGACATTACCGTTTTGAATTCAGTAATAAAATATAGTTTAGGCTGGGCATTACTTCTAACTTCGATAGCCGTTTTATTCAAAAAGAAACTATTAATTTTTTCTCAAAAACATGCTGGTGACAAATTCCACAGTGAAAGTAAAACCCAAAATGCATTAACTGTAGCCATAGGCCTTTTATTAGGTGCAACAGTTACACTTACATCTATTGGAGCAGGAGCATTAGGCACTGTAACTTTATTTTTCTTATATCCACTTTTAGCTACACCAAAGTTAGTTGGGACAGAGATTGCCCATGCTGTACCTTTGACACTCGTTGCTGGATTAGGCCATGCAACAATGGGAAATTTAGATTTAGAATTACTTGCTCAACTTTTATTGGGATCACTTCCTGGAATTTACATAGGTAGTATGTTGAGTGGAAAAGTTCCCGATTTATTTCTTAGAAATGCCATAGCACTAATGTTATTTTTTGTAGGGTATAAATTAGTTTTCTAAAACCATACTTTTACTATGTTTCGTCTACGCCTTTAGTAGACTATCCATTTATTAGAGTTCAAAATTGTATAAAACAAACTAGAAAGCAATATCGCCCAATGTGTTACTTTCCAGAATTTTCAAGGTGTTATCCCGAACTTCAATCATTAGTTTCCTAACAGCACAAGTTGCTTCATCAGTACAATCCTCACATTTTTCGTAAAAATTATGGCTTGCACAAGGTAATAGTGCAATGGGACCCTCAAGAATGCGGTACACATGAGCCATATTGATGTCCTTAGGATCTTTTATCAAATAATAGCCTCCACCTTTTCCTTTTTTGGCTCCTAAGAAACCAGAATGACGAAGTAATAATAAAATACTTTCTAAAAACTTAACTGAAATATGCTCAGCCTTTGCGATATCAGCAATAGCAACAGGAGTATTATCTTTTTGGCGAGCCAAAAAAGTCAAAGCTTTAATTCCGTATTTTGTTTTTTTTGAAAGCATTTAAAAAAGATATAAAATTGAAGATTTACGATTTTTGATTTCGAATTTTACATTATCAGAAATTTAATTGTATTATGTTGTAACAACAAAAATATACTTTTTGAATGAAAAATGGTGAAAGGAGATTAACGATTGTTGTCAAATAGAAAATCTGCAATCAAAAATCGTTAATCCCAAATCAAAAAATCACTAAGACAATGCTTGCTCTAAGTCGGCAATGACATCCTTTACGGTTTCTAAACCTACAGAAACACGCACTAATCCATCGGTAATACTCACAGCCAAACGTTCCTCAACAGATAATTTACTGTGCGTTGTCGAGGCCGGATGCGTAACAATAGTTCTCGTATCACCTAAATTTGGCGAAAGCGAACATAATTTAATTTTATCTAAGAAAGCTCTTCCGGCTTCTAATCCTCCTTTAATTTCAAAAGCAACAATATTCCCACCCAACTTCATTTGCTTCTGTGCAATTTCATATTGAGGATGCGATTTCAGGAACGGATATTTTACTTTATTCACCTGAGGATGATTTTCTAAAAACTCCGCTACTTTCAAAGCATTTTCGCAATGTCTGTCCAATCGAATGGCTAATGTTTCTAAACTTTTAGACAATACCCACGCATTAAAAGGTGATAAAGAAGGTCCTGTAAGTCGAGAAAACAAATAGATTTTCTGAATCAATTCAGCATCACCAACAGTTATTCCTCCCAAAACTCGACCTTGACCATCCATTAATTTAGTAGCCGAATGCACCACTAAATGCGCTCCCCATTTGATTGGTTGCTGCAAATAAGGCGTTGCAAAACAGTTGTCAATTATTAAAATTAAATTGTGCTTTTTGGCAATATTTCCAAGTAATTCCAAATCAATAATATCAACAGCGGGATTGGTTGGAGACTCTGCAAATAGAATTTTTGTATCAGGTGTAATCAAACCTTCAATAGTCTCGGGTTGATTGATATCAAAATACGAGGTTTGTATGTTCCATTTTGGGAAATAATTTATAAACAACGAATGCGTGGCTCCAAAAACACTACTAGAAGAAACAATATGATCTCCAGATTTTAATAAAGCAGCCATAGTCGAATACACCGCAGCCATTCCAGATGCAAAGGCAAAACCAGCTGCAGCACCTTCCATAGCACACACTTTGTCTACAAATTCGTTGGTGTTTGGGTTGCTATATCTGCTGTAAATATTCCTGTCTTTTTCCTCTGCAAACGAGGCACGCATATCTTCGGCATCTTCAAATACAAAACTGGAAGTTAAATATAAAGGTACCGAATGTTCTAAATATTGTGTTCTTTCTAACTGATTGCGTATGGCTTGGGTTTCGAAACCAAAATCTTGTTCGTTCATTGTTAATATATTTCAAAGAGTTGTTTCACAAAGATTCACGAAGAAATCACCGAGATTCACAAAGTTTTATTGCGTAATTTTTTATAAAAAACTCTTTATTGTTTAAAATTAAAGTTTTAAAAGTTGATGAATTTAACTTTACGCCAACTCTACTCCGTTCAAAACTACTTTATAATGTATCGTTGCTGTTGGTTCTAATGTTTTAGAAACCGAACAGTACTTTTCGAAAGAAAGCTGTGCGGCTCTAGCTGCTTTTTCTTCATTGATGGGACCTTCCAGATAAAACACAATGTGAATATCCTTGAAAGGTTTCGCTTCTCCAACTTGTACGCGTTCTCCTTCTACCTCAGCTTTGAATGAAGTGATTTCCTGACGCTGTTTTTTCAAAATCGAAATCATATCGATGGCGCTGCAGCCCGAAACTCCCATCAATACTAATTCCATCGGACTGGCACCCATATCATTTCCGCCAAATTCTGGTCGGCTATCAACGTTAACTATGTGCCCTCTTTCGTTTTTTAATTCAAAATGGAAATTGTCGTTTACTCTGTTTAATGTTATTTTCATAATATTCACCTCCCCAACCCTTTCGCCGTGGCGAAAAGGGAGCCAAGACTGGAGGCAGTCCCTTTTTTTTAAATTTATATTTTATTACAACACGAATAGAAAAAGTAATATTGAAATAAGCCAGAACATATAATTGAACCACCCATCTAAAAATAAAGACTTATCCATTGTCCAAAAAGTATCGACACTGTTTCTTTTATATTTTAAGTAAAATGATTTGCTTAATACATAATATGCAAACTGCGCCATCAATGGCACAAATAATGAATTAATGGCTGTGTTCTTTCCAAAACCAGTAAAGTAACTTATCAAAGCAATTAAAAATAATATTACATTTAAAATTAATAGTTTAAAAAACCATTCTTTGCTATCTAACTTACTTTTATCAAACAAGAATATCAATGACACATTCATTCCAATTATAATAAAAATGACATTCATATCAATTGCTTTTCTTACTGATTACTCAAAACTGATCACTGAACACTATCTTTACCCTTTATCCGACAACCTTAAAATATCTCCAAAAACACCTCTTGCCGTTACTGCTGACCCTGCGCCTGCGCCTTGAATTACAATTGGTCGGTCGCCATACGATTCTGTGTAAATTTCGAAGAAAGAATCTGAACCTTTCAATCCGCCCAATGCAGTATCTGATGGTACAGAAACCAGTTTTACTTCCAAATTTCCTTTGTCATTTTGCAAATCTCCCGATAATTCGCCTATGTATCGCAACACGTGATTCGGTTTTTGCTCTGCTTTTATTTTAGCATATATAGGATCAAACTCCGTCAATTTATTCAAGAAATCAGAAACATCACCTTCACGTAAATGTTCTGGAATCAAATTTTGAATATTAATTTCTTCAAACTCATTTTGCAAGTCGAGCTCTCTAGCCAAAATCAATAATTTTCGTCCAACATCATTCCCACATAAATCTTCTCTTGGATCTGGCTCGGTATATCCGTTATCAATTGCTTCTTTCAATATCTCGCTGAATGGAGCCTCTTTTGCAGAAAAATTATTGAACAAATAACTCAAGGTTCCCGAGAAAACACCTTTAATTTTAGTGATATTTTCACCCGAAAGATGTAGTAATTTAATGGTGTCAATCAACGGCAATCCAGCTCCAACATTCGTTTCATAAAGATAACTTTTTTGGTTGAGAGCTAAAACTTTTCGCAATTTTTTATAAAAACTATAACTCAACGTATTAGCCACTTTATTAGACGATATCAAATCAAAACTGCTTTCTGCAAGAGGAATATAATTTTCAACAAATGTAGCACTTGCCGTGTTATCAATCGCAATCAAATTCTCTAAGTGATGCTCATTTGCGTAGGCAATTACATCATCAATAGTATAAGAGAAACCATTGTTTTGAATTTCGTTTTTCCAGTTTGGAGTAACACCGTTTTTATTTAAAAGTACATTGCTAGAATTTGCAATCGCAAAAACATTCAACTTGATATCTTTTCTTTTTTCGATGGCAGCAGCTGATTCCAATATTTGGTTAATCAACGTTCCGCCTACCAATCCATGTCCGAAAATAGCGATATTGATTTTCTTAGACACTCCAAAAATCTCTCCATGAATCACATTTAAGGCTTTGTGCAACTGTGATTTCTTTACAACCAAACTTACGTTTTTACCCGTTACAGTATTATTGAAAAGAATTGGGACAATTTTATTTTTTATCAACGCCGTGTAAGGCTTGTGGAACGTACTCAAATCCTGACCAATTATAGAAATCACCGAAACATTATCCGTTACCGTTATTTTATTTACATCTTTAGAATAAAAATCATTTTCGAATTCTTTTTCTAATTCAATCATCGCTTTTGTCGCTTTATCAGCAGCTACGACCAAACCAATCCCTCGCTCTGAAGAACCTTGTGAAATGATACTCACACTGATATCATTGTCACCCATCACTCTGAAAATTCGGGCATCTACACCCGTTTTCCCTAACAAACCTCTACCTTCTAAATTGACCAAAGCTACGTTTTCAAGCACTGAAAGTGTTTTGATTCCTTCCTTGTTAGAATTAGAAGTAATTAAGGTTCCTTTATTCTCGTGATTGAAAGTATTCAAAATACGGAGAGGAATGTTTTTTTCCAATAAAGGAATTATAGTTTTAGCATGAAGAATTGTCGCACCAAAATTCGCTATTTCATTCGCTTCATTAAACGATAAATGATCGATTTTTTTAGCATCAAGAACTAAGTCAGGATTCGCAGTATAAATTCCGTCTACGTGTGTGTAGTTCTGTAATTCTTCCGCATTTAAGTAATTCGCAATCAAAGAAGCAGTATAATTACTACCATTTCTTCCTAAAGTAGTGGTGTCATTATTATTATTAGAGCCTATAAAACCAGTAATAATGTTAACTGTTGTTCCATTATTTTGTTTGAAATAATTAATGACATTTTTCTTTGAAATTTGTTCCAAAGGTTGTGCATCTCCAAATTTAGAATCGGTTTTTATCAATTCTCTGGTATCTGCAAAACGGGCATTTATTCCATTTTCGATTAAAATAGCGGTAAGTAATTTGGCAGAAAGCAGTTCTCCTTGAGATAAAATTTGGTCTTTTATTTTGTTACTGTAATCACCAATTAAACTTACACCTTCAAATAATTTCTCCAAAACATTAAATTCCTCAGACAAATCTATCTCACTATAATCATCAATCTGGTATTTCTTAAAATCCTCAAAAAGCGGTTTATAATCTTCGTTTTTAGAGGCGACACTTAAAATTTCTTCTAATTCATCAGTAGCATTACCTCTTGCAGATACTACAATTGCAATTTCTTCTCCTTGATTTACTTTATCGGAAATAATCGCAACCACTTTATTTATTCCTTCGCCATTCGATAAAGATTTACCTCCAAATTTTAATATTTTCATTGTGTTGTTGTTTTTTTAGCTTAGAATATATCCTGAAGCAAATTGTGTAATTGTTTGTATTCTATCAAGAAAGCGTCGTGTCCGTGAATGGAAACAATTTCCTGATAGGTAACATTATTTTTATATTTTTTTAATTCCTCGTAGGTTGCTTTATTTTCATTTGCCGTAAAAAACAAGTCTGAATTAATTCCAATAATATGAATATCAGCTTCAATTCGAGATGTTATTTCCTTAAATGAATCGCTGTTTCTAGTAATATCTATAGTCTTCAATAATTGATTCATCATTTTATAGGACGATATTTGAAAACGTTTTTGCAACTTTTTACCATGATGACTCAACCAGCTTTCTACATTGAAAATGGCTAATTCCTCATTTGTGGTTCTCTGAAATTTTGCAGTAAAAGATTCTGGTGTTCTGTAGCAGAGCATCGCATGAATTCTAGCATCTTCGATAGGTTTTGACGAATTTTTAAGGATTTGTTCCTGCAAAAAGCAATTCGCGATTAACCAATCCGTCGATTTCCAATCGGTTGCAATAGGAATTAATTTTTGGGTTATTGTTGGTTCCAAAGCAACAAGTTCCCAAGCAATTCCGCCACCAACTGACCCACCAATAATAGCATAAAGTCGTTCTATTTTAAGAAAACGAATCACTTCAATAAAAATCCTGGCAATATCTCTAGTAGTGAAATCCGAATAATTTTCAATAATAACATCATCAAAACCATTTCCGGGAACATTAAAAGCGAGTATTGTATATTTATTGGTATCGATGGTTTTGTTGGCACCAATTAAATCATTCCACCAACCGTTATCTCCCACAACTTGGGAATTTCCAGTCAATGCATGATTGACCAAAACAATGGGAGCTGTGTGTAAGGCTAATCCAAAAACTTGAAAGCTCAAATTTAAGCTAGCATAAAAAACCCCGCTTTCTGTGGTGAAATTTTGTAATGTAATAGATGTGATTTTATTTTCCAATTGCAAATCTGTTATGATTTTTGATTTGTGTCTGGAAATATTAGAAAGAAAGCTAGGTTTAACTAGACAAATTCTTAGTGTTATCTTTCCACGTTAGGCGTGGTAGAATGCAGCACCTTCTTCGATAAATCGAAGGGTTGCTAAGGCTTCATCGGGTCTAATCCCTCTGCCTTTCTTTATAACATTTCAATACGTTTTTGAACTTTAAAGCACAAATTAACTACTATTTTTTGTAACAACCAAATTTTTATACGCAATCGATTTTTTAGTTGGTTCAACTAAAAAATAAAAAACATTAAACATACAATTGTTATTTTGACGAAGTAACATAAAACTAATTACAGTTATCACCGCGTCAAAACAACAATTTTGAATGCCTTTTTGAAAATCTCAATGCCGAAAATAAATTCGGATTTCTTAAATAAAAAACGCTTCATTCTCTTGGGAATACATTAAAAAAAGCAAAGAATTAGGTACTACTTTTTGTGCCAAAGCGTCGTTTTTTGAAATCTCAAATCTAGGATGAATCAACATGTTCTCAGAATGACTCTCCTTTTGTTTTTTATTCCTATTAGAAATCCTTTTTAATAACTGAAATGTTTTTTGTAAATACTTTGTTGTGCTCATAATTTTTAGGTGTTAAGTTTCTAAATTCATTATTGGTTTCATTCGCATTAAATTTTTTAAAATTGTAATATGGTATTAAAACAAAAAACCTTTTTGAATAGGCATCCAAAAGGGTTTTAAGTTGGGTTATAAACTTATACTTTTGGAATCATAAGACGCAAATACACATGATAACATCTACGCAAATCATTTTTTTGACTTTAAAACAATTTACATGCTGGATTTTAAAATTTTTCATAGTATAATTTAAATTCATATTTTTCACTAAATAAAGTTCAAAAAAAAAGCCTCCCATTTTCTTGAGGGCACTGAAAAAGTCTTTTTAAGAATTAATTATATAATAAAAAAGGAGTAGAAAACTATAGTTTTTTGCTCCTTTTTTCGTATTTTTAACTGTAACCATAAGGCTTTTTAGATGTTAGTTCAGCAACAAAAAATTCAGTTCAGTCCGTATTCTTCGTTATATGATTTAAT
>NZ_QQBA01000016.1 GCF_003350545.1 Flavobacterium glaciei
TTGGTTTGTTTTGCAACTTCAAGATACTGAATTTCAGTATCTTGACCAATATCTTTCCCCGATTTTTTTCCTTAATTTAATTTCACCCAACGGGTTAATAATAATAATAATAATAATAATATAAAAAGGTTGAACACCATAATTTTATACTATTATGCTTAGTCCAATATAAACTTTAGGTATAAAATAATTTCAAAAAAAAAGTGTGCTGCTTTAATACTAAAAATTTACAATCTAATTTTCAGTTTTTTTAAAACTAAATCTAAAGCTTGATTAATTTCAATTGAAATAACAAATTTGTAGTTGATATAAACGTAAAGAAGAGTAACCAAAGCTGATTTTAACCCAATACTAATTATGGGACTAAATGGAAATTCCCAAAAATAAAAGGATAAAAATATTCCAAAAGTAATTGCAAGAGAGTACAACGTCTGATGTGTAAATGGGTACAAATGCATTCGTTTGACAACAAAAAGTAATTTAGCCAAACTGTACAAAGTTATCGATAAGAGCGTAGCGACTGCTGTTCCTGTTATGGCAAACCTTGGGATAAAAAACATGTTTAACCCAACTGTCAAAAAAACAAGTAATAGTCCTAAAAACAAAACCATTCGATAGTATTTTGAATTGAAAATAATAGCATTATTATTTCCTAAAATCAAATCAAAATATTTAGATATCCCAATCAAAAATACCACAAGAATTCCACCGCTATATTCTTTTGGGACCATGACATATAACTGATTGATATTAACAAAAATGCATAGCATTACAAAACCTCCAACAACTTGCAAATTAATAGAAGTCTTTTTATACAAATCATTTAATTCATCGTGTTTATTCTCATGCATCAATTTAGCAGTTATGGGATATGTGATCTGATGCATTGCACGACTAGGAACTGCAATAACGGAAGCAATATAAGTAGCAACTGAATAATAGGCTATATTTTCAATTTTAATATATTGATTCAGCATAATCTTATCAATATCTAACAACATAACGGCGACACTACCAGATAAAATAATGAAAAAAGTATACACTAAAACATCTTTCACATTTTGAGGTATGGAGAATTGGAAAACAGGTTTTTTTATATGGAAAGCATAAAGCATGGTAATAATACAAGCCAGAAAATAAATAATAGCAGTAACATAAATAAATTCTACAACAGAAATCCATTCGTAATAAACTCCAATCAAGGCAAATAAAGAAAATAATCTTAGGCCAACCTCTTTAACAAAATTTCCAAAAACTGAATGCATATGAACTCTTGCCCAAGCATAAAAAATCTCGAAATAAGCCATACTCAGCCCTATAAATGGAATAAGCCATAAATAATCCTTAACTACAGGATTCTCTTTACTCAAATACAACGAAATGGGTTCAAAAAAGAACAATCCAATCAATACTAAAGGAATGCACAACAATAAAGGAATTAATACTGTAAATGATAGAAAACGAGAACGTTCTTCCTCTGTTTTATATTGAGTATAAAACTTTACTAAAGTATTTTGCATCCCAAAGGCTAATAAAGGCATAATAATATTTGCCCATGAAAGTATGTAATTCGTTAGAGCATAAAATACAGTTCCTAAAAAAAATGGATATAAATAAAGTGTGTTGATTGCCCCAATTCCAAAACCCAAATAGGTAATTATCGTATTCTTTAAAGATTGATTTAATACTATTCCCATTTTAGGCGTTTAAAATTTTAGGTTAAAAGCAGGTAATACTTCTAATTTTATTGGATTAATTGTGATAATTCTTTCGTGAGATTTTTTCTAGAATAAAGTTGTAATCCAACTCCGTTAGCTTGTAATTTCCCCTCCAAAAATTGATTATAAAAGTCCAAAATTACACTTTTAAGTTTCATTTTCTCCGAATAATCAAAAAATACACCTGTATTAGTTTCCGTTATAATTTCAGCAAAATCAGAATCTTTGGGACCAATAGCAATAATTGGCCTGCCAGAAACCATATATTCGAATAATTTTCCTGGAATAATGCTTTTAGTGTCTTCAGAATTGATTTCGATAAGTAACAAAACTTGAGATTTTCGTTGGTGGGCGATTGCTTCTGCATGTGAAACATAACCCAAATTATTCAAAAAGGAATTTAGACCGAATTGAGAAATAGTTTCTAAAACTTCCTGACTAACCGCTCCGATAAGTTTTATTTCTAAATGCGTTTTAAAATCAGGAATTTCATGAATCAATTCTACTAAACTTTCCCATAAAACATGAGGATTTCTCTCAGAAAGAAAAGAACCAATATGTGCTAAGGTAAATTTAGTATCTAAAGTTTGTTTTTCAACTTGCTCCGTATCATAGCCATTGGTAATTACCGCAATTGGTTTATTTGTAATCGCTTGAAATTCTGTTTTAGTGGTTTTACTCGTCACAATAATAGTATCGGCTGTATTCAAAACCTGATGCTCTAATGCTTTATGTTTTTTTGCCGCAAAACTGGACAATCGCAAGGATTTATGATAGCCAATAGTCGTCCATGGATCGCGGAAATCAGCAAACCATTTTAAATCTAATTTTTGTTTTAATTCTAATCCAATCAAATGCAGACTATGTGGCGGTCCAGAAGTTATTATGGTATCGATATTATTTTCTGCAATGTATTTCTCCAGATAAGCAACCGACGGTTTAACCCAAAAAACGCGTGCATCCGGAATGAAAAGATTCCCACGAATCCAAAGAAAGGTTTTATCCAGAAAAGATTGCTTTTTCTGATTTGGGATAATTCCTGAACTGATTTTTTTAGTTTTGTTTTTTGAAAGAAAAGAAGCTAGTTGATACGGCTCAAAAATTTTCTGTTTCAAAATAATTGCCTTGTCAGAAACCTCTTTAACCAAGTTTTTATCAACAATAGGATACGTTGGATTCTCTGGAATATAAACAACGGGCTGAACGCCAAAATCTGGCAAATACTTTACAAACTTAAGCCAACGTTGCACACCTGGCCCGCCCGCCGGTGGCCAATAATAGGTAATTATTAAAATTTTCTTTGGTTCCAAGTTTAAGGTTTAAGGTTTAAGGTTACGAAACCTCAGAATTCAACATAATTATTCAATATTCAAAAAACTTTAAACTTTAAGCTTTAAACCCTTCTTCCTTTCAAAATAAATCCCTCCTACTAAGAGAATCAAAATTCCTATAGAACTAATTAACGTTATGGTACTTCCAGTTTTTACAACTTGTGGTTCAAACTTAAATTCTATTTTGTGTTTCCCTGCTGGAATTTGCAATCCTCTTAAAACATAATTAACTCTAATATGTTCTACACTTTTACCATCAATGTAGGCATTCCAACCTTTTCCATAATACATTTCAGAGAAAACGGCTAAACCTTCTTTTTGATTATTAGACAAATATTTTAAGTAATTAGGTTTATAATTTTCTAAAGTTATAGTCGCTGAACTGTCTTTGGCGAAAGCCGAATTTTTAATTTCAAAATCTTTACTATTTACAATTGCGACATTTTTAGAATCCAAACTATCCAATGCTTTCATCTCTTCATCCGGAGAATTTACTAATTTTACTTGGCTCACAAACCATGCATTTCCGTTAACATCCGGATTTGATACAGGGAATTCTTTTCCTTCTTTGTCTTTTTGGATAACATACTTTACATTAAGCATATTAAGAATCTCAATGTTGTTTTTTGATATCTGATAATCAATTAATTGCTGCATCCTTCTAGGTCTTACAGCGCTGTAACCTCCAATAGATTTATGAAAATATGAAGCTCTTGCACCCATGATATCGCCTACTTCAAAAACGCGATAATTAGTCGTGTCTTTTAGAATCTCAGTATCCGAAGGTGACTCTTGAAAAGGCACTTCAACTTGGCTTCCGCTCACAAAATCTTTCCCGGAAACATATTTTTTATCCACAAAAAACAAATCAGAAACCATTAATAGACCTACAATAATAATGGCAGTATTTTGGGCAAATCTATCTTTAATAAATAACCATAGAACTCCGGCTGTTAGCACTATAAAAAAGCCTGAGCGCAACAAATCTGCACTATATAAACTCATTCGATCTAACTTAAGCGCACTTACAAATTCAGGACCATAACTTTCTTGAAAATAAGCATCGTTTCCTCCTGAAAAGCTGAACATACTTTTGCTTAAAAATAAAATCAAAATAATTCCTAAACCTAAAATTGTGGTTTCATATAATACTTTCCATTGTAGTTTTTTGTCTAATTTAAAAAAAGACTGTAATCCCATAATAGCCAAAACTGGGATACAAAGCTCCAAAACAACTTGAATGGAAGATACCGCTCTGAACTTATCGTACAATGGAACATAATCAATAAAAAAGTCAGTCAAAATAGGAAAGTTTTTACCCCAAGAAAGAACTAACGCAACTATTGAACCGGATAGAAAAACGTATTTAATCTTTCTTTTATCTTTGAATAAAGCCATAACAGCCAAAAAGAATACCACAATTCCAATATAAGCAGGAGCTGCCACAATAGGTTGATCTCCCCAATATGTTGGCATTCCCGAAACAAAATCAGTTGCTTGATCTTCTGGAACTCCCTGACCAATCATGAATTCATACATGTTACTGTCTTTCCCTACTGCCTCATTATTAGAACCACCAAAAAGTCGGGGTGCAATAAGATTAAAACTTTCCATTACTCCATAACTATACTCCGTGATATAATCTTTAGGCATTGAAGAGGTGGTCTCGTTTTTGGAACCATTTGGATTAAATGTCAGTTCGCTTTTACCACGAATACTGAAATCCGCATATTCAGATGTTGCTAATAGATTTGTAGCATTAGCACCAATAGCTAAAATTCCAGCTGCAGCTAATATCCCAAAGGAATACAACAAGGATTTATATTCCTTCTCTTTTACTTGCTGATAAATAAAATACGCAACAAGAATCAATAAGAAAATCAATAAATAATACGTCATTTGAAAGTGATTCGCATTGATTTCTAATGCTGTCGCAAAAAGCGTAATCAAACCTCCCAGAATATATTTTTTTTGAAAAACCAGAATAAAACCGGCAATAACCAGCGGCATATATGCAATAGCATGCGCTTTAGCATTATGACCAACGCCGAGAATGATAATCAAATAGGTAGATAAACCGAAGGCCAATGCTCCAAAAAAGGCTTTCAAAGGATCAACTTTTAGCACCAGCATTAAACCATAAAATCCAAGGAAATATAAAAATAAATAATCCGCAGGACGGGGTAAAAATCGCAACGCATCATCTAAAGCACCAATATAATCGTGCGGATATTTTGCTCCCAATTGATAAGTTGGCATTCCACCAAATGCTGAGTTAGTCCAATAAGGCTCAATATCATCCGTTGCTCTAAAATCATTTTGCTCCTTAGCCATTCCAGTATATTGTACAATATCAGACTGGAAAATTTGTTTTCCTTGCAAAACAGGATAAAAATAAAGTAGAGAAATTACAACAAAACCAAGTATGGCAAGAGCGTGCGGATAGAACTTATTTATTATTTTCAATGTAAAATGGTTTGGATTAGAATAAAAACGGTGCTAAAAATGACAAATTTAATCTATTTCTTCGTAATCAACATAATCTCCCACTTTTTTGGTTTCGCGTGGATTTTTAGCATTTGCAGTATTGTATATTACTTCATCCTTAGTTTGTGTTTTTTTCCAAGAATTATCTTGTGCATACTGTTGCTGTTTCTGCATATTTTCTCCCGCTTTTTGAACAACTTTTTTGACTATTAATGGTAAAAAAAGTTTTGCTAAAAATCTAAAAATATAGTAGAAAGCAATCATATAAATTATTGCTTTTATAAAACCCATAAAGGAAGCTGTTTGCATATAAATGTAATTTTTTCCAAAAATAATAAATCAACCGTTCAAAATTAAAATATCTATCTTAAATAAATAATAAAATATAGTACATTTGAAAAGCGTTATTACTTTTTAACCCAATAAAAATAATATGTCCAAAATTAAAATCTTACTTATAGTAGCTATTGCAATGCTTCCAAGCATTCATTATGGTCAACATACTGATCAAATAAATTCTAACAGACCAGGAGAAACCATGTCGGCTTACGCAGTTGGAAAGTCAGTAATCCAAATAGAAACAGGCGTTTACGGCATAAAACAAAATCATAGCTTATTGAATTATGATGCCAATGGTTTTGGGATTGATGCCACCTTACGATGGGGATTATTTATGGAAAAACTGGAATTGATAGCCGATATTCAATATCAAAACGAGAAATACACCTCCTTATTTAGCACATCCAATCGTGCAGATTTTAAACAAACAGTTTTAGGAGCCAAATATTTAATTTACGATCCTTTTAAAAATTACGAAAAAAAAGTTAACATCTATAGCTGGAAAGCCAATCGTAGTTTTAACTGGCGTCAACTAGTACCTGCCGTTTCAGTTTTTGCGGGTGCTAATTTAACTATGGGAGATAATCCCTATTCTTTTTCTTCAGCATCTAGCATTTCTCCTAAGATTATGTTGATTACGCAAAACCATTTCGGTGACGGAAGTTGGGTTTTTGTAACCAATATAATAGGAGATTATGTAACGACTGATTTCCCAAGTTACGGCTATGTATTAACTTTAACTAAAGGAATTAGTGATAAATGGTCTGGCTTTATTGAGAATCAGGGTTTCAAAAGTGATTTTTATAGTGATGCTATTGTACGAGGAGGCGCTGCATTTTTGATAAATAAAGATATGCAAATAGACGCATCCGTAAGTACAAGTCTAAAAAACACACCATCTATATTCTACGGCGGGATAGGAGTATCTTGGCGTTATGATGCAAATTATGAAGAAGTAAGAGTTAATATCGACTCTGGCGGAGATTCCGGAAAAAAAGCAGAAAGAAGAGCAAAAAAGACAAAAAAAGGATAAACATAGAATTTCAAAAAAAGAATGATTACAATTCAAGAAGCCACTACTAAAAGTGAATTAACCGAATTCATCAAATTCCCTTTTTCTTTGTACAAAAACAATAAAAATTGGGTGCCACCATTGATTGCTGATGAATTAGAAACCTTTGACAAATCAAAAAATCCAGCTTTTGAAAAGGCAGAAGCTTATTTTTATATCGCAAAAAGAAACCATAAAATTGTTGGAAGGATCGTTGCAATTATTAATTGGAGTGAAGTGAATGAACAGCAAAAAAAGAAAGTCCGTTTTGGTTGGTTTGATGTAATTGATGATCTTGATGTTACCAAAGCACTTTTAGAAAAAGTCTACGAGTTAGGTCGAAAAAATAATCTAGAATATGTTGAGGGCCCTATGGGGTTTTCAAATCTGGATAAAGTGGGTGTGCTTACCGAAGGTTTTGACGAGCTGGGGACGATGATTACGTGGTACAATCATCCCTATTATGCTGCTCATTTCGAGAATTTGGGTTACATTAAAGAAAAAGAATACATTGAAAGTAAATTTCCTTTTTCCAATGTAAAACCAGAATTTTTTGAAAAGGCAAATGATTTGGTAAAAAGAAGATACCAGTTAAGCCCGCTTAATTTTAAATCAACTAAAGAAGTAATGCCGCATGTAGATAAAATGTTTGATTTGTTCAATAAATCGTATGCTTCGCTTTCTTCATTTGTAGCTATTTCTGATACTGAAAAAGAATTTTTTAAGAAAAAATATATCAACTTCATCAATCCTGAATATATCAAATTTGTGGAAGACAAAGACCATAACATAGTCGCTTTTAGCATTGTGATGCCATCTTTTTCAGAAGCAATACAAAAAGCAAAAGGTAAGTTATTCCCTTTTGGATTTCTTCATTTACTAAAAGCAAAAAAACAAAGTAAGGATGTACTTTTTTATTTAATTGGCGTACATCCTGATTATCAAAACAAAGCCGTAACCGCAATAATTTTCAAAGAATACTACGAAACTTTCAAAGAAAAAGGCATTATTAATTGCTTCAGAACGCCAGAATTAGCAGACAATGCAGCTAGTATTAACTTGTGGAAACATTTTAATACGGTCGTACATAAACGTCGATGTACCTTTAGAAAAGAATTATAAAAAAACGGCTCTATTTGAGCCGTTTTTTCTATTTAAATTTTACAAGCTACTTTTGTCAAAACAACATTCCCATCAAATTTCAATTGTTTTTTATCTTTAAAGGTCACTTTACCTTTGTCATCAGCAACTACATCTCCGTAACCTTCAACATACGTATTTCCTTGTTTCAAAAAAACAATTTGACGAACGGATGAAACTCCTTCTGACATAAAAGTATATTCTGCAAAAAGGGTGTCTTGTTTTATGACTCCCACTAAAGAGCCTTCGTTTTTATCTTTTTCAAAAAATTTATAACTCAAATTTCCCGAAACTACTTGACTACCTTTTAAATTCAAAGACATAGAGATAGTATCTTTTTTAATAATCGCACTATAGCATTCCTCTGAAACTAATTTTAAATCAATTTCATCTAATGAAACTGGAACTTTCTCCATTTCTTTTTCATTTTTACAAGAGACTAAAACACTTATAAAAATAGCACTTAATAAAATTACTTTTTTCAAAAAATTAAAATTTAGTTGATGTTACTATACACTTTGTTAGCAAAATTAATTTTAAAAAAATACCATCAACAAAAGTTGATGGTATTTAAAAAAACTTAAAATATTATATTTTTATAAAACTAAGCATCTAAATCAACAGTAGTACGTGCTGCAATTTCTTTGTACGTACCGTTTTCTAATTTCTCACGAATTGCTTCAAAAGCCGTTAGTGTTTCTTCTACATCTGATAATGTGTGAGACGTTGTAGGAATCATTCTCAACAAGATAATCCCTTTTGGAATCACAGGATAAATTACAATCGACAAGAAAATCCCGTAATTTTCTCTTAAATCGTTTACCATTATCATTGCTTCCGGTACACTTCCTTCTAGATATACTGGAGTTACACAAGTATTTGTGTCACCAATATTAAAATTACGCTCTCTCAATCCGTTTTGCAACGCATTTACATTTTCCCACAATTTATCTTTCAATTCTGGGTGATTACGCAACAACTCTAATCGTTTCAAAGAACCAATTGTTTGTATCATTGGCAATGCTTTCGCAAACATTTGAGAACGCAAATTGTATTTTAAATAATCAATAATATCTTTATCAGCTGCTATAAAAGCACCAATGTTAGCCATTGATTTAGCAAAAGTAGAGAAATATACATCAATACCATCTTGACAACCTTGCTCCTCACCTGCACCTGCACCTGTTTTTCCAAGTGTTCCAAAACCATGTGCATCATCTACCAACAAACGGAAATTATACTTTTCCTTCATGGCAACAATTTCCTTCAATTTTCCTTGTTGTCCGCGCATTCCAAAAACACCTTCTGTAATAAAAAGAATTCCTCCTCCTGTTACTTCAGCTAATTTTGTAGCACGTTCCAAGTTTTTTTCCATACTTGCAAGATCATTGTGACGGTATGTAAAACGTTTCCCCATGTGCAAACGAACGCCATCAATAATACAAGCATGTGCATCAACATCATACACAATTACGTCATTTTTTGTAACCAAAGCGTCAATTGTTGACATAATTCCTTGGTATCCAAAATTCAATAAATATGCCGATTCTTTCATTACAAAAGCTGCCAATTCATTCTCTAATTGCTCATGATATTTAGTGTGACCACTCATCATGCGCGCTCCCATTGGGTAAGCTGCGCCATATTGTGCTGCTGCTTCCGTATCTGCTTGACGCACTTCCGGGTGATTAGCAAGACCTAAATAGTCATTCAAACTCCAATTCAAAATATCTTTTCCACCAAACTGCATTCTTGGACCCAACTCACCTTCCAATTTAGGAAAAACAAAGTAACCTTCTGCTTGTGAAGCCCATTTTCCTAAAGGTCCTTTATTGTTTTGAATCCTTTCGAATAAATCTTTTACCATAATATGTCAAGTAATAATTTTAATTTTAAGAAGTTGCAAAAATAATTATTTAAATTTTATAAAGGTGTTGAAAGCGAAATTATTTTTTAGGGTTTGTTACCATGAATATCAGTAACTATTTAGCAACTCTAATTCTTTGATGTCCAGCTTTAGAATTTATCTTTTGTGTTGTTACGAAAATATTGTTTTGTTCTGCTCTATAGTAGTGTAAAAAACAGCTTTTCTATCAAAGTTAATCCACAAACTTCGAGGCGAATTCCTCAATAAACTTTGTATATTTGAATAAATATTTCAACATTAAATTTATGTCACAAAATACAAAAGAATTAAAATTAGCTGTTCTCATTGATGCTGACAATGTTCCTTATAGCAATGTTAAAGGAATGATGGAAGAAATTGCTAAATTTGGCACACCCACTACCAAACGTATTTATGCTGACTGGACTAAACCGAATGCCGGAGGATGGAAAAGTGTCTTATTAGAACATGCTATAACTCCTATTCAACAATACAGTTATACGGTTGGGAAAAATTCTTCTGATTCTGCGATGATTATTGATGCTATGGATTTATTGTATTCCGATAAAGTAGATGGATTTTGTATTGTATCCAGCGACTCTGATTTTACACGTTTAGCCATCCGATTGAGAGAATCCGGCATGAAAGTCATTGGAATTGGCGAACAAAAAACACCCAATTCGTTCATTGTAGCCTGCGACCGTTTCATTTACATCGAAGTTTTAGATGGTGCTATTAAGAAAAAAGCAAAAAAGCGTACCTCAGATACTAAAAAACCTGTTGGGAAACCAATTGAAAAACCCGTAGAAAAATCATTAAACAAAATAGATTCAGATACAATAGAGCTTATTGAAACCTCAATCGAAGACATCTGTGATGATGATGGTTGGGCATTTTTAGGAGATGTGGGAAACATGATTGTAAAGAGAAAACCGGAGTTTGACCCTAGAAATTATGGCTTTTCAAAACTAACTCCCATGCTTAAATCGCTCACTGATATACTCGAAATCGATGAAAGAGAATCGGACAAAAAAGGCATTAAACATGTTTATGTCCGCATGCGTTACAGTTAAACTAATTTTTTAACCGCCTCATATAAAGTTTCTTTCTTTATTGGTTTAGATAAATAATCATTCATTCCTATTTCCTTTACACGGTCTTTTGTGGTTTCCATCACATCGGCGGTAACTGCTATAATAGGAATATTACTGTTGTGTGGTCCCGCTTCGCCATTTCTAATCGCAACTGTTGCTTCATACCCATCCATGATTGGCATTTGTAGATCCATTAATACAATATCAAATTGATTTGTTTTAAATGCATCGAGTGCTTCTTGACCATTATTAGTATAAACCACTTTGGTATTCAACCATTTTTTTGCAATCATTTTTATAACCATTTGGTTGATAGGATTATCCTCTACCACTAAAATAGATTTCCCTGCTAAATCATCAATGACTGTTTTAGGTGAAGCTTCCAGCTTTCTCTTTTCTGTTGAAACGGCAAAATCAATAGTAACAACGCAGGTCGTCCCTTCGTTTATTTTACTATTCATTTGGATAGTTCCGTTTTGCATATCGACTAAAGTTTTAACGATATAAAGTCCTAAACCAAGTCCACCAAATTTTCGCTTATTATCAATATTATTTTGAGAAAAAGAGTCAAAAATACTTTCTATTTTATCTTTTGGAATACCAACACCGGAATCTGAAACAGTCAAAATCAATTTGACTTTGTTACCTTCTTTCAACTGGCAATCAACATGAAATTTCACAAATCCTTTGGTTGTAAATTTAATGGCATTATTCAATACATTATTCACAACCTGAACCAGACGATTCACATCCCCAATTACTAAATCAGGAAAAGTACCTGACTTTGAAAACTGAAATACTAATCCTTTATCCTCGGCCCTATTAATGGCGTTATTCTTTAAATTTTCAAAAACCTGAACGGGATCAAACTGGTTCCTTTCTAGTTTTAATTCTCCTTTTTCAATTTTAGAAAAATCTAAAATATCATTCACAGAGCTTAATAAACTATGAGAAGAGTACTTTATAATTTGGCAATTTTTTCTGATTTTATCATCATGAACTTCATTAGAAATAGAATCAATTAAATTCATAATTGCATTCAGTGGTGTTCGCAATTCATGACTAATGTTCGATAAAAAATAGGATTTTAAATCATTCATTTCTTCTGAACGCACTAAAGCAAGACGGGTTAATTCGTTTTTTTCGTTTTTAAGATTTCGTATTAAATTAGACATTGACAATGATAAAAAGACCATCTCAAGTGCAGTACCCAATTTAGAACTGTTTTGTGTAAAAAAAGTAATCGGTAATAACCCAAAATTGTATAAAATAAAAACACCAAAGCCCAAAATCAAAAACAAAATACCTATTGTAAAATATGGGTCTACTGGCTTCTTAGTAAAATATAAAAAACCAATCGAAAACACAATTAATGATAAAAAAATCAAAGTTAAAACGTTAACAAAAATGTAGGAGAAAAGCAAAATACTTGGCAAAAAAACAACCGATAATAAAAGAAAAACCAACAACACATAAGCAAACATAAAAAGTATATAAATGCTTTTACTATTCTCCTTAATTCGTAGGTAAAACTGACTGTATATACCTGTCATAAAAACTGCTACAATAGCAATCAAAATAATCGCATGTCTTGAAAACCAACCTCCATCAGACACAATGAATTTGTAAAAAAACCCATCTAATGAAAATTGTAATAAGCCCACAAAAATTACGTACAAACTATAAAATAAGAAAATTTTTTCCTTTAAAGCGAAAAAGAAGAAAAAATAAATTATTGCAACAATCAAAAGCATTCCATAAAGAATTCCAAAAAATAGATTTTCCTTAGATATCATAGAAATGTAACTGTCTGTTGAATAAATAAGCATCGGAATTTTAAGAACTTCTCCGTCACTTTTTAAATGCAAATACAAATCAAACTGCGCTTTTGGTGGCAGTATTAATTCAAAAATTGATTTCCTGCTTGGAAAATCACGTGTTTCATAGGGCAAGGCATCACCGCTAATTTTTTTGGTAATTTTACCCGTCAAACGATCTATGATAAACAGCTCTACAACATCAGTCATAGGTCGAGCTGTTTCTAGATAATAAAGTAGTTCCTTGTTTGTTGCGTTTACCAAACCAGTTTTGGCCCAAAAATGATTTTGCGAAAAACCTAAATCATCATTTTCTGAACGTAAAGGAGTAGGCTTATAACTGCCAAAACTATCAACAACTTGATTTATAGTTAAATTTTGGTCTTGTACATCGATTATAGAAACAAACTCGTGCAATGAGAATTTGTTTAAAGAATCATCATTTTTGACTACAAACTGTGCCTGCACATTGAGAAAAAACAAGAGAAAAGCAGTCAAACTCAAAAAAGAAAAATTATTTTCTGTCATTTTCTTAATCATTCTATAATAATTTCAAAATTATTTTATTTAAACTTACGTATGTATCTAACTTTTGGTTTTGTTTAGTTATAAAGTTAGTAATTAAAGAAATACAAAAGCACCGCATGATAAAAATTTTACAAAAGCAAAATTTAAGAAATCAAATTTATACCTAGTTATTACCCATCACGAAAACACTCAAAAGCGATTTTCCTTTTTTTCTATGTAAAGCCTACTTCAAGTCATTATCTTTGTTACATCAAAACACATCATATGAAAATAGTTTTTGCTTCAAACAACCCTAACAAAATCTTGGAATTACAAAGCATGCTTCCTGAAACTATTAGTATTTTAAGTTTAGAAAGTATTGGCTGTTTTGAAGACATTCCAGAAACTGCAGATACTATTGAAGGAAATGCCATTCTAAAAGCAAACTACGTAACTCAAAACTACGGTTACGATTGTTTTGCAGATGATACCGGATTAGAAGTCCTCGCTTTAGACGGAGAACCGGGTGTTTTCTCAGCTCGCTATGCTGGCGAACAACGCAATGCAGATGATAATATGGATAAACTTTTGAATGCACTTAGCAATCAAAACGACCGAAGCGCTCAATTCAAAACAGTAATTGCATTAAATTTAAACGGAAAACAGCATCTCTTTACAGGGATTGCACGAGGTGAAATTACTTTAGAAAAAATTGGAAATCAAGGATTTGGCTACGACCCTATTTTTAAACCAGAGAAATACGATGAAACATTTGCTCAATTATCTTTAGAAGTAAAAAATAGAATCAGCCACAGGGGAAAAGCAACGCAACAATTAATAGATTTTTTGAAGCTAAATAAATAAACATAACCTGACACAACATTTTTTATAACAAAATACTAGTCCGTTAGTCATAATTTTACTCTCAAATGTGTAAATTGGAAACGCAAATTCACAAATAAAATTATAACATTCTGATAATCAAATTATAATAAATCATTAAATCTTAAAATAGCATTAGTTTATATGGATTATAAACAGTAATTTTGCACCCTATTTTAAAAATACATATGAATAAATTTGAACAATTAGGATTGAGTGAATCGTTACTGAAGGCGATTTTAGATCTAGGATTTGAAAATCCGACCGAAGTACAGGAGAAAGCGATTCCCCTATTATTGGAAAAAGATACAGATATGGTTGCGTTGGCTCAGACAGGGACAGGGAAAACGGCAGCTTTTGGTTTTCCAGTTATCCAAAAAATTGATGCTAACAACAGAAACACACAGGCATTAATTTTATCTCCAACACGCGAACTTTGTTTGCAGATTACCAACGAAATTAAAAACTACTCTAAATACGAAAAAGGTATTAATGTGGTAGCAGTTTACGGTGGAGCTAGCATTACAGAACAAGCGAGAGACATAAAGAGAGGCGCACAAATTATTGTGGCAACTCCAGGAAGAATGCAAGATATGATTAATAGAGGTTTGGTAAACATATCTCAAATCAATTATTGTATTCTTGACGAAGCTGACGAAATGTTGAACATGGGTTTCTATGAAGATATCGTAAACATCCTTTCGACTACGCCAGACGAAAAAAACACATGGTTGTTCTCTGCAACAATGCCAGCTGAAGTAGCACGTATTGGAAAACAATTTATGATAGATCCAATTGAAATTACAGTTGGAGCTAAAAACTCAGGTTCTGCTACAGTTTCACACGAATTTTACCTTGTTAATGCTCGTGATCGTTACGAAGCTTTGAAACGTTTAGCTGATTCTAATCCAGACATTTTCTCAGTAGTTTTTTGCCGTACCAAAAGAGATACGCAGGCTGTTGCTGAAAAATTGATCGAAGATGGATACAGCGCTGCTGCTTTGCACGGAGATTTATCTCAAGCACAACGTGATGGTGTAATGAAATCTTTCCGTGGTAGACAAATCCAAATGCTTGTTGCAACTGATGTAGCTGCTCGTGGAATTGACGTTGATAACATTACTCACGTAGTAAATTATCAATTACCTGACGAAATTGAAACTTACAATCACCGTTCTGGACGTACAGGTCGTGCTGGTAAATTAGGAACATCTATCGTAATTGTAACTAAAAGTGAATTGCGTAAGATTTCATCTATCGAAAGAATCATCAAACAAAAATTTGAAGAGAAAACAATTCCTTCTGGAATTGAAATCTGTGAAATCCAATTGTTACACTTAGCTACAAAGATTAAGGATACTGAAGTTGATCACGAAATTGACACTTACCTTCCTGCAATCAATAGCGTACTTGAAGGTTTATCTAAAGAAGAATTAATCAAGAAAATGGTATCGGTTGAATTCAATCGTTTTATCAATTATTACAAAAAAACAAGAGACATTTCTAATCAAGCTTCAGGTTCTGAAAGACGTGACCGTGATGATAGAGATGGTGCTCCAAGAGAGAATAACAATGGTGGTGCAACAAGATATTTTGTGAACATTGGTTCTAGAGACAATTTTGATTGGATGTCATTAAAAGATTATTTGAAAGAAACATTAGACTTAGGTCGTGATGACGTTTTCAAAGTAGATGTAAAAGAAGGTTTCTCTTTCTTCAACACTGATCCAGAACATACTGATAAAGTAATGGAAATATTGAACAACGTACAATTAGAAGGACGTAGAATCAATGTTGAAATTTCTAAAAATGACGGTGGCGGAAGACGTGATCATAACGGAAGAAGTTCTGGCGGAAGTTTTGGTGGCGGAAGAAGTTCAGCTCCAAGAAGAGAAGGAAGCTTTGCTCCAAGAAGAGAAGGTTCAGGCGGATTTAGAAGCGACAGAAATTCTGCTCCAAGAGAAGGTGGATTTGGCGGAAGAAGTGATGCTCCAAGAAGAGAAGGTGGTTTTTCATCTGACAGATCTAGAAGTGAAGGTTCTTCTGATAGAGCACCAAGACGTTCTGAAAGCTTTGGTGATTCACCAAGACCAAGAAGACCAAGAAGAGATTAACACTTATTGTTAATTTTCTTATAATTATACTGGAACTACAAAATATTTAATCCTGTTTTATTACTTTTAAAGTCTTAAACCAGTTTATGAAATATTTTGTAGTTTTCTTTTTTTTAATAGTATCCGCAACAGCGTTTTCGCAAGTTAAAGAACCTTCCCAAAAAGTTGATGGTATAATTATCAGTAATACTACCAGACTGCCTCTATCTAGTGTAAACATTATCAATATCAACAAAGTAAGAGGAGCAACTACTGATGTAGGAGGTTTTTTTGAGATAGATGTCCAAGTAAATGACACCTTGCATATTACGAGTTTAGGATTTCAATCGCTACGTGTTAGAGTGACAAATGACTGGATCAAAAATAAAAGCACTAAAATACAGCTAACCGAAAAAGCAATCGCACTTGAAGAAGTGATAATCCGACCTTTTAATCTTACAGGTTATCTTGAAGTTGACACCAAAATTATTCCTGTAAAAGAAAATTATCGCTACAGTATTTCAGGATTAACACAAGGTTATGAAGCGGGTGAATATTCTCCCAATGCTTTTGGAAGAGTTCTGGGCTCCATCTTTAATCCAGCAGATATGCTCTATAAATTCTTTGGTAATAAACCAAAGGAGCTCAAAAAACTTAAAGAAATGAAGAAAGATGATACCGTGCGTAATCTTTTGGAATCAAAATTTGACAGAGAAACTATTGCCGTACTTTTAGGAATTGACAAAAATGAAATACCTGAAATTTTGCAACGTTGTAACTATTCTGAATCCTTTATTAAAACAGCAAATGACCTACAAATTATGGATGCCATAAGTGGTTGTTATGAAGAATATAAAGTTTTAAAGAAAAAATAAAATCTATTTTAAGATTTACAAATTAAAAAATTCCTCAATTCTAAATGAAATTGGGGAATTTTCTTTTAGTGTGGTTGCATTTGAATTTAAATCTAAATTAAACATTCAAAAAAAACGAAACTATGTCCAAAATACCTTTCCAAACGATACATTGGGATTCAATAGAAAAGACTGAACATAAAGGAGAAACCGGAACTGCTTATTGGCAAACCCTACAATTAGACGGACTTAGAATTCGAAAAGTAAAATATTCTGAAGGCTATTTAGCAGATCATTGGTGCCAAAAAGGACATATTGTTCATTGCCTTGAAGGCAATTTCATTAGCGAAATGGATAATGGAGAACAAGTACAACTATCAAAGGGAATGACTTACGTAGTTTCTGATGATGCAAGTTCCCATCGTTCTGTATCCACAAATGGCGTGGAATTATTAATTATCGATGGAGACTTTTTAAAATAATATTTAAAACAAACCAAAATAATTATATACATTTACCTGAATCAAGAATTAAAAACATAATCTAAATATCAATATCATGGCAAAAAGTCAAGACGCTAAAAAAACTACGAAAAAAGAGCCTTTAAAAACGGCTAAAGAAAAGAAAGAAGAAAAAAGAGATAAGAAAAACAGTCCTAAAAGAGACTAATAATTAGTGGTCAGTGTTCAGTTAAAAAAGAAGTGTTCAGTTTAAATACTGACTCCTAAACAACTGAACACCGATCACTTTTTCAATAACTAAATATTATTTTACCGGAATATTTGCTAAAATTTCCAATACAAATTTCCAAAATTTCTGAGAAGAGGAAATACTCGCTCTCTCGTCTGGGGAATGCGCACCGTGAATCGTAGGTCCAAAAGAAATCATATCCATATCTGGATAATTTGTCCCCAGAATCCCACATTCTAATCCGGCGTGACAAGCCACTACTTTAGGTTTTTCACCGTTTTGCTTTTCGTAAATTGGCACTAAAACATCTAAAATCTCTGATTTAGAATTTGGCGTCCAACCTGGATATGATCCTGAAAATTCTACTTCACAACCCATTAATTCAAAAGAAGAACGCAACGCATTAGCCAAATCAAATTTAGCAGTTTCAACAGATGAACGTGTTAAACATTGTACAGAAAGTTGCCCTTCACCCACAATAACTTTAGCAATATTATTAGATGTTTCCACTAAATCATCAAAATCAGCACTCATTCTGTACACTCCATTATGAGCAGTATACATTGCTCTGACAAAGTAGAACTGAGCAATAGAAGGCATTACTTTAGCAGGAGCTACACCCATTTTTTCAAAAACAACTTCTAAATTTGGCTCCGTTGTTTTTAACTCCGTTTTGATTTCGTTTACAATTTGTTGCATGTCAAAAACAAAAGCTTCATCATAGACTTCAGCAATAATAACTTTTGCCTGACTTTCACGAGGAATCGCATTGCGTAAACTTCCTCCTTTGATTTCAGAAATTTGCAAACCAAAATTATCAAAACCATCAAACAGTAATCGGTTCATAATTTTATTAGCATTCCCTAATCCTTTGTGAATATCCATTCCAGAATGCCCGCCTTGCAATCCTTTTACGGTAATTGTATATCCTACAGATCCTTCTGGAGTTTCTTCTTCATCATATTCCGCAGTAGCCGTTACATCAATTCCACCTGCACAACCAATGTCTATTTCATCATCTTCTTCCGTATCCATATTCAAAAGAATTTGACCTTGTAGAATACCGCCTTTAAGGTTCAACGCTCCAGTCATTCCTGTTTCTTCGTCAATGGTAAACAATGCTTCTATAGCAGGATGTGGAATATCTGTGCTTTCTAAAATTGCCATAATAGCCGCAACTCCAAGACCGTTATCAGCACCAAGAGTTGTTCCGCGAGCACGAACCCAATCCCCATCAACATACATATCGATTCCCTGTGTATCAAAATCAAAAACGGTATCCGAATTTTTTTGGTGCACCATATCCAAATGTCCTTGAAGCACGATTGCTTTTCGGTTTTCCATTCCAGCAGTTGCCGGTTTACGAATGATTACGTTACGGATTTCATCTTCAAAAGTCTCTAGTCCAAGGCTTTCGCCAAATTTTTTCATGAACTCAATTACACGTTCTTCTTTTTTAGAAGGACGCGGTACAGCATTCAAATCGGCAAACTTGTTCCAAAGTGCTTTTGGCTCCAGATTTCTTATTTCTTGACTCATATATTCTTGTTTGAGGTTTAAGATTTATAAGTCCCAAAGTTACAAAGTTTAAATTCGGTACGGTAGTAATTGATATTGTAATTATATTTACATTACCAAAATTCAAACATTGAAAACAAAATATTTCCTTTCCTCCTTCCTATTGATTCAAATAGTGCTTTTGCAAATTATTCCCTTTTACCCGGAACAGATAGAAGATTGGTACAGCAATGGTTTTTATCCAATAGTTTCGCTATTTTCGAGAACTATTTTAGGAGGAATTCCTTTTTCTGTAGGTGACTGCCTTTATTTTATTCTTATTTTATTTATTATAAAATGGTTTTGGGACAAACGAAAAAAATGGAAATCTAATTGGAAAGACACTGTTTTTAGCATCTTGAGTTTTGTTTCTGTTTTTTACTTTTTGTTCCATGTCCTTTGGGCATTGAATTATTTCCGTGAACCGCTTTTTGAAAAAATGGAAATTCAAAAAGATTATTCGGATGCCGATTTATTGGCTTTTACCAAAAAAATAATTACTAAAACCAATTCTGTTCAAAACCAACTCACAAAAAATAACAGCTTGAAAGTGGTATTTCCCTACTCACAAGAACAGGTTTTTGAAATGAGTCTGAATGGATATAAAAACTTGGCTGCAGAACATCCTTATTTTTCTTTTTACAAACTAAGTACTAAAAAATCACTGCTAAGCCTGCCTTTGACCTATATGGGTTTTGGAGGCTATCTCAACCCGTTTACTAATGAAGCGCAGGTTAACGATCTTGGGCCAATGTATAGTTTCCCAATGACTACGAATCATGAAATGGCGCATCAGATGGGTTACGCAAGTGAGAGTGAATGCAACTTTATTGGATTTTTAGCCTCTGTGAAAAATGATGATTTATACATTCAATATTCAGGATACAGCATGGCACTGCGGTATTGTTTAAATAATTGGCAAGCACGAGATAAAGCCGTTTTTAAACAATTATTAAAAACTGTAAATCCCGGTATTTTGAAAAACTACAAAGAAAGTGAGCTTTTCTGGAAGCAATACGACACGATCATCGACAAAGGTTTTCATGCTTTTTACGACCAATTCCTGAAAGTAAATCAGCAAAAAGATGGCATGGAAGGCTATAGTAAATTCGTGAATTTGATGGTGAATTATTACAAAGAAAAAGAGTTGTAAATTATGAGTTATGAATTATGAATTATGAGTTATAAACAAGTCCTTAAAACTTGTCATTCATAACTCATAACCCATCATTTTCTATACTTCATCACTAGTAAATGTCATAAAACTTTTCTTTTTGTAAGGTCTGATAATTAATCTTCCTTCACGGTCAAAACGAATGTAATTGTATACCCAATTCAGGAATACGACGGCTTTATTTTTGAATCCAATGAGGGAAAATAAATGGACAAACATCCAAACAAACCAAGCAAAAACACCACTAAAATGGTATTTTGGCAAGTCGACTACTGCTTTATTTCTTCCTATGGTTGCCATCGAGCCTTTGTCGTTGTATTCAAAAGCTTCCATGGGTTTGTTTTCGATTAATTTTACTAGGTTTTCACCCAATAATTCGCCTTGTTGCATGGCAGGTTGTGCCATCATGGGATGCCCTTGCGGATAGGTTTCAGATTCCATAGAAGCAATGTCTCCTACTGCAAAAATGTTTTCATAGCCAATTACCTGATTGAATTCATTGACCCGAATGCGTTCTACTTTCTCAACCAAAGATTTTCCATCTAATCCCGCAACGAGAGCTCCTTGAACACCTGCAGTCCAGATTACGGTGGCGGTTTCAAATGTCAAATCAGAATTTGTGGTAATAGTTCGTCCGTCATAATTAGTTACTCGCACGTTTTTCCAAATTTTCACACCCAGATTGGTTAGAAATTTTTCGGCAGCTTGAGAGGATTTCTCACTCATGGTATTCAGGATTCTGTCGCCACTTTGAATGAGATTGATTTGCATTTTGGCAATATCAAGATCGGGGTAATCTTTTTGCAGAATGGCTTTTTTCATTTCGGCCAAAGCACCAGCTAGCTCTACTCCAGTTGGTCCGCCACCTACGAGTACAAAATTGATAAGGCTATTTTGGTCGGCAACATCAGTAGTTAAAACAGCTTGCTCAAAATTTTCTAGAATCAGACTTCGGATATTGAGTGATTGCGGTATGGTTTTCATGGCCATACTGTTGCGCTCAATTTCTTTATTGCCAAAATAATTAGTTTTAGAACCTGTGGCAATCACGAGATAATCATAACTTAATTCGCCAATTTCGGTAATTACTTTTTGGTTTTTAGTATCTATTTCCTGGACATTGGTGAGTCTAAAATAAACGTCATCGTATTCCTGAATTACTTTTCTGATTGGGTATGCTATAGAACCGGCTTCGAGACCGCCTGTGGCAACTTGATATAATAAAGGTTGGAATGTATGGTAATTGTGTTTGTCTAAAAGGACAACCTGAACTTTTTTGTTTTTTAATTTTTTAGCTAATGCGATTCCCGCGAAACCACCACCAATGATTACTATTCTGTGTAAAGTTGAATTTGGAATGTTCATGTTTAAAAAATTCTGATTTTTTGATAATCAAAGATACAATGTTTTATACTATTGAATTTCATCAAATAGTATCGAAATTTTGGTTTTAGAAAAAGTTCATCAGGTTATTAAACGTTTAAATTAGCCCCATGGTAATAAAAATCCTTTATTTACTGATTTTTATCAGGAAATAAAGATTGTAATGTACAGCGGGACGAGTATTAGTTATGAAATGAAAACGTTGTGCTCCTCAAAAAAAATGCGCTACTTTGTAACAAAAACCAGTATAGGTTTACTAACGTATATATGAGTGATAATTTAGAACATTCTTTTGTAAAACAGCTTCAGGAAAATCAGAATATAATCCACAAAATTTGTAGGTTGTATACTAATGGTGAGGATGCACATAAGGATTTGTTTCAGGAAATTACGATTCAGTTGTGGAAAGCTTTTCCAAAATTCAGGGGTGACAGCAAATTTTCTACTTGGGCGTATCGAGTCGCGCTAAATACGGCAATTACTTTGTACCGAAAAACTAAACGTTCCATAAATACTATCGAATTTGAAGGGCGACAACATTTCCTGAAAGATGTAGAATATGATTATGAAGAGGAGGAACAATTGAAATTAATGTACAAAGCTGTTTACCAATTGAATGATATAGAAAAGGCGTTGATATTTATGTATCTAGAAGACAAGGATTATCAAGAAATATCAGAAACATTGGGAATTAGTGAGGTAAATGCAAGGGTGAAAATGAATAGAATTAAAGGTAAATTAAAAAAAATATTAAATCCATTAGGAATATGAAAGAACTGGATTTATTAAAAAAAGACTGGCAGAAGAACGAGAATTCTTTTGAGCAGGTGTCAGAAATCGAGATTTACAAAATGATACATAAAAAATCATCTTCGATTGTGAAGTGGATTTTGATTATTAGTATTTTGGAGGTTTTATTGTGGTCGTGTCTGAGTCTTTGTTTTGACTCTGATGGGTATTTAAAAAACATCCAACATTCTGAATTAATTGGCTATTTTGAGCTACTCAATTATGCCAATTATGCTGTAATTTTGATTTTTATTTATTCTTTTTATAAAAGATATAAAGTAATATCTACAATAGCCACAACTAAACAATTGATGCAGGATATACTAAAGACCCGAAAAACAGTTCAATATTATGTTTGGTATAATTTAGGAATGTTAGTGTTTAGTTTAATTGTAGGATTTATTATTGCATTTGCCTACAATCCTGAAATGGATACTTTCAAGCAGCAAATAAATAGTAGCGCTAAGATTATGGCCATTACAATTGGAGTATTAAGTATTTTAAGTATTGCGTTATTTGGCTTACTTTGGCTGTTTTACCGAGTATTATATGGCACTTTACTACGTCGTTTGTATGCTAATTATAAAGAACTAAAGAAAATAGACCTATAAATAAAAAAAAAGTCTTAAAATTCAATGTCCAATATTGAATTTTAAGACTTTTGACTTTAGGACTAAATGTTTAATATTCCCATTTTCGTAATCGATTTAATTCTTCCTGTTCTTTAATTTCTTCAGCAGGAATAACTTTTAGAAATGAAGCATGTTGCTCGATTGCATATTCTACTTTTTCTACAATTTCCTCGATGGTATCATTGTCATAATCAATATCCAAAGGTTCTTTGATAATAAAGGATTGCAGGATTCCTTTCTTCTTCATGCGTAGCCCTTTTTTATCAAACGAACGACGGAAACCGTCAATAACAATAGGCACCACGATAGGTCTGTGCTGTTTGATAATATGTGCTGTTCCTTTGCGAACAGGTTTAAACGATTTTGTGGTTCCTTGCGGAAAAGTGATTACCCAACCATCAGCTAGCGCAATTTTTATGTTTTCAGTATCATCCGGGTTTATATCTTTTTTCTCCTGAACATCAACTCCTTTAGCACGCCAAGTACGCTCTACAGAAATTGCTCCAGCGTACGCCATAATTCTTGGTAATAATCCTGCTTTCATGGTTTCTTTGGCTGCTACATAATAGATATTCATTTTAGGTTGCCACAAATAACAAACATTCTTGATAGTATCATCACGTCCGCTTAAACTTGCATTAAAAACATGAAACATAGCAACGACATCCGCAAAATAGGTTTGATGATTGGAAATAAAAAGTACGTTGTTATCCGGTAAATTTCTGATGATTTCAGAACCTTCAATTTGTAATTCGTTAAAACCTCTATACCGCCTATGCGTCATGGCTCCGAAGATTCGGATTAGCCATTTTTTTATAAATAATATGTGTCCAAAAGGATTTCTCTTCAACAATCCCATAAAATTGTGTATTTTTTTGTGAATTTGGATTACAAACTTACGAAATTTATATTTGAAGTTTGTTGATGATTTCTACTGGGCTTTTTTCAAAAAAAGGAAGTATCTAACTCATTCTTTTATAGAACTAAAATTTAAATTTATTAGCCCAAAACTTCCCTCAGAACTTCTTTTAACTCACTCATCATCATTGCGGTAGCACCCCAAACAATATGGTCTTCAATTTTAAAAGCCGGAATATTGATGTTGTCAGCGTAGGAAGTAGACAAGATTGTATCTACTACAAGCGCATCGTGTAAGAAAACCGTCAAAGGCAATTCGATAATATTAGCCACTTCAGAAGCTTGTGCAACAAAAACTAATTCTTCTTTACTGATACCTAAAAAAGGATAAACCATAAAGTTACTTGGCGGAATATATAATTCTGTAAATGGTTTAATAATTTCTATTTTTTCTGGGTGTATTCCTACCTCTTCATGTGTTTCCCGAAGTGCCGTTTCAGCAAAATTTTCATCCTCTAATTCGTATTTACCGCCAGGAAATGCAATTTGTGCCGAATGAATTCCTTCATAAGAATTTCGGACAATCAATACCAAATGTACAGTATCATTTTTAGGATAAAAAAGCATCATTACAGCAGCTATTCTGGGCTTTTTATCAATGTTGATGTTTTTTAAGCTTTCTAATCGCTCAATTGGAGCCATTTTTATATGTGCGTCAAAAGCTGGAAGCCTTGCTTCAATTAATTTAGGAACATACTGTAAAAATTCTTGAAAATTCATAATCAAAGTCTATTTTTGCAAACAAAAAGCATCTAAATATAGTTTAGAAAATACAATTGCACAAGTTTTCTATAACCAAAAAGTCCTTACAAATGTACAGTAAAGAAGAAACACAAAGATTAAAACGAGAATTCTGGATTGCTTTTGCAGAGAGATATCCTAGAAAATGGATATTATACGATACTAAAATCAAGGATTTCTCTTTTAAATTTTATGTAGACAATAAAAAAGCCCAAGTTTTAATCGACATTGAACACCGAAGCGATGAAAAAAGAATTGCTTATTTTGAAAAACTGGAGGCGTTAAAAAATATTCTTGAAGAGGAATTTATTAAAGACTTAATTTTCGAAAAAGAATACACACTGGAAAGTGGCAAAACAATAAGTAGGATTTGGGTTGAAAAACTAGGAGTCGGTGTTAGTAATCGTAACTATTGGGATGAAATATTTGATTTTTATAATGAAAAAATGCACGCTTTAGAATTATTTTATTTAGAGTACGATGATTTTATAAAAGACATTGAAAAGCTTTAATGATATTAATCAAAATATAGACCAATATTTTTTTGTCTCATCGAGCGCAGTCGAGATGCAATATACGTTCTCGACTGCGCTCGAACTGACAAATTAGAAATAAAAATATAAATTAGAATCCCGTTCACTATTAAAAAAAGCATTAATTCGAACGATTTAATTATTCAAATTGAAGCATTTTTTCATCCAATTCATCACATATTGAAGATATTATACACAATAATCCGATCTTCATAATTGATATACAATTGCTTCCTATTATCCTGTTTTTTTCTGGTGATGATAGAAACAGTACAATTTAATCCTTCATTATCCTTACAGGTAAAAGAATAAACAATATCAGAATCATTTTCTTCGATAGGCTGATAGTCAATGATTTCAAATAATTGAATGATTTGTGAATAAACCACTATTCTATTTTTATCGGTATCAAGCGTGACTAGAATATTGACCAAATCTAAATCAGACCATTTGCCCCATTTTCCTTTTTCTGTTTTTTCTAAAACACTAAAACCAGAAGTTTTAAATTTATATTTTTGGCCAAAGGAATGTTGTAATCCCATTATTAAAAAAAATAAAACTATATATTTTTTTATTTTTATCATTCCTTAATAAATTAAAAATCAAAATTAATTATTTCTTTTTTGGCTGCTTCAAATTCAGTTATCACTTCCTGAATAATTGCTTCTGCTGATTTTATGTCGTGAATCAATCCTGCTATTTGTCCTATCTCTAATTCGCCTTCGATTAAATCACCTTCAAACATGCCTCGTTTTGCTCTAGCTCTTCCCAACAAACCAATAAGTTCTTCTTTTGTTGGACATTTTTCATACAATTGCTGAACATCTTGATAAAATTTATTCTTAATCAATCGAACTGGAGCGAGTTCTTTCAAGGTTAGTTGTGTATCACCCTCTTTAACATTTACAATCGTTTCCTTAAAATTCTCATGTGCAGATGATTCAATAGATGCTGCAAATCTACTTCCTACCTGAACACCATCAGCTCCCAAAACCATTGTTGCAAGCATACCACGACCGGTTGCGATACCTCCGGCAGCAATCAAAGGAATGGTTATCTTTTCTTTTACCATAGGAATCAGTGTAAGCGTAGTTGTTTCCTCTCTACCATTGTGCCCTCCAGCTTCGAAACCTTCGGCAACAATTGCATCTACTCCCGCATCTTGTGCTTTTAGTGCAAAAACAGAACTACTTACCACATGTACAACAGTTATGCCATTATCTTTCAAATAAGAAGTCCATGTTTTAGGATTACCCGCTGATGTGAAAACGATTTTTATGCCTTCATCAACGATAATTTTCATGATTTCTTCGATATTGGGATATAATAATGGAACATTTACCCCAAAAGGCTTTGAAGTAGCCTTTTTACATTTTTGAATGTGTTCCCGCAAAACTTCAGGATACATGGAACCTGCTCCAATCAATCCTAAACCTCCGGCATTACTCACTGCACTTGCTAATTTATAACCACTATTCCAAATCATTCCTCCTTGAATAATTGGATATTTAATATTAAAAAGGTTTGTGATTTTATTCATAGAGTATTAATGCTATAATTTTTTAATTATTTTTCCCGTTTTAGAAAAACCATCCGATTCCATTTTATAAAGGTACACACCATCATTTAGAGATTTCAATGAAATAGTAGTTGTTTGAGGAGTGATTTTTTGTTCTAAAACTTTTTGACCCAAAATGGAATAAATATATACTGTTCCCGTATCAAATGTTGAAGGTAAAGAAACCGAAACGGTATCACTGGCAGGATTGGGATAGAGTATAAAATCATCTTTAGAAAAAGATTCTAAATCCAATTGGTTGCTTATTGCCAATGCAAAATCAGGAATACCATATCCATATTGATTATCTGGTGTCATAAATTTATCCGAAGATCTCAATACTAATTCTCTAATTTCCTGATTTGTTTTTTGGGGAAACGCCTGCCACAAACAAGCAATCATTCCAGCCATTATGGGGCTTGAAAAAGAAGTTCCATTAGCAGTAACAATATTTCCAGCTGGATCAGATACTATCGTTGCTAGCCCTTGTGCCATAACATCCGGTTTTATTCTTGCGTCAAAAGTTGGACCTACTGAACTGAATGAAGTCAATACTTCTGATGAATTTACTGCGCCTACAGTAATTACTGAAACAGCATCTGCGGGCGTTCCTATATTTGGATTTGATGTACCACCTGAATTACCTGCAGAAGCAACAACAATCATACCTCTGCTGTATGCAATTTCTGCTCCACGGGATATAAATGCACTTGTACCATTTATTTCACTATATGTATGGCTATATGCTGCATTATCGTAATCAAAATACCCCAAAGATGTATTGATTATGTCGACCCCTAAACTATCTGCTCTTTCTGCAGCTTCTACCCAAAGCGATTCTTCGATAGGATTTTCTGAAGTATCATCTTCGGTAATAAATAAATAATAAGATGCATCTGGTGCCGTTCCTACTAATGAATTTTCTTTGTAACCACCCATTGAAGAAAGCACTAAAGTACCATGTGAAACTCCAGTATAAAAATCAGGATCTCTTAATACAAAATTATAACCACCTAATATCTGGTTATTAGCTCTTAATCTTTGAAATGGCTGAGCTGTATTGACTCCAGGAAATCCACCGTCTAAAACTGCTATTATTTTACCGGAACCTGTATAATTCTGTTGGTGTAACTGATGACCGTTGAGCATCTGAATTTGATTAGCTGAAGCACCATAAGCGTATTCAATTTTGGTTTTCTTAACACTATTTACCTTCTTAACTTTTGAAAGCTTCGCAATTTTTGCAGTTTGATTGAGTGATTTATCAGCAAAATCAACTTTATCTACGAAAGAAAGTAGAGCCAATGAATTAATATTAGCTTGTGAACCACGAACATGGATTGCGTTCATCCATTTAGATTTTGCCATAACTGTAATTCCAGTAGACATTTTTACCTGATTAATAAAGGTTTCCTCGACTGGAACATCTTTAAAGTCTATGGATATATTCTGATTTGTTCTTCTATCTAATGCTCTTTGTGTAAGCATTTCTAGAGGACTATCTAAATAAAATTTTGAATTGGGCTTTGCATTAAAATATACCCAGGCATCTTGCTGAGAAAAACCAACCGTTGTAAAAAGTAAAAAAAGTAATGTATAGATTTTTTTCATAGTTAAACATTATATATTTGGCCCTAAAACTTAAAGTATTGTAAGGATTGAAACATTATTATTGCTTTTCAGAAGATAGTTCATTCCAGAAAAGTATTTGTTTTTAGATATTTATATAAATAAAGTACTAAACTAAGAAATTACACCCGAACCAACTAATTCTTCTCCTAAATACCAAGCAGCAAATTGCCCTTCTGTTATTGCGGATTGTGGTTCGTCAAAAGCTACGTACATTCCGTTTTCAAATTGATATAAGGTAGCGGTTTGTAATGATTGTCTGTATCGTATTCTAGCCTTGACATGCATCGTTTCTCCATTGGCCAAAGCCAAATCTTCACGAATCCAATGCACTTCATTTTTTTCTATAAATAAAACACTCTTGAACAAACCAGGATGTTGACTGGTCAATCCTGTGTAAATAGTATTAGTTTCTACATTAGTAGCAATAATAAACAATGGATCTGTAGTACCGCCAACGTTTAATCCTTTTCGTTGTCCAATAGTGAAATAATGTGCCCCTTGGTGTTTCCCCACTACTTTCCCCATATCTGGAGTGTAAGGAATTTTTTTGGCATCAGACATTAATCGATCTTCCAGAGTTAACTCAGTTTTATTTTCAAAACTGTAGATTGGATCGTTTTTATCTATTTGAATTATAACTCCTTCTTTTGGTTGTAATTTTTGTTGTAAAAACTCTGGTAAACGTACTTTTCCAATAAAACACAATCCTTGAGAATCTTTCTTTTCGGCAGTAATCAAATCCATTTGAGCCGCTATTTCACGAACTTCCGGTTTTGTTAATTCACCAATAGGAAATAATGATTTTGCCAATTGCACTTGAGATAATTGACATAAAAAATACGATTGATCTTTATTAGTATCAGCACCAGCTTTAAGTTGATAAACTGTTTCTCCATTGACTTCGATTTCACTTTTTTGGCAATAATGTCCAGTAGCTACATAATCAGCACCAAGACTTAAAGCAATTTTCATGAAAACATCAAATTTTATTTCGCGGTTACATAGAACGTCAGGATTTGGAGTACGCCCTTTTTCATATTCATTGAACATATAATCCACGATTTTCTCTTGGTATTCTTCACTCAAATCAACCGTTTGAAAAGGAATTCCTAACTTTTCAGCAACTAACAAAGCATCATTGCTGTCTTCAAGCCACGGACATTCATTAGATATAGTAACTGAATCATCGTGCCAATTCTTCATAAAAAGACCTATGACTTCATACCCTTGTTGTTGCAATAAATAAGCGGCAACACTTGAATCTACACCTCCAGAAAGTCCTACAACAACACGCTTCATCTTCAAAAAATTATAATTTTACAATGGAGCAAAGTTACAAAAGATTTACAACAGTATTTGTTAAGTATAAAGTTAATTGTTTTTGGATTTTGTTGCATTTTCAGGAAAACTCATATTCATTTCTTTTACCAATTTCCCTTTTTCAAAAAACTGCCAAACACCTGATTTTTTACCATTTACAAACTGCCCTTTAGAAACTATATTCCCATTTGTATCGCTAAAAATTGCTAATCCACTGTATATGTTGTTTTTAAACATTGACTCTTCCAATACAATTCCTTTTTCAGTGTATTTTTTATAAAAACCATTCTTCAAATTGTTTTTATAATTTATTTCTTCTGCAATTTTTCCACTTGGATAAAATACGGTGCGCAATCCTTCTAACTTTCCATTTACATAATTCTCAGTTGTCATAATGTTTTTCGAAGCTTGGTGGTAGTACTTCCATTGTCCTTCAAATAATTTATTGACCACCTTACCTTCGCTTACTTTATTTTTATTTTGGTCATAGAAAATAGTATACGCAGAATTATCTTTTGCACTAAATTCTCTTGTAGCAATTAAAGATTTAGCTTTTGTATCATCGTAAAAATTAAAAACTCCAACTTCTTTTCCGTGCTCAAAAGTACCTTCATATCTCGGCCTTTTAGATCCCTCAAAAAAACCTCTCCAAACTCCGTGTTTTTTACCTTTTTCATCTAATTTATTGAAATCTGTTTGCGCATTAAGACAAAACAAATTCAAAAACATTAAAATAAATATTCCTTTTTTATAAAACACCTTCATAATTACTTTTTTATAATAACGAACTTGCATCGCTTAAATTATATGTAAACAAAAAAAATCCCGAAGATATCGAGATTTTTTTTTTGAATTATTTCTTTTTCTGTTGTGCCTTTTGAGCTTCTGCTTGTTCCATAACTTCTTGAAGTTTCTTCTGGAATTTACCTTGCTTTTTCGGCTCTTTCAGTTTGTTCTCTTGAATTTGAGCATGAATTTTATCACTATCGATAAAGTATCTTTTGATGACAATCATAATTCCAATAGTAATTAGATTCGAAATAAAGTTATACAAACTCAATCCCGCACCATAACTATTAAAGAAAAACAACATCATTATTGGCGAAACATAAATCATAATCTTCATCATTTTCGCCATATCTGGCATTCCTTCTTGTTGCGGAGCAGCCATTTGCTGGTCACCAGAAGTCATTTTCATATAGAAGAAAATCGCAATCGAAGCCAAAACTGGAAATAAACTGATATGATTTCCGTAAAAAGGAATATAGAAAGGCAATCTTATAATTTCGTCAAAAGAAGATAAATCATCTGCCCAAAGGAAGCTTTTTTGTCTCAACTCAAATGCTGAAGGGAAAAACTGAAACGAGGCATACATAAATGGCAATTGAATCAAAGCTGGAATACAACCAGCCATAGGATTTACACCCGCTTTGTTATACAACTTCATTGTTTCCTGTTGCTTCTTCATTGGGTCTTTTTTGAATTTTTCTCCCAATTCCGTGATTTCAGGACGCAATACTTTCATTTTGGCTTGTGACAAGAATGATTTGAAAGTAATAGGCGACATCGCGATTTTTATAATTATTGTGAAAACAATAATCGCTATTCCGTAGGCAATGTAAGAACTTAAAAATCCGAATAAAGGAATAAAAATAAACTTATTAATCCATCCGAAAATCCCCCAACCTAACGAGATAATTTTTTCAAGATTTTGATCGTATGCTTTTAGTGTCTTATAATCAGTTGGGCCTAAATACCAACTCATTTTATGATCTAATTCCCCATTTGTAAAAGCTAAAGGAATATTCGCTTTGAATTGTTTCGTGTATGTAGTATCAATTTTATCATCTATAACTAAGTTATCAGACTTTACTTTAGCAGTTTCCAAAGGTGTCTTTGACAAAAGAATGGTAGAGAAAAAGTGTTGTTTGAAAGCAATAAAAGTGGCTTTTTCCAAATCAGATTCTTCTGTTTGACCTAAACCTGCATAATCAATTTTTCCATCTTCATGTTCGAAATAGATTTCAGTGTAACGGTTTTCATAAGAAACACTTTTCTCATTTCTGAAAGTTTTCAAATTCCATTCTAAATCCAATGGTTTTGCAGTATTCAATACTTTATTCAACCCTTGAGAACGAATATCAAAACCAATCATGTAATCGTTTGGTTTCAAAATGTATTTGTACTCCAAGAATTCGTTTGCTCCCGCTTTCAATTTCATCGACAAAATCTGATCTGCTCCAACTTTCGTTAAAGTAGGCTCAAAAAACAAATCTTTAGAATTTAAAGTACGGTTATCACTGGTTAGTAATTGCACATTTAAATTAGCATTGTTGTCTTTTATCAATTGTACTAATTGTCCAGAACCTTTTTTGAACTTTTCGAATTGTTTCAAAGTAGCTTCAACAATATATCCACCTTTATTGGCAATAGTCAACTTCACTACATCATTCTCGATTGTAGTCACACCAGCTTTCGCAGAAGGCAAAGTAGCCGAATAGGCAAAATCCCCCAACGTTTTTTGCAATTGTGCTAATTGAGTTGAGTCACCAGTTGTTGCCACTGCAATTGTAGCTTTTGCCACAGTTTTTAGTTCTAACTCCTTGGCTTTAGCTTCTCTAATCAACAACTCTTTTTGTGCTTTTTCAGCTGCAACCACTTTCGGGTCAGGTTGATTTTGGTACATGATGAATACCAAAATACCAAAAATTAATGCAAAACCGATAATCGAATTGAGGTCGAATTTTTTTTGTTCCATTATTATATTTAAAAAAAGTTTAATCTATTAGTATGAAGTTTGATGAATTGTTTCAAAATACAACAACTATTTTTTCTTTGCCTGAACGGCTGCTGCCACAAAATTCACAAAAATAGGATGCGGATTCGCTACTGTACTTTTGTATTCTGGGTGGTATTGTACCCCAATAAAAAACGGATGGTTTTCTATTTCTATAATCTCCACCAATCCAGTGTCAGGATTTACTCCAGAAGCAATCAATCCTGCGTTTTGCAATTGCGCAACGTAATTACTATTGTACTCATAACGGTGACGGTGACGCTCAGAAATCGTTTCTTTCCCGTATATTTTATAAGCCAATGAATCTTTTTTGACATCACATTTCCATGCTCCAAGACGCATTGTACCACCTTTATCAGTAACTGTTTTTTGCTCTTCCATAAGATTTACAACAGGATGCGCAGTATGATCATTCATTTCAGTAGAATTTGCATCAGCATAACCCAAAATATTTCTTGAATATTCGATAATCGCCATTTGCATACCCAAACAAATTCCAAAAAACGGCACTTTATTTTCACGAGCATATTGAACTGCTGCTATTTTCCCTTCAATTCCTCTTTCACCAAAACCAGGCGCAACTAAAATTGCGTCTAAACCAGAAAATTTCTCGTTTATATTATTCGCATCAATATGTTCTGAATGAATTGAAATAACATTTACTTTGGTTTCATTTGCAGCTCCTGCATGAATAAACGCCTCCAAAATAGATTTGTAGCAATCCTGCATTTCTACATATTTCCCAACCAAACCGATATTCACTGTATGTTTTGGATTTTTTAATCTTCGTAAAAAAGTATTCCAGTTTTTTAAATCCGGAGCCGCTTTTTTAGGCAAATCTAATTTCTTTAATGCAACGACATCAAGTCCTTCTTCTAACATTAAATTAGGCACTTCATAAATCGTAGAAGCATCGATAGACTGAATAACCGCTTCTCTTTTTACATTACAGAATAATGCCAATTTATTTCTTAGCTCTTCGGAAATTTCGTGTTCAGTTCTGCACACTAAAATATCAGCTTTAATACCGCTTTCCATCAAAGTTTTTACAGAGTGCTGCGTCGGTTTTGTTTTCAATTCACCTGCGGCTGCCAAATAAGGCACTAATGTAAGGTGAATTACAATCCCGTTATGTTCTCCCAATTCCCAAACCAACTGACGAACAGATTCTATGTAAGGTAAAGATTCGATATCTCCTACCGTTCCACCAATCTCTGTAATTACAATATCATAATCACCTGAATTACCAAGCAATTGCATTCTATCTTTAATTTCATTGGTAATATGAGGAACTACTTGTACCGTTTTACCCAGAAATTCTCCTCTTCTTTCTTTTTCAATAACCGAAAGATAAATTCTTCCAGTAGTAACATTATTCGCCTGAGAAGTAGGAACATTCAAGAAACGCTCGTAATGACCTAAATCTAAATCTGTTTCAGCACCATCATCAGTAACATAACATTCTCCATGTTCATAAGGATTTAATGTTCCGGGGTCTACATTAATATAAGGGTCAAACTTTTGGATAGTTGTACGGTATCCTCTGGCTTGTAACAATTTTGCCAATGATGCTGCAATGATTCCTTTCCCTAAAGAAGAAGTCACACCACCAGTGACAAAAATATATTTCGTTTGATTCATTCTGTTATTATTTGTGTTGTAGTTGTGTAAAAAACTTGGCAAAAATACAATTATAAATTGAGAAAAAGCTAATTTGAAAATGAGATAATTTTGAAATTTAAGAATTATTAAACGTTCCAATTTAAAATTCAGAACATTATAGAATTCATAAATTATAGCGGTTTTGGGTATCTTTTTTTAATATTTCGTATTAATTCTTCTAATCCGTTTAATTTTAGCTCATAAATTAATTGGAGCTGCTGCCCTAACTCACCATTGGGAAATCCTTTATTGCTGTACCATACCACATAATATTCAGGCAAGTCAATCAGATACTTTCCTTCGTATTTACCAAAAGGCATTTTGGTGTGGGCTAACTTGATGAGTTGTTTTTGATTTTGATCCATTTTCTAATAAAAAAAGCAATAGACAAGAAACATATATCAATTATGTTTCTTGTCTATTGCTTCAAAAGTCTAATTATTTCCAGTTAAAATCTATTCGTTTCTCTATTTCAGGATGCAAACTTAGAAAAACAGGACAGGTCATCGCAACTCTTTCCAGTATCATTCTGTTTTTTACCTCAGCAGTTCCATACATCTCAAAGGCAATTTCTATTGCTCCAATACGCCTTGGTTCTGCATTCATAATTTTGATTACTTCTGCAGTAGAGCCTTTTAAATCTAACTCCATATCCCGCGCTTTAATCCCCATTATAGTCATCATACAAGTAGCCAGAGCATTGGCCACAGTATCCGTAGGAGAAAAAGCCTCACCTTTACCATTATTATCAACTGGAGCATCCGAAAGAATTTCTGTTCCAGATTGTACATGAATCGAAGAGGTTCTTAAATCCCCTAAGTAGGTTACTTTTGATGTCATAATATTACTATTTTATTATACTATCTTTACTAAACACAAATTACCTAATAATGAAGACTTTTAATTAGCTTCTTTTATTGTTAAATCAGTGTCATAATACAAAACGTACACTCCATTATTAATAAAGCCCCCGTTTTCTTTTTTGTAAAATTCGAACTTATTATCTACTTGCTCCGTAGCTGTAGTTTCAATCGTTTCTTGATATTTCTTGTCTTGTGACAATCGCATCATGGTATCAAAAGTAACATCAAAACCTCGCGTTGCAAATGCACTAGGATAAACTTTGTTCTTCTTTTTAAACTCTTTTTCAAAAACTAATGCTTCAGGAGATTCGTTTTCGCGAGTTACAGAAGGATACATTAATTTTAATTTAGTTAAATTCACAAAATTAATTTCATCAGTATCCAATGTTTCATTGGGTTCCAGAATGACTAACTGTACTCTGTAAGTAGCCATAGCACTTAACATAGCTGCTATTGTTGATTTTATCATTCCAGTATTTCCTGTTTCCATCACAACATAGTTTATTTTGTCTTTTACAAATAAACTTTTCAAATTTTCAGCTGAAACACCACCATTTGCAGTGAGCGCCGAAAATCGTACATCTTTATGATTTTCTTTGATAAACTGAATAACCGAACCTTTTTTCTTATCGACAACTGCAACAATATTTCCGCCTTTAGAACGCATGTAATCAAACATGACATTTTTGACTGCTTCTGTACCTGGAATAGATTGAAAAATATTAGCGTATGAAATTCCTAATTCTTTTGATAATGGTGAAATTACAGGAACTTGATTAGGCAACAATAATTCAGCTGCTTTTTCAACATTGTTCTGATAAAAAGGTCCTATGATTGCATCTGAATCTTCTAAATCGTTGCTTTTTATTAAGGAAGCAACATTAGAACTATTTTTTGTTTCCTGCGAATCAAATATACTTACATCAATATTAAGTCCTAAAGTTTTAGCAGAATCAATAGCAATTAATGCTCCTGCATAAAAATCCAATGTCATGTTCAGAAATTTATCTTTTTTGAGACGCATTGCTGTCGAATTGACTGTATCGCCCTCAATTTTTGAAATATTGAAAGGCAAAAGCAATACTAATTTTTTTCTGTCATTACTTCGGTTGTTATTAGACAATTCTGAGTGTTCCTTTTTAGCTTCTTGGGCAAAGACAATTGTAGCAGGAACCTTTAAGACCATACCCTCAATAACTCCTTCTGACAAAAGAGGATTCATAGCTATTAATTCCTCTTGAGTTACACCAACCATTTTAGATAAACTGTATAATGTTTCTTTTGGTTTTACAACATAATTCATATAATTCGTGGCAACCGTATTTTTAGCTGTTGTTGTAGCTACAATTTCTTTTTTAGGTTCTACCGCTACCGTTGTTTTATTTTCTTTGGGTCCCGAAGTTTCGGGTTTGCCTTTTATCAATAATTTGAATCCTTCAGGTAAATTAGATACTACTTCTGGATTCTTGCGTTCTAATTCTTCAATAGTAATTCCATATTGCTTTGCGATTGAATACTTGGTTTCTTTAGGAAGTACATAGTGATAGACAGTTTTTGTTTGAACTGGAGTGTTATTTTTTAAAGCAACATTGGAAGGAATCGTAAGTACCTGTCCTATTTGCAATCCATCTTTTTCCAAAAACGGATTTGCTTGTTTTAATGCTTCGTCAGAAACACCATATTTTTTTCCGATACCGTACAAAGTTTCTTTTGGTGCTACTTCATGGCTAATCCCTTTTGTGTTTGGCTTAGCTTGAACTGCAACTTTTTGTCTGCCGTTGTTTTTTGGAATTAGCAAAACACTATTGGGTTTTAAACCACTTAGTGCATCTGGATTTAATTGGTAAATATCATACGGCGTAACGCTATACTTTATTGCAATCTGAGCGATTGTCTCTCCTTTCTCTACTTTATGCGTAGTTGTTTTTTCTTGTGAAAAAACACTGTTATTAAAAAATAAAGCCGTTATACAAATCGCAAAAAAATATTTCATCATTTTATATATAAAATTATTCAATCATTAAAAACGGAACGGTATCAAATTTTATTCCAAAAATCTGATACCGTTTTATAAAGAACATTAAAACAATGATGTTCAAAAGATGCTATTAAAATCTAAATTATTATTCCCACTCAATTGTTGCTGGCGGTTTTGAACTAATGTCGTACACCACTCTATTGACTCCTTTTACTTTATTGATGATATCATTAGAAACTTTCATCAAGAAATCATAAGGCAAATGTACCCAGTCAGCTGTCATACCATCTGTAGATTCTACCGCACGAAGTGCAATAACTTTCTCATAAGTACGCTCATCGCCCATTACACCTACACTATTAACGGGAAGCAAAATAGCTCCTGCCTGCCATACTTTATCGTACAATCCCCAAGATTTCAATCCGTCAATAAAAACGGCATCTACATCTTGCAAAATTTGTACTTTTTCAGGCGTAATATCTCCTAAAATTCTAATAGACAATCCTGGTCCTGGGAAAGGATGCCTTCCTAGTAATTCTGGATCAATTCCTAATGTAGCACCTACTCTGCGCACTTCATCTTTGAAAAGCATGCGCAAAGGTTCCACAATTTTTAATTTCATGTAATCTGGCAAACCGCCCACATTATGGTGTGATTTGATAGTCGCCGAAGGACCTTTTACTGAAACTGATTCAATAACATCAGGATAGATTGTTCCTTGTGCTAGCCATTTTACATCTTCGATAAGGTGTGATTCATCATCAAAAACTTCGATAAATACACGTCCTATGATTTTACGTTTGGTTTCCGGGTCACTCACTCCTGCTAACTCAGATAAGAAACGATCACCAGCATCAACTCCTTTTACGTTTAATCCCATTCCTTTGTATTGATCTAATACGTTTTGAAATTCGTTTTTGCGAAGCAAACCGTTATTTACAAAAATACAGTACAGGTTTTTTCCGATAGCTTGGTGCAATAAAACTGCCGCCACGGTAGAATCTACTCCTCCAGAAAGACCCAAAACGACTTTATCGTCTTGTAATTTTTCTTTTAATTCTGCCACCATTTCCTCAACAAAAGCATTTGGCGTAAAATTTTGAGGAACTTCAGCTATTTTTACTAAAAAGTTTTCTAGCATTTTCGATCCATCGGTAGAGTGAAATACTTCTGGATGGTATTGAATTGCATAAGTGGTCTCCCCTTCAATTTTGTAAGCGGCAAACTCCACATCATGAGTACTTGCCAGTTTTACACCATTAGTAGGCAAAGCTTTGATACTGTCGCTATGACTCATCCACACTTGGCTATTCTCTGAAACTCCTTCAAAGAAAACTTCATTCTCTTTTATATAAGACAAATTAGCTCTACCGTATTCTCTCGTGTTTGAAGCAGCTACTTCTCCACCACTAAAATGCGATAAATATTGTGCCCCGTAACAAACGGCTAACAGAGGTAGTTTTCCTCTAATTTGAGATAAATCAGGATGTGGCGCATCCTCTCCTCTTACAGAAAAAGGGCTACCTCCTAGAATTACTGCTTTATAAGATGATAAATCACTCGGAAAATGATTGTAAGGGAAGATTTCGCAGAATATATTTAATTCGCGAACTCTACGCGCAATAAGCTGTGTATATTGCGATCCGAAATCTAAAATAAGTACGTTGTGTTGCATGCGCAAAAATACTTTTTATATTTTGAATTGAAAAATTGATTTTTGAAAAATATTCTATTAATTTGTAATACTTAAATTATCATCTAAAAATCAAGTTAAATAGCGTTAAAAAAACCTATTCAGTATAATTTTCGTAAGTAAATTAACTAATATAAAACAAAATAATCTTAGTATGAAAACAAAAATCTATTTATCAATCGTAGCTGCACTTCTTTTAATTACCTCGTGTAATGTAATTGATGATCTATTGACCTTTTCACTAGACAATCAAACAACAGTAACAATTCCATCCGGCTTTCCTGTCAACACCGCTTTTAATTTAGTTACCCCAGACGTACCGTCTAATTCCAGTACCGAATTTAAAAACAACAATACAAACGCTGAATTAGTTAAAGATGTAAAGTTAAGTGAGATGAAATTAACGATAACAAATCCGGCCAACAAATCATTTTCTTTTTTGAAATCGATACATATTTATATATCAACAAATAATAGTGACGAGATTGAGCTGGCTTTTTTAGACGATATCAATTCAACTTCAAACACTTTAAATTTGACATGTACCACTTCAAAATTAGACACATACATTAAAGCTTCTAGTTTTAAATTAAGAACAGAAGTATTAACCAAAGAAACAATTACACAAGACATTTCTGTAAAAGCAGATATGAAATTTAGAGTTACTGCTGATCCTTTTTAAAAGGTCAGCAGTACTAATAATGTACTTTATTCTTTGATAATTATAAATTTACCTTTTACTCCTGCATCCCAATTTTCCCAATAATCAGATTTGATAAATTTTCCTTCTGCATCATAAATTTGGAATTCAGCTGTATTACCTCCTAATGTACCTTTATTGAGAGCTTCAATTTCAAATGTATTTAAACCATCGATAAAAAATATTTTAAATTCCTGGAAATTATCTTTCATTAACAATCTATCTGCTACAACAATACCATTCATTGTTGCTTTTGCTAAGTCTCCATCAATTTGTCCAAAATCACGATATTTAATTACAAAGTATTCTGATTTAGTCCTTATTTCTCCAAAATTGACATTGATTTTAACTAAATATCTAGAATCTTCCTTCAAACCCTGCCTTACTAGTGTTTTATCTAAATCCTTTTCCATTTTGTCCATATAAACATCTCCTGGATTAATAAATTCATTTTTTGGAGTCATGTTTATAGTTTTTTCTTCTCCAATCTTTAATACTGAAGAAGGAGTTTTGATTTCAGGACTTTTAAAAACATTTGGAGTATAAATTGGCGGTATCTCAGTTTCAGGAGGAACTACTTTTTTAATTTTAGGAGCATTATTTTTAAGAGGAATTGCTTTAAATTTTTTATTAAACTCCATTTGGCTGTAGCCTGTTGAAGAAATACCAATACCTATTATTATTAAAAAAAGAATCTGTTTCATATTAAGAGAATATTGAGAAGTCAATATTTATTAAAAATTTAATACTAAAAGCACTATTTATTCGACAAAAATAAAACAAATTACATTTATTAGTTATCGAATTTAAAAAAGAACATCACTAATCTTTCATTAGTATTAAGGTACCTTTATAATCTGTACCAAGGTTCCATTGACTGGAAGAAATAATACTTCCCTTATCATCATACACTTCAAATTCAGCTGTATTAGGAGATGCAAATCCTTCATTTAATGCCTCAAAATCAATCTTATTTAATCCTTTTTCTAATTTTATCTCAAAACCTTTAAACACGCTATCCAAGACAACCTCGTAGTCTATTACTTTATCGTTTAAATATATTCTAATTTTATCACCATCAACATAAGCAGCATCGCGATATCTTACTTTTGCAGTAAGAGAACCCGTTTTATAACTACCTAAATTTTGGTTTCTATTGTAATTAACAACATCTAAACTTACTGGTTTATCAATAATTTTAGCCGTGTTTAATAAGCTGGTTTTAGGTACTTCTGCTGTAAATTCTTGCTTTTTTATATCTTTTTGACTTATGTTTTTTGGTAAATCTACTTTTGGGAGGATACCATTTTTTATTTTAGGAGCATTATCTTTGGGTGGAATGGGCGTAAATTTTGAACTAAATTCATTCTGAGCATATCCGCTGAAAAACATACTAATTGCAATACATAAATATAAAATCCTTTTCATAACTTTTTTCGAATTAGTTTATAAGTGCTCGTGATTTTTTAAAAAAAGTAGTCAATTAAAGTGACTGATTAAAATCTAATTTAATATTCATTAATAACCTTCAATTTCTAGATTTATTGCGTTTTAGAACCTAAAAATTCCTAACAATTATATACGAAAATTGAATTTTTTATTAAAAAATTACTGTTTCTAACTTCACTATTTTTTATAAATTGCAAATATTATGCCATACCAAAAAATGCATTTAAACAAAGCAAAATAACACCTAAACACTATTAAAAATGAAAAGAGAAAATATCTTGACAGGTTCACCATGGGAGGACAAAATGGGGTATTGCCGGGCGGTACGCATAGGAAACCTAATTGAAGTATCAGGAACTGTTGCCATTATTGATGGTGAAAAAGTAAAAGCTGACGATGCTCATGCTCAAACTTTAAACATTTTAGAACGCGTAGAAAAAGTTTTAGAAGACCTAGATGCAAGTATGAATGATGTCATTCGTACCCGAATATTTACAACAGATATTTCCACATTTGAAGCCGTTGCTACCGCTCATGCTAAATTTTTTAAAGACATAAAACCTACTACCGGTTTTTATGGTATAAACCAACTGGTAGCACCTGAATTTTTAGTTGAAATCGAATTTACTGCTATTGCTTCTGAAAAACCATCAATTAAAGAAGTTTTATAATACTTTTGTAAAAAATCACTTCTCTTACTAAGGTAATGAATACAGAATACGTTAAAAAAATTATGCTTATCACACTCAAATGGATTTTCATTTGTGTTTTGATAGGCCTTTTTTCTGGATCAGCATCTGCCTTTTTTTTAGTCGCTTTAGATTGGGTTTCACAGTATCGTGAGCAGAATTACTTTATGATTTGGCTTTTACCCATAGGCGGTTTGATTATAGGATTGAGCTATTACTACTGGGGAAAATCAGTGGTCAAAGGGAATAACTTATTGCTGGAAGAATACGAAAATCCACAAAGTACAATTCCGTTAAAAATGGCCCCTTTAGTCCTTTTCGGAACTTTAATCACCCATATTTTTGGCGGTTCTGCCGGTCGCGAAGGAACAGCAGTTCAAATGGGTGGCGCTATTGCCGACCAATTTACTGGAATTTTCAAACTGGATAATAAAGCCCGAAAAACAGTACTCATTTTAGGAATTAGCGCTGGTTTTGCTTCGATTTTTGGAACACCATTAGCTGGAGCATTATTTGCCTTGGAGGTTGTTTATTTTAGTAAAATCAATATCAAGAGCATTATTCTTTCTTTTCTTGTTGCTTACATCGCGTATTACACGGTTGAATTATGGGAAGTACAACATACCCATTATGCAATTCCTTTTGTACCAGAAATTAGTTTCATCACTTTGATTTGGGTACTGCTTGTAAGTGTTTTATTTGGCTTAGCCGCTATGCTTTTTTCCAGAAGCACACACTTTTGGGGACATTTATTTTCTAAAATCATATCGTATCCGCCACTCCGCCCGTTTGTAGGAGGTTGTTTCATTGCAGTAGCGGTATATTTAATTGGAACCACAAAATACATCGGACTTGGAATTCCTATGATTGTTGATTCTTTTTCGAATCCCAATGCTTCGTATGATTTTCTTTTGAAAATTCTCTTTACGGGATTTACCCTTGGAGCCGGATTTAAAGGTGGCGAAGTGACTCCTCTATTTTTCATTGGTGCCACATTAGGTAGTGCTTTATCGCTTGTAGTTCCGTTGCCTATTGCGCTTTTAGCAGGAATGGGATTTGTAGCGGTGTTTTCGGGAGCAACCCACACGCCCATTGCTTGTACGGTGATGGGAATGGAACTTTTCGGGATAGAAAGCGGCATTTTTATTGGAATTGCTTGTATTATAGCATATTTTTCTTCGGGGTCAGTGGGAATCTACAATGCTCAAATCGTTAAAGGAGCAAAATACCATTTGTATCAAAAATTAAAAAGAAAAAACAGTGAGCTTTTGTAACATTGTAAAAGTTTGTTAATTACACAAATGTTTTCAACATTACATTAAAAAAATGTAATTTCGCAATCTATGAAAATACAAGACATACAAGCGATACAGTTGTTATTATCAACTCCAAAAAAGATTGCCATAATCCCACACCGAGGCCCTGATGGCGATGCAATGGGTTCTACCTTAGGATTATATCATTTTTTATTAAAAAACAATCACTATCCTACAGTGATTTCTCCTAATGAATTTCCAGATTTTCTAGCATGGATGCCCGGCTCAGAGACATTAAAAATATACGAAAAAGACAAAGAAAACTGCACAAAAATACTGGAAGAAGCAGAACTTATTTTTACATTAGATTTTAATGCTTTGCACCGCACAGGCGAAATGGAACATGTTTTAGCCAAGCTAGAAGCGCCGTTTATCATGATTGATCATCATCAAAAACCTGATGATTATGCCACATTTACCTATTCTGACACCTCGTTTGGTTCCACTTGTGAAATGATTTACAATTTCATTTTATTTCTTGGAAAAAAAGAAGACATCGATACCACAATAGGAACTTGCATTTACACCGGAATTCTTACTGATTCTGGTTCTTTTCGTTTCCCAAAAACAACTGGAACTACTCATAGAATTGTGGCCGAATTAATAGATTTGGGCGTCGAAAATACTGAAATTCCAAACTTATTGTTTGACAACAGTTCTTTTGGACGATTACAAATATTAGGAAGAGCGCTTCAAAATATGAAAGTATTGACAGCACATAAAACCACGTACACTACGCTTACTCAAGAAGAATTAAATTCATTTGATTATATAAAAGGCGATACCGAAGGAATTGTAAACTACGGATTGAGCATAAAAGGAATCGTTTTTACTGCTATATTTATCGAAAATAAAGAAGAGCAAATCATCAAGATATCATTTCGTTCACAAGGCGATTTTGATGTCAATCAATTTGCTAGAGATCATTTTAATGGTGGTGGACATCGCAATGCTGCCGGAGGAAAATCAGAAGTATCGATGGAAGAAACGATACTGAAATTTGAAGGTTTAGTAACAACGCTAAAAATATAACAGATGTCAAAATTTAGTACGTTTATCGTATTTGGGTTCTTTTTATTCCTACTCGCTTCGAGTTGTAAGCAGCATCAAGATGCCCGAAAGCCGATATCGCAGTCTTCAGGAAGCTTTATGAAAAAATCAATTGCGCGCAATAAAAAACTCGTTGCTAACGAAGAAACTCAAATTGAAGCATTAATCAAAAGCAATCTAAATGAAAAATATATTGCTTCCAAGAAAGGATATTGGTACACTTATGAAATAAAAAATGAAGTGGATACCCTTAATCCAAAAAAAGGGGATGTCGCATTTTTTGACTATGAAATTAAAGATTTAAAAGGTGCTTTAATTTATTCTGAAGTAGAATTAAGACCTCAAATCTATTATGTAGACAAACAAAACATCATGATGGGATTGCGTGATGGTATTAAACTAATGCGTAAAAAAGAGAAAGTAAGCTTCCTTTTTCCATCAAATATGGGATATGGCTACCATGGTGACGACAAAAAAATTGGTACAAATCAACCCTTAATTTGCACGGTAACTTTACGTGATTTTAAATCTGAAGCCCAGTATAAAAAAGAAAATCAAGTTCAGCCTAAAGTAATACCTACAGCTGCTAAACTAGAAACCAAAGCCGTTGTAAAACCCACTGATACGATAACTCAATAAAATTAAAAGTAGAAATAAAATCGCCATGATTCAATCCCGATCCCGAAGTTTCGGAACGGGACAAAAACAATAAAAAACAATGGCGATACCAAATACCATTATAAAACAAATATAAAATTAGTATGAAAAAAAAGATCTTATTCGCATTCCTAGTTATTGCTTCCTTTTTCTCTTGTAAAGACGAACACAACAATCTTCCTGATGGTTTATATGCAAAAATAGAAACCAATAAAGGGGAAATTATTGTACAATTAGATTTCGATAAAGCACCTATAACTGTTGCCAATTATGTAACATTGGCCGAGGGGAAAAATGAATTTGTCACCAATGAAAACCTTAAAGGCAAACCATTTTTTGAAGGATTAAAATTTCATCGCGTAATTCCGGAATTCATGATTCAAACTGGTGATCCTTTAGGAACTGGTTCTGGAGATACCGGTTATAAATTTAAAGACGAATTCTCAGATTTAAGATTTGACAAAGGTGGTGTTTTAGCAATGGCCAATAATGGACCTACAACAAACAGCAGTCAGTTTTTTATCACACATCTTGCCACACCTTGGTTAGACGGAAAGCATACTATTTTTGGACATGTTGTTGAAAAAGGAATGGATGTTGTGAACAAAATTGTACAAAATGATTACATTATTAAGGTGACTATTATCAGAAATGGTGAAGCTGCTAAGAAATTCAACGCTGTAAAAATATTCAATGATTACTTTGCTGTAGAATCTGAAAATCAAAAGAAAAAAGCAGCTATCGACGCAGAAAACAAACGAGTATACAACGAAAAATACAAAGTAGTTCGCGAACAAAAAGTAGCACAATTTGCTGAACTAAAGGCAAAAGCAACTAAAACACCTACAGGATTGCAATATGTAATCACAAAGAAAGGTGCCGGTAAAAAACCAGCTAATGGCGCTAATGTTTTCATTCACTACGCAGGTTTCCTGGAAGACGGAGAATTATTTGATGCTAGTGTAGAAAATGTGTCTAAAACATTTGGGAAATATGATGAAAACAGAGCCGCTCAAAACGGGTACCAACCCATCCCATTTCAAGCCGGTAAAAAAGATGGCATGATTCCTGGTTTCATAGAAGGACTGGAGCAATTATCTTTTGGTGACAAAGCTGTAATTTTTATCCCATCCCGTTTAGGATATGGAGCAGCAGGTGCTGGTGGCGTGATTCCACCCAATGCCAATATCATTTTTGAAATCGAATTATTAGAAAAAATGCCTCAATAATATTAAAAATTAAGCCTTTAAAATCGCACAACATGAAATTTAAAATTCTGTTTTTATTATTTCTGGGAATGGTCAACGTACATTCTCAAACGGTAAAGAAATCTATTCCTGTCAAAAAACCTGTAACTACTGCAAAAGCCACTGTAAAAACGCCAGTAAAATCAACAGTAAAACCTGTGGTAAAAGCTCCAGCGGTAATCGAAGGGATTTTTGCAACAATTTCTACAAACAAAGGTGATATTGTATTGGAATTAGAATACAAAAAAACTCCGGTAACGGTAGCAAACTTCATTGCACTAGCCGAAGGTAAAAATACATTTGTCACGCAAGAAAACCTTAAGGGAAAACCCTTCTTTGATGGTTTAAAGTTTCACCGTGTCATCAAAGACTTCATGATTCAAGGAGGAGATCCTTCTGGTAATGGCTCTGGTAGTCCAGGTTATGCATTCAAGGATGAAATTACTGATTTAAAACACAATAAAGGAGGAATTCTTTCTATGGCTAATTCTGGACCTGCTACAAATGGAAGCCAGTTTTTTATTACTCACAAAGACACCCCATGGTTAGATGGAAAACATACTGTTTTTGGTCACGTTACAGAGGGTATGAATGTGGTAAACTCCATTGCACAAAATGATGTAATTACAAAAATTACCATCGTAAGAAAAGGCGCTTTGGCTAAGAAATTTGATGCCCCAAAAGTGTTTGCAGATTATTTTAACAATAAAGCCGAAGACGCTAAAAAAGAAGTTGAGCAGAAATTAGCTAAATATAAACAAAATACTGAAGCTAACTTTTTAGCTTATCCAAAAGTGGCAGTAGAATTTTCAAATGCAAAAACAACTGCAAGCGGACTAAAATATATTGTATTACAAGAAGGAACAGGAGAATCCCCTATAGCATCAAGTAATGTAAAAGTACATTACACGGGTATGCTTTTAGACGGAAAAATTTTTGACAGCAGCGTACAACGTGGTGAACCAATTAGCTTTGGTTTAAACCAAGTAATAAAAGGTTGGACTGAAGGTGTTCAATTAATGAAAGAAGGCGCTAAGTATAAATTCTATATTCCATCCTATTTAGCTTATGGGGAACAAAGCGCAGGTGGTGTGATTCCACCAAATTCAGACTTAATTTTCGAAGTAGAACTTCTTAAAATTAACTAATAATAAAAACATTCGTTTACATCAAAAAACCCGTCTCATTCCTAAAAACGAGACGGGTTTTTTATGTACTATCATTCTAAAAATCACTTAACTCTTACAAGAACTTCTATTTCTTATATGGTTAGATTGTAAACACGTAAGAAATATAAGTTCTAAATTAAACAGACCACTACTTTTAGACTATTACTTCTTTCCAAATTTCCAGTCAAATTCATCTTTTTGATTGATAATGGCACCTATCTCAAATTTTACCACTTCATCAAATTCTGTTTGAAAAATCATCCAGTTTTCCTCGTTAAAATAGTTTTCAAAGGTATCAAACTCTTCCTGAGTAAATTTAGTAATACCTTTGACAGCTAAATCTTTTTTGACTTCACTTATTTTTCTGTTGATTATTTTATACCCAAAAACTTCTAATTCTGGACTCGACGCTACGATATACCCCAACTTAAAATCTTCCTCAACATAGAACGTCAATCGCATTTTTAGTTTATTGTAAGCAAAAATCACATTGTCATCCTCGTCCTTATAATTACGGTCTGGTTTGCCGTAAACCGCTGTAACATCATTTTGTTTCATTCCGAAAATGAGCTTGTCAATTCCGTTTTTTGGATTTATTTTCATATTCTAATTTTCCGCCAAAGTTCGCAAAGTTTTTCGCAAAGTCCACTACCTTTTTATTTAAAAAATTAGTGCCCAACAAATACTGCTACTGATTCTAAAAATAACAATTTGGGCGTGACCCTCTAAAAAAATCGGGTCGGGCTATCCGCTTCAATCTCCCGAAGAAAAATCGGGAGGATTTCCGCTTTTATCCCTCACGCAAAAGCCTCGACACTTTAAGAAACTTTAATTTAATATAACAATATTTGCAAAAATCACTATCTTTCATTCACAAAATCAACACAATATGACTTGGTCAGCAAAACTTATAAAACACAATAGCGAAAGTAGAATTGCCGTCTATTTTGAAAAAAATCAAGACTTAATTGCCCGCATCAAGCAAATAGCAGGAGCCCGATGGAGCCAGCAAAAAACGGTTTGGCACCTACCCGATACCATCGAAAATAGAGAACGTTTCAAGATAGAACCCCTTAAAAATTCTCTTCCTTCCGCCGAGGGAATCATTCAAATAGAGAAATTCATACAATGGCTATCGTCAAAAAGATATAGTCCCAGCACCATAAAAACCTATAGCGAAGCGCTCAAATCATTTTTAATATTTTACCGAGAAAAACCCATTGCTGAGATCAATAACGAGGATGTGATTATCTATAACAACGAGTATATTTTGAAGAATAACCTATCGGCTTCGTATCAAAATCAGATTATCAACGCGATAAAGCTGTTTTTTATAACAGTAAGAGAAACCAAGATTGACATTGATAAAATTCACCGTCCCAAACGAGCGAAACTATTACCAAATGTGCTGAGCAAAGAAGAAGTAAAATTAATTCTGAACGCTCATAGCAATATCAAACACAAAATGATGTTAAGCTTAATTTATAGTTGTGGTTTGCGCCGAAGCGAACTTTTAAATTTAAAACCTGCTGATATAGATTCTAAAAGAGGCATTGTAATTATTCGTCAAAGCAAAGGTAAAAAAGACCGAATTGCTCCTTTGTCACCAAAAATATTAGAAATGCTCCGAGAATATTATACAGGATATAAACCAAAAACTTGGCTATTTGAGGGCCAAAACGAGAATACAAAATATGATGAACGCAGTTTATCTAATGTACTCAAACAAGCATTAACAAAATCCCGAATAAGCAAACCCGTAAGTTTACACTGGCTACGACATAGCTATGCCACTCATCTACTCGAAAGCGGAACTGATTTGCGCTACATACAGGAATTATTAGGGCATAGCAGCAGTAAAACTACTGAGATTTACACGCACGTTAGTACAAAAAGTTTGCAACAAATAAAGAGTCCCTTTGATGATTTGTAATATTTATTTTATACTTTAGCTAAATGGATACTAGACCTTTCTATGGCATAAAGCCAACCTTAATTGGGTAGATTAGAGCCATTTTATGGCTGGTATAAACGAGTTACCTGCAAGCACCAATCAGAATCGAGAATCTAACGTAATAAATTATATCGCAAAACATTAAAATTTAAGCCACAAATAATGAAAAACATTACCAACAATTCTCTGTTTTTATTTTTTCCACACTCCTTTTTTTAACAAATTTTAGTCAACATACTGTCTAATATCTGTTTTTATTAAATCACTTTAATTCTATATACAATGCCTAATAAACTTGACAAATTAAATGAACTTAACGAGTTGTTGAAATCAGGAGCTATTTCACAACAAGAATTTGAATCTCTAAAAACAGAAATAATTAACAGCCAAAGCATTAACCCCAACTCCGAGAAACCTGAGACAAAAAATAATATAGAAAAAAATGTTGACAAAGAGAAAATTAGTTTAAAATCGTTTACAGATAATGGGGGCATTTTTATTAAAGCTCCAGATATTCAGTATCTCAACATAAAAGATATATCAAATTCAAATATTGAAATACTAAAACCATTTATAAGACAAAAGCAAATTCATTCTCCTGCTGAAATGACTAGCGATGAAATTACAATTGGAAATAAAATTTTTAGTGCTTTAGAAATTGCAGAAATGAATTCTGAAAGACCCGGTTTCAACTATGCCTTTGGTTCGATAGTTAGTGTCTTCTGTTCAGGTGTGGCTCTTTATTTTATCACAATTTCACCTTGTTTTATTATACTTGGTGCAGGATCAAGTTTAATTACTTCGCTTATTATTTCAATTACAACTTTAAACAAAGTTGACGCAACAAAACTTGATAAAATGTTTTCTTACATTGCATTAGCATTAGGAGTAATTGCTATTGTTGTTTATTTAAATTCGGGTGAATGAAATTAAGCAAAACAAATTTAAATACTGCTGAAACGTATAATTTAGCTAATAAAATGCTATTATTTATATTGCTATCAATGTTTTTGTATCCACTATTAACTGCGTATTTAAATCTTGGTTTTTCTTGCCAATATAAATTAATCTTTGGTACTGAATGTCGTTCGTGTGGTTTAACTCGTGGATTACGAAACTGTCTGAAGTTTGACTTTTCAACTGCAAATAAATTTAATGCTCAATCAACTTTCGTTTTTCTAATAATTATAATTCAAATAATACTTCGTATTTCATTGATATTCATTTTAAAAAACAAATATTTATCAACCCAAAAAAACATAATCAAAATCGCATCTTTTGATGTATTTATTATTATATCATTATTAATTTTTAACTTAAAATACTATGGATAAACTTGAAAACTTAAAAAAACTAAAACAACTGCTTGACGATGGGGTTCTTTCAGAAAAAGAATATTCTGAAATGAAAAATGAAATTCTATCAAAAACAGATGATGACGTAAAATCATCATTAGAAACACCTATCACGGAAAATAAAAAAAATAAAACAGGAACATTAACTGTAGGTTTCAAAGGGCAATGGTTTTTATTTGATGCAAAAACACAATTATTTGTAAACAACGTGTTGCATTCTACTCATTCCACCAAACAAGGTTTTAGCGTTCAAATACCTATCTCCTCCGAAAGCATTTCAATTAAAGTAGTGTTGATGTCCATAAAATCAACCGTATATGAATTAGAAGAACTTGATAAATCAAAAGACTATTCATTAGGCTTAATATATGATTCAGCTTGGGGCAAATACAGTAATAAATTTAATATCGTAGAAAATGGTTAAGGTAAAAGTTAAACAGAATGTATCAAACAAACCAAAATATTTTTTATTGATATTTGGTTTTGCAATTATAATGATGATTTTCACCTTTGGAACAGATAAAATTTCTGAGGTATTTCGTAATTTAAATGGCAGTTCAAACAACAACTCTTCACAGATTGAATCAATACTTTCAAAACAAGAAAACTTACTAACTATAGATGAATGGAAAAAAATAGCGGATTATAGAGCGCAAGAATTTTATGAATGTACCAAGGATTTAGCTAAAGATTTGGAGAGTTATGCTGTTTTTGAAAATTGTTCCCGACAGTATAACAATGCTTGGGTTGTATTTCAACTTGGAATTGATGAAAAATCTAACCTAACTTATGAACAGCGTGAACAGTTGAAGGAGTATTGGAAGAAAACAGAAGATGATATGAGAGGAAAGGTTATTAAGTTAGCTGAGGAAAAAGAAAAAAAACTAAGACCAAATAGGTATAATGATAATTAATTAGCTAAACAAAATACTATTTACTTATTATAAAACTGCTTTACATTCTCTTTAAATTAATAAATAAAAAATATGATAAACAATTCAGACGAATTATATGATGAAATAATGAAAAACAAGCCAAATGAAATTAGGCTTGTTCTTTCCAAAATAGATGAAATTCTTGCAAAAGATTTGAAAAATGAAGATTACGAAGATTGTGCAAGATTGAGAGATATGAAAGAGCCATTAAATAAATTTCTAAAAAATGAACTCCAATACAATGACATTAAAGACGATTTATCATTTGCAAACGAAAAAATTGGCGGTTTGATTAATGATGCAATTTTAAGAGCTAAAAACAAATAAAATATGGAGACATTTAAAAACAAAGTAATTGAAATTTTTAATAGTAAAAATGAAAATTTCAAACGAAGTCTTACCCGTGAATTTCAAAAAGAAGAACCACAAAAGACCAATCCTACATTATACAAGTATAGAGAAATATTAATTTTTGATATTCTTAAAGAAATTTCTGAAAACAATGATGATTTAATCAATGGTATTGAGAATCCAATGAACTTGATAGAAGAGTATCTATTTAATCATATAAATTCGTATTAATATGGTAAATTTAAAATAACACAATAAACAGAAAGCCAGCAGGTAACACACGCTACAAGCAATTTGGGGATTTGGCTTAATTTAAAGTTGGTCTTGTATTTGGAAAATTTGTGTTTATCCGAAGATTTGGCTTCCTTAATCCCAAACTGCTTGTAGCGCGAGAACGTCAGGCTGTGAAAAAACCCCGTTTTCATTTCTTTTTTACCTTATAGAACTGCTATAAACTGGTTCTAGGCTAAGCTAATTTTTGAGGTTCTTT
>NZ_QQBA01000017.1 GCF_003350545.1 Flavobacterium glaciei
CAGCATTAACATTGGTTCAATATATCAACAAATTCATATTTGACAGACCAATCAATAATATCAAAATTCAAATAAACTAATTTCACCCAACGGGTTATGAAAAAAATAATTTTAATTAGTTTTTGTATGGGATATTGCATTTCTATGTTATCTCAAACTTTTGGTGGAACTGACCAAACAATAATACCTATCTATAACAACTTAAGTAATATTGAAGGAAATAAAAAGTATACCCAAGATTTCTATAAAGACGTTGAAGGTAACCCGTATATTTTTAAAAACTTTGTACTTTCTGAAATTGTAGGTATAAAAACAAAAATGATGCTAAGGTATAATGCTTATGATGATGTTATTGAGGTTCAAAAGGCGCCAAATGAAATTTATACTATTTCAAAAGACCCGCTTTACAATACTTTTCTAATGAACAATAATCAATTTAAACTTAGATTAGTAAACTTGGAGAACAATTCAAGCGAACCGTCCTACTTGTATTTATTTGAATTACTAAATAAAAATAATTTGAGTTTATTGCGTAGAGATAAAATTGACTTCATAGAAGGACGAATACCACGAACTTCTTTTGAATTAGGCAACAAACCGAAATTTACATCAGTAAAGTACAGTTATTATTTAGAAACAAAAGATAAAAAAATAGTAGCATTCCCAGAGTCAAAAGCAAAGCTACTGCTTATGTATCCACAACAAGAAAGTGAAATAACAAAGTTTATTAAAGCTAATAGCATTTCATTATCAAGAGAAAAAGATTTAATTACTCTGACAAATTTCCTAAGTACTATTCAATAACAAAAAGAGCTTCTCGATTGAGAAGCTTTTTTTTGAACTGTACTTAACTATAACTCACTAACGCAACCTCAGCATGCATTGGCAAAAGCACCTCAGCTTTTTAATTTGAAAATCATTTTTACTTTTAGGATTCATTTCAAATTTCCCCTATTTCAAGTTCATTTTCCCCTAATTGAGATTTAATCCGTTTTAAGGCAATCGCATAGCTACTACTTTAGCAGCATAGAAATCCTTAAAACAACATATCATGAACACAACCGATGCAAAACTGAAATTTTTAACACGTTACTCAACTTTTTTAACCTTACTAATGCTTTGCTTTTTTTTATTCTCCTTTAACAAACTAAAGGAGATTGAAAATTTTGAAGAAATCAACGTAAAAAGAATCAATATTATCGAAAACGATGGCACTCTAAGAATGGTTCTTAGCAATAAGGAATTACAACATTCAGGCAGAATGGATGGCAAAGATTGGGAAAAACGAGAAAGACCATCAGGACTTATTTTCTTTAACGATCAAGGCGATGAATGTGGTGGACTTATTTATCAAACAAAGCAAACAAAGAACGGTTTGATTTCTGGAATGTCAATTACGATGGATCGATACAAGGACGATCAAGTTTTACAATTATCCAATCAAGAGTCCATTATTAATGGCAAAATCATGTCGCAACGTGGCATCAACATCAATGATTATCCAGCAGAAAGTAACATTACGACAAGAATGGAACTATTTGCCCAAGCTGAAAAAATTACCGACCCTGAAGCACGCAAAAAAAAGATCAATGAAATATATGAGCTACATGGTGAACGCAATCTATTGTTCTTAGGCAAAACCAGAGGAAACTCGCAAGGTTTGTTTTTAAATGACGCTACAGGAAGGCCCAAACTAATGATTTATGTAGACGAAAAAGGCAATCCTAAAATACAAACATTCAACACAAAAGGCGAAATAAAAAATGTGATTGCCGAAGATTTGTAAACTGATACTCCTTACAAGGTTTTATTATATTTGTAAAAACAGCAGGAATGAAAACAAAAAGTAGCCTAAAAAATATTTTCTTCACAATACTAGTGGTAATTGGTGTCAACACTACACAGATTTACACGTTGTACCAAACACGTAAGTTTGGTTCCATTAATTTTTTTGCAATCGAAGATCATGTTTTTGGGCTCTTTACTTGTTTGTTGGCCTTGATTAGCTCCTACTTATCATGGCAAATCATCTCTAAAAAGCAGTTCAAAAATACCCAAAGAATCACACTTTCTTTTGTACTCTCCTTGTTAGTATTTGCTGTTTTTACCAGTATATTTTTTATTTGTTACCGCTATTTAGTACACGGATTAAGTACCTCAACGTGGCTTTTGATTGGTAATATTGCTTTCGGAATCACTACTTATCATTTATACACCTGCGGGTTTACGCTTATTTACCTTTATTTTAATGATTCTAAAAAATTGGAAATCGACATAGCACGATTAGAGCGAGAAAAGGAAATTTTTAAATCTAAAATGCTACAAAAAAACCTTGAACCGCATTTTCTATTCAACAATTTAAGCGTGCTGTCGAATTTAAGTCATAAAAACCCCGAAGATTTAGAAAACTTTATCGACGATTTTTCAGGAGTGTACCGCTATTTTTTAGACCATTACGAACAGGAAATTGTACCACTATCTGAAGAGCTTGAATTTACAAAACGATACCGTAATCTAATCGAAAAAAGATTCAACAACGCTTATAAAGTTGTTACAAATATCAATGACACAACCGGATTTATATTGCCTTGTACTTTGCAATTAGGAATTGAAAATGCCATAAAACACAACAAGGCAAGTGAAGAAAATCCTCTTATTATTGAATTGTACCGAAATGAAAACACGATATTCATAAAAAACAAATTGAATACAATACAACAACTAAACAGCTCTAAACTAGGAAACCAATACCTAAAAAAACACTACAAACTCATGTTTAACTTGGATGTCATTTTCACAAAAACAGAAAATGAGTATTGTGTAGCAATTCCGCTAATTTACTAAATATGAAATGCATAATCATTGAAGATGAAAATCATAATGCTGAAATCATTAGAAATCACATTCATAAATTTGACCCAAACATTACTATACTTGCTCAAATTAAAAGCAATGAAGAGTTGCGCAATTGGGCCACAAAAAAGGAAACTGTAGATGTAGTTTTTTCAGATATCGAGCTATTAGATGGAACGGTTTTTTTATCGTTAAAAGATAATATGATCAGCGCTCCAATTATTTTTACGACAGCCTATAATACTTTTTATCAGGAAGCTTTTGACACAAATGGTATTGGATATTTACTAAAACCTATTAGTTACAATCGCTTTAACGAAGCCATGCAAAAATTCCTCAACCTAAAAAAGAAAGAGGAAAATACCATTAACTGGCATGAGATGGCGCTATCACTACTACAACGTGAAGAGAAAAAATACAAAGAGCGAATTATAATTAAAAATAATGAAGGAATGGCTATGCTGAACACATATGAAATCGCAGCCATAGTAGCAGAATCAGGCAAATGTGTTGCAATTGACACCTCAGGAAAAGAACATGCCTTTAAGGATACTTTAAGCGAATTGATACAAGAACTCAATCCAAAAGTATTTTTTCAAATCAACCGTGGCGAGATTATTAATATCAATTGTATTTTAAAAATTGAAAATTACTTTAATGACCGTTTATCAATTCAGTTAAAAAACTATAAAAAACGTTTCATTACAAGCACCTCATCAACAGCTGAATTCAGACGCTGGATCAATCAATAAATTCCCCAAAAAAAGCTTCTCGATTTGAGAAGCTTTTTTATTGGTTTGTATAAAGTAAAATCAAAAAGCATAAAAAAAGCCCAAACTTTCGTTTGGGCTTTTCGTGCGGATAATAGGACTCGAACCTACACGCCTTGCGGCACCAGATCCTAAGTCTGGCATGTCTACCAATTTCACCATATCCGCGGTTTATTGTGGGTGCAAAGATACACTTAACTTCCAATTTTCAAAACAATTTTGATAAAAAATAATCATACTCTTTTTTGTACTTTTGAAATATAAACAAAATTCAAATAATGGAAAATATTAAAGCATACGTTCAAGAACACAAAGACCGCTTTATCAACGAGTTAATCGAATTATTGAAAATCCCATCCGTAAGTGCTGACACCGCATACTCTCACGATGTTTTTGAAACAGCGGATGCCGTAAAAGCCAGTTTAGAAAAAGCAGGCTGTGATTTTGTTGAAATTTGTGATACTCCAGGCTACCCAATCGTATATGGCGAAAAAATCATTGACCCAAATTTACCTACTGTTTTAGTATACGGTCATTATGATGTGCAACCACCCGACCCAATGGAGCTATGGACTTCTCCACCCTTTGAACCCGTAATCAAGAAAACCGAAATCCATCCCGAAGGCGCCATTTTTGCCCGAGGATCTTGTGATGACAAAGGCCAAATGTACATGCACGTAAAAGCATTAGAATATATGGTTCAATCCAATACGTTACCCTGTAATGTCAAGTTCATGATTGAAGGCGAAGAGGAAATTGGATCCAAAAGTTTGAGTTGGTTCGTAGAACGCAATCAGGAAAAACTTAAGAATGATGTGATTTTAATTTCAGATACGGGAATGATTTCTAATCAGCAGCCGTCAATCACAACAGGTTTACGTGGCTTAAGTTATGTAGAAGTAGAAGTTACAGGTCCTAATCGCGACTTGCATTCTGGATTGTACGGAGGTGCTGTTGCTAATCCTATCAATGTGTTGTCTAAAATGATTGCTTCGCTTCATGATGAAAACAACCACATTACCATTCCTGGTTTCTATGACAATGTTGAAGAATTATCCCTGGAAGAAAGAGCTGAAATGGCCAAAGCGCCTTTTAGCTTAGAAAAATACAAAAATGCCTTGCAACTTAACGATGTGTACGGCGAAAAAGGCTATGTAACCAACGAAAGAAACTCCATCCGTCCTACGCTAGATGTAAACGGAATTTGGGGCGGCTACACCGGCGAAGGAGCCAAAACGGTAATTGCCAGTAAAGCTTACGCCAAAATTTCCATGCGTTTGGTACCTAATCAAGACTGGGAACAAATCACGGAATTATTCACCAAACATTTCAACAGCATTGCTCCTGCAGGCGTAACCGTTTTGGTAAAACCGCATCACGGCGGGCAAGGCTACGTAACCCCTATAGACAGCATTGGCTACAAAGCCGCAAACATGGCGTACACGGAAACCTTTGGCGTTCCTGCAATTCCGGTGCGTTCCGGAGGAAGTATTCCTATCGTTGCCTTATTCGAAAAAGAACTGAAAAGCAAGACTATCCTAATGGGATTTGGTTTGGACAGCGATGCCATTCACTCGCCAAACGAACACTTCGGTATTTTCAACTACCTAAAAGGAATCGAAACTATTCCGTTGTTTTACAAATATTTCGTGGAGTTGTCTAAATAAATTCCTTTCATCAAACACTATATCCGCTCTCCACAGGGCGGATTTTTTTTTGGGCGTTTCCTCGTTGCATAAAATCCTTCTTAAACAACACAATTCGTCAAGCAACAAGGTCAGGCTGTGCGTTCTCAATCTTTTTAGCCACCAAAAAAAGGCACCTAAAAAGGATTTCCACTTCCATCCTTAACGCAAACCCTCGGTGATTTTCTAAAGCATCCTATCAAGAAAATCTGCGAATTTGCGGTAATTTTTCATACCGTCAATCCAGGAAAAAATTTGCGAATCTGCGGTGCTCACTTTTACACCATCAATCCAGCAAAACAAACCCATGAAAAATTTGCGAATCTGCGGTGGTCACTTTTACACCAGCAATCCAGCAAAACAATCCATGAAAAATCTGCGAATCTGCGGTAAATTTTTTATACCACAACCAATCCAATAAAAAATCTGTGAATCTGTGGCAAACCTTCCACCGCCAACTACATCAACTCATTACCAGTAAATTAACTAACCAATAATTATTTTTTCTCTAAAACTTGTTTGTTTCATTTTTTATTCTACATTTGTAGAGCAATTTTTTAATCTGTAGAAATGAAAACGCAAAATCAGTACACAATAATCATCATTCTTTTGTGTATAAGTCTCACTAGCTGTAAAATTAATCAAACCAAAAACGGATTAAAAACAGGTAAATGGATACAAACAGAAAAATTCATGAACATCGAATCCAGCGCAACAGGAAGATACAAAAAAGGAGATAAAACAGGAACTTGGAAAGAGTTCGTTAGTGATAGATTAACTTCTAAAGAAAAGTACAAAAAAAACAGTTGCCACATTATCAAATATCACAATACAGGCAAAATCCAACAAATAGGAGTTTCCAATAAAGCCATTATAAATTCAAAAACTGAATGGCTACCCACAGGAAAATGGATATTTTATGACTCCGAAGGCGTTTTACTAGGAACCAAAATCTACGAAAAAGGAATACCCATTGAAGAAATGTACACCAAATAAAAAAATAACATGCAACAACTAACGAACGCCGAAGAACAAGTAATGGAACACCTTTGGAAACTCGAGAAAGCCTTCATGAAAGACTTGCTTGAAGCCTACCCAAAACCAAAACCTGCAACCACAACCATTGCTACTTTATTGAAAAGAATGATTGATAAACAATTTGTAGCATACACTGAATTTGGGAACTCTCGGGAATATTATCCTTTGGTCAAGAAAACCGATTATTTCTCGAAACACGTCAACGGATTGATTAGTAATTTCTTCAACAATTCGGCATCACAATTTGCCTCTTTCTTTACCACAGAAACTAATTTGTCTCAAACGGAACTGGAAGATCTCAAGAAAATAATAGACAGTGAAATTCTAAAAAAGAAAAAATGAGCGACTTTCTAATCAAATCGACAATTACTTTATTGGTGCTATTGGCGGTGTATTATTTGTTTTTGGAAAAAGAAAAAATACACGTTTTCAATAGGTTTTACTTGTTGTTAAGCCTTGTTTTTTCAATGGTAATTCCATTTATAACTATTGAAGTGATTCAAGAAATAGCAAAACCTAGACTCAATCCAGGAAATATCCAGATACTGCAAGGAAGCGCTGTAATACTGGAGGAAACTAACTATCTGGCAATAGGATTATGGAGTTTGTACGCTGTAGTAACACTCGTTTTGGCGGTACGTTTTATCAGCAATATCATTAAGATTTCGTCTAAAATGAAATCGAATACACCAATTGAATATAAGAATGCCAAATTGATTTTGGTTCCCGAAAAAACGTTGCCACACACTTTCCTGAATACGATTTTCATTAACGAAACGGAATACAACAACCGTCAAATTGAAGCTGAATTGTACACACACGAGCTCACGCATGTAACCCAAAAACACACTTTGGATATTTTATTCATCGAATTATTGAAAACCGTTTTTTGGTTCAACCCTATTTTTATTTTTTACAAAAAAGCCATACAACTCAACCACGAATTTCTTGCTGATGAGAAAGTAGTGACCTCTTATAACAATGTTCCGTTCTACCAATCTTTATTACTATCGAAAGCTAACGAGAACCAAACTTTTTACTTGGCCAGTAATTTGAATTATTTAATAACTAAAAAACGATTACTTATGATGACAAAAACCACATCAAAAAACATTTCAATACTGAAGAAAATGGCAATTGCTCCAGTACTTGCAATACTATTATTTTCTTTATGTACAGAAACGGTTGCACGAGAAAAGAACACTACTATCGTACAACAGCAACCTATTTTAAATAAGAAAATTGCAACAGCCAAAAGTGAATTGCAACAAATTGAAAAGTCAGAAAACCAAATTGACACTATAAAAAGAAAAAAACTAGAGGTAGTAAAAATTAAGAACGAGGAGTATACCAAAATTGGTAGTCTTTATTTTAATGACAAAGGATCTGTAGACATTAACGGTAACCCTGCCGCTAACGGCTATATTAACATCAACAATGATGTTCATTTTTATGTGACCCAAGGCAATGAAAGAGAATACTACGACAGATATGGATATAGAGTAAACAGCCAAGGTGAAAAATTAAATAATGAGACAATTACTGTTTTAGAAAAAGGCTATCAGGCAGAGGCTTCAAAATTGACTGCCAGCGATGAACTGGGAGACGTTTATAATACTGCAGGTATAACTACAAAACCTGATTTTCCGGGAGGAATTGAGGAATTTTACAAATTTGTGGGAACCAATTTTAATATTCCATTAGATGCTGAAAAAAATAATGCTAAAGGAAAAGTCTACGCTACATTTATCGTTGAACTTGATGGCAGACTGACTAATATCAAAATCATAAGAGATATTGGATACGGAACTGGTACAGAGGTGGTCCGTGTTTTAGGTTTATGTCCTAATTGGATTCCCGGAAAACTGAACGGCGTCCCTGTGAGAGTAATGTATAGTTTACCAATAACTATTCAATCTGGAAAGGCGTAATAAAAAACAAAATCCGCTTCTTTTTAGAAGCGGATATGTTAAACTAGCGCTCCTGCGTTTGGCGAGGTTGCGGACTTCAGAAGTACTTATTTTCTTTTAAAAATTTAGTTTCTTGCGAAACGAAAACCAGTTTTATCACAAGTTTAGCAAGTTTGCAAAACGACTATTACCAGCTGTTTTTTATTCTTCCATTATGCTTTCTGCTTCTTCATTTATCGATTCTACTTCCTCAATTATTTCATCATTTTCAGCATTTTGCGCTTCTTCTGTTTCTTTCCTAATTTGCTTTAGTTCAGTTAAAATATCTTCTAAATCTCTTGGTTTTGTTTCCTTATAGATTAATTCCTCTCCAAAAATTTCTTTGTAAGTTTGCTTAAACTCTGCTGTTTTTCTGATTTCATTAAATAATGGCCAATCAAGATAAGCTTCTGCATTTAAATGTTCATTTTTATTACCAATCGATCTCATTATTTCTAATGACTCTGGATAATTTTCTTTTAGAATTTCAATTGCAAGTTTAAATTTGTCATTTGTTGCTGACCAATCGTGTTTATCTATAACTTTTATACAATCTTGTTTCTTATTTGATAAATAATATGCTAATGCTTTATTTATTGTAAAAACACAAACCATTTCTTGAGTATGTTTTTTTAAGGTTTCGGTTGCAAAAGTTAATAAATTAATAGCTAGCTTATAATGCCCATTTATTAACAGTTCGTAACATACTTCATTTAAATGACCATCAGCTTCGTTATTTTCTTCAGGTTTCAATTTGCGCCATATTACATGACCTAATTTTACACCAATTTCAAATAAGGTCATATAACATTTACTAAAATAAGCAGGCTTTGCATCTAATAAATCATCGATTTTTAATTCATCAATACCTTTTACGCCATTTTCTTTACAATTTTCAATGTATTGCCTTGAAATTGCTCCGTTACAATGAACAAAAAGATTTCTTCTTTCTGTTATTTCAATGAAATCACTAAAACTAAGTAAATCTTTTCTTAATGGTATTCCTAGTTTATTTTCTAACCATTTAAATTGTTTAATATGACTTTCTCTTAAAACAGATTCAACTTCTTTTTCTACAACAAATTCTTGCGCTTCTTCAATTGAATTAAATTTAAGTAATTCAGAAAACATAATATTCTTTTCCGAATTATTTAAAAATTCTGGCTTATTTAAAAACATTACTCTTATCAAACCACCTAAATAAGCATCATACTGACTTACAAATGATACAACAAAATTTATAGGTAATAGGCTGTATGCTAAATTTGTTGTATCTACTTTTTCGTTTAGCTTAATAAATTCTTTAATTTTACTTTCAGGAATTTCTAATTGTTTTAGTTCTGTATTTTCTTCATCTTTAATTAGTAAGCCATTATCTTTAATATATTTATCTACATGTTTAGATTCTTGAATTAGTTTAACACCTAATAAACTCATTACAAGAGGAAAAATGTCAGTTTGAGCTTCGATATGTTTTATAAATTTATTAATTTAAGTGCCAAAATTTGGTTTATCAATTTGCTCAATTTCTGGTTCTTCTGCTTTGATAGTATTTTCACTCATTATATATTTTTATTAAGTTATTTATTTTGAAGTTTTAGCGCAAAATAGCAGGTAAATAGTATATAGACTAAACAAACCTTCGCATATACACCAAAATTGGGTAGATTGGCGAAGGTTTGTTTCGCTTTGTGCTTTTCAAATATAATTAAATTTTCTTACAATTCAAAAAAAAAATGCATCCATTGAATGCGTTGCGTGAGGGATGGCAGCGAAAATCCTTTATGTTTTTCTTTAAAACATAAAGATTGCAGCGAACAGCCCGACCCGAAGTTGCGAGGAGGAACGACGAAGCAATTTGCAGGGTCACGCCCACACTTTGGCTAAGCTCAGCATAAATAAAGCATTTTAAAAAACAAATCCGCTTCTAAAAAGGAGCGGATCTATCAAACTAAAAATCTAAAAAAACTACTAACTAACTTACTAACTAAACTCTTTATCCGGATTGTATCCTAAATACGGCATGGATTGCTCCTTGAAAACAACACCGTATTCTTCTAATTCTTTTAAAATAGGCTCATACACTTCTTTACGAATAGGCAATTGCACTCCCGGAGTCGTGATTGTGCCATTTAAGATTAGTAAAGTCGCCATTGCAACAGGTAAACCCACTGTTTTTGCCATGGCAGTAAAGGTTTGATCGTCGCCAATGCAAACCATTTTTGAATCTATTTGTTCTTTTTTGCCATTTAATTTGTATCCAAATTTGTGATACATGACAATCATATCTTTATCATCTTGCTGTAGCGTCCAGCTATCCGTCAATATTTTTTCCAGAATTTGTGCTGGAGTGGCATTTTTTAAACCTACTTTTTTATCACGGTTGAACAAATCGAGTTCCAATAACTTGTCCCACATAATATCATCTTGGTCAATTTTTAGAATCAAACGGGTCTTGATTTCCACAGAATCCGTGGGATGATATGGCAGAAACGAGTTTACAAATTCTCTGTAACTCATGTTTTCTGAGTCCTCCATAACGTAACTGTCATCCGTCATTCCTAATTGCACAAACATATTCCAAGCTTTAGAGAAACCCACTCTACGAATGGTTCCTCTGTATAAAGTAAGCACATTATCTAGACCATACACACTGCGGTATTTTAACGAATCGCGATTTGAATAGCCTTCGAATCGACCATATCCTTCCACTTGTAAGAACTCAGTTCTGCGGAACAAATTACAGTACGGAATGTATTTGTAAGTCCCTTCCTGAATAAACTTAGCAGCGCCACCCTGACCCGCAAGAACTACATTGCGTGGCGCCCAGGTAAATTTGTAATTCCAAAGATTCGTATCCGATTCCGGCGCTACAAGTCCGCCACAAAAAGATTCGAATAAAATCATCTCGCCGCCTTTTTCCTTAATCTCATCAATCACTTTCATGGCACTCATGTGGTCAATGCCAGGATCAAGTCCGATTTCATTCATGAAAATCAGATTATTCTCTTTGGCTGCAGCGTCTAATTCCTGCATGGCGTCACTCACATAGGACGCGGTAACCAAATGCTTTTTGTAAACAATACAATCCTTTGCAACCTCAATATGCAAATGAGCCGGCAACATAGAAATTACAATACTGGCTTTCTGAATGGCTTCTTTTCTTTGAATTTCATCAAAAATATCTAAGGCAATCGCCGTTGCATTAGGATGATTGTTTGTCTTTTTTTGGGCTAATGCCAATGACAAATCACCAATAATAAGATGCAAGTTCTCTTTATCTGATTTACTTAACAGATAATGGATCAAAGATGAAGCTGATCTTCCTGCTCCGATGATTAAAATTGTTTTCATTTTGTATAATTATAACACAAACATACAAAATTGTTGTATTTATAACAAATAGTGTTGAGAAAAAAATTATGTTCGTTATAATTTCTGATTTAGAATAAATCAAATGCTAAAAAAAAGTATCTCACAAAACGCTTTTAATTTAATGTGAGATGAGATACTTTTACAATAAAATTAAAATAAACATGGACAAAAAGATACTTTCAACAGGAGCTATATTAGGAGTGATTGCAATAATTCTTGGTGCTTTTGGCGCACATGCCCTAAAAAAAGTACTGTCTGTTGAACAATTAGTGACTTTTGAAACCGGTGTACGCTACCAAATGTACCACGCGCTATTTTTATTGTTTTTGGGATTACTGAAGGACGTTCCTAAAAAAACAAAAAATGCAATCTATTTTTTAGTTCTTATTGGCGTAATTTTATTCTCTGGGTCTATTTATTTGTTAGCAACTAATGACCTTACCCCATTTGATTTTAAAATTATTGGATTCGTGACTCCTATTGGCGGACTCCTATTAATACTGGGCTGGGGCGTTTTATTACTGAATATTATGAATAAAAAATCACAAAATTAAAAGAATCAAAGGCTAACTGAAATATAATTTCTACTTTTGCAGTCTATAAAAAAGTAACTACAACAATAAATTTATGGACAATAACACGCTTTTCTCGCAATCGATTTCGTTAAAAGAATTAGGAATTGAAAATGCAAAAATTCATTACCAGTTATCCCCTGAAGAATTACACGACATAACAATAAAATTAGGTCAAGGAATTGAAAGCTCAACCGGTGCATTAGCAGTAAATACTGGTGAATATACTGGCCGTTCTCCACAAGACCGATATATAGTAAAAGACAGCATCAGTGAAAATCAAGTTTGGTGGGGAAAAGTAAATATCCCTTTTGAATCAGACGCTTTTGAAGCACTGTACAACAAAGTCACTTCTTATTTATCTAACAAAGAAGTTTATGTAAGAGATTCTTATGTGTGTTCTGACCCAAATTACAGATTAAATGTTCGTGTAATAACAGAAACCCCTTGGGCAAATTTATTTTGTTACAATATGTTTTTGAGACCAGAAACGGAAGAATTAGCAAACTTCGACCCAGAATGGACTCTTTTATGTGTGCCTAGTTTTATGGCTGATCCAGCGGTGGATGGGACAAGACAAAGTAATTTTGCTATTCTTGACTTTACTCGAAAAGTAGTCTTGATAGGCGGTACCGGTTACACAGGTGAAATGAAAAAAGGAATTTTTTCTGCATTGAATTTCATTTTACCAGTTTTCAAAAATACATTACCAATGCACTGTAGTGCTAATGTGGGAACAGACGGTGATACTGCAATTTTCTTTGGATTATCAGGAACAGGAAAAACAACTTTATCAGCAGATCCAAACAGAAAATTAATTGGTGATGATGAACATGGCTGGACAAACGAAAACACAGTTTTTAACTTTGAAGGTGGTTGTTATGCTAAAGTAATAAACCTTACTGAGGAAAATGAACCAGACATTTTTAGAGCTATAAAAAAAGGAGCTATACTTGAAAATGTAATCATCAATAAAGACACAAAAGAAGTAGATTATGAAGATGTCTCTATTACACAAAACACTAGAGTAAGTTATCCTATTTACCATATTGATAATATTCAGCCGGGTTCTATTGGTAAAAATCCAAAAAATATATTTTTCTTAACTGCAGATTCATTCGGGATATTGCCTCCAATTTCTAAACTGACTCCAGGACAAGCTGCATACCATTTTATTTCTGGTTATACAGCAAAAGTAGCAGGTACCGAAGCTGGAATCACAGAGCCTCAGCCTAATTTCTCGGCTTGTTTTGGCGCACCATTTATGCCATTACACCCAACTAAATACGCTGAAATGTTGAGTAAGAAAATGAAAGATGCCAATGTAAAAGTTTGGTTGATCAATACAGGATGGACTGGCGGACCTTACGGAATAGGAAGCCGCATGAAATTAAAATACACACGTGCCATGATTACCGCTGCATTAAACGGAGAATTAGACGACGTAGCGTATGAGAATCACAAAGTATTTGGGATTGCAAAACCGCAAACCTGTCCAGATGTTCCTAGTGAAATATTGAACCCAAGAAACACATGGGAAGACCCAGAACTATACGATAAAAAAGCAATTGAATTAGCTGAAAAATTCAAAGCTAATTTTGCCAAATTTGAAGAATTTGCCAATGCCGAAATTATGGCTGGCGCTCCCTTAGCATAAGTTAATTATAATTCAAAAAAGAAAGAGAGCTGTTCCTTGTGAGCAGCTCTCTTTTATTTGATACAAACCGTAACAAATGCCTTAAATAAATACATATCAATTATTTATACCAAGATTCCTTTTTTGGCGTTAAATTTGTAATCATCAATCAAAAAATCATCAATCATGTTAAAACAATTTTTTATCCTTTGTTCAGGAGCAGACAAAAACTTACTTGAAGGCAGTTCCGAAGGCGAACAAACCAAATATGTAGGTATTGGCGCCACCGTTTTCTTTACTGCTGTCATGGCTTTCCTTGCCAGTTCTTATGCGCTGTATACCGTATTTGATAGTGTATATCCCGCAATTGCATTTGGTATCGTTTGGAGTTTGCTTATTTTTAATCTCGATCGTTTCATAGTTTCCACTATTCGAAAAAGAGACAAAATAGGAAGTGAATTTCTTCAGGCAACTCCCCGAATTATTTTGGCGGTAATCATAGCGATTGTTATTTCGAAACCATTAGAAATTAAAATCTTCGAAAAAGAAATTAATACCGTTTTATTGAAAGAAAAAAATGCCATGGCTTTGAATAACAAAAAAGAAGTGGCTAATTATTTCAAATCGGATTTGGATAAAAACAAAGCAGATATAGAAAAATTAAAGACCGAAATCACAAGCAAGGAGAAAGAAGTCAATACGCTTTATGAAACCTACATCACCGAAGCCGAAGGAACCGCAGGAACAAAAAAATTAGGCAAAGGCCCCGTTTTTAAAGAAAAAATCGCCAAACATGATTTGGCAAAACAAGAACTGGACACCTTACAAAAAAACAACTTGGCTAAAATTGTAGAAATGGAGAAAAATACCAAAACGCTGCAAACCGATTTAGACAAAAAAGTGACCGAAACACAGCCTATTATTGATGGATTTGATGGTTTAATGGCCCGAATTAACGCCTTAGACAAACTGCCGTGGCTACCTTCGTTTTTCATCATGCTCCTGTTTTTAGCTATAGAAACCTCTCCTATTATTGCCAAATTACTTTCTCCAAAAGGCGAATATGATTATAAACTGGAGGATCTTGAAACCGCTTTGAAAGCCACAATAGAACAAGATAAATACCAACGTACTTTGCTCGTAAAAACCAGCGCCACGATGCACGACAAAGTCTACGGAGAAATTGCTGACGATAAAAAACTGTATGATTTACAGCGGAAAAACGCCACTGATTTATTAGAATTACAATCCAATAATTTTGTAGAAAAGCAGAAAAGAACGCTTTAAGTCAAAGGTCGAAAGTCATAAAGTCAAAAGATATTTTACTTCCTTTTGACTTTATGACTTTCTACTTTAAGACTAATTACATATAACTCAAAATTTCTTTTTTGAAAGCATCGTATTCGCCTTGTAAAATCAACCCGTTGTCCAATAATTTTTTATAATTCTGTAATTTCTCAAAAAGTTCGTCTTGAGATAAATCACTTAACGATTTGTCTTTTGGACTTGCTGGAACGTCTTCGAATACTTGATTTTCAGCAATGAAATTAGGTTGTGAAACCGGCATTATCTCAGCAAAACTAATCACTTCTTCCGTTTCCATTTCTTCGACAATCTCCACTTCTTCTGATGCTGAAACCGGAACCTCATCCATCATAGTTGCATTCAATACAGACCCAACTTTCAATATATCCAATTGTTCTTTTGCAAACGTAAAAATCTTTCGCGCTTGAATTTTAGGAATATAATCAATAGAAACTTCCATATTTGTTCTGGTTGTAAAAGAAAACTCTGAACCTAAAATATTTTCTTTCACAAAAGTGCCTTCAATCTCATCCCAAGTGTAATCTATAAAATTCATGGATAGTCCTAGGTTTTTAGGCTGACAAATAACAATTCTTTTATTGGTCAAAACAATACTGTCTGGCAAAACGGTAATTGCTGGTTTTTTCTGAACGGCTATATAACCTATTTCTTCATTTTTCATCAATAAATCACTCAGTTTTGAAGCGATTTTTTCTATAGCTTTTGGGTCTTGTTCTTCGTTTAAAAACTTCTTAAATTGTTCTTTCATATGATATCCTGAATTTATTTCAGTATGTGTTTGTAATTTTTATTCTAACTTTATTCGCAAAAGTAATGCCTAATTTAGTAATTCTGAAATTCCACTCTTCAATTTCTTTGTTAAACTTTTGAAAACCAACTAAAATTCATAAAAAAGAGATTATACAAATTGCATAATCTCTTAGTTTGGTAATTTTAAAAATAGTTTAATTTATAATAAACTGGGATTGCAACATGTTGATTGCAATTAATAACTTTAGTTGTTAATTTAAGCGAGCTTAAGCAATTTAACACATACCCTATCATTCCACTTATCATCTCCAAAAAAACATTTTGTTCTGTTTGATATTTCCTCTTCAAATTTATTTTCCAACAAAAATTTATTTTTAAAAATATCTTTAACTATGTCATTATCAAAAACTTCGATAAACCTATTCTTTTCCTTACTGTGCTTTTCTGAAAATTTCTTGTAGAAACCGTTTATTTTTTTATTTACAAAGTGCTTTATTGGAAATCCCCAAAAAGTAGAATTTGATGAACCAACTTCTAAACCTACAACATTTTTATAATTAGATGTGGATATAATATTGACCAATTCTTTGAAGGTATCAAAATTAACAGAAAGATCTTCGTTTAAAAAACCTATAAACTCAAACTGATGCTCTTTCTCTAAATGTAACATGCCTAATCTTATCGCTTCTGTTTTATGAACAACGTGATCAAAATTCAGAACGCTAATCCTTTTGCCTTTGCAAAATTTATTTAAAATCTTTGTAGGCATTTCTTCATAGCTATAATTAACAAAACATAAATGATAGTTAAGATTGGTGTTTACAAATTTTATAAATTCCTCGCTCAGCATGGTTTCTAAACTATAATAACAAGGGATTATTACTCCCACACAAGATTCATGAATGTAGCGCTCTTTTTTAGTATTTTTTTTATCAGTATCAACTTTTCCAATTAGGTTTTCTACTCGCATACTTATTATATCGAGACGTACCGGCTTAATTACATAATCAGCAGCACCTAATGACAAAGCTTGAGAAATGACATCTAATTGCCTATTACCAGACAAGACCATTACTGGAGTCGTTTCTTTCTTTAAAACTCGTATATGTTTGATAATCTCTAAACCTGATTTCTTTTTTATATAATCCAAGCTTTTAAATTCAAAACTTGAATTTGCAACTACAGGCATATCAACATCTGTAATAACTAAATCAGGTTGAAATTCATCATACATGGCTATTCCATCAGCCATGTTATTCGCCTTTTTGACAAGGTATCCTAAATCTATAAGATATTTTTCCAGAGTTAATAAAACTAATTCTTGATCGTCTATAATAAGTATTTTCATAGCTATTGTTCTTTATTTTTATCATTACAAAAATATAGATACAATATTATATCGTTTTATTTTTAAGTTAGAGTGGCAGAAAGTATCGATGAAATTATTTAAAATTTCGATATTCTGTAGATTCATTATTCAAAAAAAAGGGTAAAATATCTGAAAATGAATCAAATAGAATTAAAAATAATATTTTACAACTACTTAATACAATTGTAGATTAAGTAGCTGTAATTATGTTGAATGGAGAAAAAAATTTAATTTAGGAATTAACACCAACCTTGTTTTTTGACTATTTATTATTACAACAAGTTTAATCTTTTCATTAATTCAGGTCTATTAGCGCGACTTACGGGAATTACATCTTTAGCAATCAAGACACTATTGTCTTCAATATCAATAATTTTTTTAGTATTGATAATAAAAGAGCGATGTACTTTTAAAAATAAATCTTTAGGTAATTTATCTTCTATCTTCTTTAGGCTAGAATGGACCACATAATTTTTACTTTCTGTTTTAATATGAATATAATCGCCCTTAGCCTCCACAATATTTACAGATGCCATTTCTATTTTTATCAATCTTCGGTCGATATTGACATAAAACTCGTTTACATTATCTTTTTCTACTACTTTAGTTTCTATTGGTTTGGCAGAAGTTTTAGAGAAATTTGCTTTTTGAATTGCTTTTCGAAAGCGTTCTTCGGAGATGGGTTTTACTAAATAATCTACAATACACTCGTACTCATAAGCATCAATAGCAAAATTACTATCTGAGGTAACTAAAATTACTCTTGGTGGATTTTTTATGCTTTGAATAAAATCAAACCCAGTAAAATCAGGCATATGAATATCTAAAAAAATCAAATCTACCTCAAAATTATTCAAGAATTTAATTGCTTGAATGGCATTTGGAAATTCCTGAATTAGCTTGAGTTCAGGGTGCCTGCTCACCATTTCGGTCATAATCGATCTTGCCAGTTCTTCGTCATCAATAATAATGCAATTCATAAAGTAAGTGGTTATAGTAAATCTAAAACATCTTGCATGGATTTCAAAATAATTTCAAATTCAAGTTTGTGTATTGTAGTTCTTTAATTAAGTTATATTCTTATTCGTTAGCTCTATTTAAACTTTTTTCTAAACCAAGTATAGACATACTATGTTTTAGCTTGTGTGAATATTGTTAAGCATATAAAAATGTCGAATTTTCATATGCTGCAAGTATCTTTGTATGCTTCTGAAAGTTCTTTTTTAAGAATTTCAACTACTTGTATTATAAATGTCTTTATAAAATTAGACAAATGCTTGAATTTTGTCTTTAAAATGTATTTGTTAAACTTAATTGAACTTAATGCTAATAAAAGTTGAAAGGAGGATATGTTAAATACCTAACATTCTTTAAAATATAAATATTTGCATTGTCCTATCTATAATGAATCGCTATTTGGCCTATTTGAAAAACAATTTTCAAAGAATCTTTGAAGGATAACTTAGAACCATCAGCATGAATCCATCTTTTTAGAGGTTGCTCACAAACAATTTTTTTAGTTTCTTCATCTCCATACACCTTTTTCATGCGCATAAAAATCTCAACATCAAACAACCATTTCGTCAAAAATTTTGTTTGAAAAGTCTTATCAATCACATCTTTACTCATGATTTTAGCGCCACATTGTGTGTCATTAAACTCCATTCCAATAGTTTTACGAATGATTAAATTAATAATCTTGCTGATGATAGCACGAGCTGATTCTTTAGTGATATCAGCACCCATACGAGCCATCCTCGAGCCGCTTACTAATTTATAATTTGAAGTAGAAATAACCTTTACTAAATCATGAAAATCTTCAAAATCAGTAGACAAATCAGCATCTAAAAAACCAATGTAATCAAACTGATCTTGCTTTGCTAGATGCAACATCCCTAAACGAACTGCCTCTGCCTTACCTCCATTTTTCTCGCAATTATATATACTAATATGATCTTCATGACCTGCTCTTAACTTTTCTAAAACCTCGAGTGTTTTGTCTTTACTACCATCATTTACAAAACACAAATGATATCCTAAATTAGAATTAATGAACGCTTTAAAATCATCCCCCAGCAATCGTAATTCTTCATTATAGCAAGGTATTACTACACCAATGCAATTGGTTTGAATAATTTGGTTTTTCTTGGTTTCCTTCGCTGGCATTTTTCCATTACCAATTAAACGTTTCACACGAGCACCAATTTCACTCAAGCTTACTGGTTTTTTCATGTAATCATCAACGCCTAAATCAAATCCCTTCACGATGATATCTTCGTTTGTATTTCCAGATAAAATCATTACCGGAGTAGTGTGCTCTCTTATAATTTTTATGTGCTTTGCAATTTCAAGTCCATTGTAATCTTCTTCAATTTCAGCATTTAAACCAGTCACTACTGTTTCATTAGAAAAAGGCATATTTATATCCGCAATAACCAAATCGGGTTGATAGAGATCATACTTCTCTATTCCATCAGAAATTGTATTTGCTGAAAGCACTTCGTACCCTAAATCGAGTAGGCTTTTTTCTAGAGAAAGGATCACTAACTCTTGGTCATCGATAATTAATATTTTCATAATTATAACTTATGGGATTTGGTTATAGTAAATATATGATTTATGATTTAATAACACAATAAAATCGTAATGCAGAATACACTTATTCACTAAATTAACAGTTTTATTAATACATTTACAAAAAAATCATTTTTAAACAATTGTCAAAGGAAAAATCAAATAAATACTTAATAGTTGCTCTGTTAATTGGGGTCGTTTTTCACGCTAGTGCAATATTTTTTACACTAGAAAGCACATACGATGCATTAATCCATATGTTTTTTGCCAATCATTATGCAACGAGTTGGTTTGAACCATGGAATTATAGCTGGTATACTGGCTTTACCGTTATGGGCTACCCACCCTTAGTTCATCAAGCCATTGGGTTATTATCCTTACTGGGCGGGTTGAAATTTGGCTTGTTTACAGTTGCTATAATAGGAATTATTTTATTTATTACTGGGGTGTACCGCTACACTTTAATGATTACCGGTAATCGAACGGTGGCTGGTTACGCAGCGATAGTTGCTGTATTTTCATCTTCATTTGTTGAGACATTACATATTTTTGGTCAACTGCCCAGCATAATTGGGGTTTCTGTTTTGATGCATTGCATGCCCGAAATTTATCTTTGGATAAAAAATGGACATATCAAAAATCTTGTGAAATCTTTTTCACTACTCGCTTTAACCATTTGCTCTCATCATGTTACGCCAATTTTTGGGATGGTGTTTTTTATTTTCCCATTGATAGGCACTGTCGTTATGGATGTTTCAAGAGAAAAAGTATCTTCCTACAAAGAAGTGAGATTTAAACTTTTCTTGCAAACCTTATTTGAATTACTCAAACGAATTATTGTTTTTGGCGCGGGATCGCTCTTTTTAATTGTGTTTTGTATTTTTCCTTATTGGGTCAACTCTAAGGCAAATCCCATAACACAGGTTCCTATTCCACACGGAAGTCGTGACAATTTTCTTGAAGTGACCTCCTCAGGACTCATGTTTTTTGTAATCCCTTGGGGTATCCTTTTTTTTATTTTGCCCTACATTTTATATCGTTATTACAGCAAAAGATACATTTGTTTTGGATTATCCATTTCACTTTTAATTGTATTGGGAACTGGGGGAACCACTCCTATTCCGCTAAAGGTTTTGGGCGAAAATGCTTTTAACATCTTAACATTGGACCGTTTTACACTCTGGGCTTCTATAATGAGTTTGCCCATGTTTGGTGAATTTGTGTATCGCTTAATTGAAGGTGATTTAAAAACAGCCATCCAAAATCGTTTTGGCAATGTGTATCATCGTATTCTAGGTGCAGCTTTTGCAGGTACTTTTTTGTTTTTTGCTGGTTTCACGATTACCTTAGGTTATTTTAGGCCTTTTCAACCTCAAAAAATCAATACGTTACCATTAGTAAACTTTTTAAACCAAGATCAGCACGATCAATGGCGCTATTTGCCACTTGGCTTTGGCGATCAAATGGCAACGTTGTCGTCACAAACTAATGCAAAAACAGTAGATGGAAACTACCATTCCGCACGCCGGCTACCTGAATTAACCTCACGTGCCGTTGAACGACTAGAGAATTCGAAGTTTAGAGGAATGGAAGGCATTGGTTCCTTGCAACAATTCTTGACCGTTCCTGAAAAATACAACCTGAAATATGTTTTTTCGAATGATAAATTTTATGATCCGATACTTTATTTTTGTGGTTGGCACAGACTTTCTCAACTAGAGAATGGTATCATGGTCTGGGAAAAATTAAACATTTCGCCACTTCCCAAAGTGCTCCCAAAAGACGAAGTTCCTACCTACCTCAAACTAATGTGGGGTATCATACCCATATTAACAATCATTATTGCTTTTGTAATCAATGTGCAAAGCATCTTTTTTCGAGCATTAAAATTAAAAGACGAGACTAAACCCGATTTCTTCAAATTTGAAGTGCCCTATACTAAGTTTCCGTTTAAGATTATCGCTGTTTTGCACCTATGGATCCTGCTGCTTTTAGGTGTAATAAGCTATGGTATCTATGATTTTTATATAAACAACGCAACGCAAGTAAGTCCAAAAAACGTTGTTAAGGCTTATTATGATGCCTTAGACTTTAAATATTACGAAAAAGCACATTCCTTTATTGACCCTAATAGCAAATTATCTATTTCGCAGTTCATGCTTGAAACCTCAGTTGCTGATGGGATTTTAAATTCGTATGCTAAACTCGATGCTATAACCATAGATATCATCAAAAGTTCTGCCAATAGGAGTACACTGGTAGCCAAAACTAAATGGATTACTCCACTAGAAATAATCAAAAAAGACTACTATCACGAGGTGATTAAAAGAGCAGGGAAATGGTATATTTTGCCGCAAAGCGTGCCTTTAGACATACCTCCTGACCAATTTGTATCTAGTAATTTAACAGAGTACTTCAAACAAGGACGCCGAAAAATATCAACCCAAACTACCTATCACGAAGATGTTTTGAAACAACCAGAGCTCGAAATCCTTTCGGCAAAACTCATTCAATACAACAAAGAATTCATGATTATTGGCGAAATACAAAACCTAGACAACAGCCCTGCTGACGTTGTTCTAAAGTCCAGCCTTTACAATAAATACGACCGCGTCTTGGCTACATTTAATGCTAAAAATGTCATCAAGCATAAGATATTACCCAAAGAAACAACTAGTTTCAAAGTGAATTTTGAAGAAATTTCATGGTTAAAAAAAGAAGTAAAAAAACCAACAACCTTTAATCCTAATGAATACACTCCAAAAGACATAAGTGAAACACCCACTAATTTTGACATACAATCCGCTGGAAACGTTGCCATCACCGACTTTTACAATCAAGTAGCTCTATCTGATCTGATTATTGAAAACAACCATCTAAAAGGTACTTTGTTCAATTATGGCATTCAAGAAGTTACGGTTCCTGAACTCTTAATATCTTATTATACAGCTGATAAAGAACTATTATATGTAGATCATCATTTTGTAAGAGAGGGAGTAAGAGTGCAACGCAAGCAGTATTTTGATTACAAATTACTTGATTTATCAAATTGTCGCATTATTATTTCTTCTTTAGAAAATTGCTTTGTCAATGGCTTACCTAATGAGTCACTAGCCCGCACCATTGTTCCAAAGCGCAATAAAAAGGCAGAAAAAGAACTGCTACAAAAGGTAAACGGAAAAGGATTTAGCTTCATTAAAATTGAATTAAATAATTATATTGGTAATCCAAAATGATAAAGAGACTCCGCCTAATTATAGTTTCCATTATTTGCTTCTTATTATTTGTCTTTGCAGCCACCAAAACAAATAATCTCGAAGCCAATATTTCATTGGTTACAACTCAAAAAAAATTTATAGCAGGCAAACCAATAGCGTTACAATTCAAGAGCAACTCAACACTCGCAACTGCTCGATTATTTATTATTCATTCCTACGGGAAAACTATTTTGCAAGGAAAAAATCAAGAAGGGAAATTAACTTTTAAAATCCCTCCTATTTACAGTTTAAAGACTGGGCAAGTATCTTGGTATCTGATTCAAAATGAAAAAGTAACTGACACCGGGAATTTTGAAGTTTTGCCTAACAATACTACTCCAACCTTACTGGAAAACTATCTAGGACCAAACACCATTCTTACCGGAAAAGAACATTACACCATGATGGTTGCTATTCCTACGGATAGTTATGACAATCCAAAAGCAGATAACACCACCGTTTTTATAAAAGACCAATTTTTAGAAAATATTACCGTAAGTACACAAAAGACAGCCTCGTTCATTGCTTGGAAAAACATATATTCTAGAACCAAATCTGGGAAAATGTTAGTCTCTACGCAATGTGAAAATACCAGTTCAAAAGAGTTTGAAACTGAGCTCAATCCATCTATTGCTACTGATTTTACAGTAGGATTTTCTAGAAACCACGAATTTGCTGATGGAAATCAAATTACAAAACTAGAAACTTCAAAGATCAAAGATCAATTTGGAAATTTAGTGGGTGATGGTACACTTGTAATTTTTCAGGTTATAACCAAAAACAATATGTTGCTTAAAACCTTTGCAGCTACAATCAACGGAGTTGCCATTGCACAGCTCCTGCACCCGGACCATGCCGAAACCTATAACGTAAAAGCCTATATCACCGGAATAGCAGAGAGCAACCTTATACAAATAACTTATAAACCGCTACTAAGTAACTTTACCTATCAATTTTCTGAAAAAAATCGAAAAATAACTGTGGGTCCTTTGAAAAGTTTTATGAAACAAATTGTACCGGACGGAATCAAAACAGAACTAAAAATATTTCATAACGGGAAACTACTGGAAACAAAAAATGTTGAAACCAATAAAGGATATGCTACCTTCAATTTACTAGCTGCTTTTTACAAAAAGCCAACCTACCAATTTGAAATCACTACCTTAGGGATTACTAAAAAAACTGAAACTAAAAATTATGAAGCTAATTAACAATCGCAATCTGTACAAAGCAGCTTTTTTTACCTGCTTTATATTGATCAGTATTTTTACCGTTTCTGGAATGGCAAAAATTTTGGACTTTTTGAATACCGGCGCAGACAGGGGGGGTATGCTACGCCTAGCTACCGAAAGTGAGGATATTTATCTTCCCAAAGTTAATTGGACTAAATTAGAAAATCCCGCGCGTAAAATGGAAAAAAACACGTTGGGAAAACTAGAACGAGATTATTTGTTTTCTTGGTATGTAAAAAATACAGCTTTACAAAACAATGATTACAAAGGTATTGATGATTATTACACACTTAACACCCGCCAAAATTTATACCGAACTATTAAACACAACAAATCACAAAATATTGCTATCGAAAATACAACACTTAAACATTTTCCTGAATTAGAATTTTATAGTGAAGATGGGCAATTAGTTGTTTTTACTGATAAAAATGTGATTGAATATCAAAAAGTATATCAAAACAAACAATTGGTTACTACTATTCAAGACACGACCACCTACAAAGTAATGATGCTGCTAGAAGATGGCTTCTGGCGCGTGCGTCATTTTCAAAAAATGGAGGCAGCAGCTTTTGCTAAAGATACAGTGCGTGCCAAACCAATGTATACCATAAAAAACAATGTGATATTAAAAAATGGCACCCCTTTTACCATTAAAGGTATTAATTATTACCCTAAAAATTCAGCTTGGGACACCTTTGGCGATTTGTTTAATAAAGATACTATTGCTAGAGATTTTGACATTATCAAAAAGGCCAATTTAAATTCCATACGCATTTTTATTCAATACGATGATTTTGGCAAAGCCAAAGTACTGGCTGAGAAACTTGAAAAATTAAAAATCCTACTCGACCTAGCTCAATCTAAAAAATTAGAAGTCATTGTAACATTATTTGATTTTTACAGTGACTATTCCTTAGACAGCTGGACCTTAACGCATCGACATGCGGAGCAAATAGTAAACACCTTTAAAGATCATAAAGCGATTATAGCGTGGGATTTAAAGAATGAACCTAATTTAGATTTTGAAAACAGAGGCAAAGAAAATGTTTTGAGTTGGCTAGATCATATAGCAACTGTAATCAAAGAGAATGATCCCAATCACCTGATTACCATTGGGTGGTCTAACTCTGTAGAAGCTACCCATCTCGCCAAGCAGATGGATTTTATTTCCTACCACTTTTATAATGACAATACCCATTTAGAATACGAAACCAATACCTTGATGAAAAGCACCAATAAGCCAGTTGTTATCTCTGAATTTGGAGTGCCATCCTATGGAGGTATGTGGAATTTTTGGGAAGGAAGTGTAACCAAACAGGCTGCTTACCATAAAAAAATGCAAGCCATTTTCAAAAAGAATGACTTTGCATTTATGTCGTGGACCTTATATGATTTCCCTCAAGTACCGGATCAGGTCGCCGGTAAATGGCCATGGCAGAAGTTAAGACAAAAAAGATTTGGATTTATAGATATACATGGAAATAAAAAACCTGCTTTTCTATACATTAATCATTAGCCCATCTTAACACTTTGTCGTAATTGACTTGTTTGAAATTTCCAATATACATTTGAACAATTTTATCCATCGAAAGTTCGCAAGCCGCTTCATAGTTATTCATAGCTAACTTCCTTCTGTAGTTGTCATCGTTTAAAATCGAACTTATAGCATTTGCTAAAGACTCTTTGCTCTCAGGGTCAAAAAACTCACCTTTATAACCTTCTTCTTTAACCAAAATACTTAAATCACCTAAATCAGGCATGACAACAGCCTTGCCATAACTACCCGCCTGATGTAAAACACCAGAGCTTCCTGTAGTTGAAGTGTATGGAAACACAACCATCGTACTGTTATTAAAAATAGTTGCCACTTCATTTTCTTCTACATAACCTGTAAAAGTAATCCCAGGAACATTAGCATATTTTTCTTTGACCCCTTGTAAATATCCCGGAGTATTTGGACTATCAGTTCCAGCGATGATAATTTCGATAGATTCATTACTATTTTTGCGAATAAGTTCAATAGCATCAATTAAAATTTCAACTTTTTTATACGTTCCAAATTTCCCAAAAGCCATCACTTTCTTTGGCCCTTCAGGCAAATCAAAACAAGGGTTTTTCGGGATTTCAAAAGTTCCATGAGGGATTAAAACCACATTATTTGTTTTGTACTTTTCATTCAAAACCGTTACGTATTTACTAATGGTAACAGCAACAATATCAGCTTTAAGAATACAACTAGTCAGACTAGTTCCTATAAAATTATAAATTTTTTGGGCAATTTTACTATCTGTAAAACCTGCGCTTTTAAGGTCCACCTGTTCTAAAATATTATGTAATAGCACTACCGTATTGCAACCCAATAATCGCAAAATCATTGGTATTAATAATCCTAAAGCAGCAGGAACTTTTTTGTCTCCAAATTTTACAAACTGCAAATTGAACAAAACAGCATCTGGCTTTTCTTTTAAGATAGTTTTACAAATAGTAAAAATAGAAGTGTAACTGTTAAACTCCCAACATTCTTTGACTAAAACTTTGTTACTGTTTTCAAAGTCCAATTGTTTGGGTTCTTTTGTTTTATCAGTAATCAAAATCAATTCTGCAATTTCATCCTTTTGCACGAAATTTTTAACTAAATGATACCCATACTCATTTAAAGTTACTTTACTAGGTGGAAATGATGTTACTACAGCTACTCTCATAGGTTTTTCTTGTTTTGTGCTGCAAATATCTTTATTCATATAAATTATTTATTAAAGTTTTCGACGAATGGTTGATTAGGTTAGACGAACGTGCTTTTTATTATGATAAAAGAAAAACGTCAATTGAAAAAAGAGTAATGCTACCATAGCAATAATCTGCATTTCTACGACTCGTTGCAAAGAGTCATGAAATAAAACAATTAGTACGATTTGAGTGAGTCCAATTAATCCTGAGACTACAACTGGAATGTATTGGTTAATAGATAAAAAATAATACGCAAAAATATTTGCTATCGCAAAAACAGAAGTAGCTAAAGCATATTTCCATAATAAGTATGCAATCGACAGATATGCTTTCCCAAACATTAAATGGACAACGGTTTCAGGAAAAACAAACGTTACTAATACTATAAAAGAGGATAAAACTGTGATGTAGGCCACATATTTCATTAGTATAGGCTTAGTTTCCTGACCATCTTTTTTCAATTGAATCACTTTAGGAAGCAGTAACATAACAAACATCCAAGCAACAAAATACACTACTCTGCCAATTAAAGCTAATGATGCATACAAACCCGCTTGCTCACTATCAAAATAATGTTTTACTAAAATTATATCACTATTATTGATTATAATTTGTGTGAACTCATAAAATGCAGTTAGCAAAAAAAAGGTAATTATTGCTTTTTTATCTAATAAAGTGTCTTGTCCTTCCTGCACATTGGTAAATTTTAAAGACAGTCCAATATTTTTTTGAAAGGGAAACAAACCAAAAACAAAGGATAATAATATTCCAAATGCTACAATTATGGACGGAGGAACGGCAGGTAATAATAAAACAGCCGAAATGGTGAGTACTAGTCTGCTCGCCATTTCTGTTTGATAAGTAAGCGCTAATTTTTTCATTAGATTCTTCCCTTGATATAAGCCGCGATTGATACTCATCATAAAGTAAAATGGTATTCCAATACCAAAGATCATAAACATTGAAGCAGTTTTTGTGTGAAAAAGTTCTTGAAATTCCTGATAAAAAAGTACAATAGCCATACCTATTGCTATACCTGATAAAAGAGCATATTTTGTAATCATATTTGTAAATAAAACAAGCTTTTCTTCGCTGAATAAAACCGCATATTTTGCAGATACAATCTGAAAAGTCATTCCTACAAACGACAAAATCAATAAAAATGTAATTAAAATTGCAGCATCTGAAAACGCAGCAGGCCCTAATATGCGACCCAGCAATAAGTTATACAGATAATTACCACCATTTACTAAAAGTATGGTAACCATAAATAACTGCTCAGGACTTAATTTTGTTGGAATAGAAGGAATCGTATAGGATGCTATTTTCATTGGTTAAGTTTAAAGCAAAATACAAAAAATAATACAGTAAAATATCGTAATAACCACAAGAGCGAAATAATTCTTTTACTTTCTGGTTTTTCTCTTCCTAAAATGTAAAATAACGCATCACTCAAAAAAGCTTTTTATGCAAATTCAAAAAAATATGATTCAAAAAGGCTCGCGTTATATGTTATTTTCATTGCTGCATTTTTTGAATTTACATATCGTATCTGGAACAAATATCAACTGCATAACCATGAAACTATATAATTCTTCGACGAATAGTCTTTTTCAGTAGGTGAAATATCATAGCTTTATACCTAACTTGCATCAATATAAATCAATACTACAATCGGATGAAATTATTAAACCAAACTATCTTTTTTCTACTAATCATATTCTGTAATATTGGAAATGCACAAGATATGAGCAAAGGTTTCAGTAATCTGGAAAAGGGTGAATTTGATAAAGCAGAAGTGTTTTTTAAAAATATTTTGAAAGATTACCCCAATAATAAAACGGCACGCTTGTGTTATGCAAGAGCAATTGGCCTAAATAATCAAGCCGAAAAAGCATTAGACCTTTTTACAGCATTAAAAAGTGAATATCCTGGCGATTTAGAAATTGAACTAAATTATGCAGAATCGTTACTTTGGAACAAAAAATTTGATAAAGCTAAAGTGTTTTACAGCGGACTTGTAGAGAGAAACCCTGATAATTTTGTTGGCCATCTTGGTTATGCGAATACCTTGTCTAATTTAAAAGAATTCAAAGAAGCACTTGATCAAGTTAATAAGGCACTAGAACTGTCTCCTGGTAATCCTGGCCCATTGGTTTCAAGAAAATACATAAAGCTAGGATTTGCAAATCAAAAAGTTAATGAAAAAAAATACACTGAAGCCGAAGCTTTTTATAATGAAATTTTAATTGATTTCCCTGGAGACAAAGAAACCTTACTCAACAAGGCAAATTTATATCTTATTACAAAAAATATTGTAAGTGGAAAAGAAACCTATAATTTAATTGCCACTAACGACCCAATTATTGCTTTAAATGGATTGTCCTTAATTGAGCATATTGATGGAAAAGACAAAAAAGCTTTAGCTATTTCAGAAGAGGCAGTTCAAAAAATCAATAGTATTACTGATGAAAACCTAATTAAACAAACCCACGAACGATATGTACAAGCTTTGATTTGGAATAAAAAATATAAACTAGCAGAACTAAAAATAACCGATTTAAATACTAAATATGCTAATGAAAATTGGTTATTAGCACTATCTGCAACGTTAGCCATTTATCGCAGTGATTTCAAAGAAAGTATCAGCTACTACTCCACTATTTTAGGAAATGATTCAAAATCCTTTGATGGAAATCTAGGAATTGCAAATGCTTATTATGCTTCAGGAGAAGTGAAAAATTCGCTATCAGCTGTTGCAAAAACGTTAGAAATTTTTAAAAACCAAAATGACGCAGAGAATTTTTTTAAAAAAATCAAAGAGGAATTTACTCCTTATCTGGAAGAAAAATTAAGTTATTCTTTTGACAATGGTAACAACACGGCTATGTCCACTCGTACACTCATTTCGATTCCTTTATCAACAAAAGTAACGATTAATACAACCTATCAATATAGAGAAACAGAAAACACCGTTTCAAATGTAAGTGCTAAAACAAATGATATTTTATTGGGTTTCGATTATAAATTTCATCCAAAAATTAGCTATACGTTAGATGCGGGAGTAACTTCTGCTAATTCTAATACGATAAATTACAATCAATTATTGATTAATACCTATTTCAAAGCAAAACCTTTCAAATTACAAGATTTAGAAATTGGATATAAAAGAGAAGTGCAGAATTTTAACTCAGATTTGATTGACAAACAAATTGCTACTAATAATTACTATTTGAATTATAATATGGGTACTAATTTTAATTTTGGATGGTTTACACAATACTTCTACACATCTCAAACAGATAATAATACCCGAAACCTTTTGTTTACGTCTTTTTATTATAACTTCATGTCGAATCCTGTTTTAAAAGGCGGACTAAATTACCAATATATTGCTTTTAAAAATCAAGTTCCAACTGATTATTTTAGTCCGAAAAAATTTAATGCTGTCGAGTTGTTCTTAGAAATACTTAAAGATGAAAAAATAGTCGAAGCTAAGTCTTGGTTTTACAACGCCAATGTTGCAACGGGTTTTCAATTTATAGAAGATAATTCTAAACAATGGACATACAGAGTTCAAGCAAAATTCGGTTATAAATTCTCTGATCGTTTATTAGCGAATATTTACGGAACCCGAAGTAATATTGCATCGACCACAGCGGCTGGTTTTACTTTTAATGAAATAGGATTACGATTAAAATGGAATTTATTTGATAAACCAATTTTCGTATTGAAATAACTTCCCTACTAAACTAAGTTAAACCAATGAGAGATTGTCTAAGGCAATCTCTTTTTTATGTGCTACACTTAAATTATAAGTAAGATTTAGAAGCACACAAAATATATTAGTTAAATAGAGTGTATGCGAGTTCTACTGTTTTATCTATATCTTTAATGTAGATGACTGTAAAAAAGTCAACCTAATTATCCTCAAGTAACTAATTGAATTCATTTAAATATTTACTCGACTAACACGATTGACTCTCTATGATTGCAATACAGTCACACTAGAGTCTTTATTACATTTGACCCTGCAAATTGCTTACCTACAGTACAAACAGTTTCAAAAATGGCTAAACTAACCCATCATTTTTGATTACATTAAAACATAAAAAAAGCGACCCAAATAGATCGCTTTTCATTGCTTTGTGGTATTCTTAATTAATCATAAACTTGGTTTGGAATTGTTCTTTTTCTTTAGTTGTAACAACAAAGAGGTAAAGGCCTTTGCTTAAATTGTCTACAGCTATTTGTATTTCATTATTTGAAGGTATCGTTTTATATTCTTTTGTTATCATCACTCTTCCCATCATATCTACAACTTCCACGGTTGCACTTTCTGTTATTTTAGGGATAACTAATGTAGTCGAAAGTTGGCATGGGTTAGGATAAGAATATAAACTCTTAATAAATCCATTCGTAAAGTTATTCGTACTCAAAGTATTAGCGTTTTTAAAGGAAAGACTGGATACATTAAGCTCAAATGGTTGAAACGTATTGTAATTCCCTTGAACTGAGAAAACAACTCCCTTAATTTTTTCGTTAGTATATCTGTGCCCTTTTGGATTCGTAAACATGTCGAAAAGTATTTTAATATCTGAAACAGTTGAATTTACATTCAGCTGAAAACGTAATCTATCATTCCAATCTGTAGTTTTATCCGTTACTAGGACTACCTCAACAGGCAATGAATTTTGGATTGCAAAATTTAGGGATAAGTAATTACTTGCATCAAATACTAATTCTCCAGGAAGGATGTTTCTAAACAAATTCATTGTTCCATAAACGCTTCCGGTTACCGCGGCATCACGTTCAATATTGTATTGATCATTGGTACTAGCACTAGTTGCAATGTTGTTAATTTTAAAAGTTGCTATTGTGGTTTGGAGTTCTGAATAATCTAAACCCCAAGGACCATCAGCTAAATATAAAGCATCGACTTGTTTAGAAGTATCTCCAATTATTGAGAAACCAATATCAAATAAATTTCCAACGGGTAAAACAACATTTTGTTCGTATGCTGCCGTTAGTCCTATATTTTGAGAAACTAGCTCTGCTGTTGCTACTTCAGTTGCTTTTTTATTTCCTTGAAAAGATAAAGCGTAAGCATTTGATTTATTAATTATTGTCAAATTTAACTGCCCATCTTTATAACTGCCTTTTTTAACAAAGACATTAGGGATTCTATTATCTACTTTTTCAGAAATTAATGTTTTTTGTTGTCTGATTTTAGAAATAATTGTTTTTGCAATACTACAAATCTGAGCTGTTGAAGATCCCCAAACCTGAAAATTAAGATAATCACCTGAAGGATATTGTTCTATATTCCAATAGCTGTGAAGCTTATTTTCAGTTTCCAATTGTTGTACTGAAAAATTCAAAGCATATTCAATTAATCCATTGGCTCTTTTTAATTCAACTAAAATGATTTCATCCCCGTTCAAATTAATCGTAACTATATTCTCTAACGAAGAATCATTCAATCGATCACAAATGGCTTTAGAATGACTGTAAACCGAATTTTTAGTATCAGTAGCTAAAACTGCTCCCACTCGCTTGTCGCCTTGGTAATAATCTATGGAATATACTTGTTTCGCATTTGTAATTCCAATTAAGTCTGTTGGACTAGAAACAAAAGTAGTTTCAGTACCTAACATTCCTGTATTTGGGATTATAGCAGAAAAATCAATACTAAAACTACTTGTTTTGGAGAGAATAGAATTGGAAATGTACTTTTTTTGAGATTCTTTTTTATTGGCATAACTATTTGTTTTACTTCTTTTGAAATTTCTTTTAGCAATAAGTGTAGCTAAATCTCCATTACTTTCTAGTCCACCATCATTTGCAGAGGAAACCGTTGTTACAGCATTTTCATCTGTAGGCATGATAACTATTTCAGCCGTTGATGTATCGTTACTAGTTATATTCATTGAAGCTCTTTTGGTTGTAGCAACAACATCATAAGTTCCAGGAAGTAGTTCTGGATATAAAACGGTAAGACTCCAATTTGTATTATTAATATAAATTTCGCTGGTATAAATGATTCCATTTACAGTAACTGTTAAGCTGTCATCTCCTAACATGCTCCCTCCCCATGTACCCGAAATAGTTGGAGTGGTATCCGTGGTTGTTAATGTATTTACAGTAGGTGTCAAAATTTCTCCTGCAGCTATATTATCTAATGTCCCGTTGATAACAATCCCTAACTGTACCCAAGTCTTGTCTAATACTCCTGGTTCTTTATCATTTACCCCTGCAACATCGCCATTAGAAGTTTGACTTGTTGAGGTAAAACCGTACAAAGCAATTGTTGAATTTCCCGTAATTGTTAAACCAAAGTTATTCAAAACATAAGCTTTCAAACTTTCTTCTGTAAATCCAAATTCTATCCAACTGTCTATTCCACTATTTCCACCGTCAATATCTGTTCCGGCACTATAAGTCGAAATATCAGCATTGCGAGTGTCCAAGATGAGTTCATTATTTCTTGTACCGTTTAACCAGGCAGTTTGTGAAGGAGAAATTCCTGTTTTAGTTTGATCTCGTTTATGAAAAGAAACGTAAGGTGTTTGGCTTTTCATATTTGCTTCAATAAAAATATCCGCAATCAAATCCCCGGAAACGTCCAAGCCTAAATAAAACGAAGTAGATGCATTACTTTGTCCCATTCTTACTCTAAAAAAGTAAGTTTCGTCTGTTATCCCGTCAATAAAGTTTATTGTTGCTTTTTGGGTTTCAACCATAGCGTTACTTGCATTCCCTACAAAATCAGTATCAGCTACTGACTGTTGATCGTCATTTGGATCAAACTTATCGCCCTTCATCAATGCTATCCAAGTTCCTGCAGCTTTTCCCACTGTAGTTTTACCTTGTGAGAAACCTAAGTGATAAGATAACATCAAAAAAAGCAAAGAAACTAAAAAGTATTTCTTGTTCATAATTGTAGTTTTTTATTATGAATCAAAGATAATTAACTAAGTAAAGAATTATTGAAATATTAGATTAGCCAACATTTACTATAGTTGAAATACGTTTTTGTATGGTCGAATAGCTTATAATAAATTCAATCGTTTCATCAATTCAGGACGATTGGCACGACTTACCGGAATAACATCTTTAGCAATTAAGACGCTATTGTCCTCAATATCAATAATTTTTTTGGTATTAATAATGAACGAACGATGCACTTTTAGAAATAAATCTTTAGGTAATTTATCTTCTATTTTCTTTAAAGTAGAATGCACAACGTAATTTTTGGTATCGGTTTTAATATGAATATAATCGCCTTTAGCTTCAACTACAGATACCGAATTAAATTCAATTTTTATTAGTCTTCTATCGATATTGATATAAAATTCGTTAGCATTATCTTCTGTAACCGCTTTAACTTCTTTTATAGACGAAGGAGAAAATTGTGACGCATTTGCTTTTATTATTGCCTTTTGAAAACGTTCTTCTGTAATTGGTTTCACTAAGTAATCTACAATACATTCGTATTCAAAAGCTTCAATTGCAAAGTTTTTATCAGATGTTACCAAAATAATTTTTGGCGGATTTTTTATAGTTTGAATAAAATCGAAACCGGTAAATTCAGGCATGTGAATGTCTAAAAATATCAAATCAACTTCATTTTGATTTAGATATTTTATGGCTTGCATGGCATTAGAAAATTCTTGAGCCATTTTTAATTCTTTGTGATTAGAAATCATTTGAGCAATTATTGCTCTTGCCATTTCTTCATCGTCAATAACAATGCAGTTCATATGCAAAAAAAGGTTTACAAAGTAGCTACAAAATCTTGCATTCGTTTTAAAATAGCTTCAAAATCAGATTGCAAATTAGTAGAATTTTCTTTTAAATTATCTTCATATTCTTCTGCAATATAATAACTTTTTTCAAGACCAAGAATAGAAATTTTATGTTTCAGTTTGTGCACACTTTCTGCAGCAAGTTTGAAATTTTTATTACTAATATAATTTTGATACAATTCTATTTCTTCTGGCAACTCTCTTTTTAAAATTGTAATTATTCTTGTTTTGAATTCTTCATTATCGCCAGAGAGCTGATTGATGTATTCTGAATTAGGCTGTTCCATTAGTTTTTTGGTATTGTAAAATAAAATGTTGAACCACTATTCACCTCGCTTTCGACCCAAATTTTCCCTCCTTTAGATTCAATAATTCGTTTTGCTATAGACAATCCTAAACCAGCCGAATTAAAGTTATTGTGTAGTTTCATAAACGAGTCAAAAATTTTGTCGGTATATTCTTTTTTTATTCCTATTCCGTTATCTTTAATTTTAATTGTGTAAAACTCTTCGTTTTCAGTACAATCAATTTCAATTAATGGAGAATCACTTTCATTATAATCGATAGCATTTTGAACTAGATTTTGAAAAACTTGCGTCATACGTTGTTTGTTCCCATGTACATTGGGTAATGCATCTGAAACAATGATTTTAAAATTTGTAGGGATTTCTATCTTTTTTAAACAATCGTTTACAACATCATTTAAATTAAAATTTGTTGAAACAGTGTCTCTTTTATCAATGGAAGAGTAATCTAAAATGGCAATAATAAGATGATCCATTTTTTCTAGATTTTGCAACATCAAATCAAATGACCCCAATGTTTGATCATCAAATTTGTCTAGATTATCTTCTTTTATCCAGTTAATTAGTGCGTTTATGTTTCGTAATGGAGCTTTTAAATCGTGAGAAACCGCATGAGCATAGTCGCTCAATTCTTTGTTTTGCTTTTCTAGATTTTGTAATAATATTTCTTTTTTGTCTTCTTGTTCTTTTATTCGCTCTTCGTGTTCTTTACGTTGCCTAACATTTACAAGCATGTTAGCAAAAACAAAAAGAATATTTTTTTCGTTTTCTGAGTAATTAAACAATTTTTTCACCGAGTCAAAACCAACAAAACCAATAAGTTCTCCGGCTTTAATCATTGGGATTGCTATTAAACTTTGAATTCCTTGAGGTTCTAGAATTGCTTTTAGCCCAAATTCACCATCATCTGGCAACTTATTTACATCTTGAATGTAAAAAGCTTCATTTTTTCTATGTGCCTCTAGCCATTGAGGAATGTATTCTGTTGGGATATTTTGTAAATTTTGTATTTCAGGCTCAATTCCTGAAGCACACCATTCATGAGTGTTGCTTGAAGTATTATCTATTAAATTATAAGAAAAAATATAGCTTCTGTCTGCCTCAACAAATTCACCCATTTTTTGCAAAGAATTATTAATCAATCCATCAATATCATGTAAATCTGCATTGATATATTCTGTAGATATGCTAATTAATAATTGTTGCAATCGCAATTGTTGATTTATAATTTGATCCTTATCCATTTGATTAGAATGACTCATAATTAGTATTTTTGAAAATGTTACTTTGGTAATGTAAAATAAAAAGTTGAACCCATATTTTCTTGACTTTCCACCCAAATTTCTCCTTTGTAATAGTGTACAATTTTCTTAACTATAGACAATCCAATACCCGATGATTGATTGTTGCTTTCTAGTTTAGTAAACACTTTAAAAATTCGTTCAAAATACTTAGGATTAATCCCGATACCATTATCTTTTATATAAAATAAATGGTGGTCATTTTTATCTTCATATCCTACTTCAATTATTCCATTATCTTTATCAGAATAGTTTATGGCATTTTGAATTAAATTTTGAAACACTTGCTTAAAACGCGAAGTATTCCCAAATACTTTTGGTAAATTTTCTTGAATTTTAATGGTCATCGTATTAGGCACAAATAATGTCCTTACCGTTTCATCACATAAAACATTAAAGTCGATTAATCTATCTTCTGATTCTATTTTGTCAATCGTTGAATATTCTAAAATTCCTTTAATTAAAACATCCATTTTTTCAACATTATACAAAACAGAGTTTAGAGAAGTTAAACAATGGTCACCCATTTGATCTTTATTATCTTCGATAACCCAGTTTACTAAAGTGTAAATATTACGTAACGGTGCTTTTAAATCGTGTGAAACAACATGAGCATATTCGTTTAATTCTCTGTTTTGCTCTTCTAAACTTTTCAATAATTGTTCTCGCTGTTTATTGATGGTAATTATTTCTAAAGCTTGTTTTTTTACAAAATCTGATGTATTAAAATTAGTTTCAGTTGCCACTTTTGAAACGTCTAAATTCATTGAATTTAAAACATCTTCTAAGTTTTTATTAATTTCTTTTAAATCTTGGGCTTCTTCACGTAGTTTTTGATTTGCTTCAAAAAGTTCGTCCGAACTAATTCTCATAGCTCTTTGTGACATAGCGAGTTGATCATCAAAATTGTTGTAAGAATCGTTTACAGCAACAAGAAAATCTTTAATATCTTTAAGTTGTTCTGGTTTTAGAAATTTATTAATTTGCCTTTTTATGAGTGAATTCATTATTCGCTTATTAATGTTAAAGTCATAGTTTGATTGTGTAACTCACAACTAGATTTTCCTGAATAAGGTGCTAATTCTCCATAAGAGTAAAAGCCGGTTATTGTTACTTCATTACCAATAACATTTTTAACTTCTTCAATTTCTTCTTCTACTCGCTGATTCATGACTAATTTTCTTCCTACACAACTTACAAGCAAAGCTAATTCTGGTTTTTTTATACGATTTGCATTTGCTAATTTTGCAGCATTGAATGCGCCTTGAGACAATCCATCAACTGAAGTCATCATGAGTTGTACTTTTGAATTTACTGGAACATCACCTGCAAGAGTCATTGAGTTTTCTTCTTCATTAATACCTAAAATGGTTCTAACAACTGCATGCTCTTTATCATGTTCGGTAACATTTAAAGGATATAAAAGTGATGCTTGAGGAAGTTGATTTGCTTTTTCGCCTAAATATTTTTTATACAACTCAAGTGCTGGTAATCCATCTATTTCATACAAAACATTTGCATTAGATTTTGTAATTAACCTTTCTGGACCAAAAGTAATCCAACCACCAAAACTCGCAACCGATATTTCTAAACTTTCTCCATAAAAACCTATTAAAACAACCTCACCTTGCTTTGGATTTTCTTTGTATGAAGCAAGAGTTTTTTCAAATTTTGCATCGTCACCACAAAGTCCTCCAGATATTAATGTTTTATCGTGTATACCTCTTTCAATACCTTTAATTAAAGAACTACCATTTACAAAAGTTCCTTCTGAAATAACAAATAAATGTTTTAATCCATCTTTTGCCATAGTATTATAAAGGCTTTCACCCAATAATTGTGCGTTTTTATTAAAATCTAAAATATTAGCTGTTTTTACTTTAAAAGATGATTTTTCAAATTCGATTGCTGTTACAACTATAGACTCATCTAGAACCATAGAATCTACAATCTCTCCAGATGTTGAGCCAAAAACTATATGCTCATAAGGAAATTCAGCTCTAACTTCCTTTATAAATTTTTCGTTTTCTAACAACATTCTGTTTCCAAAAACCAAAACCAACGGATTGACTAATTGGACTTTGGACTTTGTATATTTCCAGCTTTGATTTTCTTTTTTAAATGCTTGTACTATTCTCATTTTACTTTTTTAGGTAATTTAACAAAAAACGTAGTTCCCACATTAAGTTCACTTTCTATCCAAATATCTCCATTGTAATTTGTAATAATTCTTTTTACTATAGACAATCCTATTCCTGTAGATTTATCGTGTTTTGTAAACGATTGGAAAATTTTAAATATTTTTTCTTGATTTTCTTTTGCAATTCCCGGCCCATTATCTTTTATGGAAAATATGAAATAGTTTTTTTCTTCAATAAAATCGACCTCTACTAAACCATTTGGCTTGTCGATGTAGGTTACTGCATTTCCAATTAAATTTTGAAATAATTGTTGAATTCTATATTTATCTGCAATAATTGTTGGCAGTTTAGAAAGTATAGTTACCGCAATATTGTCTGGTATATGAATGATGTTTATTATGTTATTTATAATTTCATTTAAATCAATGTTCTCATTTGTAAGTTCAATAGTATCGATTTTAGAATAGGTTAAAATACCATGAATTAAATGATCCATTTTTTCAACTTTGTTTTGAATCATTTTAAGGTATTCAACAGATTGCGCACTAAATTCCCCAATATTATCTTCTTTAATCCATGAAATTAAAGAGTGAATACTTCGCAAGGGCGATTTTAAATCGTGTGAAACAATTTGTGCATATTCATTTAATTGTTCGTTTTGTTTTTCAAGTCGAACAAGTAATTGTTCTTTTTGTAATTCAAGGGATTTTTGTTGCGTAATATCGAGGTGAACACCTATGGAACCAACAATCTCGCCTTGAACATTAAAATTTGGCGCGCCACTTATCAACCAAAATTTTGTTTGACCATCTTTAGTTTTAGCAGTAACCTCATAAGAATCTGAAAGGCCTGAACTTCGCATTTCATTTTTAGTCTGAATTACTTTTTTGTCGCTTATATTTGACAGCAAATTAGACGCTTTTGATCCTACTAAGTCCAGTAAAGTATAACCACTCATGTCACAGAAAGATTGATTCGCTAAAACTATAACATCTTCATTGTCAACTTCCAGCAATCCCATATTCATGTTAGCAATAATGTTGCTGTATTTTTCTTTTTCGGACTTTATTCTTTCGTAGTAATTTTTTTCTAAACTTATATCCTCTTCAATGGCAAAGTACTTTAATATTTCGCCATTCTTATCTTTTATGGGCTGACCTTGAATGCGAATCCAATACTTTTCTCCGGATTTTGAGTAATTTAATATTTCACAATTAAAAGATTCACCGGCTTTTATCTGATCTCTTAAATACTTGACTGTATCTGGGTTTGATTCTTCGCCTTGTAAAAAGGAACCTGGTGATTTACCAACTACTTCATCTATTTTAAATCCTGTAATCTTTTCAAAACTATTATTTACCCATTCTATTTTACCATACTTATCAGATATAATTACAGCATTAATGTTAACATCAGCAATTGAAGATAGAATTTGTAATCGTTCTTCCTTTAGTTTTTCGTTTGAAATATCATCAATCATGGCAAAATACTGATTAGTAATGCCGTTTGCATCTTTTATGGGTTGACCTTTTGTGCGTGACCAAAACTTTCTTCCAGATTTTGTTTTATGTAAAATTTCAACATCAAATGGTTCGTTTTTTCCAAATGCAGCAACCATTCTCTTGATTTCATCTACACTTGACTCAGGCAATCTTCCTATTTCAACAGGTGTTTTACCGTATATTTCTTCTTTAGAATAACCCGTTAAATTTACATAAGCATCATTACACCAATATATTACTCCATCAGGATCTGTAAAAACTACTCCGTTATTATTAGCACTTGCTACTAAAGAAAGTTTATTAAGTTCTTCTTTATCTTTTTTCAGTAGTTTTCTCTGATTATTTAGGGTATGTAGTAGTTCTTTTAGTTCTTCGTTATGTATTTCTTGGTTTTTTAAAACATGTAATAAATCTAATAACGGATCATGAAATGCAAAATCATTGAGTATAAGTTTTTTATCTACTACATCTTGAATAGAACTAAACCAAGGTGTCCCTACAAAAAGATAATCATCATGAAATGAATTGATTTGACCTCTTAAAGAAATAGAAGTGTCAATTTTTGAATTAAAAATCACCAATTGATTGAAGGTTTGGCTGATATTTTGAATGTTTAATGTATCAAAGTGAGGTCTTTGAAATTCAAATAAATCAACAAAACTGCTACCCGTAAATTCTTTAGGCAGCAGTTTAGCTAGTGATTTTCCTATACTTTTTATTTTTAATTCCTCATCAATTAAAATGTAAAAAGGAAAAATTGTATTAAATTCATCTACATTAAAATTGAATTGAAAATTGCTCATCTTTTACCAACTTACTTTAAAAATTTCGTGTGAATCTCCATCATCGCGCGTTTGTAACAATTCGATTTCTACAGGAGTGTTGAACATTTTTCCCAATCCTTTAATTAAACCACGTACAAAATCTTGCAATCCCTCTCTTTTAGAAAAGTAATGTAAATTAAGACTTTTTTCTGACACTTCACTAACTTTAAATTCTGGCGGTGTAAGTTTTGGATAAATAAGCATTACTCGATTATGAAATAAAGGTAAGTTTACTAAAAACTCTTTTAAAGTAGAGCCTCCAGATTCCATTAAACCTCCATATTTTTCTTTTGTAGTTTTCATTACCCACCACTCACCAAAAGCTACTAACACATCGCTCACGCTCATTTTCATTTCTTCGGAAACTGCTCCTGCTAACTTATAAGTAATGTCATCATCATACGCTTCGCTACTGATAAAGAAATCTTCTTCTATACCACTTCGTTCTCTAATGTCTTCCCATTTTTGTTCTCCAAAGTTTGTAATTACTAAATCTTGAATAGCCTTATTTACAATTCCGTACATAATGTGAGTTTTATTGTGAAATTAGTTCGTTTATGCTCCAATAATCAAGTAGTTTTTTAATACGCTCCATGTAATCGTCGTATTTTAAAGGTTTCAATAAATAACCTGCAATCCCTATTTTATAACACTCTAATAAATCTTTATGATTGCTAGAAGTTGTTAACATAATAGAAGGTATGAATTTTAATGTATCGTCATTTTTAAGAATTCTCAAAAACTCCAAACCATTAAGCTTAGGCATATTTAAGTCCAGCAAAATAATATCAGGTATAACCTCTTTAACTCTAAGAATTTCAAGGGCTTCTTCACCATTATTAGCTTCTATAATTTTGTGATTCAAATTAAGAGTTTTAACAACCCTATTGAACTTCATCACCTCAATAGCATCATCTTCTATTAAAAGAATGTTTAATGATTTTATCATTTTATTTACAGTGTATTTATCAAAAATCAAAAATAAATTTAAAATACAGAATGACAAGGTATTTTCGTTGGAGTTAAATTAAGTGTCGACAGTTGCAAAAAAAGTATCGACGAATGGTTTTTATTGTTTTAGATACTAAATCTAAAAAATAAATTTGTTAAACTTATAAGTTGAACTCAGCAATAAACAAAATGTCTGTTTTTTTTGAAAACTATTCTGACACTACATTATTTTGAATTTTTTTGGTCAAACTTATGAAAACCAACTCATAAGAATGATCAATCAGCTCTCTAATTAAATTGTCTGAAACGGATTCATTTACAGCAATTGTATTCCAATGGGTTTTACTCATGTGAAAACCAGGTTGAATGTCATCGTATTCCGCTCGTAATTCCTCGGCACGCTCCGGATCACATTTTAAATTGACTGACGGTTGCCCTTTCTCCCACTGACTTAAAGACGATAGCGCAAACATTTTTCCGCCTACTTTAAAAACTAAAGTATCTTCATCAAAAGGAAAATGTTCCGTCACCCCTTTCTTAGACAAGCAATATTCGTAGTACGTTTCTAAATTCATTTTTTAAAATTATTTTGATTCCTCATTTAAAATAGCATACAAAACAGGCTTACTCGGACTCGCGTCATTCTCAAAAGATGCGATTTGTAAATTCAGCAAATAAGTGCCGTCTTTCACTTCATCCGACACAAAAATCATTTCGGTAATCGTACAGTCTAATCGTGCATCAGCATTCAGATTGTTGACATCGGTAACATTCCAAAAAGCCTTGTGCGCCAATAATTTTCCATCATCTTTTTCTTTATCTACACTTGGCAAATCAATCAATAAATGTTTAATCCCGCTTTCGCGAATGAAACGCGCAGCTTCTTCAGAAAGATATGGCGGATTGGTATTCGAATATTTCAAAGATTTTTTTATTTTAAAATTAGGAAGTGTTCTAATGATTAGCGCTTCTCTTGGAAGACCTAATTTCAGTGTCACATCGAGCGCAGTTGAGATGCTTTCTAACGTGATTACCAAATCTTCTCCTTGCAGTTCCGGAACAACCGAAATCAATTCAGCCAAAAAGAAAAACTGTTTCAACGATTGATTAATGCTATAAAATTCCCGTGTAATATGCCCTAGACATTCAGTATGAGTTCCGTGCCCATGTGGATTAAAGAAAATATTATTAAAGTTTGTCGAAGATTTCCCTTCCGAAACTTTCCCTATCCAGTCCCCAAAAACTACAGGTTCAATTACTGGTTTATCAATATACCAAGCAATTGGATTCTCATCTGTATTCGTTAATGGAATCGAAATATCAATGGGTTTTGATAGGTCGACTTTAAAGTTATCAATAGTTGCAATCATAATTATTTAACCACAAAGGGCACTAAGATTATCACCAAGATCACAAAGCATAGTGGGCTTATCGCCTTCTTTGTGTTCTTAGTGGTTATATGTTATTCCAAATTTAAGTAAAACAAATCACTTGCAATTCCATCCGTCAAAAACTTTCCTTTTGGTGTTGGCTTCAAGATATTATTTTCAATAAAAACTAAATCATCACTAAGGAATTTTTGAGCCTGTTTGTTCAAATATTCTAAATATTCACTTCCAAATTCGGTGTTAATTCTATCCAAAGAAACGCCCCAAATCGTTCGCAAACCCGTCATAATATATTCGTTGTAACGGTCAGCTGTCGTAAGAATTTCAGTTTCGTTAGGCAGTTTATTTTCTTGAATAGATTTTATATATAGCGAATTATTCGAAACATTCCAACTTCTGGAAATGCCATCATAACTGTGTGCAGAAGGTCCAATTCCAATGTATTTTTTCCCCAACCAATACGCCGAATTATTCTTGGAAAAATAGTTTTCTTTGCCAAAATTTGATAATTCATAGTGAATAAAATCATTGGCTTCAAGCGTTTCTACCAAAATAGCAAAATGCTCTTGCGCGACTTCATCTTTAGGAGCAGCAATTTTTCCCGTTTGAATCAGTTTATTCAAAGCGGTTTTAGGCTCTACCGTTAAAGCGTAACTCGAAATATGCGGGATCCCAAAAGACAGCGCTGTTTCAATATTTTGTTTCCATTTCTCATTACTCATTCTGGGAATTCCGTATATCAAATCGAGGGAAATATTGTCGAAATACTTTGTGGCTTCTTCTAAACATTTTTTGGCTTCCGCCGAATTATGAGCTCTATTCATCAGTTGCAAATCGTCTTCAAAAAACGATTGAATCCCTATGCTTAAACGATTAATTTTACTTTTTGACAATTCGATTATTCGTTCGCTTGACAAATCATCCGGATTGGCTTCCAGAGTGATTTCGGGATTTTCAATCACTGCATAATTACTGTAAACCGTCTCAATCAAAAAATTAATTTCTTCAGAAGTCAAGACACTTGGCGTTCCTCCACCAAAATAAATAGTTTCAATTTTATTGTCACTTCGAGCGCTGTCGAGAAACGAAAACTCACTTTTACGCATCTGAATTTCTTTGGCAATAGCCAAAACCATTTCTTCTTTCTTCTTCATAGAAGTCGAAAAATGAAAGTCGCAGTAATGACACGCCTGCTTGCAAAAAGGGATATGGATGTAGATTCCGCTCATTTATTAGTGGTTAGTTATAATAAAGTGGTCAGTGGTCAGATTTTTAGTGTTCAGTCTTGAGAAAGTATATATATTTTAAATAATGATCACTCCTTTTTAACTCCAAATTTTTCAGGATTCAATATCATATAATTTACAAGTTTTCCGATTTCTAAACTTTCAGAAATAAATTCCTGATAAATAGCTTCAGAAATATATTTACAAGAAACGGCAAACTCTAACCAAACTTGCGTTTCTGAATTTTCTCCATCAGAATCAGTCAACTTACTATAAAAATGTTTTGGATAAGTCCTCTTTCTATATGCTTCAGCAATAGTTGCAGGAACACTTCTTGAAGAGCGCCGAATTTGATCTGTCAATGAATAGGTTTCTTCCTTTGGGAATGATTTTGTTATTTCAAAAACCTTCATTGCTAATGCGAACGATTTTTTATAGGCTAATAAATCTTGGAATCTCATATGATACATTTTAAAAAACGGAATACTCTAACTTAATTAAAATTACTGAAAACTGACTAATCATACTTGCCCAACGCAACTGAACACTAAAATACTGAACACTGATCACTTTTTTATTCGTTCCTCGTTTTGTTTCACAAAAGCATCCCAACCTGTATAACTTTTGGCACCAACCACTTTTCCAGAATTGAAAAAATGACAAACTGCGGCTGCTAATCCATCTGTGGAATCCAGATTTTTAGGTAATTCTTTCAATCCTAATAATTGCTGTAGCATTTTGGCAACTTGCTCTTTACTAGCATTTCCGTTTCCAGTAATCGCCATTTTTATTTTTTTGGGTTCGTATTCCGTGATAGGAATATCTCTAGAAAGTCCTGCCGCCATGGCCACTCCTTGCGCTCGACCCAACTTTAGCATCGATTGTACGTTTTTACCAAAAAAAGGCGCTTCGATAGCAATTTCATCTGGATGGTGCGTATCAATTAACTCAATCGTACGTTCGAAAATAATTTTCAATTTCTGATAATGATTGTCATACTTAGACAATTGCAATTCATTCAATTGCAAAAACTCCATTTTTTTATTGACAATTTTTATCAATCCAAAACCCATAATTGTGGTTCCAGGGTCAATTCCTAATATGATGCGCTCGTTTGCCAATACTTTTTAATTTAACTTCTTTGTAGTTACACGAAGATGCTCTATAGAACCACCGAGATTCACTAAGCTTGCAATCCTCCTAATATTTTTTTTTGAATCTTCGCGAATTCTTTGTGAATCTCTGTGGAATAGCTTTTTCACAATAGTTTTCCTTTACTTTGCACAATGATTTCAATTCCACACAAAACTAAGCAATTCCTCGTACTTCTAATCAAAGTTTTGATTGTGGCCGGTGCGTTTTATTTTATTTACAATCAATTGGCCAATAACGACAAGTTGGATTGGCAAAAATTCATTATTTTATTTCAAAAAAATCAATCTATTATCGGAATCGCGTTTATTTTGTTATTGAGTGTTTTGAATCGGTTTTTTGAAATATTAAAATGGCAAAACTTAGTAGAATTTATCCATAAAATATCTTTGGGAGAAGCAACAAAACAAGTTCTTGGCGCATTAACTGCGGGACTTTTTACGCCGAATGGAGTTGGAGAATATGCCGGAAAAGCGTTGTTTTTTGATAAATCAAATACTAAAAAAGTCATTTTCTTGAACCTGATTTGCAACGGAATCCAAATGATACTGACCGTTATTTTTGGAATTTTCGGTTTGTTGTATTTTAATGCACTGTACAATGTGATTACCACAAAAACGGTAGTAGTGCTTTTTGGATTTTTAATTCTCCTATTTGTAGTTTTATTTTCGATTAAAAAAATTACCATCAAAGGCTACTCTATCGAAAAACTGCTTCATAAGATTAATGAAATACCAAAACCCATTCATCAAAAAAACATCTTTTTAGGAATCTGTCGCTATATCGTTTTCTCGCACCAATACTATTTTTTATTTCTGGCTTTTGATGTCGACTTGCCATATTTCACCTTGATTGCAACCATTTCGTCTGTTTATTTTTTAGCGTCTTCCTTGCCTACTTTTCAGTTTTTAGACTTTGCCGTAAAAGGAAGTGTCGCCGTTTATTTCTTTGGGATTTTAGGTGTAAACGAATGGATTGTGATTTTCATTTCGACTTTGATGTGGTTTTTGAATGTGGTTTTACCAGTGATTATTGGCACTTACTATGTGTTGAATTTTAAAATTATTTCCCAAGTAGCGGGAAATAAAACGCCATAAAATATGATCATTACATTTGTTTTAAGCCTCATAATCCTCCTTTATTGCTTAGCGATAATTGCACTGATTTATGGTTTTACCAAAATCAATTCAATTGAATGTTCGGGTTTAAAGCCAAAAACAAAATTCTCTATTATCGTTCCTTTCCGCAATGAGGCTGAAAATCTACCTGTTTTATTAGAAAGTTTATCAAAGTTGAATTATCCGATGGAATTGTTCGAAGTGATTTTGGTCGATGATGAATCTAAAGAAGTGTTCAGTGTTCAGTGCTCAGTGTTCAGTGTTCGGATAATAGAGAACGTTCGGGTTTCGAATTCACCCAAAAAAGATGCTATAGTAACTGCGATGCAATTTATAAATACAGACTGGATTATCACCACCGATGCCGATTGTGTAGTCAATGCAAATTGGTTATTAACCTTGGATAATTACATTCAGCTGCACGATGTTGCGATGATTGCAGGAGCGGTAACGTATGATTGCGGCAATTCATTTCTGCATCATTTCCAGCAGTTGGATTTGGCTAGTTTGCAGGGTGCAACCATTGGGAGTTTTGGAATCAACAAAGGTTTCATGTGCAATGGTGCTAATTTTGCGTATACCAAATCCTTTTTTAATGAGCTCAATGGTTTTGAAGGAAACGATGAAATCGCCAGCGGCGACGATGTTTTCCTTTTGCAAAAAGCAATTGCAAAATCCCCTGAAAAAGTCCATTATTTGAAATCCCAAAACAATATTGTTGTCACAAAACCATTGAATGATTGGAAATCATTATTCCATCAGCGCATCCGTTGGGCATCTAAAGCAAGTTCATATCAAAGCACTTTCGGGAAAGGATTGGGGCTGTTAGTTTTTGTAGGAAATCTGAGTTGGATCTTCCTCCTTGGTTCTTGGATCTTGGATTTAACTAGTTTTCAGAATGTCTTTTTATTATTTATTTTAAAATTTTCAGTTGACACCGTTTTAATTTACAAAACCAATCAATTTTTAACCAATACCAAAATACAGTATTTGATTTTAAGTAGTTTGTTTTATCCTTTTTTTAGCGTAAATGTGGCTTTGTATTCATTGTTTGGAAAATACGAATGGAAAGGGAGAAGCTTTACTAAATAGTTTTTTTATTTCTAAAAATCAATCCCGTCAGAGTAATTGCTAATATCGTGGGAGAAATAATACTCACTATTGAATTCCCAATTTGATTCAATTCTGTTCCAAAATAAAATCGGATAGCAATAAAAACCACTGAAAAAACAATGGACAAAGACCAATAATTGAAATTAATTATTTTGCTATTTTCGTTTGTTTCTGGTAGTTTATAAATATAAAATAAAATCCACAACAAGCCAATTATTGAACTTGCATGCTGTGCAATTTTGTAAAACGGTATTGAAAAAAATTTTAGATTAAAAAAGGGAATTTGTTGTACTATATATCCATCCCAATGCGTCATTGAATCCCATACTATATGTGAAACAGCTCCTAAAAAAAAGGATATCAAAACTACAAAAAATGCACTTTTAAAATAAACTACCCAATTGAACTCTTTTAAATCCTGCAACCTGTTTTGAAGAAAAGGTGGCGAATTTTCTATGAGAGGGCGTTTTATAATTTCATGAAAAGCAAACATAATTATAAAACCCAGAGGAAAATCAATTAGAAATATCCCTAAAAGCGTATGACTAATTTCGCTTTGCATTTTCATTCGGAAAAAATATTCCAAGTCAGGAGACATGGAGCCTACTATCAAAGCAGTAGCTGATAATTTATTATTTTTTAAAAATGGCAAAAGTATTGCTGGGTGTGAAAATGTAAATGGCATTATTTACTCGACTTTAAGAATTACAGGAAGTATAAATTGCGTTTTTACAGGAATACCACGCTTAATGGCTGGATTTATTTTAGGGAAATCAACCAAACGGGCTTTCAGAATACTGTCAATTTTGATTTTGTCATAAGCAACAGAATCTTTGGGAAATTGCGGCTCGAATTGCATTGTTGCATTTGGAAAAACAGTCACCTTAACTTCAATTGTATCTAGTTCAGGATAGAGAACGGAAAGCGTATCAACACTCAATTTTTCCTGAATCAGCTGTGTTAAAATTTCAAAAAAACACTGTTGGCGTTGCTTTTTATCTTCAATTTTTTCGCAATCTAATACTGATGGATATTCATCGACTTCTTTCCAATTGATGGATTTCAGTTCCTTTTGCAGTAATTCCTTTTCCGAAGGAATTTGCTTGTCAAAGTATTGACAGGAATTAAAAAAAATAAAGACTAAAAAGAGGAAATACTGCTTCAAGGTTTTGTTTTTGAATTGGAATAATAATCTATAAAAATACAATTATTTTTTTTGAGATGCTTTCGAAAGCAAATAATCTTCGTAGTTTTCAGCAAACCATTTCTTTTTGTTTTCGGCTGCAATTTCTTTTTGATCTGGATACAAAGCAGCCAATCGATCTGAAAAAATTGCAATCTGGATTGTGTATTTATAGAATTCTTCCTTTGTCAACACAATGTCTGGATTTGATTTTTTATCAAAAAACTCAAAAAAAAGAGCATCAAACTGTTTCAAAGAAAAATTTAATACTTTTACTCGATACTCGTTATAAATAGTTTCCTTTAAAAGCAGGTCGTTACTTTTTACATTTTTTTCTTGAGCATTTACGTCCCAAAAAGAAAATGTAAAAAAGAAGAAGATAGAAAATAGAGTTGTTAATTTAATCCGTATCATAAGCTAGTAAATGTTGCTTTTGTTTTTTTCAAAATTACTAAAAATAAATTTATGGATGTACTCCTTTTGATTCTTGGTTTTATTTGTGTTATCTTGGGTGTTTTTGGAAGTTTTTTACCGGTTTTGCCAGGACCTGGAATTAGTTGGGTTGGGTTAGCATTTCTTTATTTCACAAAGGCAGTTCCGGCTAACTATTGGGTTCTGGGGATTGCTCTTTTGATTACAGTTATTATTTCGGTTTTAGACTACGTGATTCCTGCAAAAGGAACCAAGAGATATGGCGGAAGCTCTTATGGTATCTGGGGAACTAATATCGGTTTAATCGTTGGGATTCTTGCTCCAGTTCCATTTGGGTTTATTATAGGTCCTTTTATTGGGGCATTCATAGGTGAACTCATTTATGACTTTAAAGACCATAATCGAGCTTTGAAAGCAGCTACAGGTTCCTTTGTAGGGTTTCTGGCCTCCAGTTTCATGAAATTTGTAATTTGTGTAATGTATCTGGGATTGTTTGTGTGGATTGTATGGGATCAAGTCTAAAAGTTGTGGGGAAATATTAAAATCTAGATATTTGTATTTCCAAATTATATACAAATGCAAGATTCTTTCGCCGACCTACTTA
>NZ_QQBA01000018.1 GCF_003350545.1 Flavobacterium glaciei
CGCTTATAACGGATGTTTAAAATCCTGTTATAAGCGTTTCTTTATTGTCTAAAAAACGACTCTAATCAAAATAAGCGAAGTTTTTCAGTGCCCTCGCCGAGGCAAATGGGATTTTTTTATTTATTGCGCTGAGACTAAAAACTGCTCACTGAAAATATAATTATTTATTTCCTTTTTCGAAATCAGCAACAAATTGTGCTAATCCGATATCAGTCAATGGGTGTTTCAACAAGCCGTAAATTGCAGATAATGGTCCGGTCATTACATCAGCACCAATTTTTGCACAGTTTACAATATGCATCGTGTGACGCACCGAAGCAGCAAGAATTTGAGTTTCATAACCGTAGTTATCATAAATCAATCTGATTTCTTCAATCAAAGCCAATCCGTCCGTAGATACATCATCTAAACGGCCTATGAATGGAGAAACATAAGTAGCTCCAGCTTTTGCAGCTAATAAAGCCTGTCCAGCCGAAAATACTAAAGTCACATTTGTTTTAATTCCTTTATCAGAAAAGTATTTAGCAGCCATAACTCCTTCTTTAGTCATAGGCAATTTTACCACGATTTGCTCGTGTAAATCCGCTAACTCTTCTCCTTCTTTAATCATTCCGTCGTAATCCAAAGCATTAACTTCAGCACTTACGTCACCATCAACTAGGTTACAAATATCAACATAATGCTTCAAAATGCTGTTTTTCCCAGTAATTCCTTCTTTAGCCATCAACGAAGGATTAGTTGTAACACCATCCAAAACGCCTAATGCCTGTGCTTCTTTAATCTGAGCTAAATTAGCCGTGTCAATAAAAAATTTCATATAATATAATTTAATTGTGTGTTTCTAATTCTTTGGGCGTGACCCTTCGTAAAAACTTCGGGTCAGGCTTTCCGCTATATCCTCGCTAAAAAGCGAGGGATGCCGCTTCAATCCTTCACGCAAATTTCGTGCAAAATTACAACTTATAATGGTTCATCAGCATTTTTTCATATACTTTATCAGGTAAAATTCTCTTCAAAACAATTGATATTTTTTGCATAAAAACGCCCACTTTATAATGAATTTTAGGTTCTGGAGTTTGAATAATCTGATAAACCGCCTCGGCCATATCATTTGGATTACTGCCACTATCCACATGTTCATCCATTGTTTTCAATGTATTTCCGTATGGAGTTTCATAAGCCGAACCTTTTAAAACCGGAGCATGAAAACGTCCCGAAGCAATATTTGTGGCAAAATCACCAGGAGCCACATTGGTAATATGAATGCCAAACGATTTTACTTCCATTCGCAATGCTTCCGTGATAAGTTCTAAAGCCCCTTTTGAAGCAGAATAAACACTTCGGTATGGCAAGCCCATATAACCCGCAATCGATGTCACGTTAATAATCAAACCTGATTGTTGGGTTCGCATTTGTGGCAACACTGCTTTCATTACTTCAATTGGACCAAAAAGATTAGTCTCAAAATTATTCTTGATTTCCTGCATCGGAATTTCTTCCAATGGGCCAGTAATTCCCACACCGGCATTGTTTATAACAACATCAAGTCTTCCAGAAGTCGCAATCACTTTGGCAACAGCCGCATGAATAGAATCCGTATCCCGAACATCTAAAACTACTAGAGGAAAAACCGAATTCAAAACTCGGTCAGGATTCCTACTGGTGCCATACACAACAAAACCTTTGTGATGCAAAAACTCTCCAATAGATTTTCCTATTCCTGAGGAACCTCCAGTTATTAGAACTACTTTATTCATGATTATTGCTATTGGTGATACGAAAGGTCCAAAAATAAAAAAATCCTCCAGAAGGAAGACTATATAATGAATTGAATTTTTGTGAGGTAAATAAAATAAAAAATGGCAAGCGACCTACATCGCACCGCTCAACCACGTACCCTTGCTATGTTCCCATCCTGGGGGAGTCTGCAGGAGCTGGTCGTGTAGGACTTGCCGGTGCAAATATACAATCTTTTTATATTTTTGCAAGAGCTTTAATCATTAAAAATAACGTTGTATATTGGGGTATCAAAAATAAAAACCATGAAAAATTATAACTTCCTATCTATCATTTTATTAGGAATCACTTTAGCAAGTTGCAACGAAACAAAAAAAGGCGAAAATACTTTATTTACCTTTGATAATTCCAAATTTAAGGAACAATATAACCCACAAGAGTCCCTTACTTTCGAAATTTTGAACTCCAATTCGAAAACAATAGACAGCGTTGTGTATTATGTAAATGACAAAAAAATTGGTTCAAAAAAAGGAGTTGAAAAATTATCTTTTGAATTGAAAGAACAAAAATTGGGATATCAAAACCTAAAAGCTTTAGTCTTTTATGAAGGACAATCTTCCGAAGCTACCACAAGAGTAGAATTAGTTTCAAACATTCAGCCAAAATTATTAAAATACACCATCGTAAATACGTATCCGCACGATATTCAAGCATACACGCAAGGGTTAGAATTTTACCGTGACACACTGTATGAAGGAACTGGAAACGGCTCAGGAAATAGTACCGGAATAAAAGGAATCTCAAGTTTAAGAAAAACAAATTATAAAACTGGAGAAGTTTATAAAAAAGTGGAATTGGAAGACAAATATTTTGGCGAAGGGATTACGATTCTAAATAATAAAATATACCAATTAACGTGGCAAAATAATGAAGGATATGTTTACAATGCAGATACTTTCAAAAAAGAAAAAACGTTTACCTATTTCAAAGCAATTGAAGGTTGGGGATTAACTAATGACGGAAAATATCTTTATCAATCTGATGGTACGGAAAAAATTTGGATATTAGATCCAACCACCTTTAAAGAAGTAGATTACTTGAACGTTTATTCATTCGAAACAAAAATAAAAGCTATCAATGAACTCGAATGGATTGACGGTAAAATTTATGGAAATGTATACCAAAAAGACGCAATTGCTGTCATCAATCCTAAAAACGGAGCAGTCGAAGCAATTATCAATCTTGCCGATTTAAAGAATAAAATAACTCAATTACCGGATACGGATGTCCTAAACGGAATTGCCTACAACCAAAAAACAAAAACCATTTTTGTTACCGGTAAAAATTGGGACAAAATGTTTGAAATCAAAATTTCAGAGTAATTATCAAAGAAAATGACAACATTAATCATCAATATAAAAGAGTTACTTCAGGTTCGGGAAACAGCTAAAGCTAAAGTTTCTGGTGCCGAAATGGCTATTCTTTCAACGATTAAAAATGCCTTTTTAGTAATTGAAGACAATTTGATTGCTGATTTTGGTGCTATGGAGAATTTACCTCCAATACATGCTGATAAAACGATTGATGCCACTGGAAAAATGGTTTTGCCATCTTGGTGTGACAGTCATACTCATATTGTTTATGCCGGTAATAGAGAACAAGAATTTGTCGATCGAATCAATGGTTTGACGTATGAAGAAATCGCCAATCGAGGCGGTGGAATCCTAAATTCAGCTAAAAAACTCAACGAAACTACAGAAGAAGAAATCTACCAACAATCCAGAGCGCGACTGGAAGAAGTCATGCGTTTGGGAACCGGAGCAGTAGAAATAAAATCAGGTTATGGATTAACAGTTGATGGAGAATTGAAAATACTTCGTGTGATACAGCGCTTAGCTCAAAATTATCCCATTACCATAAAAGCAACTTTTTTAGGTGCTCACGCATTTCCATTGGAATACAAAGAAAATCATAAAGGTTACATTGATTTAATAATTAATGAAATGCTTCCTGAAATTACTAAAAATAAACTGGCAGATTTCATCGATGTATTTTGTGAAACGGGTTATTATTCTGTTGAAGAAACCCAGCAAATTATGGAGGCCGGAATTCAATTTGGCTTAAAGCCAAAGATTCACGTTAATCAGTTCAACTCAATTGGCGGAATTCAAGCTGGCATTAAATATAATGCGCTTTCCGTGGATCATCTAGAAGTAATGAAACCCGTAGATATTGAAGCATTAAAAAATACCGAGACAATGCCCGTTGCATTACCATCATGTTCTTACTTTTTGAGTATTCCTTACACTCCAGCAAGAGAAATGATTGCGGCTGGACTTCCTCTCGCTTTGGCCACGGATTACAATCCAGGTTCTACTCCATCAGGAAATATGAATTTTGTTGTAGCTACTGCATGCATCAAAATGAAAATGACTCCTGAAGAGGCCATCAATGCAGCCACAATAAATGGAGCTTATGCAATGGGAATTTCTAAAACTCACGGAAGCATCACCATTGGTAAAAAAGCTAATCTAATTATTACGAAACCTATTCCTTCCTACTATCAAATACCTTACGCTTTTGGAAGTAATTTAATTGATACTGTTTTGATTGAAGGTGAAATAATTTCATAAAAAAAGAGGAACAGTACGTTCCTCTTTTTGTTGTTTTATAATATAATGACTATCTCAGTTCAAAACTTGTTTTAGAAACTAAAACATCTTTATCAAAAATATTGATAAAATAAGTTCCTTTAGCAAAATCTTTTCCTCTTAAATCTTCCGATACTTGGATTGTTTTATTTTCATATTTTACATTAGTTAGAAAACTATATGTTAAAGTATTCTCTCCAAAATTTTCAGTTCTCTTATCGCCTAAAACATTATTTTTACTGTCAATTACTTGAACGTAATATGTTTTATCTCCTGATTTAGCAATTTGATTTTCGGCAATTGTAAAGTTAATTCTAAGAACATCAGCTCTACTTGCTTTATCAGTTTCGATTTGTTTTCCTGAACTTCTTAATTTAAATGCAGAACCTCTAGTGTTTAAAACCGTTAATTTTGAACCAATTTCAACTGTTCTTGCTAGTTCATCATTTTGACCAGTTAATGCTTCAACATTCTTTTTTGTTTCTCCTAAAACCACTATCGTACTGTCACGTTGTGAAGTTAGTGTTGTATTTGCCTTTTTTAGGTTATCATTTTCAGCCATTAAAACTTTCATATTACCTTGTAAAGCGTTGAATTGCGTTTTGTATTTAGCTAATGACGCTACATCACCTTTTGATTTACTTAAATCAGACATTAATTTAACCACTTTATCTCTTTCTTGAATTAACTCTTCTGACATTGATGTGTTCTCTGCAATAGCAGCATCATAAGTTGATTTTAATTCTTGTAAATCTTGCATAACTGATTCTTTTTCAGTTAAAGTAGTTTTCAATTCTGTTTTTACGATTTCGGTATCTGAAGTCATTTTAAAAATATAAACTAAACTTCCCACTAATAAAATAGCTAATACTGCTACAACCGCTTTTAGACCTGAACTGTTTTTTTGATTTTCCATCATTTAACTTATTTTAATTTATTTCACAAATTTAACAATATATAACCACCTAACAACGTAAGTTGACGTAATTATATTATTTTTGAAAAAAAATATTTTTGTTAATGGAAAAAATCATCCCGTTTACCATCAAAGACCTTGCTAAAATTACAAACCATAGAAGTGGTGAAATAAAATTTGGTGAGAAAATGATAACTGTTCCAAAAGATACTGATTCATTAGAGTTTTTAAAAACTTGTGAAGCAAAATATGTTTTGTTTGGCATTCCTGAAGATATAGGTATTAGAGCTAATTATGGCAGACCGGGTGCAGCTTCAGCATGGGATAGCGCCATCAAAAGTATTGCTAATATTCAGCACAATCGCTTTTGTAAAGGAAGCCAACTTTTTGTTTTAGGACAATTAAATGTTAGTGCCGAAATGAAGGAAGTAGAACATTTAGATTTTAATGATATTGATGACCGCTCAAAATTGAGTCAGTTAGTTGAAAAAATTGATAAAGATGTTTCTCACATTATTTTTAATATTATAAAACTAGGCAAAATTCCTATAATTATTGGAGGCGGACATAATAATTCCTATGGAAATATAAAAGGAACAGCACTTGCTAAAGGGAAACCTATTAATGCTGTAAACTTTGACGCACATTCTGATTTTAGAATTTTAGAAGGACGTCACAGTGGTAATGGCTTTTCATATGCTTATGAAGAAGGCTTTTTAAAGAAATATTTTATTTTTGGTTTACATGAAAATTATACTTCCAAGAATGTACTAGACATCATAAAAAAAATAGAAGATCGGGTGCGCTACAACACTTACGATAGCATAAACATTAGAAAAGAAAAAGATTTCAATCAAGAAATGGCATTAGCTTTAGAATTTATAAATGACGATTTTTTTGGAATTGAGATAGACCTTGATTCGATTCCTAATATCGCTTGTAGTGCCATGACTTTTAGTGGTTTCTCAGTAGAACAACTAAGACAATTTATATCCTATTTTGCAAAAAATAAAAATGCAGCCTATTTGCATATTTGCGAAGGCGCACCGGATTTAGGTGAAGAAAAAAACAACCATTTAATAGGTAAACTAATAGGATATTTAGTAACTGATTTTATTAAAACCAATATTACATAGTCTTTTTTATTGATGAATTTCTCATAAGTATTTATAGAAATTCTAACTCCAAATTCCATATAAATTATCATCAAAAATAATAATACTATCTTTGCTACACTATCTATGTACTTAATGCATGATATTTAATACCAAAAATATGTTATTCGAAGATTTATCACTTTCAAAAAGTATACAAAAAGCCGTATTTGAACAAGGCTATCTAAACCCTACTCCTATTCAAGAACAATCTATCCCAATTGTATTATCTGGAAAAGATTTAATAGGTTGTGCACAAACTGGAACTGGGAAAACTGCCGCGTTTGCAATTCCAATTATACATCAATTGCACCGAATTGTAGGTTCTTCAAAAAAAGCAAAACAAATACGAGCTTTAGTAGTTACTCCTACAAGAGAATTAGCTGTCCAAATTGGTCAAAGCTTTGATACGTATGCAAAATATACAAACTTAACACAGCTTACCATTTTTGGTGGAGTTTCACAAAATCCGCAAGTAGATACTTTAAAAAGTGGTATCGATATTTTGGTTGCAACTCCCGGAAGGTTACTTGATTTACACAAACAGGGCTTTATTGATTTAGACCATTTACATACTTTAGTTCTTGACGAAGCTGATCAGATGCTTGATATGGGATTTGTAAATGATGTAAAGAAAATTGTAAAGCTTACGCCAAAAAACAGACAAACATTATTTTTCTCAGCAACAATGCCAATCGCTATTCGGGAATTAGCCGAAATGTTTTTGACCGATCCTGCAACAGTAACCGTTTCGCCTGTTTCATCTACCGCCGAAAATGTAGAACAACGCGTTTATTTTGTTGAAAAAGGGGAAAAAAGAAACCTACTATATCATTTAATTAAAAATGAAAACCTATCCGATGTTTTGGTTTTCTCCAGAACAAAGCATGGCGCGGACAATGTTGTAAAAGCATTACGAAAAAACAATATTGCCGCTGAAGCTATTCATGGTGACAAATCACAAAATGCAAGGCAACGTGTTTTAGATGCTTTCAAAAACAAAGAAGTTGGTGTTCTCGTAGCTACCGATATAGCAGCTCGTGGAATTGATATTGACCAATTGCCCGTTGTAATTAATTTTGATTTACCTAATATTCCTGAAACGTATGTCCACCGCATAGGTAGAACTGGTCGTGCTGGAAATGGCGGTATTGCAATCTCTTTTTGTAGTAAAGATGAACATACCTATTGGAAAGACATACAAAAACTAATAAAAGTCGATGTAAAAACGGTAAATGATCATCCGTATCAATGGCATTCTGGAAGTCCAGAAATTGCTTCTGGTTCTCAACAAAAAAACTCAAACCGTAGCGGTGGAGCTCACAAATCAAGAAAATCTGAGGTTTCAAAACAAAATAAAAAGCGCTGGTATTAATTGTTTTTGAATTAACTATCACTAAGAAATTACCTTTCAACAAAAATAAATCACTCAATTAACAACAATTTTTATTGTCTTTAATCAAATTTACTTCAGAAATCATTAAATCATTAAATTTGATTAAAGACAACATAAACAATTTTTAAACAAAAAGACTTTCAAGATAAATTATCTGCAGCATCTAATGAATTATTTTTATGGAACAAAAAGAAAGAACAAGTTAGAAAAAAAGGCAATTACATTCGAAAAAATATTAATCATCAATCCTTCTTTCGTTCTTTTATATTAACTGAATCAATTGAAGTAAATAAAATTGAAGTAAATTTTAAAAATGAAATTCTTCAAATTGATATTGAAAAAAAGACATTCTTTTTTAGAAAAATAATACAAATTAGAAAAACATTTAAATCCTTAACAGATAAAGAAAACGCTTTTATTTTAGTTTTTAGAAATCAAAATTGTAATGATACTAAACAATTTAAGCGAATCAAATGGTTTTATAATGATATCATTTATTCCAGCTGAAAGCGCTTCTTCAGTAATTTCAGCTTTATCGAAGGCAGTAAGTGCAACAATTGGTGTATCAATTCCCATCAACCGAATCTTTCTCGTAGTCTCAAAACCGTTTATCAGAGGCATATTGATATCCATTAGTATGACATCAAAAAATTCTTTATCTAGTATTTCAAGGGCAGCATATCCATTATCAACAACAATGCACTTGTAATTATTTTTTTCTATTGTTTTTTTAGTAACCAATTGATTAATATGATTGTCCTCAACTACCAAAACTTTTATAGTTTGATTCGAAGTAATATCTACTTGAATATTATTGATAATTTCAATTGTTTTCTCCATGTTATATTCGAATGCAATAACAAATTTGAATGTTGTACCTACATCAATTGAACTTTGAATAGCTATGGTACTATTGAATAACCCCAACAATTGTTTTACTATCGAAAGTCCAAGACCTGTACCCTGATAATCAGTTTCTTTTCTACCAATTTGCACAAATTTATCAAAAATCTTTTCCTGATCATCCAAAGCTATTCCTATTCCATTATCTTTAATTTCAAAGTTGATAAAATAAGACTCATCTTCTATTTTTTCTAAATTTAGACTTATTGTTACTTCTCCGTTTAATGTGAATTTCAGAGCGTTACTTACTAAATTCATAATAATTTGCGATAGCCTTAACTTATCACCAATTAGATATTCTGGAATAGCAGGATCAATTTTTACTATCACAAAATTATTATTATTTTTTGCCAAAAATGAAAGCGAATTTATAACCATATTAATTTCATCTGAAATATTAAAAGTCATATTCTCTAATATCATTCTGTTATCTTCTATTTTGTTGATTTGGAGAATATCATTCACAAGTGACAGTAAATACCTAGCAGAAAATTTCAGTGAACTCAAATGTGGACTATTTGCTAATTCTTTGTGCTCGTCAATCAACATATTAGTAATTCCAACAACGCCATACAATGGAGTTCGCAATTCATGACTGATGGTAGACACAAATTGGGATTTTAAAACCGAAGCTTCCTCTGCTTTTTCTTTAGCTAGAATTAACTGCTCATTAGTTTTAGAGAGTTCTGAATTTAATTTTTTTCTAAAATTATTATTTTTGAATAAATTATACACAAAGAGCAACAAAACAAAGAGTATTAACATAAACAATATTACAATCGTTTTAGTTTTTTGAACTATTTGATGCTGCGCTTCCTTTTCGCTTTCAAATTTTTCAATCTCTCTTTTGTACTCATCTAACTCTACATTGATTCCGGCAACATTTGCTTTTTTTAGCTTGTCTTTATTATAAAGAATTTCGGTAATTTTATTATACAAGATAAGATTTTGGTATGCTTTCTTATAATCGCCTTTTTTCAATAAGAATTTAGAATATTCTAAATGTGCAAATGATAAATCTGATTTCTCATTAGTTTCATTTCCCGACTTTATGGCGTTCAAAAAATAAGCATTTGCTTTTTCATCATTACCTTTGTTCCCATGATACATTCCATTAAGCATGTACACTACACCCGCTGTCGATTTATCGCCATATTTTATATTATTGCCATTGATAAATTCCAGATTTGTATAACCTTTTTCGAAATGACCCACATCAAAATACGCCCAAGTAATATTCAGTTTAGTCATGAAAATTTGGCTCGAATCAGCTATTTTAATACTGTATTTGAGAGCATTTTCAAAAAAATTTATTCCTTTTATATACTGCTTTTTTTCAAAACAATAAATATTACCTAAATTATTATTAATCCTATTTTTTAATGTGTCGTTGTGCGTTTTATTAGCGTAAAGTAATCCTTTTTGATAGAAATAAATAGCTTTATCAAATTCAGCTAATTCAGCATAATTTGCAGCAATTGTAATATAGGAAATGGTTGTCGAGACACTATCATTATGTACGATAGATTTATGTAATGCCTCTTTAGAAATTTTTAATGATTTTTCAAAATTAGCATCATTCAAAAAGTGAGAAGCCTGTTCGGTTAGTTCAGTGAGTTCTTTTTTACTATAAAGCTTTTTTTGAGCAATTAAATCATTAAACGTATTTGACACCAGTAATACCAATAAAATAACACGTATCTGACACATAATTAATCATAGTTTATCAAATATACATTTTATTAATAAAAAAATAAGAAAAAGAACATTTTTCATATTAAAATCTGATTAAATATAAAATTAGTAAGGAGTTAAGAAAACCTCGTGTTATTTAAACAAAAAAACCGCCTCAAATTTACTTTGAGACGGCTTGTTATGCTATGATTAAAACATTTAAATTATTAAACGTCTACATTTACCGTTTCTTCATTACCCTCCCATTGTCCTACAACAGAGGTGGCTAAAGCGTTCCCTAAAACATTTGTTGCACTACGAAACATGTCACAAAAATGATCGATAGGTAAAATTAATGCGATTCCTTCAATTGGAATATCAAACATACCACATGTAGCGGCAACGACAACTAAACTTGCTCTTGGAACACCTGCAATTCCTTTACTAGTAAGCATCAAAACTAAAAGCATCGTCATTTGTGTTCCAATATTCAAATCGATTCCGTACGCCTGCGCAATGAAAATACTAGCGAAAGTCATATACATCATGCTTCCGTCCAAATTGAAAGAATACCCAAGCGGCAACATAAAAGAAACTATTCTGTCTTTTACTCCAAAACGTTCCAATTCTTCTGTCAATTTAGGAAAAACTGCTTCACTACTGGTTGTACCAAAAGCAATAATCAAAGGGCTAACTATTCTTTTAAGTAAAACAGTCATTCTGCTTTTTAGAAAAATATAACCCACCACAATTAATACTAACCAAAGTGAAGAAATTCCGACTAAAAATGAACCAAAAAATTTAAAATACGTTATCGCTAATTCTTGAAAATCTCGTACAGCAAAAACTCCGGCAATAGCTCCAAAAACTCCTATTGGTGCAAACTTCATTACATAATTTACCATTTTAAGAACAATGTGAGACGTTTTGTCTAATGCATTTATGACAGGTTTTACATAATCACCTAGTGCGGCTGCGGCCAAACCAAAGAAAATAGAAAAAATTACAATTTGCAAAATCTCATTAGTTGCCATTGCTTCAAAAATACTTTTGGGTACAATATGCTCAATAAAATTTTCAAAAGATATATTTTGTGTTTTTGCAGTAACCTCGGAAGCTGAACCCAGGTCAACATTTGATAAATTAAGACCTACTCCCGGTTCCAAAATGTTTACCCAAAACATTCCGATTAATAACGATATGAATGAGGCTGTAAAAAACCATCCCATCGCTTTTCCTCCAATTCTACCTACTGCTTTTATATCTCCGAGCTTTGCAATTCCCACAACTAATGTCGTAAAAACTAAAGGCGAGATGATCATCTGGACCAATCGAATGAAGATTGTTGCAAGTATTTTAATTTTTGCACTGAAGTTTTGTGCAGCTTCTGGAGAGATTGAATTATGAATTATAATACCCAAAATGGCACCTAATACCATCGCGATTAGTATCTGTCCCGTTAATCCTGAAAAAAAAGATGGTTTGGTGGTTGTTCTGTTACTCATTAATTTGGTTGTTTATTTTAGTCTTACTTTAATTGTGTAAAATTTCGTTTCTTACTTTTTGTTTAATAAGATACAATGTGGTGTAATCAGTGATAGCTACAAAAATTAGTTTTAATATGTTTTGTTTATCAGATAAAAGTCGGCAAGCACAATCGCAGCCATTGCTTCAACTATAGGTACAGCACGTGGAACTACACATGGATCATGACGTCCTTTTCCTGTCATTTCTGTAATATTACCTTCCTTATCTAATGACTCTTGTTTTTGCATAATGGTCGCAACCGGTTTGAATGCAACTCGGAAATAAATGTCCATCCCGTTGCTAATTCCACCTTGAATCCCACCAGAAAGATTAGTTTGTGTAGTACCGTCAGGATTATATAAATCATTATGTTCGCTTCCTTTCATCTTAGAACCATCAAAACCACTTCCAAACTCAAATCCTTTTACAGCATTTATAGAAAGCATAGCTTTACCTAATTCAGCATGAAGTTTATCAAAAACAGGCTCGCCTAAACCAACAGGAACATTTTGAATCACACAAGTTACAGTTCCACCTACAGTGTCGCCTTGTTTGCGAATATCACGAATATATTCCTCCATAATTACCGCTGATTCCTCATCAGGACAACGCACTGGATTATTTTCAGTTTTTGAAAAATCTAGTTCTTGGTATGGTTTTTCTAAAAATATAGGACCTACAGAAGACACATAAGCATTGATTTTTATTTCTGGTAACATTTGCTTTGCAATAGCACCAGCTACTACTCTACTAGCAGTTTCACGAGCTGAACTTCTTCCGCCTCCACGATAATCTCTTACACCGTATTTTTTTTCATAGACATAATCAGCGTGACTAGGTCTGTAATTGTCTTTTATATGCGAGTAATCATCTGATTTTTGATTGGTATTTGGAATAATAAAACCTATGGGAGTTCCTGTGGATTTACCTTCAAATATTCCAGATAAAAATTGTACATCATCTGGCTCCTTACGTTGGGTAACTATTGCCGACTGACCCGGCTTTCTTCTTGACATTTCAAATTGAATTGCTTCTAAATCTATAGTTATTCCAGGAGGGCAACCATCTATTATACCGCCTAATGCTTCACCATGTGATTCTCCAAAAGTTGTTAATCTAAATAGTGTTCCGTAGCTATTTCCTGCCATTATAATTAGTTTTGAACAAAAGTACCATTTTAGTTCAAAGTTTAAAAGCTTATCCTGAAATTTCGGGATAAAGTTTTAATAAACATTTCACATTTATTGATATTAATTTAATCTTGTCTAAGAATTCTTAACCTTTAATGCCATTTTTATTGTTAATAATTCTATTAATTTGGTAAACTTCAAATTCAAATACATTGAAAAAAAGAAAAGTCGAGTTAGTTGTTATTTCTGATGTACACCTAGGAACTTTTGGTAGTCATGCTAAAGAACTTTATAACTATTTATCCTCTATAAAACCTAAAACGTTAGTCTTGAATGGTGACATTATAGATATCTGGCAATTTCGAAAATCATATTTCCCAAAAGCACATTTAAAAGTCATACAAAAAATTATAAGTTTCGCATCCAAGGGAACTAAGGTCTACTACGTAACTGGAAATCATGACGAAATGCTTCGGAAATTTAGTGATATGAATATGGGTAACTTTGCTTTAGTAGACAAATTAGTTTTAAATCTTGATGATAAAAAAGCTTGGATATTTCACGGTGACGTTTTTGATGCTTCTGTGCAACATTCAAAATGGATTGCTAAACTTGGCGGCTTAGGGTATGACTATTTAATACTTTCAAATCGCTTTGTAAATTGGTGTTTATCCAAAATGGGAAGAGAACCGTATTCTTTTTCTAAAAAAATAAAAGCAAGTGTAAAAAAAGCAGTAAAACACATTTCTGATTTTGAGACAACTGCAACCGAATTAGCCATCGAAAAAAAATACGATTATGTTATTTGTGGACACATTCATGAACCAAAGATGATTTATAAAGAGAATAAAAACGGGACAACTTTATATTTGAATTCGGGAGATTGGGTTGAGAATTTAACAGCATTGGAGTACAATAAAAAACGTTGGAAATTATATAATTATTCCGAAGCAAATTATGTTGAAGAAGAAAACCTTTTTGAAATGGAGGATATTATAATTAATCAAATTGTGGAAAGAGCACTTTTCTCCAAACAAAATATTTTTTTGTAATTCGAGATTCAAAGCTTTTCAATTCCAAAATGTGTAAATTATGTAACATTTAATTGAAATTTTATAAACTTCGTAACCTACTTAATTATACATTTGTACCTATAAAAACTTACTTATGAAAAAAATTATTTTATCAGCAATAATGTTAATTGGATTAGCATTTACCGCACAAGCACAAGACATTTCGAAAAACGCATTAGGATTACGTTTTGGTGATAGCTATGGATTTGGAGCAGAAATTTCATACCAAAGAGCATTAGGTAGCAACAACAGACTTGAACTTGATTTAGGTTGGAGAAACAGAAGTAACTTTAATAATAATAGTTACGATGACAATGCTGTGAAATTAACAGGTTTGTATCAATGGGTATGGAACATCGATGGTGGTTTCAACTGGTACGCAGGTGTTGGTGGTGGTGTAGGAAGCTACGGTTATGAAGATAACAATACAAAATACAATGATGTTTTTGCATTTGCTGCTGGAAATATCGGTATTGAATATAATTTCGACTTTCCTTTATTAGTGTCTTTAGATTTTAGACCTGAATTTGGTGGTAGTGGATATTACAAAAACAATTATGGTTCTGATGTAGCTTTAGCTTTAAGATACCAATTCTAATATTTTAGAAAACAAATTAAAAACGCCATTTGCAATGCAGATGGCGTTTTTTTTTATTTAAAAATGATTTCTTTTTTAGAATTTATTTTTACTACACAAAATGGATTTGTGAATGCTTGTGTAACCATACTGCCTGGTTCCGGATTAGTCTCTTTAATGGTGATAACAATATTTTCATCGGTTTCGATAACACTATCAATCCCTATACTATATCCGCCTGATGTTTTTTCTCCCATATTCAAAACTATAAAATTTGATTTCTGAACATCATTAGCACTAATTTTATTTTTTAAATTTTCATCGTTCTGCAACATTGCTATTTCATTTGGCTCCGTCAGAATCTCAAAAAAACGAATACTTGCACCACCGTTTGATTGTTGGGTCAAGACTTCATATAAAGAACTTTTATCGGAACTTTTTGTAACTGCTGCACCGCAAGAAGCTAAGGTGACAGCCACTAATGATACTATTATTTTTTTCATTGCTGCATTTATTTGTGACTAGAGTAAATTCTAGATTAATACTACTTTTATTCTAGATATAATGGTTAAACGTATTTTTTTAATGCTTTTTCATACAGAGCTTCATAAAGTGGTAAAATGTTTTTGATATCAAATTGTTTTGCTACTGAAAGCGCATTTTCCTTAAATTTCTGAAGGGTAGCATCATCTTTTAAAATCTTTAAAGCGTTCTGCGCCATTTCATCCGTTTTTCCTACATCACTTAAATATCCTGAAATACCATCAAAATTCACTTCCGGTAAACCTCCAGAATTACTAGAAATTACGGGAACACTCCAAGCCATAGCTTCTAGAGCAGCAAGACCAAAACTTTCTGTTTCTGATGGCAATAAGAACAAATCAGTGTAACTTAAAATTTTATCAATCTCATTACTATTGCCAAAAAAAATAACTTTGTCCTGTATTCCTAATTCCTGACATAAATATTCTGCTTTTTCTTTTTCAGGACCATCCCCTACCATCATTAATTTAGCTGGTATTTCTTTTTGAATACTAAAGAAAATTTTAATTATATCTGGAATTCGTTTTACTTTTCTGAAATTACTGATGTGCGTTATAATTCTTTCGTTTTTATTGGCCATTACGGAACGATGACAAGCTGTACTTGGGTCATTCATGTTTTTGTCTAATTCTATAAAATTAGGAATGACCTCAATTTCATTTTTTATCTTGAATAATTTAAGAGTATCATCTTTTAGACTTTGGGAAACCGAAGTAACAAAATCAGATTTATTAATGCTAAAAGTCACTGCTGGTTTATAAAAAGGATGATTTCCTACCAATGTAATATCGGTTCCATGAAGTGTCGTTACCATTGGAATATTAATTCCTTCATCTTTCAACATTTGTTTTGCCATATAACCCGCATAGGCATGTGGGATTGCATAATGTACGTGCAACAATTCGATTTTATAGAGTTTTACCATATCCACTAATTTGCTTGACAAAGCTAATTCGTATGGTTGATAATGAAATAATGGATATTCAGGAACATTTACTTCGTGGTAATGCACATTTGGGCTCAGTAGCGCCAAACGCACAGGCTGACTGTAGGTTATAAAATGTATTTCATGACCGCGACGAGCCAGTTCAAGGCCTAATTCTGTAGCGACAACACCACTTCCACCAAAGGTGGGATAACAAACTATTGCAATTTTCATCTATGTAATTTAATAAAACGAAATTAAGAAAAATAGGAATGTGTTTTATGGAAATTTAAGTTAAATCATTACCAACTCAAAACTTAATTCGCTGAATTCTTACAGCAGTTAAAATCGCTGACTAATAAAAGTCAACTTCAGCAAAAAAAACTTCAATGTGGTAGTTAGCAGAATTATATATCATCAGTAAAATGTTTGTGTGTCATTTTAGATAATGAAATTTATAAAAAAGAACTAATAACATTCAATAGTGTTACTAATTATGAAAATTAGTGTCTTATCTATTGATTTGGCTCATAAAATCACCATATTATACCCTACAAATTATTCATTTAAGGTTAATTGATTTAGAATGAATTCTTAATCATTTTCAAACAATAATCACTGAATATCAGTTCCTTTGTTATCCTTTTTATAAGTTTTTTTATTTATCCACTTATTCACTTTATAACTTAGATATGCCGAGCCACTGCCAATAACTGCACCCGCAAGTACATCACTAGGATAATGAACCCCTAAGTGCATTCTAGAATATCCCACTGTACTTGCCCAAACAAAGGACGGGGCAATAACAAACCATTTAGGATAAGCTAAACTCAGTGAGGTTGCTGTTGTAAAAGCTAAAGAGGTATGTCCAGAAGGGAATGATCTTCCCAGAGAAGATGCAGCTTGATCAATATCTGGATAGGTTTCAAATGGTCTGTTCCTTTTTATAGTATGTTTTAATGCTATAGTAACAAATGCATTAACTAAGAAAGTCTCGCCTAAAAAAACTGCTTGTTTCTTGATAGAACTATCTTTTTTTATTAATCCAACAGAATATATGATAATAGGAGTTGAAATACTAATTGGAACCGCAGTGTTTGTAACAAATTTAAAAGTTGGGTCCAAATTTTTATTTCTATCAATATTGATATCTCGTAGGATATTAATATCAATATTTTGAGCATTTACAAAAGTCATGCAAAAAAGCAATACAATTAAATTGACTTTTGCAAAAACGGTATTCCTGTTTTTCATCACGCTATTTTTATATCAAATATACTATAATTAGGCTAAAATTAATAACTATACAGTTCTAATGAAGGACTATAAACCTGTTTACAAAAAAAATCCAAATGAAATAATTGATTATATCATTTGGAGTATTTATTATTGCTTCAAGGTTAGATTAATTTATAATAGCTTCATAAATCACCTTTTGAATATCTTCTCGAATGTTTTCTTTGGATAATCTATTTTCACCAGCAATAGGAAAAGTTCTGTTGGATAAAAATACATAAACAATTTGCGTTTCAGGATCTGCCCAAGCCATCGTTCCTGTGTATCCGGTATGACCAAAACTAGTCATCGAAGCACAGCCACACGTAGGTCCTTCTACACCCAATTGTGGTTTATCAAAACCTACGCCTCGCCTATTTCCTGCTGCACAAAAATAACAGGTATTAAAATCATCAAATGTCTTTTCAGAAAAATACTGCTGGTAGCCATAATTCCCTTTCTGCAAATAAAGCTCCATTAATTTAGCAACATCCATAGCATTCGAAAATACACCTGCATGACCAGAAACCCCACCTTCTAAAGCAGCCGACAAATCGTTGACATATCCATGTAAAAGTTGATTACGAAAATAAGTATCCGTTTCTGTTGGAGGAATTCTCCTTTTGTCAAATTTAGTCAACGGATTATAACTAGAATTGTTCATTCCAAGCGAACGATAGAAATTTTCCTGAATTAAAACATCCAATGTTTTACCAGTTGTTTTTTCTAAATAATCCTTTAAAATCATAAAAGTTAAATCACTGTATTTGTATTCTTTTTTCACTGACAGTTTACTATCAACAATCATTTTCATAATAGTATCACTAAAATCATTTCTGATATAAAGACTGTCTCCCAGTTTTTTAGAAAATCCTTGCTCTTCTACTTTTCTAAAATAAACTTCCGAAGGTAATTTAGATTTATCCATTACCGCTTTGTAAAATGGAATCCCAGCGGCAAGTCCTGCATAATGCGACAATAAATCCTTGAAATTGATATTTGCTTTATTCGAATCTTTAAAAATTGGAGCCATTGTCCCTAAAGTAGTTTCCAAATTTATTTTTTGCTGATCGTATAGCAACATAACATTTGGTAAAGTTGCCAAAATTTTTGTTAAAGATGCCACATCATAAATATCTGAATTCTGGACTTTTATTGTTTTATCATAAGTATGATGCCCGAATGATTTTTGATAAATAACTTTTCCCTTTCTGGCTACTAAAACCTGAATACCAGGCGTCATTTTTGCATTAATTGCTTTATTCGCAATGCCATCAATTTTTGATAAAATGGCTGAATTCATACCCACGTTTTCAGGAGTAGTGAATCCTAAACGATTTAATTTTTCCGTAGACAAACCATCATTTACCTTAAAGTTGTTATTTATTGAAACCGGTAATTTCCCTTTGGCAGCAATAGACCCAAAAATTAGTTCCGCCGAGACGACTTGAGCGATATAGCTATTTTGATACGAAACGACTAATCCTTCAATATCATCAAAATTTGTTATAGGTAATAAAGAATATGGTTTTGCAAAAACGTTCAGAATAACATTATTATTCTTTGCTAAAAAATTTATTTTGAATATTTCGTTTGTTTTTAAATCATCGTTTCTAAAAGCCACATCTGATTTGTGATAGCCAATGATTACCGTTGTAAAATCCTTTAATTTCACCTGAAGACTGTCAAGATTTGTATCTGAAATCACGGTAACTTCTGCATATTTTTTTAAAGTCGAAACAAAAGCATCATTGTTATCATCACCTATTTTTACATAAGCGATTTTTTGTTTGTCCAAATTTTTAATTGGTAAAACAGTACCCGTATTTTTTAAAACTGTAATCGCATTTTCATATAATTCATACTGTAAAGCATCGTTTTCAACTGCATTTAAATCTTTGTGTAAATTTTCGGTAGCAATTGGCTTATAACTATTTAAACCAGCTTTGTACTTAAACTTTAGAATTTTCTTTACAGAATGCGCCAATCGTTCATCGGTAAATAAATTCAAAGAATATGCAAGTATAAATTTATCAATTGCAGCAGGAACATTTTCAGGAAATAATAATACATCATTTCCGGCCATAAAAGCTTCAAAGTTAATTTCGCTAGGAGAATTGAAATTACTTACACTTTTCATATTTAAAGCATCAGTAAATATTAGACCTTGGAAGCCCAATTCTTTTTGAAGAATATCCGTAACAACATTATAAGAAATAGAAGAAGGAAAATTAGGTCTTGATTCTAAACTAGGAACGTTTAAATGCGCCACCATAACAGACGAAAGGCCTTCATGAAACATTTTTTGATAAGGGTAAAACTCTACGTTTGATAATCTTTCTTTTGAAGAATTTATAGTTGGTAATCTTTTATGAGAATCTGTTTCTGTATCTCCGTGACCTGGAAAATGTTTACCTGTAGAAAACACACCTTGACTCTGAACGCCTTTCATTACAGCAATGGCGCGCTCGGTAACTTTAAATTTATCTTCACCAAAAGAACGAAAACCAATAATAGGATTTTTAGGATTTGAATTGATATCTAATACCGGAGCAAAGTTAAATTGCAATCCCATACGTTTGCTTTGTTGTCCGATTTGAATACCAACTTTTTCCAAAAGCTTCATGTCTTGAATGGCTCCAAGAGTCATATTCCATGGATAACTATAAGTAGAATCCAGTCGCATACCCAAACCCCATTCTGCATCATTACCGATAAATAGTGGTGTTTTAGATTTAGATTGGTACCGGTTAGTTAATTTTGCCTGACGTTGCGGACCGCCTTGAAAGAAAATTAAGCCGCCAATATTATGGTCTAATATGAGTTTGTCAATTGCTTTGATATGCGCTGAATCTTTATTAGAATATGCAGCGACCATAAATAATTGTCCTAATTTTTCTTTTAAAGTCATAGCACTATATACGCTATCAACCCATTTGTTTCCTGGTGGAGACAATTCAAAAAGATGCGGAGTATTAGAAGTATTTATACTGTCCAAATTTTCTATTTTGGACGGAATGTTAGTTACAATTGTTTTGTCCTTATTCACTTTTGTACCAACACAACCCGCAGCAACAAAAATAAATAAGACATAAAAAAAAACAATTTTAATGCCTATTTTTTTCATTGAAGTATTTTGTTTAAAAAAAGCGGCTATGCCAACTGTCAATAGCTGGAACTTCCCACGATTCATTGTATTCTTCTATATTATTCACTAAATTATTAAAAACTATAGTATTTTCAGTAACAGCTTTGTCCTTTACCATTTTCTTGAAATCAATTAATGGCTTATGTGCAATATGCTCTCCAAGTTTGAAGGTAACATTCATTTTATCCAATAAATCAACGGTGTACTTTTGTTCTAAACTTTGAATAAACTCTACTGAGGAATCAATCGAACATCCCGTTGCTGCTTGAACATCTTGATTTACAGCAATAATTATAAATCGATTGTATTTTAATTGATACGATGACTCTAAACTAGTACCATGTGCAGCCCAACTTTCAAGAAAACTTTGCAGAGCAGTTTCGATTTCAGAGAATTCCGCATCCGAAAACTTTCTGTTTGATTGATAAATCCAGATTCGAGATTCTTCGGGTAAATTTTCAAATAGAACGTACATTTTAAGTATGAATTATGAGTTATGAATTATGATTTATTATCAAAATTCGTAATTTAATTGATTTATAAATCCTGAGCATTTGCGATTAATTCCGCAATATCCATGACCTTTACTTCGCCTTCTTTTTCTTTATTTTTGATACCGTCAGTCATCATCGTATTACAAAAAGGGCAACCCGCAGCAATTATTTCTGGTTTAGTTTCTAATGCGTCTTCAGTCCTTTCGACGTTTACTTCCTTGTTTCCAGGTTCAGCATCTTTAAACATTTGCGCACCACCTGCTCCACAGCATAAACCATTTGCTTTAGAACGTTTCATTTCCACTAATTCAGCATCTAATTTAAGAATCAAATCTCTAGGTGCTTCATAAACATTATTAGCTCTTCCTAAATAGCAAGGATCGTGAAAAGTAATTCGCTTTCCTTTGAATTGTCCTCCTTCAATGGTCAATCTTCCGTCATCTAATAATGATTTCAAAAATTCCGTATGGTGAACTACTTCATATTTTCCGCCTAATTCCGGATATTCATTTTTTAGCGTATTAAAACAATGCGGACAAGCAGTAACAATTTTTTTGGCTTCGTATGCATTTAAAACCTCGATGTTCATCATGGCTTGCATTTGGAATAAAAACTCATTTCCAGCTCTTTTTGCAGGATCACCGGTACAACTTTCCTCAGTACCTAATACCGCAAAAGAAACATTGGCTCGATTTAAAATACGAACAAATGCCTTTGTAATTTTTTTTGCTCTATCGTCAAAACTTCCAGCACAACCTACCCAAAATAAAACTTCTGGTTGTTTCCCTTGAGCTAACATTTCGGCCATCGTTGGCACTATTAAATTTTCTGACATACTATTTTGTTGATTCGGTTATTTGCTTATTTAATTAATCACAAATTCATTATTAATAAATCAGTTATTGTCAAACAAATAACGATTTAAATATTTTAAAGGTTATTCGTTTTTCCAATTTAATCGATCTTGCTGGTTGTATTGCCAAGGTGCACCATTATTTTCTATATTGGTCATCATAGCATTCAAAGGCATTGGAGCCGCACTTTGTTCCATAACTAAGTAGCGACGCATATCCATAATTATAGAAAGCGGACTAATATTTACAGGACATTCCTCTACACAAGCATTACATGAGGTACAAGCCCAAAGCTCTTCTGGTGTAATATAATCGTTTAATAATGTTTTGTTATCTGGAATAAAAACACCTTTGTTGGCATCAATATTTCTTCCTACTTCTTCCATCCTGTCTCTGGTGTCCATCATAATTTTACGTGGAGACAATTTTTTACCTGTAATATTGGCTGGGCATGATGAAGTACAGCGACCACATTCTGTACAAGTGTATGCGTTCAATAGTTGTACCCAGTTTAAATCTTGAATATCACTTGCCCCAAACTTACTTGGAATTGCATTTTCATCCACCGGAGCTGCTGCAAAAGGATCTGCATTAAGGTCCATCATTAATTTTACTTCTTTAGTAACAGACTCTAAATTGTCAAATTGTCCTTGAGGATTTAGATTTGCAAAATAAGTATTTGGGAAAGCTAAGAGTATGTGTAAGTGTTTTGAAAAATAAAGGTAGTTCATGAAAATTAAAATTCCCACGATGTGCAACCACCAGAAAATCTCTGAAAGCAACATTACCAATTCATTTGACATTCCATTGAAAATAGGCTCAATAAATTGACTTATTGGAAAAGTACCGGCTTTTATAAAATGAGAAAAACCTCCAGATACATTTTGCAAATGCAAATCAGAAGCATTCATCAATAAAAATAATGTCATTAAAACCACCTCAAAGTACAAGATGTAATTCGCATCACTTTTTGGCCAACCTTTTAAGTCTGAGCTTACAAACCTTTTTAGTTTAATTGCATTTCTTCGGCTCCAAAAAGCAAAAACAGCAACTAAAACCAAAAATGCTAAAATTTCAAAAGATGCAATCAGTACATCATATGTTGTTCCTAAAAAAGCAAAAACTCGATGCGTACCAAAAAGTCCATCGATTATAATTTCAAGTAATTCAATGTTTATAATTACGAAACCCACATAAACTATAATATGAAGTATTCCCGAAATAGGTCGTTTTACCATTTTTGATTGACCTAAAGCAATCATGGCCATATTGGACCAGCGCGCTTTTGGGTTGTCAGAACGATTTACATCAGTTCCAAGATTGATATTTCGTCTAATTTTTTTAACACTTGTAAAAAAATATCCAAAACCAATTACCAATATAATGGCAAATAAAATATTGTCTAAGTAGCTCATAATTGCTATTTTATTTCATTAGTTATTGAGTCATTTGCAGGACCTACATACGGTTTGTTTTTCTTTCCAAAAACAGAGATATTCACATATCTTGTTGGATAGAGTCTAATATCTTGCAATAGTAATTCTAATTCTTTTGTAGAACTTTTAATGTTTTGGTAAAAAGCTTCATCATTTAATAGTTTACCCATAGAACCTTTACCTGATTCTAATCCATTCATAATACCATCGACTCTAGCTAAAGTTGTATTTAGATTCTTTACAGTTTTTCCCAAATCAGCTTTATTTAAAGAGTCTGATATCTTAGAAAAATTTCCAGATATTTTATTGAAATTCGTAACCATTCCGTTTATTTGAGTTTTATTGGTACTCAATAAATCGTTAACGCTCATGGAAACTTTATGAAATTGCTCAACAGTCTTACTTAATTCAGCTAATGTGAGTTTTAAATCTTGCTGTCCTTTCTGGTCCAAAACATTGTTTAATCCAGAAATTAATTTTTCAGTACTTCCCAATAATTTTTCTAGTTTTTCTTGGAGAGGTGCTAATTGGTCTCCTACTTTATCCGTAAGACCCATTTTTACACCACCTTGTAATTTCTGACCATCAACAGCTAAAGTTTTATCATCAAAATTAGGGATAATTGCAATTTGCTTTCCTCCAATGAATCCAGGCTCATAAATAGACGCAATACTGGATTTTGAAATTGGAAAATCAGTTTTTAATTGTAATTCAACTAATAATGTACCAGTATTCTCATCAATTGTTATACTGCTTACTTTACCAATAATCAACCCATTTAACGTAACAGGAGCAGAAGTCGCTAAACCTTCAACACTTTTATATTCTACATAAAATGTTTTGTAATTAGTAAAAAGGTCTCTTCCTTTCAAAAAACTGTAGCCCCAAATAAATAATAAAATAGATGCAATTACTAAAATAGCAGTTTTAATTTCTCGTGTTATTTTCAAAATTTAAGTATTTTTTACAAATTTAATATAAAATAATTGACTTGTTATAATTATTTCAGTGCTTCTTCAACACTAATATTTTTTCCATCTTTAATTGCTATAATATACGCTGAAGAATAGCCTTTGGATTTTACAACTTTCAAATTCTCTTTTGCAATATTATAGTCTGAGGTTAAGCCATATGTATACTTATATAGAGATCTATTGCTTGTGGTCATCATTACATTTTTTAAACCTTTAAAATTTGAAGGGCTTAATTTAATATTTTTATTTCCGGTAGCAAATAGAACTTTAAAAACCACATCAGAATTTTGTATTTTCGACTCTTGCTTTTGTAAATCTTGTTTCTCTATAGATGGTTTTGTTTTAATATTTTTTGAAGAATATTTCATCTCATTTTTAACTACTTTTTTAGATGGAAGTTCTTCATAATTATTAGTTTGTGTACCAAAATATTCTTTCTTGTAATCAATAATCGCTAATGCAATAGCTTCGGCCATATTATTTTGCCCTTCTTCTGAATTTAAATAACGTCCTTCTTCTTTATTTGATAAAAAACCCAACTCAATTAAAACACTTGGCATATAAGCCGCATCTAAAACCCATAAAGGAGTCTGTTTTATCCCTCTTGATTTTCGATGTAATATATTTTTAAAATTCTTCTCGATTTTTGAAGCCAGATTAATGCTTCTGTCTAAATAATCCTCTTGCAGCATTTTTAATCCAATCAATGTTTCAGGATTCTTAGGGTCAAAACCTTTATAGGTTTGCTTGTAATTTTTTTCTAGAAGAATCACTGAATTTTCTTGTTTAGCAATTTCTAAATTACCTTTACTTCTTGCTAAACCCATTACAAATGTCTCAGTACCGGAGGGAATTGGATTATCTACTGAATTACAATGTATGGAAACAAATAAATTAGCATCAATAGTATTTGCCTTTTTAGGTCTGTCTTTTAAATCTATAAAAACATCTGATTTTCTGGTGTAAACCACTTTGATATCACCGTCTTTTTTGAGGTATTTCTCTAATTTTAATGTTGTTTTGAGAGCAATTTCTTTTTCGACAAAACCATGATACGAATTACCTGGATCTTTACCTCCATGTCCTGCGTCCAGAATAACTGTGAATTTCTGATTGGATTGAGAAAAAGTATTCCAACAGAAAAACAGAAATATAGTAACAATTGTGAATTTGACTTCTTTGGAAATGTTCAAAATAATATTTTTTTTTCAAATTTAATAATAGTAGAATTCATTTCTACTATTTTATAATATCTTGAATATTGATTTTTTTTCCATTTTTAAATGCTATCAAAAATGCAGAATTATACCCTTTTTCTTTGGCTTCGCTTAATTGTTTTTTAGCTTCATCATAATCGGCGGTTTCACCATACATGTATTTGTAGACTTTGTTTTCATACGCTACAGAAATATTTTTAAGTCCATTAAAATTCTTTGGAAGCAATTCTAATCTTTTGCTACTGGCTGAAAGTTGCACTTTGAAAATCGGTTTAGAATTCTCAGTCGCTTTATTTGATGTAAATGCTTCTATCGATTGTGATACCATTTGTTGTTTTGCAGGAGTAACAGTATCACGTATGGGTTTTTCATTAATTTTTTGAGACGGTATCTCATCAAAAAGCTCTACTTCACCATTGCCATAATATTCTTTTTTATAACTAATAACAGCATCAGCAATTGCCTTAGCTATTTCGTCTTGACCTTCTTCAGAATTTAATCTATTCCCTTCAATTGTATTGGATATAAATCCCATTTCTATCAATACTCTTGGCATGTAAGCTTTGTGAAGTACCATAAAAGGTGCTTGTTTTACTCCGCCTCCTCTTATTTTCTTACCCAAATCTTCAAAAGCATCTTCAACTTTACTGGCTAATGAAATACTGTTGTCCAGATATTCTTCCTGCATCAGTGTCATTCCAATCATTGTTTCAGGAGAATTAGGATCAAATCCCTCATATTTTTGTTTGTAATCTTTTTCTAAAGTAATAACAGAGTTCTCTTTTTTAGCCGCTTCTAAGTTTGAAGCTACTTTACTCAAACCCATTACATAAGTTTCCGTTCCATCGGCAGCTGTATTTCTATTGGCGTTACAATGAATGGATACAAAAATATTTGCATTAAATCTATTAGCGATATTAGCTCTTTCGATCAAATCAATAAAAACATCAGTTTTTCTAGTATAATTGACTTCTATTTGTGGGGTTGCCGCAAGAATTTTGCCCACTTTTAAAACTACAGCCAAAGCAATATTTTTTTCTATACGCCCTTCATAGACAGCACCAAAATCATGTGCACCGTGACCCGCATCTAAAGTTACCTTAAAATTATTGGATTGACTGTTACCAGCCAGTGAATTTAGTATCAAAATAAAAGTTACAATTATTTTAATTTTACTTGTACTACGCATAAAGCTATAAGTTAATTTAATTAAAAGACTACCGCTATAAAAATATTTATTTGCCTATTTTTGACAAAAAATAATATGTAAGTTTGACATGTCAAAAAACAGGCCAAAATTTTACAAAAATAGCATTTAAACCTTTGCATACAAACTTATTTAATATCGTTTTATTATCAATTTTCCTATCCTTAGGTTCTGGTAAATTATATTCTCAAGATATAACAAAAAAAAAGACTACTGTACCTGCTAACAATCAAACAGATAGAACTAAACCAAGCATAAATACGACTAAAACTTCAGTTTTAACGGTTGAAAAAGAAACTGATACCATTAAAATGGACAGTATCAAACCTAAAAAAGCATTTCTTGACGGTAAAGTAAAATACAAAGCAGATAATTATGCTAAAATTGACCAGAAGAAAAAAATCATTATACTTTACGACAAAGCAGAATTATACTATCAGGACGTTGAATTAAAGTCTGGTATTATCGTGATGGATTATGAAAAAAATGAAGTGTATGCCGGACGGATTAAGGATTCGACAGGTACTTACACGCAATATCCAAATTTTAAGCAAGGAACAAATGTAATTGAACCCGATTCTATTCGTTTTAATTTTAAAACAAAAAAAGCTTTGATTTGGAATTCAAGATCCGATCAAGGAGAATTTAAAATAAAAGCAGCTATCACCAAAAAAGAAAATGATTCAGTTTATTTTTTAAAAGGAGCTCGTTTTACCACTTCAAAAGATGTAGACAATCCTGAATATTATTTTCAAACAAATAAAGTAAAATTTATTCCTGGCAAAAAAGTGGTAACCGGTTTGACTAATATGGTGATTGCAAATGTGCCAACACCAATAGCGCTGCCATTTGCTTTTTTCCCTATGAGTAAAGAAACAAGTATTTCAGGTTTGATTTTACCAAGCTATAACGATTCTAATAACAGAGGTTTTTCTCTTCAAAATTTAGGATATTATTTTGCGCTGAGCGATAATTATGATTTGACCGTTTTAGGAGATTATTATACTAATGGAAGTTATGGATTGCGTTTTGAAACTAGTTATGCAAAACGATACAATTACAGAGGAAATCTGAACGTGAGATTTGAAAATTTAATAACTAGTGAAAGAGGTTATCCAGATTATTTGAAACAAAATATTTATAACATCCAATGGTCTCATTCTAAAGACTCTAAATCAAATCCTAATTCCAGTTTTTCTGCATCTGTGAATCTTGGAAGCAGCAAATATTTCCAGCAATCCATTAATCAAATTAACATTGGTTCCAATCTTAATAATACATTAAGCTCATCTATTTCGTATTCAAAAACATTTACTTCGGTGCCACAGGTAAGAATGTCACTTACAGCAACACATTCACAAAATACGCAAACTGAAGAAATCAATATGACTTTGCCAACTTTACAGTTAAGTGTGGACCGTATTTATCCATTTGTAGGTAAAGACGGAGTTAGAAAAGGTTTCTTAAAAAACATCAACTTACAATATAATTTAAACGGAAGAAACAGTATCATTACCTCTGACTCATTATTTTTTAAACCGCAAATGTTTAGAGATGCAAAAGTTGGTTTTCAACATAGTATACCATTAAGTACCAATTTTAAATTATTCAAATATTTTAGTGCTTCATCATCCATGAACTATGAAGAAATATGGTACACAAAAACAATTGAAAGAAATTATGATGTTGACCAAAGCAAAGTTGTTGATAAAACCATTAACGGATTTGATGCTTTTAGAACATACTCTTTTTCGTCCAGTTTAGGAACTACTATTTATGGAACTTTTAATTTTGGTGATGACAAAAAAATAAAATCTATAAGACACGTCATGCGACCATCTGTTTCTTATGGTTACACACCTAGTTTCGAAAAATATTATGACACTTATGCAGCTGATGCCAGCGGATCTATGATCAAACAATATTCACGATTTGAAAACGGAATTTATGGAGCTCCGGGTATAGGTAGCTCTAATACTTTGGGTTTTGATTTGAGTAATACTTTTGAAGCCAAAGTAACCGATAAAGACTCCACAAAAGTAGAAGCCAAAAAGATAATGTTACTAAATAATTTAAACCTTTCCACCTCTTATAATCTGGATGCGGATGGTATAACTTCACTCGCATTTTCACCTATTAGAGTTAGCGGCGGAACAGCATTATTAGATAATAAAATGAATGTCAATTTTGGTGCTACATTAGATCCGTATGCCATTGATAATTCTGGAAACAGAATAAATGTTTTTAATATTGATAATGGTGGGAGTCTTTTTAGAATGACCAGTTCTAATATGACAGTCAACTATTCTATTTCGAGTCAAGGAAAAGACAAAACAGATAAGGAGAAGAATAACCAGAGTCAAAGAAACGGTGGTCGTGAGGATGATTTATTTGGTACAAATACAGATTTAGGTGACAGCCGAAGAAGTCAATTTGAAGAAGAGGAAGAGGAAGGCGAAGATGAAATTTCAGAATTTTTCAATTCAAAACTACCTTGGGACATGACATTTGCATACTCACTAACTTACGGAAATAACAATAGAGAAAATAAAATAATTGGTAATTCAATAATGATTTCTGCTAATGCTGATATCACACCAAAATGGAAAGCAGGAATATCTACTGGTTATGATTTTGTCCAAAATGGAGTTACTTTTACACAACTTCGATTTGAGAGAGATTTATTGAGCTGGAGAATGGATTTTAACTGGTCTCCTTTTGGTACTAATGCCAACTGGGGATTCTTCATCGGGATAAAATCTGGTGTTCTAAGTGACATTAAGTGGGACAAAAGAAGTACCATAAACCGTTAATCAATTTTTATAAATTTTTAAAAAATATAAAACTGTTTTATGAAAAAGATAATTTTTACAGAAAATGCTCCAGCACCTATAGGACCATACAATCAAGCGGTTCTTAAAGGAAACACACTTTATACTTCAGGACAGATAGCAATTGATCCAAAAACAGGAGAATTAGTTACAACTACTATTGAAGTAGAAACAGAACAAGTAATGCAAAACATGAAAGCTGTATTAGAAGCAGCTGGAATGACGTTTGACAATGTGGTTAAAACTACAATTTTTATCATGGACATGAATGATTTTGCTAAAATAAATACTGTTTACGGTTCTTATTTTAATGAAACAACTGCTCCGGCGCGAGAAACAGTTCAAGTGGCTTGTTTGCCAAAAAATGTAAATGTTGAAATTTCAATGATTGCAATACTATAACAAGTGTTGTTCAATATTTAATACAAATAAAAGTTACTATTTATTCCAAAAAAAATCACTACAAATTTACTTGCTTGAAGTAAATCGGTAGTGATTTGTAATTTAAAAATACTTTAAAATACTATTTATTGGCAATGTGATATGCAATCAAACCATCAATTGGTCTTCTTAAAACATTCCCTAATTGCAATTCGTATTTATCAAATGTTTCCTGTAATTCTTCTTTTAGATAAAAAGCAATAGAACCTACAAAATGAATAGGAACTTCCTTGCAATTATCATATTGTTTGATATAATTTTTTACAAATGATTTCATTCCTTTGAAAATAATTTTTCTACAGAATTCTGTTTCTTTATGTTGAATTAAGAACTTTGCAAAAGTTGCCAAATACGCATTTGGATTTGGCTCTTTATACAATTTGCTTTTAATTGCATCTGGATCTAAATCGTATTCTTTTTCAAATTCTACTGCCAGTTCTTTTGGCATTTTATTGAAATAATACTTTCTGATTAATTCTTTTCCAAAAACATTACCACTACAATCATCCATAGCAATATAGCCTAGCGATTGAACTTTCTGGTGTAACTCTTTACCATCAAAATAACTACAGTTTGACCCTGTTCCTAAAATAGATACAATTGCTTTTTCTCCCTTTGGAGTTGTTGCGTAAACCGCAGCATAAGTATCCTCTTCAACAACAATAATTGCATTAGGAAAATAGTTTTGAAAAATTTGTGAAAGTGAAATTTTCATTTTATCAGTTCCACAACCTGCGCCATAAAAAAATAAATGAGTAGCCTCTTTTTTATTTTGTAAAATATCAAAACGGTCATTCAAACGTTCAATAATTTCATCTCCATCTAGAATTTCTGGATTTAACCCTAATGTTTGCGTGGTAAACAATACTTTACCGGCATCATCTATCGCAATCCAATCGGCTTTAGTAGAACCACTATCAACTAATAATCTCATTTTTTTTGGTTTTTTTGGTTTTTTGAATTTTGTTTTTCTTATTTAGAATGCGTTCAAAATAAAATTTGCACTCATAAAAAGTAAACAAAAAATAAAAATCCCGTTAAATATAATATAACGGGATTTGTAAATATAAAGAATTATTTTAAACCTGCAATGTGTACAGATAAATCAATTAATTTGCTTGAATAACCATATTCATTATCATACCAAGAGATAATTTTGAAGAAAGTAGAATTCAATCCAATTCCAGCGTTAGCATCAATGATAGAAGTTCTTGAATCTGAAATGAAATCTTGAGAAACAACTAAATCTTCAGTATATCCTAAGATACCTTTCATTGTAGTTTCAGAAGCATTTTTCAAAACTGCCATAATTTCTTCATAAGAAGTTTCTTTGGCCACTTTTACAGTTAAATCTACTACAGAAACGTCAGCTGTAGGAACACGCATTGACATACCTGTTAATTTTCCATTCAATGAAGGAATAACTTTTCCAACTGCTTTTGCTGCACCTGTTGATGATGGGATAATATTTAGGTTTGCTGCACGTCCACCTCTCCAGTCTTTTCTAGAAGGACCATCAGTAGTCATTTGAGTTGAAGTTGTTGCATGAACAGTAGTCATCAACGCTTCAACAATTCCAAAGTTATCATTAATAACTTTAGCTAGTGGAGCTAAACAGTTTGTAGTACAAGATGCATTAGAAACAACCATATCAGTTGCTAAAGCTTCCTCATGATTTACTCCCATTACAAACATTGGAGCATCAGCAGAAGGAGCTGAAATAATAACTTTTTTAGCACCACCTTTAATGTGCTCAGATGCTGTTTCGATAGTAGTAAAGAAACCTGTACATTCAGCAACTACATCTACATCAACTTCATTCCATTTTAAATCTGCAGGATTTCTTTCAGCAGTGATACGAATGTTTTTTCCGTTTACAAAAAGTTTTCCATCTATAACTTCAACAGTTCCGTTGAAACGACCATGTACTGAATCATATTTTAACAAGTAAGCTAAGTGATCTACATCTAATAAATCATTAATAGCTACAACTTCTACATTATCTCTGTTGAAAGATTCTCTGAATACAATTCTTCCAATTCTTCCAAATCCGTTTATTCCTAATTTTACTTTTGACATTTTACTTTAATTTTTTTGTTTATTTTTATTAACTCAACCTAAAGTCTAATTTCCTCACTATAAACTTTAACAACTTATGTAGACATAATGTCTGAAACTCTTAATAATTCTCTGTCAATCATTGTTTTTCCTTTGATTGCTTGTTCTAAAGGCGTCAACGCTACTTTATCATTTTGTAATCCAACCATAAAATTTGATTTACCTTCAATCAAAGATTCAACGGCTTTTACTCCTAATCTACTGGCAAGAACTCTGTCAAAACAAGAAGGAGAACCTCCACGCTGCATATGACCTAAAACCGAAACTCTAACATCATATTCTGGTAAATTAGCTTCAACGTAATCTTTTAATTCAAATACATTCTTACCTATTTTATCACCCTCAGCTATAACAACTATACTAGATGATTTTCCTGAAGCTTTACTTTTTTGCAATGATTCTAATAGTCTGTCTAAACCTAAATCCTCCTCTGGAATTAATATCTCTTCAGCTCCAGCACCAATACCAGCATTCAAAGCAATATGCCCAGCATCTCTACCCATTACTTCTACAAAAAATAATCGGTTGTGTGAACTTGCAGTATCTCTAATTTTATCAATTACGTCCACTACAGTATTTAAAGCAGTATCATACCCTAAAGTATGACTCGTCCCAAAAATATCATTATCAATAGTTCCCGGAATTCCCATTACTGGAAAATTAAATTCAGTATTGAATAGTAAACCACCTGTAAAAGTACCGTCACCACCTATAACTACTAGAGCATCAATTCCTGCTTTAGTTAGATTTTCGTGTGCTTTTTTTCTTCCCTCAGGAGTTTTAAATTCTAAAGACCGAGCTGATTTAAGAATCGTCCCTCCTTTATTTACAATGTTGTTTACACTTCGAGGTCCCATTTCTTTGAAGTCTCCTTCAATCATTCCTTGATATCCTCTATAAATCCCTATGCATTCTATATTATGATAAGCACATGTTCGAACAACTGATCGAATAGCTGCATTCATTCCTGGTGAGTCTCCTCCCGAAGTTAGAACACCAACTTTTTTTATTGTTTTTGGCATTATTTAAGTATTAAAGTGTAAAATTAGCAAACATTCAGCACTTTTGAAGCTGTGTTTTCAATAAATTAGTAAACCGTTCCAAATTCAAACGTTTTCGTTGATAAGTTTTTGGAAAAGCTAATTTGAATGAGTTTAATTTAACAAAATTGAAAAATAATCGATTTTTATTTGATAATTAACAATTAGTTTGTTCATTTAAATGAAAATTAATAGAATATACTGCGTATTCATTATTGAGTTGCTAAAAGAGCGTTTTCTTCTTTTGCTTTAAAAAATAATTATGAATGTATTAGGGTTTATCTACTGGCTTTTTTAATATCCAGCCAACACTATGTTACATACTTATCAAGAAATAGAAGTTTATGTAATCAAAAGTCTTATTATTAGTTTTCCTCTGGAAGTAAACCTTCGTAGTTTTTTTTGAACTTTTTAGGGACAGATTTATTTGATTTAGAAAAATTTATGTAATCAGGAGACATCTCTGAATCTTGATCCTCAGCATTAGACACGCTAGCACGGTCTATTTTTAGATTTTTAAAAATTTTATTGACTAACTCTTTAAAAGTATCAAAATCTACCTCGTAAGAAACCCCTAAACCTTGTGTATATCCAATTCCTTGACCAATATAATTAATGTCATTTTCTTTATTAAAAAGACGCAAATTAAGTGTTCCATCTTCATTAACTCTATATAAAACTTCAACATCTCCAACTATTGCTGATTCATTAATCCCTCCAAAAGGGACACCTAGTTTACCATTGATAGTAATCCTCTCATTTATTTTTGATGAAATAGTGGCTACAAATCGCCCGTCTGTTTCCTTGCCTATTCTTCTGTCTGCTCCAATGAAATTAAGACCAACTTTAAATTTTTCATCATCTGATCGTATGATTCCACCTAGAATACTAGAGGCAGTCTCAAACAAACTTCCTGAAAAATCAGATTGACTCACTCCTTCTGGACTCAAAAAACCACCAGATGATAATAAATACAAGGCTTGTGTTTGTCTTACATCCTTATCATTTAACTTATATTGTATTTCTGATTTCAAAACATTACTCACTGTTGGGAATTCTATATTAAAATCAGGTTCCGGACTAGTCAAATCGCCACGAATACCAATTACTACTTCAACAGGAACTTTATTATTAAATGATGAATTATCTAATAATACTGCAGGATTCGCTATAGTTTTGTATACCGCCTCAAGGTTCAATTGTGCTCTCATAGGATTTCCTTCCCAAGAAATAGACCCTCCTTTTTTAACTGCAAATTTCTTATCTATAAGTCCTCCATATTTAAAATTATAGGTTCCTTCATAAGCCTGGAAATCTCCCCACATATTAAATTTTCCTAAAGTATTTATTTTAAACAATAAAGATCCAAAACCTTTTCCTTTCATTCCATGACCTGTATTTCGGTCTAAAATTACTTCTACTTCTGCATCTGGTGTAATATCTAAATCAAACTCTAATTCCAGTCCGTTATAATTTCTGATATTATCCGTAATTCCATTTTTTAGATTGTATTTTTCCTGAGCAGTTACAAAATGTAGAAAAACGTTGTCACTTACACTTTCTGCGTTATTAATTGGAATTTTTACAGCAGTACCTTTTTCAGATTTAGCCTCAACTTTTATAAACAAAGAATTTGTAGGTCCTTTTATAGTTGCAATACCATCAATAAACGCAGTTCCATAATATGCTGCATCTTCACTGTCTTGCGTATCTAATGCTAACAGCCTTTTAGAACTTATAGCTAAATCTAATTTCCAATCTGCAAAATTATTATGCTCAATACTTCCGTTCAATTTACCTACTGTTCCATATTTTGTATCATTAAGCGTGTTATTTCTAAACATAAATTTCTCATCAGTAAGATCAATAATGGTGTTATTGCTCAATGCGTAATCAACATTCAAATACGGAATGGTTATACCAGCATAGTCTAAAAATAAACGTCCATTAATATTTGGCTTTTTAAGATTTCCCTCAATCGTAGAATTCCCTGATATAGAACCTCTGATGTTTGATAAAACTTCACCGCCAAGCGAATTAAGAGCGGCAATGTTAAACTTTTCGAATTTTAGTCTTAAATCAAGAATGGTTTCTTTGTTTATAATTTCAAAGCTTCCATTAGCATTAAAAGATTCAAGATTTTCATTCTCTAAATTAGAATTTATAGTGAACTTTTTAAGGCTTTCATCTCCTTTAATATCAAAATTCAGAGTGCCTAAATCTGTTTTATTTACATTCAAATTATCGATTACGATAGAAGCTGTTGGCTGATAAACATTAATATTTTGCTTAAAATTTACTTCACCATTTATATTTCCATGTGCAACAATCTTATTATTGGCAGGTGTAATTTGATTTAAATCAACATCTTTAAAACTCAATTTCAAATCCTTGACTATGGATCCTTTAAAAGCACCCATTAAAGAAATTGATTGGTTTTCGTGCGACAATATTATATTATCAATATCGAAGTTTTGAAAGTTTTTATCAAAAACAATCTGATTATTTGGAGTTTCATCCTCATTCAAAAACCAAAGATAATCCTTAAATTTCACCTCTGATTTACTGATTCCTACTACATTATTATTATCCTTATTAATTGTATGATATAAATTCAGATTATAATAATCCTCTCCTTTTGACCCGCCTTTAAATTCAGAACGAAAGAATAACGTGTCTTTCATAGTCACATTAATCACACTAAAATCACGAATTTTATAATATTTAGTTTTTATACTATCTAATTCAATATAAGCATTATAAAGTGGATTTTTATTATCTACTGAAACTCTAATATTATCAAATGTATTATCAGAAGCAATTATTTGCGGAGAATTAAAATTCAATTTAAACTCTTGATTATCAGAACTTAAATTTCCTTTTACTATTGTATTAGAACCAATTGAGATATTAGGGTAAAAAATCTCTATAATTTTATTATAAATCGAAAAATTAAACTTAAGAAATTGCCCTTTCTTAACCTTATTAGGTTTAAAATTTGTGTAAAGACTACCAAGAGAATTTTTAACTAAATTTTCTAATTGATTGAATTCATATTTACCTACAATTTCACCCTGAACAATATCTGGTGATTTTAGATTTATGGTTCTAATTCTATTTTGGTCAAAAGTTGAATTTATGGTGAAGTCATCAAAATTATATGTGTCTTTTGCATTTTGATAAGACGTCTTATTGATGTACACATTTCCCTGAAAATTCTCAATGTTATTACCCGAAGCCTGAACCACAACATCACCTCTAAACACAGAAATAGAATCTTTAATCAATTTCAATTTATTCAAATCGGCATTTTCAACATTAATATGAAAATCGTACCGACTGTCTTTTTTACTTAAATCTAATAAGCCATCAAAATTCATACTCAAATTAGGGTCATTCACAGAAATTTGACCTTTGTAATAAGGACTTTTAAGTGTTCCATCGACAACAATATTGGTATAATTATAATTTTTATACTCTATTTGACTAATATCACCCTTGATAGCAGTGTCTAGATATTTTTGTTTGAATCCCATTCCATCTACATCAATAATCAAACTCACCCTGCCTAATTCTTTTTGATCCAATAAGGTACCAATGTCAAAATTTTCTAAAATCACATTACCAAAATAAGAAGCCTTATCTATGACATTAATATCTTGTATTTCTAAATTTGAAGTGACAATTCCTAATGCGGTAGTCATAGTAAAATCAGCTTCAACAGCAGTAGTAGAAACATTAGAAATACCAGAGGCAGTAAATCTTCCTAATTTCTTTAAAGAGGTAGGTAATTTATTCCCTAAAATATTGGGAAGTATTACAATTAAATCATCATAGCTAGACGTTAACTTGTTAAACTTAGCATACATCGAAAATTTTTGCCCTTTCTTAGCAAACAAATTTTTAAAATTGATATCACCATTAATTTGAGTTTTACGATCATCAACTAATTCTAAATTCTTAAATTTTAAATCATTAAGCGTCCCTTTTATACTTGCTTTAGTATAAAAATGTTGGTTCTTGCCTAACTCCTTATAAAAATAACGAATATCATTAGAAGCAATTGATGCTGCATCTAATTTGATATCAAATTGAACTTTGTCCGTAAAATTCGAGAAATCTTCGATTTTATATTTTAATATAACGTTCCCTTTCAATGTTGATTCCTTAGTCAACAAATCAAGATTTTCCAGTTTTATATTTTTTCTAGAATAACTCAACTTAGAGCTTAAATTTTTGACGTACAATCCGCGAAAGTCCAAAAATGACATTTTATTAATCATTGTGGTAACATCAGGACCATATATCTGAAAATCAGTTACAGAAGCATTCAGTTTTGTGAAATCAACGTCTTTAGGATTTTCTCGGTTTAGGTCTGTTACAATAAAACGCCCATTGTGAATTTGCAATTTATTAGCTTTTAGTAAAAACTTTCTACTAGACGGTTTGTTGGATTCAAAGGCTTTAATGAATTTATCAAGATTAGATTCTTTATCATTTTTATAAGTTTTCAAATCTATAAGTAATCCGTGCAAATCTAAATCATCAAAGATTAAATCCCCATCGAGCATTTTTTTCCCTTCTAAAATAGTGGTTGAAATTCTATTGGCATAAATCAACGTATCTTTATAATGATCCCGAATTAATACTTTTTTAAATTTTACTCCCCCAAAAACAGAAATGGCAACTTCATCAATATTAATATTAGTCCCAAAATCTTTGTTTATACTATTTGTAAAATATTGCGCAATTTTAGTTTGCACAAAAGGCATAGTAAGAGAAATACCGAGTACTAACAAAAGTAGGATTAGTCCAAGTAAAGAACGAAATACTATTTTTCTAATTTTTTTGATACTTATTACTATTTAAATTTTCTAATATTTCATTTTGCCTATGGAAATGGAAGCACCTTAAATAAAAATTCTTTAATTTTGACTGCTACAAAATGATTTTTATAATCGACTTGTCAAATGTAATTCAAAATTTGTGCCTTTTTATGCAAAATTCCGAGGTTTTTATTCTTGCCATCGAAAGTTCCTGTGATGATACCGCAGCTGCTGTTCTACAAAACGATAAAGTATTGTCCAATGTTGTTGCAAATCAGCTTATACATAATCAATATGGTGGCGTGGTTCCTGAACTTGCTTCGCGCGCACATCAACAAAACATAGTTCCGGTAATCGATGCCGCGCTTCGAAATGCAAATATACAAAAAGAACAACTATCGGCAATTGCCTTTACACAAGGTCCTGGACTTATGGGTTCGCTTTTAGTTGGAAATTCGTTTGCAAAATCAATCGCTTTAGCTATGCAAATTCCATTGATTGCCGTAAACCATATGCAAGCGCACGTTTTAGCTCATTTTATAGACGAAGAAGGATATGAAAAACCTACATTCCCTTTTTTAGCACTAACTATAAGTGGTGGACATACCCAAATTATAAAGGTTGATAATTTTTTTGACATGACTGTAATCGGAGAAACAACCGATGATGCAGTAGGTGAAGCTTTTGATAAAAGTGCCAAAATACTAGGTCTTCCCTATCCCGGCGGTCCTTTGATTGATAAATATGCGCAATTAGGAAATCCAAAAGCCTTTGCTTTTACAAAACCAAAAGTTCCTCGATTAGATTTCAGCTTTTCAGGTCTAAAAACTGCTATTTTATATTTTATTCAAAAGAAAAAGTTAGAAAATCCAAATTTTGTTGAAGAGAACCTCAATGACATTTGCGCCTCTATTCAACATACCATCATCGAAATTTTGATGGACAAAATAAAATTGGCAGTAAAAGAAACAGGTATTAAACAAATAGCAATTGGCGGAGGAGTTTCTGCAAATTCTGGAATCCGAAAAACATTAAAGGAGACAGAGAGTAAATTCGGATGGAAAACTTTCATCCCTAAATTTGAATATACTACAGACAATGCTGCAATGATTGGAATTGTAGGTTATCAAAAGTTTTTATCCCAAAAATTTGAAACCTCTTCTGTGGTTTCTAAAGCAAGAATTCAATTATAAATTATGCAATTATTTTACAATCCAAATATTACTGAATTTACTGAAACTTTTTCTTTTGATAAAGAAGAAAGCAAACATATTATTAAAGTTCTGCGAAAGAAAGATACTGATATATTATTTGTAACCAATGGTTTAGGCTTTTTATTTAAAACTGAAATCACTTTAGCATCGGACAGTAAATGCACCGTTAGAATCCTTTCATTCGAAAAAGCAACAGCTTCAAAATTTCATTTGCATTTGGCGGTAGCGCCTACTAAAATGAATGATCGTTATGAATGGTTTCTAGAAAAAGCAACTGAAATTGGTATACACGAGATAACACCTATTATTTGTGATCACTCTGAACGAAAAGTTATCAATAATGAACGATTTGATAAAATTTTGTTGGCAGCCATGAAGCAATCCAATGAATTGTTTTTACCAAAATTAAATAAAGCCATAACCTTAAAAGAATTTTTTAATCTCAAAATTGAAGGTGTAAAACTAATTGCGCATTGTGAAGAAACAGATAAAAAAACACTAAAATCAGTTTTGAAACCTAATACAGATATCACATTAATCATAGGACCTGAAGGTGATTTTTCTGAAAAAGAAATCGCTTTAGCAATAGAAAATAACTTTATACCCGTTTCCTTGGGGAATACAAGATTAAGAACTGAAACTGCAGCAATAGTTGCTTGCCATAGCGTAATTTTTGTAAATGAGGAACAATAAACACCGATTTAAATAATTATGAAAAAACTATTTTATCTACTGTTATTGTTTTCAATACCAACTTTTTCACAAGAAATTGCTTTGGTAAAATACAGCGGTGGCGGTGACTGGTATGCAAATCCTACTTCTTTACCAAATTTGATAAAATATTGTAATGCTAATATCAATACCCGAATAAAATCAAAACCATCCACTGTTGAACCTAGCAGTCCGGATTTATTTTCCTATCCCTATGTTCATATGACAGGGCATGGAAATGTAGTCTTTACTGATGCTGACAGTAATAATATTAAAAATTATTTACTTGCCGGAGGATTTCTCCATATTGATGACAATTATGGTATGGACCAATATATCCGAAAAGAAATAAAAAAAATATTTCCAAATAATGACTTAATTGAAATACCAGCCAATCATGCCATTTTTCAAAAACCATATTCTTTTCCAAATGGATTACCAAAAATACATGAGCATGATGGTAAACGACCTCAAGCCTTCGGAATATTTGTTAAAAACAAATTAGTATTGCTTTATACTTACGAATGCGATTTAGGTGACGGCTGGGAAGATCCAGAAGTAAATAACGACCCAATTAACGTTAGGGAAAAAGCATTAAAAATGGGTGCTAATATTCTTTATTATATTTTTAATAATTAAAAATTCTGTTTCAAAAATATATTTTAAAACGGCGTATTCAAAATTTAATTTTGAGTAAGCCGTTTTTGTTTAAATCCGCTTCCACAATCAGATATATTTCCTTACAACTATTTATGATAAGAGATAAAAAATTTAAAAAAAGATATTTTTAGTAAAATCACAAAACATCAATTTGATATCCATTCTTTACATAACTTTATTTAATCTTATTTTTTTTCTTAAATACCTATACTATCTCTACAATTTTGATTGCCAAAATGCGATGCAAAAAAAAATTGTATGAAAGTACTTGTAAATTATAAATGGGCAGAATTTACTAAAAGCAGTAAAATCAATAGAATGAATTTTTTTTTTAATTTTTTTTTAATTTTTTTTTATTAAAATTTTTTTTGTGAAATAATTGTTATAGAATTGTGAAATAATTAACCAAAACTATTAATATATAACAAATTTTTTATGAAAAAAATTCTTTTATCTGCTGTAGCATTACTAATGCTTTTCTCTTGTCAAAATGAAACAACAGAAATAGCTCCAGAAGCAAGCGTACTAGCACGTCGCGGATGTGCCTCTCAAGAAGTTCTTGAAGCTCAAATGAAAGCTGATCCAACTTTAGCTTTAAGAATGAACCAAATTGAAGCATTTACTGAAAAAGCTATGCTAACTGGTCGTTTAGTAAATGGTAAAATTGAAATTCCTGTTGTAGTAAACGTATTATATAGAACTGCTGCTGAGAATATTTCATTAGCTCAAATTCAATCTCAGATTGATGTATTAAATGCAGATTTCAATGCAACAAATTCGGATTTCAATAGTACTCCTGCTCAATTCTCTGGAGTTGCTGCAAATGTTGGTATCACTTTCGTTTTAGAAACAGTAAACAGAAAATCTACAAATAAATCATCTTGGGGAACTAGAGATGCTATGAAAAAAACAAAACAAGGAGGTTTAAATCCTACTTCACCTACTACAAAACTTAATATGTGGGCTTGTACTATTGGCGGTGGAATTTTAGGTTACGCACAATTTCCTGGTGGAAGTGCTGCTACTGATGGAGTTGTTGTTGATTCTAAGTACTTTGGACTATCTGGATCAGGAGCTTTTCCTTATAACTTAGGAAGAACTATGACTCATGAAGTAGGTCACTGGATGAACTTACGTCACATTTGGGGCGATGCAACTTGTGGAAGTGACTTAGTTTCTGATACACCTACGCACAACACTGCAAATTATGGTGTACCAGCTTACCCACATTACAGCACTTGTACTGGAACTCCAGTAGAAATGACAATGAACTACATGGATTACACAGACGATAGAGGAATGTATATGTTCTCTAACGGTCAAAAATCAAGAATGTCAGCTTTATTTGTTTCTGGTGGAGCAAGAGCTGGTTTCGGAATATAATTTTCTTTAAAGCTTAAATAAAAGAGGCGACTTTTAGGTCACCTCTTCTTTTTGAATTTATTTTCAATCTATTCAAAAAATATAAAAACAACCCATTTCTTGTTCTTATGATTAAAGCATAATTTTAACGTATTTTTTAGATTATTTTTTAAATTTTTGTTTAAAAAATTTTTTATCTAAAAAATTGTTATAAAATTGCGACATAATTAACCAAAACCATTAATTTATAACAAATTTATTATGAAAAAAATTCTATTATCTGCTGTAGCATTATTGATGCTTTTTTCTTGTCAAAATGACACAACAGAAATTACTCCAGAAGCAAATGCAATAGCAAAACGAGGTTGTGCTTCTCAAGAAGTTTTATTAGCTCAAATGAAAGCTGATCCAAAACTAGCACTAAGAATGAACGAGATTGAAGCATTCACACAAAAATCAATAGCATCTGCTCGAATAGTAAATGGGAAAATTCAAATTCCTGTCGTAGTTAATGTATTATACAGAACAACTGCTGAAAATATTTCATTATCACAAATTCGATCTCAAATTGACGTTTTAAACAAAGATTTTAATGCAACTAACTCAGATTTTAATAAAGTACCTTCTTTATTTTCAGGTGTAAAAGCAAATGTTGGAATCTCTTTTGTACTTGAAGCGGTTTACAGAAAAGCAACTACTAAAACTTCATGGGGTACAAACAATGCAATGAAAATTGCTTCACAAGGTGGAATTGCACCTACCTCTCCAACAACAAAAATGAACCTTTGGGCTTGTACTATTGGTGGTGGAATTTTAGGTTATGCGCAATTTCCAGGTGGATCTTCTTCTACTGACGGTGTAGTAATTGATTCTAAATATTTAGGAACAACAGGTACTGCTACATATCCTTTTAACTTAGGAAGAACAGCAACTCATGAAGTAGGTCACTGGATGAACTTACGCCATATTTGGGGTGATGCTACTTGTGGTAGTGATTTTGTGTCTGACACACCTACACACAACGCAGCCAATTCTGGAGTTCCAGCTTACCCACATTATAGTACTTGTTCTGGTAACCCAGTAGAGATGACAATGAACTATATGGATTATACAGATGACAGAGGAATGTACATGTTCTCAAATGGTCAAAAATCAAGAATGTCTGCAGTTTTTCTTTCCGGTGGATCAAGAGCTAGTTTCAGATTATAATTATTAGTTTTTTTTAGATTTTAAAACTCGCTACTTGTTAGCGAGTTTTTTTATATTTACAAACTAAAATATAATCATGATTACTTCAAAAACTATTTCAAACGGAATTCTTAGAGCATTGTTAACAATAACTTTTTGTGCACTTGTATTGTTCTTTTTTTATCAAATTCAATCCGTGCTGATTTATCTTGTTGTGGCATTTATTCTCACACTCATTGGAAATCCTATTTTGGACTTTTTCAAGAAACGTTTAAAATTCAATCATGTTTTTGCTACCATAGGAACTTTGTTTATTTTCATATTAATTATATTTGGTTTCATAATGATGTTTGTTCCTTTGATTTTATCTCAAGGTGAAAACCTGTCTCTGCTTAATACGGTTGAAATCGAAAAAAATATAGTTCAATTAATCAATCAAATCTCTCTATTTTTAGAAAATCACCAAATTGATTCCGCACAAGTATTAAAAGAAGCTAACATTACCTCTAAGATTAATTTAAATTTTATCCCTAACTTTTTAAATTCAATTCTAGGCACCATTAGTAGCTTGGGCGTAGGATTAGGTTCTGTTTTATTTATTACATTCTTTTTTCTTAAAGATCGTTTGATGTTCATTTTAGGTGTAAAAAAACTGATTCCTAACAGTCACGAAGAACAAATATTACACTCTTTAGGAAAAATAAATTACTTGCTATCTCGCTATTTCATTGGTTTACTGCTTCAATTATTTATTGTATTCATTTTATACCTTATAGTTCTAATTATTTTTGGCGTTCCAAATGCTATTGTTATCGCATTTTTATGCGCTGTACTAAACATCATTCCATATATTGGACCACTTATCGCTTCGTTTCTTGCGGCTATACTTACCATGTTGAGCAATTTGGGAAGTGATTTTCAATCTGAAATTTTACCAACTACCATTTATGTTTTAATTGGTTTTTGGATTGTTCAAATAATTGACAACAATTTATCTCAGCCAATAATTTTTTCTAAAAGTGTTAGCTCACATCCGCTGGAGATATTTCTTGTTATCTTGATTGCAGGTTTCCTTTTTGGAATATTAGGTATGATAGTAGCAGTACCACTTTACACAATAATAAAGGTTATGGGTAAAGAATTCTTCCCGGAAAACAAAATTATTATGTTATTAACTAAAGATATTTAATTTTGGATTTAAGAATTCTAAATGCCGAAATACAAGCGTTTATCAATAAAAACATTGGTAAAAGCATTTCTAAGCTAGCACTTCAAAAAAATCCCTTTCAAGATGTAGATTGGATTTCTGTTTTGAACCAAATTGAAGCCAAAACAAAAGCAAAAGATAAATTACCAAATTGGTTTTCGACTAAAAACATTATTTATCCCAGTAAAATTTCAGTAGAACAAACATCTTCGGAAAAAACTGCTGCTTTTAAAGCTTCTATTGTATCTGGTAAATCTCTAATCGATTTAACGGGAGGTTTTGGAGTAGATGATTTTTATTTCGCAAAAAAAATAGAAAATGTGGCTCATTGCGAGATTAATACCGCACTTTCTAATCTTGTAAAACACAATTTTGAACAATTAAATATTCTAAACATCACCTGTTATTCAGGAGATAGTTTAGATACTTTAAATACATTAAAAACAAAATGGGACTGGATATATATTGATCCTTCCAGACGAAATGATGCCAAAGGAAAAGTATTTATGCTCAAGGATTGTTTGCCAAATGTTCCTAAAAATCTCGATTTTTATTTTCAAAACTCAGATGCAGTCCTTATCAAAACTGCACCGCTTCTTGATATTTCTGCGGGTTTATCCGAGTTGAAAAACGTAAAAAGTATTTATATCATAGCTGTAGAAAATGAAGTAAAAGAGCTATTGTGGGAATTACATAAAGACTATCATGGAAATGTAAGTATAAAAACTGCTAATATTGTTAAGGACAAAACCGAATCATTTGATTTTGTGTTAAACGAAGATGTTAAATTTCCGATCTTCAGTTTGCCTCAAAAGTATTTATATGAGCCCAATAGTGCCATTATGAAATCAGGTGGGTTTGATGAAATTAGCACTTTTTATAATCTAAATAAACTGCATAAACATTCCCATTTGTATACTTCTATGAAGTTAACATCGTTTCCAGGCCGCATTTTTGAAATCACAAATACTTTCTTTTACAATAAAACGGAAATGAAAAGTTATTTAGAAAAAAGTCAGGCAAATATCACCACCCGTAATTTCCCTGATAGCGTAGAAAGCATTCGGAAAAAATGGAAAATTAAAGATGGAGGAAATATCTATTGTTTTTTTACAACTGATGAAAATAATCATAAAATAGTTTTAATTTGCACCAAAATATCATAAAAATGAAACACCTTATTACACTAGCATTATTGTTCTTCAGTCTAAATATATTTGCTCAAATACCATGTGAATATAATGCAAATGTTACCGATTCTTTAGGGACTTACAAATCGACAAAAGAATACATGATTAGCGAAAAAATATTTGCCGGAAATTCCAGTTATATCTTTTATTCTTTGGCGCTAACTGATGGATTACCTACATTGAATTTGCAGATAATCCAAAAAAGTAAAGAATTTTTGAAAGCAAATTGTTTTGATAAAAATTCTAAATTATTTTTACAATTAAACAATGGAAAAATAATTACACTAATACATATCGATCAAGAAAATTGTGGTTCGTTATTACGAGACGAAAAAGGATTCGACAATAGAGTGAATTCTGGGATTTTTATGTTTATGAAAGATAGTTTTGAAGATTTAAAAAACTCTCCAGTATCACTGATGCGTATTAAATACTTTACTGATACCGAAGATTACATCCTCAAAAAAGAGTTTAAATCCGAATTAACAAATGAAACATACAAACCGGAAACCTATTTCATGGATAATTTAAAATGTATTGAATAAGTTTTATTTACAATCCCATTTAGAATTAGAAACTTTATCATTTATACCTGACTTCAAATTATAATGCCACCATTCTGAATCAAATGAATTGAAACCGCTTTTTATCATTGTTGATTTCAAAAGCTTCCTATTTAGTTTTACTTCATATGAAACATTGGTATAATTATGACTCGCTTCAATTCCAAAAAAATCAAAATCAGTACCCATATCAACTGCTTCTCCTTGAAGCGTTACAAGAGAAATATCTACTGCCCCTCCTCTATTGTGAATAGAACCTTTAGCAGGATTTGCCACATATTTAGGATTAGGAACGATTTCCCACATTTTTTTTTGGATATCCAAAGGTCTGTAACAGTCGTAAATTTTTATTTTATATCCTTTTTGAGCAAATTTAGCATTGGCTTTTAGTAAACCCTTAACCGTTTTTAGACGCAAAAAGCACTCCGCACAATCATACACTTTTGCTTTCAGGAAATTATCATCAGTGGCGTACTTCATGTCATATTCAAAATCTTGACTGTATTCTTTTAAATTTACAAATGTAGTATCATTGATAATCAAACTATTTTTTTCTTGAGTATCCACAATGATAGTTTGTGACTTGCAAGAAACCACACAAAAAATAGAAGATAGAAATATGAATGATTTGAAGTAGGAAGTCATAGACACTATTTTTATAAAAATAAAACAATTTTTAGGTATAGAAAATATAAAAACAAAAAAACCGATACTAATAAAAGTATCGGTTTAAGTGAAGGCAGAAGGATTCGAACCTTCGACCGCCTGCTTAGAAGGCAGGTGCTCTATCCAGCTGAGCTATGCCTCCATTGCTCGTGAAAAAAAGTCGGGGTGGCAGGATTCGAACCTGCGGCCTCCTGCTCCCAAAGCAGGCGCGATAACCGAGCTACGCTACACCCCGAAAAAAAATTATAAAGCGGAGGGACAGGGACTCGAACCCTGGCACCGATCACTCGATGACAGTTTAGCAAACTGCTCCATTACCACTCTGGCACCCCTCCAAGCTCAAAGAAACGTGTCTTGTTTTGCGGTTGCAAATTTAAGACATCTTTACGTTTCTCACAACTATTTAAGACCTTTTTTTTAATATTTTTTATTGTTTTTACAAAAACACTTAACAATCAAACATATAGAATAGATTAAAATTTAAAAAAAGATAATGGCAAAATCAAAATTTGAAATTGTTTAAAAAAGATTAAATTTGCTACATAAACCAACATTATAAAAAAGTCATGAACAAAAGAGTTGTTATCGTTTCTGCCGTTAGGACACCTATCGGAAGTTTTATGGGGGGATTATCTACAGTTACTGCACCAAAATTAGGAGCAATAGCTATTAAAGGTGCTTTAGATAAAATAAAGTTAGATCCAAATTTAATTGATGAAGTTTACATGGGCAATGTAGTTCAAGCTGGTGTAGGACAAGCTCCTGCGAGACAAGCTGCACTATATGCCGGTTTACCACATTCAGTTGCCTGCACCACTATCAATAAAGTATGCGCTTCAGGAATGAAAGCTGTTATGTTAGGAGCACAAGCTATTCAATGCAGTGATGCCGAAATTGTAGTGGCTGGTGGAATGGAAAACATGAGTTTAATTCCACACTACATGAATTTAAGAAATGGAACTAAATTTGGTCCTGCTACCATGATTGACGGAATGCAGAAAGATGGACTTACTGATGCTTACGATAACAGCGCTATGGGAGTGTGTGCTGATTTGTGTGCTACAGAATACAATATAACTCGAGAAGATCAAGATAACTTCGCAATTCAATCCTATGAGCGTAGTGCAAAAGCATGGGATGCTGGGAAATTTGACAATGAAGTAGTCCCTGTTCCAGTTCCTCAAAGAAAAGGAGATCCTATCATTGTATCAAGAGATGAAGAATTTACTAATGTAAAACTTGATAAAATACCAACATTAAATGCCGTTTTTACAAAAGATGGAACTGTAACTGCAGCTAATGCATCAACTATAAATGACGGTGCAGCAGCTGTCATATTAATGAGTGAAGAAAAAGCAATCGCTTTAGGATTAAAACCTATAGCATATATCAACGGATATGCTGACGCGGCTCAAGAACCTAAATGGTTTACTACAAGTCCTGCTAAAGCATTGCCTAAGGCATTAGAAAAAGCTGGATTATCAATTAATGATGTAGATTATTTTGAATTTAATGAAGCATTTGCTGTAGTTGGTTTAGCTAACTCAAAAATTTTAGGATTAGAGGATAGCAAAGTAAATGTAAATGGTGGAGCAGTTTCTTTAGGACACCCTCTAGGTTGTTCAGGGGTAAGAATCATTGTTACATTATTAAATGTTTTAGAACAAAACAATGCTAAAATTGGTGCTGCTGCAATTTGCAATGGCGGTGGCGGTGCTTCAGCAATTGTAATTGAAAGAGCGTAAATAATTATAAGTTATGAGTTATGAGTTTTACTACTTATAACTCATGATTTTTAACTCATAAAAGACCCTAAATGTTCGGAATTTGTAATCTAGCCATAATCCCTATTCGCTATGAACCCAGTGACAAAAGCGAAATCGTTTCTCAAGTTTTATTTGGTGAACATTTTGAAATTTTAGAGCAATTGAGACAATGGTCCAGAATCAGAATGCAATATGATGATTACGAAGGCTGGATCGATTCTAAACAGTTACAACTGATTTCTGAAGCCAGTTTTAAGCAACTATCTACCGAAACCATTATTTTAAATGCTGACTTGATAGAATATATTACTGCACCTAATAATATATTGATACCAATACCGCTTGGTGCTTCCGTTTCTTTTATACATCACAATGAGATAAATATTTCGAACTTTGATTTTGAAGGAACTAAGAGTAGCGGGGTAAAAAGCAAAGAAAGCATAATAAACACTGCGTTTATGTATTTGAACGCTCCTTATCTTTGGGGTGGGAAAACACCTTTTGGTATTGATTGTTCCGGTTTTACCCAAATGGTTTACAAACTCAATGGCTACAAATTATTACGAGATGCATCCCAACAATCAACACAAGGGGAAGCATTAAGTTTTATTGAAGAAAGCGAACCTGGAGACTTAGCATTTTTTGACAATGACGAAGGCAGTATTATTCATGTTGGAATTATTATGGCCGACAATTATATCATTCACGCCAGTGGAAAAGTTAGAATTGACCGCTTAGATCATTTAGGAATATTTAATGCTGAAACAAATAAGCATACACATAAATTAAGAGTCATTAAAAAAATAGTATAAAAAAACCTGTCTAAAAATAGAGGGCACTGAAAAACTTCGCTTATTTTGATTAGAGTCGTTTTTTAGACAATAAAGAAACGCTTATAACAGGATTTTAAACATCCGTTATAAGCG
>NZ_QQBA01000019.1 GCF_003350545.1 Flavobacterium glaciei
TTGGTTTGTTTTGCAACTTCAAGATACTGAATTTCAGTATCTTGACCAATATCTTTCCCCGATTTTTTTCCTTAATTTAATTTCACCCAACGGGTTTTTTATATTTTAATCCCGGACCATCACAATAACTCCATGTACTAGACAAAGAATTATTGGCATTTAAAAACAGAACTTCTTTTTGGTTTCCATAACAGCTGCCTATAATTTCGCTGTCAATTGGATATGTTAATTCAAAAAAAATTCCGTCAAATTGAGTTGTGGTCGTATAAGTACCCGAAAGTGTTGTTTTTATTGAATTTTCTTCTCTGGATTTTGTAAAAGTTCCGTTGGTGTTGAATAAATAAAATTCTTGCCAAGCCATTGCTGCGCCTGTAGTTTCTGAATTTTGTAATCTACCCGTCAATGAAACCAAATTCCATTTCCCGTAATAATCGGTAGTAACAATTGCTTCAGCTTCATCCTCAGAACAGGAGCTAAAAATTGTAAGGAAAGCAACAAGAATAATTCTTTTTTTCATGTATCAGATTTTACAGATATTATTTAGATGCTTCTTCTTGCAGAAGGTTGCGTCAAATTATAATTGTTTTTTATAAAGTTAAAAATAGATTTTGAAACATCCTTGTTTTGACTTTAAAAAAAATACCGCTAATTCGAAATTTTAAATGGTTTATAGCATTTAAAAATTAGCGAATTAGCGGTTAAACCAGACTTAAAGTCTTATTACCTTTCCTCGTACATTTTCAGTAATTGCGTCACTGTATTCCAGTTGCGGATTGTTGCAGTAACATTGAGTTTTTTCTCGATATATTTTTGGTCAAATCTAGTTTTTCCAGCGCCAACTGCATATTTTATAAAAATTCTGTTGCCGTCAATACTAGCTTCATCAGGTTTGAATTGGCTAATTTTTAAATCATTCATACTGGTGCTTTGCAATGTAGTAGAAATAAAAGCCACATATAACTTCTTAGTATCAATGTCTTTTTCCTTCAAGAAAGGATTGTTCTTGAAACATGCTTCTAAATCCGCGGAACCAATCACAACAACAGGCACTTCATGACCAAAAGCCTTGAAAATTTCTTGCTTTATTTTGAAACCTACAGCTGCAGGACTTTCTTCTTCAGTATCTACAAAAACATTCCCAGATTGAATATACGTTTGCACATTTTGAAAACCAATGGCTTCTAAAGTCGTTTTTAAAGTCTCCATTTTGATCATACTGTGACCGGAAACATTGATGCCCCGAAGCAATGCGAGATGAGTTGTCATGATTTAAGGTATTTTATTATTGGCGAAGATATTGTGTTTTGATGAAACATATCTCTTTATTTATTTAATCAGGTGATAAAATAATTCCGAATTTCGCAAATATCAGAAAGTCTAAAACTTAATTTTCTTTTTAAAGTTCGAATTTTACTAATAACGGGGAATGATCGCTAAGTTCAATCCAATTTTCAAAAGTTCCAATTTCTATTTCTTTAAATTTATTAATTAAACTTTCCGATGCAAAGCAGTAATCTATATGATATGGTTTATTTTTATTTCGTTGCAAGTAAAATGTTGGTTTTGTTTCCTTTCCTTGCTCTTCATTATAATGTTTATGATAAATACTAAATATCTTTTTGTTTGCTAATCTATCAACAACTTCCGAATGATTTCCAATTCGATGTTTTCTATCCCAAATTTTGTTACTATTAAAATCTCCAATTAATATTGATGTCTCATTATTTAGAATTTCATCATAATGATTTATCGCCTTCCAAACTTGTTCAATATATTGATTATTTTTATCTTGTGTATTGTTCGCCCAGATTGCAAAAAACAAATGAATTTTTAATGTTACTTACCTTAATTGGCGTCACAATTTTGAATTCAGGATTATATTGCTCAAAAAGTTCTAATTTATAATTTCCAAATGAAAATATTGCAAGCCCTTTATTTTGGTTAATTCCAAACCATAAAAAATTCTTCGGTTTTATTACAGGATTTTTAAAAATCAATTTTTCAGGACTTTCACATTCTTGAACAACCAAAATATCAGGATTAAGGTTCAAAATGTGCTCAGCTTTTTTTCTGAAGGCACCTTGACAATTCCATGTTATTAGTTTCATTTTTTAGGTTGGCTATTTTCTAGATTTTCATTTCAAATATAACATTTTTCTTACTCTATTTCCAAACATTCCCATTTCCAAATTTCCAAACAAAAAACTATCTTCGCTTCATCAAATTAAAAATCCGTTTTGATCCGCGTTTTGTCATCTCGAGCGAAGTCGAGAAAAGCAAATCCGTTTCATCCGTGTCCAAAAAAATCTAAATGCAAAACCTCCTACTTACTCCCATCGAATACCTCAAAGGCGTTGGTCCCAATCGGGGCGAATTGCTACGTAAGGAATTGGGTATTTATAAGTATCAAGATTTAGTTAATTTTTTTCCAAACAGATACATCGACAGAACTCGGTATTACAAGATTAACGAACTGCAGAACAACATTGCAGAAGTTCAGATTATCGGTAAAATCATCAACATCAAAACTGTAGAATTTGGCAGAAACCAAAAACGATTAGTCGCGACTTTTGTAGATGATACGGGCCAAATGGAACTCGTTTGGTTTCAAGGTCACAAATGGATTAGGGAGAGTCTGAAGCTCAATGAAATTTGTGTGATTTTTGGGAAATGCACGTCTTTTGGGAATGCTTTTAACATGGCGCATCCGGAAATTGAGTTGTTGAGCGAACATGAAAAAAGCCTTCGCTCTGCGATGCAACCCGTGTATCCTTCAACAGAAACCTTGACGAATCGCGGGATTTCAAATCGGGTGATTAACAAAATGATGCAACAATTGTTTCTGGAAACGCAAGCGTTGTTTACGGAAACCTTGCCTGACTATTTAATCAACGAATTGAAACTGATTCCTAAAAAAGCAGCTTTATTCAACATTCATTTTCCAAAAAGCACCGAAGTTTTGGCAAAAGCCAAATTCCGATTAATATTTGAAGAATTGTTCTTTATTCAGTTGCAATTAATTACTAAGAATCTCATTCGAAAACATAAAATAAAAGGACATCCGTTTACAACTGTAGGAGAATATTTTAATGATTTTTATCAGAATCATTTGCCTTTTCAATTGACAAATGCTCAAAAAAGAGTGATCAAAGAAATTCGTACCGATATGGGAAGCAACGCCCAAATGAATCGTTTGCTACAAGGCGATGTAGGTTCTGGAAAAACTATTGTTGCTTTTATGAGCATGCTTTTGGCACTTGATAATGGTTTCCAAGCGTGCTTGATGGCACCCACGGAAATCCTGGCCAATCAGCATTATATTGGTTTATCCGAATTAGCTGAAACTTTAAACATCAACATTCGAATACTGACGGGTTCTACTAAAATAGCACATCGGAGAATTATCCATGAAGAACTGGAAAACGGTACGTTACACATTCTTATCGGAACACATGCTTTACTGGAAGACAAAGTAAAATTTAAGAATCTAGGATTGGCTGTGATTGATGAACAACACCGTTTTGGAGTAGAACAACGCTCTAAATTGTGGAAAAAAAATGTGATTCCGCCACACGTTTTGGTGATGACCGCCACTCCTATTCCAAGAACTTTGGCAATGAGTTTGTATGGCGATTTAGACATTTCAGTGATTGATGAATTGCCTCCGGGACGAAAACCGATTCAGACCGTACATCGTTTTGATAGCAACCGACTGAAAGTATGGAAATTCCTTCGGGATGAAATCGCTTTGGGTCGCCAAATCTATATTGTGTATCCGCTCATCCAAGAATCCGAGAAAATGGATTTCAAAGATTTAATGGACGGTTACGAAAGTATTTCTAGAGATTTTCCGTTGCCACAATATTCGATTTCTATATTGCACGGAAAGATGAAACCTGCGGAAAAAGATGCCGAAATGAAACGTTTTTCGGAAGGAAAAACCAATATAATGGTTGCTACAACCGTGATAGAAGTTGGAGTCAATGTACCTAACGCTAGTGTGATGATTATTGAAAGCGCTGAACGGTTTGGATTATCACAACTGCATCAGCTTCGTGGTCGTGTAGGTCGTGGTGCAGAGCAAAGTTATTGCATCCTGATGACGAGCCATAAATTGAGTTCTGACAGTAAAACCAGAATGGAAACGATGGTAAAAACTAATGATGGTTTCGAAATCGCCGAAGTCGATTTGAAGCTTCGTGGTCCTGGAGATTTAATGGGAACACAACAAAGCGGTGTTTTAAATCTTCAAATTGCCGATTTAGTTCGGGATAGAGATACGCTGTCATTAGCTCGAAATTACGCTTTGAAATTACTCAAGGAAGATGCAGCCATGCAAAAACCAGAACATGCAGCGTTGAGAGCTGTTTTTATCGAAATGACCAAAAAGAAAAACATTTGGAATTACATCAGCTAAATAATGCTTTATCTTTAATATTAAGTGTCTAAAAATGCGTAACTTCCTTTATTTCTCAAAAAAAATTTCTTTTTTTTAATTATTGATTAAACCATTTGCATTTTTTATAGTCAATACTCTTTAAAAATAGTTAAAGCTTGTATTTATTTGTAAATACTTTAATTAACTAAGTGTTAATATTTGTATGTACAAACGTTAAATAAAAATTAACTAAATCACAATTACCAATTCTAAAACCTAAATTTGTTTTTAACTAAAATTACTGAAACTTAATCCTACATTATTCAATTCTTATGAAAATTAAATACCTAGTTTATGCCTTATTAACCATTGGAATCATTGGATTTATTGGTTACCGAATCACAGAAAATAATAGTAAAAATGCAGATTCGAAAGACCAAAAAGGGAAAGGCAAGTCTATAAGTGTTAACGGAATTGTTGCTACACCGCAAACTTTTGACAATAATTTGTCTCTTTCCGGTTCTATTGAGGCTAATGAACAAGTAGAAGTACGCAGTGAAGTTTCAGGAATTGTAGAAGCAATTTATTTTCAGGAAGGAAGCAATGTGAGCAAAGGACAAGTACTTTTTAAAGTTAATGATTTAGAGTTAAGAGCTCAACTGAGACAAACTTCTACCAGAGAAGGATTGGCTTCAGAAAACGAAAGAAGAGCTAAATTATTATTACAAAAAGAAGCCATCAGTCAGGAAGAATATGATTTGGCTCGAGCTGATTTAAAATCGGCACAAGCACAAAGCCAATTAATACAAGCACAAATTGCAAAGACATCGGTTAGAGCACCATTCTCAGGAAGAATTGGATTGCGTTCCATTTCTCCAGGTACCTATATTACACCTGCAATTTTAGTTGCTAAATTAGTAAATACTGGAAAACTTAAAATTACTTTTTCAATCCCAGAAAAATACGCCAGTCAGGTCAGAACAAACACTAACATCAGTTTCACCATTTCAGGTTCTACAGAAAAGTTTACGGCAAGAGTTTATGCTATTGAGCCTGAAGTTGCTGTAGCTACCAGAACATTACAAGTTCGTGCGATTGCTGAAAATAAAAACGGAAAATTATTACCGGGAACATTTGCTGATGTCGAATTACCTTTAGACATCATAAAGGACGCTATTGTAGTCCCAACAGAAGCTGTGATTCCAGTTCAAAATGGTAAAAAAGTTTTTATCTCTAGTAATGGTCAAGCCAAAGAAGTAATGATAGAAACTGCCACACGAACAGATGCTTCAATCTTGGTACTTTCTGGTCTGAAAGCCGGCGATACAGTAATTACAAGTGGTGTAATGTCCTTAAAAAATGAAACTCCAGTAAAAGTTCTAATAAAATAATTTTAAAAGTTATACATTATAAATTATGATTTACATCGTATTCATAATGTATAACTCATAATTCAAAAAAAATGAGTTTATCCACAACAAGTATTAGAAGACCCGTATTTACAATAGTAATCAATTTAGCCATTGTATTGTTTGGGATAATTGGTTATACATTTCTTGGAGTACGAGAATTCCCTTCGATTGACCCTGCCCAAGTTTCTATCAGTACTCGATATGCCGGTGCAAATGCTGATATTATTGAGTCGCAAATTACGGAACCGTTAGAAAAAGCAATCAATTCTATTGACGGGATTAGGAACGTGACTTCTTCGAGTGCGCAAGGAAGCAGTAATATTACGATTGAGTTTAATCTAGACAAAGATTTAGAAGAAGCTGCTAACGATGTACGAGATAAAGTTTCTCAAGCTGTTAGGAATCTTCCACAAGATATTGATTCTCCACCAGTTGTTTCTAAGGCTGATGCCAATGGAGAAGCAATTATATCAATGACGGTACAAAGTGATACCAGAAATGCATTAGAATTAAGTGATTATGCTGAAAATGTAATTTCACAACGATTAGAAACGATTCCAGGTGTGAGTGGTGTTCAAATTTGGGGGCAAAAAAGATATGCCATGCGTTTGTGGATTGATCCTATAAAACTGGCTGCCTATGGTTGTACCGTATCGGAAGTGAGAGATGCCTTGAACAAGCAAAATGTAGAATTACCTTCTGGAAAACTTACCGGCGATAATACTGAATTAACGGTGAAAACAGTTGGTAACCTTTCGACTGCCGAGGAATTTAACAATATTATTATTCGTTCTGAAGGTGAAAAAGTAGTTCGTTTTAGCGATGTAGGGACAGCGAGTCTTGGACCAGAAAATACGGAAACTAAAATGACGCAGTCCGGTACACCTTTAGTTGGTGTTGCTATTGTGCCACTTCCAGGAGCAAATTATTTAGATATTTCTACCGCTTTTTACAAAGAATTTGAACGATTAAAAAAAGATTTACCTAAGGATATCAAATTAAACATTGCGATTGACAATACTATTTTTGTAAAAAAATCAGTTATTGAAGTTGCTGAAACATTGGGGATTTCAATAGTTTTGGTAATTTTGATTATCTATTTATTCTTTAGAGATTGGGCGATTGCCTTTAGACCATTAATCGATATTCCTGTTTCGTTGATTGCTACTTTCTTTATCATGTGGCTTTTCGGGTTTTCCATCAATGTATTGACATTATTGGCTATTGTCCTGGCAACGGGACTTGTGGTAGATGATGGAATTGTGGTCACCGAGAATATTTTCAAAAAAGTAGAAGAAGGCATGACTCCTATTGAAGCAGCCATCAAAGGATCAAACGAAATATTCTTTGCTGTAATTTCGATTTCAGTCACTTTAGCAGCGGTATTTCTTCCGGTAATATTCCTCGAAGGATTTGTTGGGCGATTGTTTAGGGAATTTGGCGTCGTCATTGGTGCTGCGGTATTAATTTCTGCTTTTGTATCGTTGACATTAACACCCATGTTGAACGCTTATTTAATGAAAGGCGGCGAACAAAAAAAATCAAAATTTTATATTCGTACTGAACCTTATTTTGTACAATTAAACAATGGTTATGCCAGAGCGTTAGACCGTTTTATGAAGAAAAAGTGGTTGAGTTTCCCAATATTAATAGCTTGTTTTGGATTGATTTATTTATTTTTCAACCTTTTGCAAAAAGAAACAGCGCCTTATGATGACCGAAGTGGTTTTGTTTTACGAATGTCAACTCCTGAAGGTTCTTCTTATGAATACACTGATCGTTTCATGCAAGAAGTTTCTAAATTAGTTGATGATTCAATTCCGAGCAAAAAAGTAGCCTTGGTTATTACATCTCCTGGTTTTGGATCTTCATCCGTAAATAGTGGTTTTATTAGGGTGTCATTGGTTCAACCAGATCAAAGAAAAGACTCTCAAAAAGAAATTGCGGAGAAATTAACGAAATGGACCAAACAATATCCAGACGCAAAAACCTCTGTAATTGAGCAGCCAACAATTGCTGTAAACAGACGAGGCGGATTGCCTATTCAATACATCATACAAGCTCCAAACTTTAAAAAACTAGAAGAAAAAATTCCTGTTTTTATGGACGAAGTTGCTAAAAATCCAACTTTTGCAGTTAGCGATGTGAATCTTAAATTTAACAAACCTGAAGTTAATGTTACTATCGATAGAGAAAAAGCAGAAAGTCTAGGGATTTCAGTGATTGACATTGCGCAAACATTGCAGCTTTCGCTAAGCGGACAACGCTTTGGTTACTTCATGAGAAATGGAAAACAATATCAAATTATTGGGCAATTTGACCAAAAAGACCGTTCGAAACCATTGGATTTGACGTCAATGTATGTCAAAAATAATATGGGGCAATTAATCCAGATGGACAATGTGGTAACTATTGAAGAGAAAAGTAATCCACCACAATTGTACCACAACAATAGATATATGGCCGCTACTGTTTCTGCAGGTTTAGCTCCTGGTAAAAGTATCAGCGATGGAATTGATGCGATGAATGAAATAAAAGCAAAAGTCCTTGACGATACATTTTCCACAGATTTAGGTGGCGAATCCAGAGATTTTGTCGAAAGTAGTTCGAATACTGCTTTTGCATTTGGATTGGCTTTAGTATTGATATTTTTGATTTTAGCGGCACAATTTGAAAGTTTTATCGACCCGCTGATCATCATTTTGACCGTGCCAATGGCCGTTGCTGGTGCTTTATTCTCTTTGTGGTTGTTTGACCAGACTTGGAATATTTTTAGCCAGATTGGAACTGTAATGCTTATTGGTTTAGTAACTAAAAACGGAATCTTAATAGTAGAATTTGCAAATCAGCTTCGAGAACAAGGTAAGCCAAAAATGGAAGCCATTTTAGAGGCTTCGGAAGCGAGATTACGACCTATTTTAATGACAAGTTTAGCCATCTCATTAGGAGCGTTACCAATAGCAATGTCACTTGGAGCAGCTTCAACCAGTAGAATTGGAATGGGAGTTGTAATTGTAGGAGGAACTATTTTCTCTTTAGTTTTAACATTATTCGTTATTCCAGCAATGTATTTAATGTGGTCCAAAGCGCGAAAACATTATCCTGAATTTGATCATATTGAAGAATATGAAAAAGAAGTTAAATAATTTTGAATGTAACGCTGAAGTCGCTTATTAATCAGAGTTTTTATTTAAATCTCGTTGATTAATGGCTAAAAAATATAATTATGACAAATACTAAAATACTGTTTCAAAGCTTACTACTATTCTTTTTTTGTGTGGTAAATACCAATGCACAAGAAGTTTTGACATTAGAAAACGCAGTAAAAATTGCATTAGAAAACAATTACGAAATTAAAATTGCGACCAATAATTTATCTATCGAAAAAACAAATGTAGCCATTGGTAATGCCGGAATGTTACCTACAGTTACGGCGACTGTTATTGATAATAACAGTGTGCAGAATAGTTCCCAAACGCGTCAGGATGGAACTGAAACTGAATTAGATAATGCTAAAAACAATAGTTTGACTTATGGTGTTGGACTTGATTGGACTATTTTTGACGGAATGAGAATGTTTGCGAGACTGGATCAGTTAAAAGAATTACAAAAACTGGGTGAAGCTCAGTTAAAATTAACTGTAATAACAAGAATTAGCGACGTAAACGCAGCCTATTATAATTTGGTACAGCAACAACAACAATTAACCGCATTAGATACAACAATAGTTATTTCAAACCAGCGATTAGCATTGGCACAAAACAGATTTACGATAGGGAAAGCATCTAAATTAGAAGTTTTGAATGCTCAAGTAGACCTGAATACGGATCAAGTGGCGTTGTTAAGACAAAAAGAATTGTACACTAACAGTAAAATTTTATTAAACCAATTATTAGCCCGAGATGTTACGACTGAATTCAAAGTTATAGATCAACTTGAAGTGGATGCATTATTACAGCTTCCAGAATTAATAGCTTTAGCTGAAAAACAAAATCCACAATTAGAAGCTCAAATTATTAATAAAAGAATAGCAGAATTAGAATTAAAACAGATCAAAGCAGCACGTTACCCTACAGTTAGAGTAAATACAGCCTACAATTTTTCAGAAAGTCAATCTAGTCTTGGGTTTGTTGCTCAAGCACAATCTAGAGGTTTTAACTACGGTTTTAATGCTTCTTTGAATATTTTTGATGGTTTAGCTCAGAACCGAAGTGAAAAAATTGCCAAGATTCAGATTGAAAATTCTAAATTGAATATCAATCAACAAAATTTAGCTTTAAATTCCCAATTAGCAAGTTCCTATCAAACGTATTTGACCAATTTAGAATTGATTGCTTTAGAAGAAAAAAATGAATCGATAGCCAAGCAAAATCTGAATATTACTTTAGACAAATTCAGAATTGGAACCATAACAACATTAGAATTCAGAACCGCACAATTAAATTATGTAAATGCCAAAGTGCGTTACAGCAATGCACAATTTCAAGGAAAATTATCTGAAATTGCACTTCGGGAATTGGCAGGAAATCTCAATTTTTAAATTAAAAAAAAGAATTATTTACAAAAATCATAATCTACTTATTAGTCTTTTTCAAAGATTATTCTTTCTATTTGTTAATTTTATTTTAAAAAACATTGAATATTAGTGCTTTTTGACGTTAAAAAGAAGAGTATATCGTATATTTTTTTTAAAACTTAATTGTTTATACATCTTTGTATCAACAACATATGAACCAAATATAAATAATTAATTAAAAACGAAAAAAAATGAAAAAAATTTACTTAATTCTTATAATGTCTATAATTACTTTTAGTTGTAGCGATGAATCTGTTAATTTAGAGCCACTGTCAATTGCTAATAGCAAGCGATCAATAAATTCTGTAAGTAATTCTGGTGACTATAATGTTGCTGTTACGGTAAGTTCAGATGGTACTGAATGGACTTATACTATTACAAGAGCAGTTACTAAAGCAAAATCACTTAGTCACTTTATCATCGACCTTAATAATTGTGGTCAAGATAGTGCTACATTTGCCGATATTATTTCAGCTACCGTTAATGGTAATCCTGCAAATATGTCTCCATCTGAAGGTTCTGGAACAGGTTGTGATACACAAGAAATTACTACGAATTTTATTAAATTTGATGTTCAAGAAGCAACTTCATGGGTAATCATTTTGAAATATAACCGCGGGTATGAAATTTCTACTACTGCAACTTCATGGCTTAAAGCAGGTACATCTTGTCATCAAGCAGTGATCTATGCACCTGGCTGTCCTAAAGGTGACGTGTTTGAGGAACTTAGTACTCTATAATCCGTTTTATGACATTTTAAAAATTACAAAAGGAACTATTCATAAAATAGTTCCTTTTTCATTTATTATTATTTCTTAGGTACTTTTTTTAAGTAGCAATAAATCTAAAATTTAATTTAAATTTGCTAAAAAAGCTTATTAAATGGTATCATACAATACAAAAGACTGGTTTACTTTTATTTTTCGTTTTCACAAAGCGGACACTTTTAGAACATTGATGCCATTAATGCTTGCCATAGGTATATATTCTGGAATTATTGGATATTTAGAAGTTGAATACTGGAAATTGACTGATAAAAGTTATGTAAAAAACATTACTCTTATGCACGGAATGCTAGGTTTCGTGATTTCGTTATTATTGGTTTTTAGAACAAATACTGCATATGACCGTTGGTGGGAAGGACGTAAAATGTGGGGTGCTTTAGTGAATAACAGCCGTAATTTTGCCATTAAACTTTCCGTCGTTTTAAAAGATGAAAAAGATCTAACTTTCTTCAGAAAATTAATTCCCAGCTACGCTTCTATTTTAAACAAACATTTAAAAGATGAGGAGACTGGCAAACAGTTATTTGATGATGTCGATTTAGAAATTGATCATCACAAACACAAACCAAATCAAGTCGCTAAAATGTTGTTTCAGAAGATTAATGATTTATACGATTCCAAAAAAATAACGGGTGATCAACTAATTATTTTAAACGATGAAATTAAATCATTTACTGATATCTGCGGCGCTTGTGAACGAATTAAAAACACACCTATTCCCTATTCTTACAGTGCTTTTCTTAAGAAATTTATTTTTTTTTATGTTTTAACTTTACCTTTTGGATACGCTATCAGTTTAGGTTATTACGTTATACCTGTAGTTGTCTTTATTTTTTATGTGCTGTCGAGTTTGGAGTTAATTGCGGAGGAAATTGAAGACCCTTTTGGAAGTGATGAAAATGATTTACCTACTCAAAAAATTGCAGAGAATATAAAAAAACATGTAGAAGAATTAATTTAAATTTTGTTAAACAGTGTTTTGATTCTAATAATTTTGATTAAATTTAAACTTTCGCTTCTTAAAGTTTAAAACTATGAACAATAACCGTGCATTTATTAATCCACCTCATTTATCAACAGAGAAATCCTTAAAAACATTAGTAGAAAATAGAACTGTATATTCTTTAAATCATTGCGAACTGAATCTTTTTGAAACTTATAAGCCTTCGGTATTAGTTCCTTTAAAATTTAATGATTTTGTGGTTACCAGTATGTTGCGTGGAAAAAAAATAATGCATCTTTTTGACGACCCTAGTTTTGTCTATTTACCTGGAGAAACCGTTGTGATTCCCTCTAATGTTGAGATGAAGATAGATTTTCCAGAAGCATCAAAAAATAATCCAACACAATGTTTGGCTTTGGCAATAGACCAAACAAAAATTACCGACACCTTAGCGTTTTTAAACGAAAGATACCCCAAAGAAGGGAAAGATCAATTCTGGCAATTGAATTATCAGAATTATTTTTTTTACAATAATGTCGAACTGGCCACAACGATTAATAAATTGATCAAAGAATGCATGAGTACCTCGATTACTAAAGATGCTTTGGCTGATTTGACTTTACAGGAATTATTAATTCGAATAATGCAAACACAAACATCAAAAGCAATTGATGACGGATTATTTGTAGATCCAAAAAATCCTATAACACAAGTAGTTGAATTCATTCGATTAAATCTAAAGGAAAACATTAGCATGAAACATTTGAGCGAAAAAGCGTGCATGAGTACTACATCTTTCTATCGTTTTTTCAAAAGAGAATTAGGAATGAGCCCAATAGAATTTGTGATTAATGAAAAAATAAGATGTGCCAAGCAGTTGTTGAAAAATCCTTCTATACAAATTAATGAAGTTTGCTACCTATCCGGATTTGAAGATTGTAATTACTTTATTCGTTTGTTTAAAAAACACGAAGGAATTACACCTAAACAATATCAGTTATTGTATGTAAATTAAGCTATTCAATATATTTTACAGGCTCCAATGATAACTCTTCTTCTGGTGTAAAAATGCGATATTCAATTCGGAATGTTTTTTTTAAAGGAGTTTCCAAAGAAAATCCTCCCACACCAAAGGCATCAATTACATCCAAAGTAAAATGAGCGTGTTTCCAATATTCGTATAAATCCTTGTCTACCCAAAACTCTGTATTTTCGATTGTGCCAATACAAACATCACCCAATCTTTGATAAAAACCTCCTTTTTCAAAACACTGTGGTTGAGTTCCTTCACAACAACCTCCAGCTTGATAAAACATCAAATCACCATGTTTTTCCTGCAATATTTTGATTAATTCTATTGCTTTTTCTGTTGCATCTATTCTTTTTGTCATAATCAATCATTTAAAATACAACCACAATTATAGAAAAATTATGGTTGCATAACTTTTTATAAATATAATTTGAATTTAGTTTAACCTGTAATATCGACCAAAATTTTAACTTGTGATGGATTTGACACCAATACTTCAAAACCTTCCGTTACGATCTCGTCTAAGGTAATTCTTTTCGTTACCAGTTTTTCAACCGGCATTCGTCCTAGGTCGATTAATTTTATCACTTGGGGAAATATATTTCTGTAGGCAATAATTCCTTTAATTGTAATTTCACGAACAACTTGATCAAAAGCATCGTGTGTAACCGGTTTTCCAAATAGAGCTACTAAAACAGCTGTTCCACCATTTTTCAAGCTGGCAATACCACCATCAAATGATGCTTGAACACCAGCTGCATCAAGAAAAACATCAACACCACATGAAGTTAATTCTTTAATTTGCTGCGTAATATTTTCACTTTTACCATTAATGATAGTTGTTGCTCCAATTTCTTTAGCTTTTTCTAAACGCTTTTCAGCAATATCAACAACAATAACTTCTGCCGCTCCGGCAGCAATAGCAGCCTGAACACACAAAAGGCCGATAGGTCCAGCACCATAAATCAAACAGGATTGCCCCATTTTTAAACCACTTTGTAAAACAGCATAAACTGCCACAGCAGCAGGTTCTACCAAGGCACCTTGTTCGAAACTCATTGAATCCGGTATTTTATGTACCATATAATCTTCAACAACCGTATATTTTGCAAAACCACCATTAGAAGTCAACCCAATAAAACCAAGCGGTTCAGACAAATTGTATTCGCCGTTAGCGATAAACGGACTATCCGGATTTTTGAAAATTGGTTCCACTACAACTCTGTCTCCTATTTTTAGATGTTTTACCTCTTCACCAATTTCAGTAATTATTCCCGAAAATTCATGTCCTAAAGTAGTTACACCTTGATGACCGTTCAAGGGATATGGTTTTTCAACCGGAATCAAATTAGGTCCATGTGTGTATTCATGCAGATCGGAACCACAAATTCCAGCAAACTGAACTTCAATTTTAACTTGTTTTGAACCTGTTGTTGGGATTTCAGTTTCTTCTACTCTGATATCTTTTGCAGCATACCAGCGAGCAGCTTTCATCGTTTTTGATGACATAATTTTTTGTTTATAAAAAAAGGTAAGTTCCATAACTTACCTTTTTTGATTTTTAATTTATTTCTAAAAGAAACCTAATTTCTTTTTATCGTAAGAAATCAACATGTTTTTGGTTTGACGGTAATGACCTAACATCATTTTGTGATTTTCACGACCAATTCCAGATTGTTTGTACCCTCCAAATGGTGCTCCAGCAGGATAAGAATGGTATTGGTTAATCCAAACACGACCTGCTTGAATTGCTCTTGGGACTTGATAAATCTCATGCGCATCACGTGTCCAAAGTCCGGCTCCTAAACCGTACATTGTATCATTTGCGATAGCAATCGCTTCTTCGGTTGTTTTAAAAGTAGTTACAGCTAAAACTGGTCCAAAAATTTCTTCTTGAAAAATACGCATTTTGTTATGTCCTTTAAAAAGCGTTGGTTTGATATAGTATCCGTCAGATAAATGTCCTTCTAAGTGATTTTCCTCACCACCTGTTAACAGTTCTGCACCTTCTTCTTTTCCTAGTTTTATGTAAGATAGAATTTTTTCTTTTTGAACTAATGAGGTTTGTGCTCCCATCATCGTTGTTTTGTCCAATGGATTTCCCATTTTGATTGCTTCTGTTCTTTCAATAACACGAGCTATAAATTTATCATAAATATCTTCGTGTACTAATAATCGTGAAGGACAAGTACAAATTTCACCTTGATTTAAAGCGAACATTACAGCACCTTCAACAGCTTTATCAAAGAAATCATCATCTGCATCACCAACTGATTTCATGAAAATATTTGGAGATTTTCCACCTAATTCTAATGTTACAGGGATAATATTTTCAGTAGCATATTGCATTACTAAGCGACCTGTAGGCGTAGAACCCGTAAAAGCTGCTTTTGATACTTTTTTGTTAGTTACCAAAGTTCTTCCAAGTTCAGCACCAAAACCGTTAACAATATTTACTACTCCTGGAGGAAGAATATCTCCTATTAACTCCATTAAAATTAATATAGATATTGGTGTACTTTCAGCTGGTTTTAATACTACAGTATTCCCAGCGGCTAATGCTGGAGCAAGTTTCCAAACTGCCATTAAAATTGGAAAATTCCAAGGTATAATTTGAGCAATTACTCCTAATGGCTCGCTCAAGGCAATGGAAACAGTTTGCGAATCTAATTCGGCAATAGAACTCTCTTCGGCACGAATAACACCCGCAAAATATCTAAAGTGGTCAATTGCTAAAGGCATATCGGCTGCTAAAGTCTCGCGAATTGCTTTTCCATTATCAATTGTTTCTACTGTAGCAAGATATTCTAAATTATCTTCCATAACTTGAGCAATTTTATTCAACAAATTACTACGCTCTGTTACAGATGTTTTTCCCCATGTTTGAAAAGCTTCGTATGCTACATCAACGGCTAAATCAATATCAACTTTAGTTGAATGAGCAGCTCTTGTATACACTTTTCCATCAACTGGAGTAACTACATCAAAGTATTGCCCTCCTATTGGCGCAACAAATTTTCCACCTATGTAATTGTCATATTTTGCCTTAAACTCAGGTCTTATTACTACGTTATCCATGCTATTTATTTTTTATGTTTTATCAAATTTAGTCTACTAATTCTTCTAATTATAGCACAATTCAATCAACTAATAGCATTAAATTTTCATATCTGTTTTTTTAACATGAAATTATTAATTAATTCATATTTATTTGTAAACATTACTGCCATATTATTAATTTAAACACCTACTTAAAAGACTAAATCAGATATAAAAAACAAAAAAAATTGTTTCTTACTCCAAACTGCAATCCTTATATTTGCACGCGAGACCGAAGGTCGAACTGACAAAGTAATCTCATTAAAATTTACAGATGAAAATATCTTACAACTGGTTAAAACAATTCATTAAAATAGATTGGAAATCCGAAGACACTGCAGCACTACTAACCGATTTAGGGTTAGAAGTAGAAATTGTTGACAAATATCAATCGGTAAAAGGGGGATTAGAAGGCATTGTTGTCGGACATGTTCTTACTTGTATTCAACATCCAGATGCTGACAGATTAAAAATAACAACCGTTGACTTGGGAAATGGAATTCCAGTACAAATTGTTTGTGGTGCTAGCAATATAGCTGTAGGGCAAAAAGTTCCTGTTGCTACAATTGGGACTACATTATACGATAAAGATGGTGTTGCTTTTTCTATAAAAAAAGGAAAAATACGTGGACAGGAAAGCCACGGAATGATTTGTGCCGAAGATGAATTAGGTTTAGGTGAAAGCCATGATGGAATTATGATTTTAGATGAAGCATTAGTACCAGGAACTCCTGCAGCTGAAGTTTTCAAAATTGAAAATGACGAGGTTTTCGAAATTGGTTTAACACCCAATCGTGCCGATGCGATGAGTCATTTAGGAACAGCACGTGATTTAAGAGCTGGAATGCTACAAAATGGTGTAAACGTAGAATTAATAACTCCTTCAGTGAGTAATTTCAGAGTGGACAAAAGAACTTTGAAAATTGATGTTGATGTAAAAGAATCAAAATTTGCACCAAGATACTGCGGAGTAACGATTTCTGGCATTGAAGTGAAACCTTCTCCAGCTTGGTTGCAAAACAGATTGAAAGCCATAGGATTAAATCCAAAGAATAATATCGTTGACGTTACAAATTATGTTTTACATGAATTAGGTCAACCACTTCATGCTTTTGATGCTTCAAAAATCAATGGTAAAATAGTAGTGCAAACACTTCCCGCAGGGACAAAATTCACCACACTAGATGATATCGAAAGAACCTTACACGAAGATGATTTAATGATTTGTGATGAAAAAGGTCCTTTATGTATTGCTGGTGTTTTTGGAGGGAAAAAATCAGGAGTTTCTGAAAGTACCAACTCAATATTCTTAGAAAGTGCCTATTTTAATCCTATAAGCATTCGTAAAACTGCTAAAAGACATCAATTAAACACGGATGCTTCTTTCCGTTTTGAAAGAGGAATTGACCCAACTATCACTGAATATGCATTAAAGCGTGCGGCTTTATTGATTCAAGAAGTAGCTGGTGGAGAAATAACTTCGGATGTTATAAATGTTTATCCAAAAAAAATTGAGGATTTTACTGTGTTTTTAAATTTCAGTAAAGTTGATAAAATTATTGGACAACAATTGCCAAAAGATGACATTAAGAAAATATTAGTTTCATTAGATATAAAAGTCAATAGTGTTTCAGATGCAGGGTTAGGACTTACAATTCCTTCGTATCGAGTGGATGTTCAGAGAGAAATAGATGTTATTGAAGAAATATTGAGAGTATACGGTTATAATAATATTAACTTTTCTAAAAAACTAAATGCCACTGTTTCCAATTCACCAAGAAACGAAGATTATAAAATACAAAATGTGATTGCTACACAATTAAATTCTCAAGGATTTAATGAGATGATGGCAAATTCATTAACAACTGGGTCTTATGTTGACCTTTCTGAAGATTTGAATCCCGCATACAATGTTACAATGTTAAATCCGCTAAGTACCGATTTAGCCACCATGCGCCAATCCTTATTGTTTTCTGGATTAGAAGCAATCTCTTATAATATTAATCGCAAGAACGCTGATTTGAAATTATTTGAATTTGGAAAAACGTACCATAACTATCTTGCTGGTTACGAAGAGAAAAAACATCTTACTTTATTCCTTTCTGGAAATAGAAATCAAGAAAACTGGTCTATTGTTCAACAACCATCTAATTTCTTTTTATTTAAAGGATATGCAAATGGAATTCTTTCAAGATTGGGCATTCAAAAAACGCAAAACGTTCCAACAACTTCAGATGTTTTTTCTGAAGGAATTGCTATGAGTGTTGGAACCGAAATACTAGTAGAATTAGGAGTAGTTAAAAAATCAATATTAAAACATTTTGGAATTAAACAAGAAGTTTTTTACGCAGATTTTAACTGGGCTTTGATTTTAAAATTGATTTCTACTAAGATTAAATATACTGAGATTCCAAAATATCCAGAAGTTCGTAGAGATTTAGCATTACTTATTGATCAAAATGTATCTTATGACAATATTTATAAAATTGCTCGTCAAACAGAGAAAGCACTTTTAAAAGATATTAATTTGTTTGATGTATATGAGGGCGCAAATCTTCCTGAAGGAAAAAAATCATACGCATTAAGTTTTACCATTCAAGATAATTCTAAAACACTTACAGATACTCAAATTGACAAAATAATGAGTAAACTGCAAAATAATTTTGAAACAGAACTTGGAGCTAGTTTAAGATAAGTCTAATTTCATACTACAAGAAATCCCGATTCTAAAATTAGAATCGGGATTTTTTTTACACAAAAAAGCCCCGCTGAAAGCAGGGCTTTTAAGACTAACAAAATATCAACCTCTAATCTAAAATTATTGTTTTGGCAATACTACAGCATCTATCACGTGAATCACACCATTTGATTGGTTCACATCAGCAATTGTTACTTTAGCTTTATTCATATTCTCATCTGTAATATATAAATCTTTGCCTTGCATCCAAGCTGTTAGAGTACCACCACTTACTGTTTTCATTGTAGCCTTTCCATTGCCCATTTTGATAGCTTTTGCAATATCAGAAGCATTCATTTTTCCTGCAACTACGTGGTAGGTTAAAATAGTTTGTAACATTTTTAAATTTTCAGATTTTAATAATGTGGATACAGTTCCATCAGGCAATTTGTCAAACGCAGAATTTGTTGGGGCAAAAACGGTGAATGGTCCATTACTTTGTAATGTTTCTACTAAACCTGCTGCTGTTACTGCTGCTACTAAAGTTGTGTGATCTTTTGAGTTTACAGCATTCTCAACAATATTTTTTGTTGGATACATAGCAGCTCCACCAACCATAACTGTTTTTTGAGCGAAAGAAGTTGCTCCAAATACTAAAGCCATAAATGCAATTGATAAAATTTTTCTAGTTTTCATAAAATCTGTTATTTTAAGTTATATAAAAGCATTTACGCCCTATATATACTTTTGGTTTTAAAAAAATTAAAATATTTTTTTAAATCATTGAAATACAATTATTTAAAATGTATTTTTTTTAGAGTTATGAAAACGACACGAAGTAAATTAGCCCCGATGGCAGCAAGTATCCCTCGCTTTTGGGCGTGGATACTGCGAACAGCGGGAGGATTGTAGATAGTAAACCAAATGTTGTGCTCCTAAAAATAAAGCACAAAAAAAAGCTCCGCAAAATTGCGGAGCTTTCTGTATTCAAAAAAATTTAAGAAATTATTTTTTCTCTGATTTTTCCATTTTAGCTTTCAATGCAGCTAACATATCATTGTTATCTCCTAAAGTTGCAGCAGGTGCATTTGTAGATGAGTTAGATGAAGTGTTTTCTGAAGCTGATTTCACATTTTTCTCTTCTTCTTCACGGAAGATAGCAGTGTGAGATGCAACTACTCTTTTGAATTCTTTATTAAATTCGATTACTTTGAAATCAGCTGAATCACCTTTTTTCAATTTCTTTCCGTCTTCTTTTTCAAGGTGACGAGTAGGAATGAAAGCAACGATATCATCTCCGAATTCTACAGTAGCTCCTTTGTCAACAATTTCAGAGATTTCACCGTTGTGGATAGTTCCTACAGCGAATGAATCTTCATACTGATCCCAAGGGTTAGCAGTAGTTTGTTTGTGACCTAAAGATAATTTACGTCCATCAACATCCAACTCTAATACTACAACGTCAAGTTTTTCACCAACGTTTACGAATTCAGATGGGTGTTTGATTTTCTTAGTCCAAGATAAGTCAGAGATGTAAATTAATCCATCAATTCCTTCTTCTAATTCTACGAAAATTCCAAAGTTTGTAAAGTTTCTAACGATACCTGTGTGTTTAGAACCTACTGGGTATTTAGCAGTGATATCAGTCCAAGGATCTTGAGACAATTGTTTGATACCTAATGACATTTTACGGTCATCTCTATCTAAAGTTAAGATAACAGCTTCAACAACATCACCAACTTTTACGAAATCTTGAGCAGAACGCAAGTGCGTAGACCAAGACATTTCAGAAACGTGGATTAAACCTTCAACACCTTCAGCAACTTCGATGAAAGCACCGTAATCAGCGATAACTACTACTTTACCTTTTACTTTGTCTCCAATAGCTAATTTAGCATCTAGAGCATCCCAAGGGTGAGCGTTTAATTGTTTCAATCCTAATTGAATTCTTGTTTTCTCATCATCGAAATCAAGGATTACAACGTTTAATTTTTGATCTAATTCAAGAACTTCAGATGGGTGGTTGATTCTAGACCAAGAAAGGTCAGTAATGTGAATCAATCCATCAACTCCACCTAAGTCAATAAACACACCATAAGAAGTAATGTTTTTAACAACACCTTCTAATACTTGTCCTTTTTGTAATTGACCTATGATTTCTTTTTTCTGAATTTCAATATCCGCTTCAATAAGCGCTTTGTGAGATACAACTACGTTTTTAAATTCGTGGTTAATTTTCACAACTTTGAATTCCATCATTTTGTTTACGTATACATCGTAATCTCTAATTGGCTTAACATCAATTTGAGATCCTGGTAAGAACGCTTCAATTCCGAAAACGTCAACAATCATACCACCTTTAGTTCTGCATTTTACAAAACCATTAACGATTTCACCTGTTTCGTTAGCAGAAATAACTCTATCCCATGATTTGATAGTACGTGCTTTTCTGTGAGATAATACTAACTGACCTGTTTTATCCTCACGGATGTCAATTAATACTTCAACAGTATCACCTACTTTTAAAGCTGGGTTGTAACGGAATTCATTTAATGAAATTACACCTTCAGATTTAGCATTGATATCAACGATAACGTCTCTATCTGTAATTCTTACAACTGTTCCTTCTACAACTTCCTCTTGATCAGTTGCAATAAAAGTTTTAGAAACTAATTCCTCAAACTCTAATAAGTTTTTTTCGTCAACAGCATCAATACCTTCTTCGAAATTGTGCCAGTTAAAATTTGCTAAAAACTCTTCTTGTGATTTTACTTGTTCAGACATGCTGATTAAAAATTTGTATTCTGTATTTTCTTGAGTTTCATAATGTGATAGAAAACAACAGAAGTTGTTTGTATAATGTATATAATCCCAAAGGAAACTCTTATTCACCTTTAAGGACTGCAAAAGTAATACATTAATATTGAATACCAAAATTTTAAACTCAAGATAATTGTTTGAAAATCAGGAGCGAAATAATACTTTTTAATTTGTTTTCAAATAGCTAGTTCATTTTTTAAAAGAATGAAATAAACCTTACAAATAAAAAAAATATTTTGTTTAATCAAAATTAAATATAGTTAAACAGTTTTAAATGAATTTTTAATTGTAGCTTTACAATAGATATAAATAAAATTGATTTTCAATACTTTAATTTAATAACAAAACTAATTATGTTTACAAAATTTAAAAAATCAGAACTCTTTACAATTATAGTTGTAATTTTTTTAATTTTCATTTCTGAGTATATATACTTGGTTGAAGGGAATTTTGAAAAAGCAATTTTTATTGGACTTTGGCCTCCAACAATAGTAGGTCTTCTTATATTCTTTAACTTAAAATTAAAAAAGTAAATGAAAAATCTAGATATATTACTATTCACGGGAATCGTTATAATTTGTTTTATAAGTTTCATAGTATCTACTTTTAGAGAATTTGAAAATCTCTCAAAAAAAGATGACTATTTGTCAAAAAAAAGCGGTCTTATATCAAGAATACTAGCTTACTTAGCTAGCTTGGTATCTGATTAGTGATTTATCTATAAATTTATGTTCTTAATTTTTTAATTAATTGTTGGGTTCGTATTAACTATTTCAAAAATGCACATTGATTTGAAAGCAAAATATAGTTTTATGCATTCTAATTAAAAGCATAATCATACTTGACTTTCATTCCATAAAAATACCCCCAAATAGAATCTAACTTTTTGGGGGTATTTTATATTAAACTATTTTTTTTGGTAAAAGATTTAATGACTTACATTTTCTACATCTAAAGGTTCGTGTTTGTGTTTAAATAATACTGCAAAAGCGATGGCAATTACTAATGCATAGATTGCAAAAGCTAACCATATTGTGTGCCAATCTTTCATTAAAATAACCGAATCAAAAAGTCCGTCTGCTCCTATGGTTTTTCCTTGACTAGCCACAAACTCTGTCATCTTAGTGTTCGTTGGTTCTGTTTGCAAAAAACCAGCTAAATCAGTAGTTCCAGTAAATGACTTGGTAAAATATTTATCAATTGCCCAACCTGAGGTAAAACTTCCTAAAACTGCTCCTACACCATTAGTCATCATCATAAACAGACCTTGCGCTGAAGATCTATTTTTAGCATCTGTATTTGTTTCAACAAATAAAGAACCTGAGATATTAAAGAAATCAAATGCCATTCCGTACACTACACATGACATAATAATCATCCACAAACCACTCGTTGGGTTTCCATAGGCAAACAACCCAAAACGCAATACCCAAGCTAACATGCTTATCAACATCACTTGTTTGATTCCAAAACGCTTCAAGAAAAAAGGAATTGCCAAAATAAATAATGTCTCAGAAATTTGAGAAATCGACATGATAATTGTAGAATATTCAACTACAAATGAATCGGCATATTTAGGAAAATGCTTGAACTCATCAAGAAAAACATCTCCATAAGCATTTGTTAATTGCAGTGCACCTCCTAAAAACATAGAGAAAATAAAAAACAAGGCCATTTTGTAATCAGCAAATAACTTAAAAGACTCTAAACCTAAAGTTTCCATTAAAGAAGCATTTTCTTTAGACAAGCGTTGCGGTTTACATGGAGGCAACGTAAATGAGTAAAACCCTAGTCCTACAGCAGCAAGACCAGCAATGTAAAATTGATATGCTGTAGCTTTATTTCCAGTTAAATTTGTAATCCACATGGCTGCAATAAAACCTATTGTTCCCCATACTCTTATGGGTGGAAAATTCTTAATTACATCTTTATTATTTAATTTGAGCGCATTGTATGAAATCGAATTACTCAAGGCTATTGTTGGCATGTAAAAACACATAGCCAAAAGCATGATGTAAATAAAATTTTCAGGAGTAGTTACTTGAGGAAGGTAAAACAACACTCCAGCATACAATATATGTAATGCTCCATATAACTTTTCTGCATTTATCCATCGGTCTGCCATAATACCAGTAAGCGTAGGCATAAATAACGATGCTATCCCCATGGTACTAAAAACCAATCCAAATTGAGTTCCTTCCCAACTCTTTGTACCAAACCAATAATTTGCAATTGTAATCAACCAAGCTCCCCAAACAAAAAATTGGAGAAAACTCATTATGATCAATCTATTTTTAATTCCCATGAGATGAATTGTTTTTTATTTAAAAAAATTAACAAGGCGTAAATCTACTATTAAAAATGAGATCTGCCAATAATTATATCGTTTTAGTAATTTCATTTACTAATTGCAACACAACATCAAATTGTTCCTCACGATTTAAATGAGAGTTGTCAATTTCTATAGCATCTTCCGCCATCACCAAGGGTGAATCCTTACGATGGGTGTCAATATAATCTCGTTCTTCTACATTTGCCAAAACTTCATCAAATGTTACCGCATCTCCTTTTTTTACCAATTCATCGTATCGCCTTTGAGCTCTTGTTGATGCGCTGGCAGTCATAAAAATTTTAAGCTCAGCATCGGGAAAAACTACAGTGCCAATATCTCTTCCGTCCATTACTATCGCTTTGTCTTTTCCCATTTCTTTTTGCTGTTCTACTAGTTTGGTACGAACCTCAGAAACTTCAGCTACTTTACTCACAAAACTGGATACTTCAATCGTTCTGATTTCGGTTTCCACATTGACATCATTTAAATACATTTCTGCAAAACCCAAATCAGGATTAAACTTGAATTGCAATTTTATATTTGGCAAACTATTAATTAATGTTTGTGTATCAAAAGATTCTGCATTTATGTAACCGTTTTGCATAGCTAATAAAGCTACAGCTCGATACATCGCCCCAGTATCTACATAAACATATTCTAAATGATTAGCAAGTTGTTTGGCTAACGTACTTTTTCCTGTGGATGAAAATCCGTCAATTGCAATTGTAATTTTTTTCAAAATATTGTATTTAAATTTTAATAAATAATCTAACTATATAACCCAAAATTCAAAATGAAATCATTCTTGAAAGTTAATAGTTAATCCAAAAAGGCTTGTGTTTCCTGCCAATGTGTATCTAGAATAGGAATAATTAAATTTCAGTTTATTTAACTTAAGCCCAAAACCCAATGAAACTCCAGAAAAGTTACGTTGTTCTTGAAGGCGTAATTCTTCAGCTCTTCGAAAATTATATCCCAAACGCAAATTAAATGCTTTTTTAGGAAAAAGCTCTACTCCTACAATTACATGTCGTAATGCATTATTGACAAATGAAACTTTTTCTTCAGAATCTGTTCCATCAAAAGACGATTCAGCTCTGACAGGATTTGAAAAAGCTATATTCCATTGTTGTAAATTTTCTATTGTAAGATGCCAGCGAATTGGCACGTTTTCTAATTCTTGTGAAACACCAATAATTATTTCGAGTGGCAGTTTTTCCTTTATACCATTGTAAGTTGAAAATTGAGTTCCAATGTTTCTGACCGCCAATCCCCAATTTACGTCGTTTCTTTCATCAATATACAAAGCTCCAATATCAAGAGCCCCTCCAAAAGAATGATACGTTTCTAAACTAGAAGAAATTAGTTTTGCACTAGCTCCAAGATGAATATCAGTGAAAGGAATGTTGTAAGCATACCCAAAAGAAAGGGCTATTTCACTTCCTGTAAATTCAGTTGTTAGCTGACCATTTTCATCGTAGCCTTCAAAGTTACCGTAATTAACATAGTTTACACCAGCTTGAATAGTTTGTAAATGTCTGTCATAAGTATAAGCATACGATGCTGTTCCGTATGATACTTCTTTGAAATAACTTCCATAATTCAAAGCTAAATGATTGTCCATCTCAGCATTTATGGTTGCTGGATTAAAATGAACCTGATTGACATCATTATCATATATCGTAATTACTTTTCCTCCCAAGGCTGCTTGTCTTGGTGAAGTGACCAAATTCAAAAACTGATAGGTATACTTACCTCCTATCTGACTGTATGAAACAGCGCAAATAATAAGGAAAAAGTATAATAGAAGTTTTTTTAACATGCTATAAATTGCAGTTGGTCTAAGGTAAAACGCAACTGCGAAGATAAAATTATAAATACAATAAATTGTAACTTTAAAACTCGTAATTACAAATAAAAAATCCAAATTCTAAGTCTTGAAAATCAAGTTTTAGAATTCGGATTTTTAATATTTAAAAAGTTTTTTTATGACAAAACTTTTGCATTTTTAACTTTCTGATCTGTTAAAGCAAATTTTAAGACTTCGCTCATTTCTTTAACATAATGAAAAGAAAGTCCTTCCAAATATTCTGGTTTTATTTCATCAATATCACTCTTGTTTTCATGACATAGAATTATTTCTTTGATATTGGCTCTTTTTGCCGCCAAGATTTTTTCTTTAATACCACCAACTGGTAATACTTTACCACGTAAGGTGATTTCTCCTGTCATGGCTAAGTTTTTCTTTACTCGTCTTTGTGTAAATAATGAAACTAATGACGTCAACATTGCAATACCAGCACTTGGGCCATCTTTTGGGGTAGCCCCTTCAGGAACGTGCAAGTGAATATTATATTTAGAAAGAATCTCGGAATCCAATCCTAAAAGTTTTGCATTGGCTTTGATGTATTCTAAAGCAATTGTTGCGGATTCTTTCATTACCGTACCTAAATTACCAGTAATTGTCATCGTTCCTTTTCCAGGAGAAAGCAACGATTCTATGAACAGAATGTCACCACCAACAGAAGTCCATGCCAAACCAGTTACTACACCGGCAACATCATTGTTTTCGTATTTATCTCTTTCTAATCTTGGAACACCAAGTGTTTTTATGATGTCTTCATCGGTTACTTTTTTGTTATACTCTTCTTCCATTGCCACAGATTTTGCTGCGTTTCGGATTACTTGAGCAATTTTAGCTTCTAAACCACGAACTCCAGATTCACGGGTATATCCCTCAACAATTTTTTCTAATTGTTTTTTTCCAATGGTTAAATCTTTGGTCGTCAAACCGTGTTCTTTTAATTGTCTTGGGAACAAATGCTGGCGCGCAATTTCTACTTTTTCTTCTATAGTATAACCAGACATTTTGATGATTTCCATTCTGTCTCGCAACGCCGGTTGAATTGCAGCCATATTATTAGAAGTCGCAATAAACATCACTTTAGACAAATCATATCCCATTTCAAGGAAATTATCATAAAAAGAATTGTTTTGTTCCGGATCTAAAACCTCTAATAATGCAGAAGATGGATCACCCTGATTACTGTTTGACAGTTTGTCAATTTCATCCAAAACAAAAACTGGATTTGAAGTTCCCGCTTTTTTCAAACTTTGAATAATTCTTCCTGGCATCGCGCCAATATAGGTTTTTCTATGTCCACGAATTTCCGCTTCATCACGCAATCCACCTAATGAAATTCTAACATATTTTCTACCCAAGGCTTCTGCAATGGAGCGTCCAATAGAAGTCTTACCAACTCCCGGAGGTCCTGTTAAACATATAATTGGGGACTTCATATCATTTCGCAATTTTAAAACTGCCAAATGTTCTATCATTCTTTTCTTGACATCTTCAAGACCAAAATGATCTCTGTCCAATATTTTTTGAGCTCTTTTTAAATCAAAAATATCTTTGGAATATTCGTTCCAAGGCAATTCTAAAAACAACTCTAAATAATTTCGTTGAATTCCAAAATCTGGCGCTTGAGGATTCATACGACGCATTTTAGACAATTCTTTATCAAAATGTTTTTTAGTCTTCTCGTCCCAACTTTTGGTTAATGATTTTTGCATCATCTCGTCCATTTCTTCCTCTTGAGAAACGCCACCCAATTCTTCTTGAATGGTTTTCATTTGTTGGTGCAAGAAATATTCACGTTGTTGTTGGTCTAAATCGAAACGAACTTTTGATTGAATATCATTTTTCAATTCGAGTTTTTGCAACTCAATATTCATGTAACGAAGTGTTTCTAAAGCCCTTCCTTTCAATTCATTAATCGCCAGTAAATCTTGTTTTTCTTTAACAGAAAGATTCATGTTAGAGGTAACAAAATTGATCAGAAATGATTGGCTTTCAATATTTTTGATTGCAAAAGTCGCCTCACTTGGAATGTTTGGACTTTCTTTGATAATTTGAATTGCTAATTCTTTAATAGAATCTAGAATTGCAACAAATTCAGTATCATTTTTCTTTGGTCTTTTTTCAGGAACTTCCTTTATTTTTGCAGTTATATATGGAGACTCTTCAATAACAGCATCAATTTCGAAACGTTTTTTTCCTTGAAGAATTACAGTTACATTCCCGTCAGGCATTTTTAACACACGCAAAATACGCGCAACAGTACCTATTTTATGAATATCGTCCTTTGTTGGATCTTCATCCTCCTCATTGATTTGTGCTACCACACCTATCGTTTTACCAGCGGCATTAGCGTCATTAATCAATTTAATTGATTTATCACGTCCAGCGGTAATAGGTATTACAACTCCAGGAAATAAAACCATATTTCGTAATGGTAAAATAGCTAATAATTCCGGTAATGCCTCATTATTCATTTCCTCCTCGTCCTCTGGAGTCAAAAGTGGAATTAAATCTGCTTCTGAATCAAATTCCTGAAGTGACAGATTGTCAATAGTAAGTATTTTATGATTTGACATATATTATTTAAGTCTTTTTGTCATTAAAAAATTCATTCTTTAAGCAAATATAAGGTTTCAAAATAGTCTTTTTAGATAAAAACAATGTTTAATCTTTAATATTTGCATAACGGTAAAAGTGTCAATCTTTGTGCCAAAACAAAGTCTATTAGTCCATTTTTTTATTGCAAAGTGATATTTTATTTACACAAAACAAGTTTAAATTAAACCTTTCAGAGCTCAACAATTCTGATATAATAACTAAACAAAATAATTATAACAATATCTAAATCAGCAGACAACACTATTTATAGCTGTGAATGCATTCATGCCAAATTATTAAGTTCTGTAGATATTGAATATAAAGGAAATTAAAAAAAAGATAATAATTTGACTAGCATAGGAAACATTTCAAAGTGGAAACGTTAAGTTTATCGTATTAAACTAAGGTGTTTTATGAATTCAAGACACCTTTTTTTGGCACTCTTCTTAATAAAATAACAGCCACAACAAAAAATACACCCAGAAATACAATCGCAAGTCTCGGGCTACCGGTAATTTGGTCAATTATTCCATAAACTAACATACCTATAACTATTCCTATTTTTTCAGCTACATCATAAAAACTAAAAAAAGAAGCCGTGTCCTGCGTTTCTGGTAATAATTTAGAATAAGTAGAACGCGATAAAGCCTGAATTCCTCCCATCACAAGGCCAACAAAACTAGCCATAATATAAAATTGTATGGGTTGTGTAATAATATAAGCACCTGCACATAGCAATACCCAGAAACAATTAATACCAATCAATGTAGGAATGTTACCAAATTTAGCTGAAGCTTTTGAAGTTAAAAAAGCACCCAACACTGCTACTAATTGTATCAGTAAAATACATATTATCAATCCTATGGTTCCCTCCTCTTTTGAAGACCAATCAATTTCTTGTGCTCCAAAGTAAGTAGCAACAAGCATTACCGTTTGTACGGCCATACTTGAAACAAAGAAACTTCCTAAGTATCGTTTTAATGCAATGTTCTCATTTAATAAAAACCATACTTTTCTTAACTCTTTAAAACCATTAAAGACAACATGGTGTGTTACTTTACGGTCAGCATTTTTATTGCCTTTTGGCAAAAAATAATAGGTGTACTGACTGAATAAAATCCACCAGACACCCACCATAACAAATGAATATCGCATAGCTTTCATCGCTGCTTCTCCGTCAGTTCCTGTGATTCCAAAAAGTTTTGGTTTCATAATCATCGCTAAATTGATAATCAATAAAATTACACTTCCAATATATCCTAAAGAATATCCTTTGGCACTGATCTTATCTTGTTGCTCTTCAAAAGCTATGTCTGGCAAATAGGAATTATAAAAAACCAAACTCCCCCAATACCCAATCAATCCAAAAAAGTAAAATGCCAAACCAATATATATATTTTCAAGGTTGAACCAATACAATCCCATGCACGACAATGCTCCCAAATAGCAAAAGAACTTCATGAATGATTTTTTATCGCCAACATAATCAGCTATACCCGATAATAATGGAGAAATAAAAGCAACCAATAAAAATGCAAAAGCAGTTATGAAACTGATTAAAGCGGAATTTTTAAGATGTAAACCAAAAACATCAATATAATGATCTCGTTCAGAAAATAAAGCTTCGTAAAAAATTGGAAAAACCGCAGATGCTATGGTAAGGGTATAAACTGAATTTGCCCAATCATAAAAAGCCCAAGCATTTAATAATTTCTTACTACCTTTTTGTAAATCTGCCATAATTAATTTTTATGATGCGAATTTATTTATTTTTCCGAAAGAACAGTGAAAAAAGTCATTAAATTATGCGTTATCAAATTATAAATAAAAATTAATATTAAGAAATATCTATAAGTTATAACAAAAAAAGCTATCCCTTTTGAGGATAGCTTAAACTATTTTTCAGATAAAATTTATTTGTAAATAACTCCAACTTTGGCTGCTAAAGCTTTAGCTTCTGGAATTAATGCTTGTAAGTTTGCAATTCTTGTGGCGTCAGATGGGTGTGTACTCATAAATTCTGGTGGTGCTTGTCCAGCTGATTGTGCAGACATTCTTTGCCAGAATGTAATTGATTGATCCGGATTATATCCTGCAATTGCCATTAAAGTAAGACCAATTTTATCTGCTTCCGTTTCGTGATTTCTACTAAAAGGAAGCATTACACCAAACTGAGATCCTAAACCATACGCTTGACCCCATATTTGTTGAGTTTGTTCACTTTTACCCCCAGTGGCAACTGCTACTCCTACAGCTCCTAATTGTTGCAATTGTGCAGCACTCATACGTTGTGCTCCATGGTTTGCCAATGCATGAGTAACTTCATGTGCCATTACAGTAGCTAAACCTCCATCATCTTTCGTGATTGGCAAGATTCCAGAATAAATAACAATTTTTCCTCCAGGCATACACCAAGCGTTTACTTCTTTACTTTCTATTAATTTATATTCCCAACGGTAATCTTGTAAATATTGTGATTGCCCTAAATAAATTAAATATTTTTCGGCAGCAGCCTTAATACGCAAACCAACTGTTTCTACTTTTTTAGCATCAGCAGTCCCAGTAATTACCTTATTTTCTTTTAAGAAGGTACCATATTGTTGAAAAGAAGTTGGAAACAACTCACTGTTTGAAACAAAATTTAAACTTTTTTTACCTGTTAATGGATTCGTTGCACAAGAATAAACTAATCCTACTGCAAAAATCCCTGCTATTAAATGCTTTTTCATAATTTTTATATTTTAAATGTCAAACAAAAATACAATTATAATAATAATTTAAATTTACATAATTAAATATAAATGTATCAACTTTTTTGTTATTCTCCTGTAATATGAAAGGCCGTAAACCCTTTATCAATAATTATATAATTTTCAATATCTAAGGTATTTTTATCAAACGAAACTTCTACATTATCTATTTCGATCATTTTGACTTTAAATGGTAGACCAATTAAATTTATTCTATATTTAGTATAATTTGTATCGTATTTTCCTTCTTTATGCAATTGTATAATCAGTTCTTTTTCTTTGCCTGTGGCTTGAAATGATAGAAAGCTGTATCGCCCTTTTTTGTAATCATAACCATCTTGAGCATCCTCATACACTACTGATTTTTCTTTTCCGTCTTTGTAGTAAACATCTAATATTAATTCATCAAATTCTAATTCTCCAACGTATTGTTGAACAGGATATTTAGGGATAATGGCACCTGCTTTTACGAAAATTGGAATCTGATCAAATTTAGTGTCAACCCATATTTCTTTTCCTCCTTTTATTTCTTCATTGGTCCAATAATTATACCATTGTCCACGAGGAATATACATTCTTCTGCCCACAGCATTTGGTTCTAAAATTGGACAAACTAATATTTGGTTTCCAAAAACAAATTCATCATTTCTGTAATGTGTTTGAATATCATCTTGATCATAATACACTAATGGTTTCAGCATAGGAATTCCTTCCTCAATATATTGCCAAAACATAGTGTATAAATACGGTAATAATTGATATCTCAAATTGACAAATTTTCTAGTGATATCAATAACTTCTTCATCAAAAGCCCATGGTTCCTGATCGCCATGATCTCCAGAAGAGTGTGTTCTGCAAAAAGGATGAAAAACACCCAGTTGAATCCAACGAGCGTATAATTCTCCCGAAGGTTGCTCAGCAAATCCACCAATATCTGAACCTGTAAATCCCATCCCGGAAATTGACATTCGTTGTACTTGAATATTGGCAATCCATAAATGTTCCCAAGTAGCCACATTATCTCCTGTCCAAGAGGACGTGTAGCGTTGCGCTCCCGCGTATGCTGATCTTGTGATTACAAAAGGTCTTTTTGGATACGCAAATCGTTTCACACCATGATAGGTTGCTCTAGCCATTTGGGTACCGTAAATGTTGTGTGCTTTTCTATGACTGCAAGGATTTCCATCATAATCATGGCGTACATCCATGGGAAATGTTTTATTTGGAACCTCCATTACTGCGGGTTCATTCATGTCATTCCACACTCCTTTTACTCCAATATCTGAAATAAGTTCTTTAAATAATCCTGCCCACCATTCTCGTACTGCAGGGTTTGTATAATCCGGAAAATTACATTCTCCTGGCCATACTTTTCCTTTCATATAGGGTCCATCTGCTCGTTTGCAGAAATAATCGTTCTCTAAAGCTTCTTTGTAAACTGAATATTCTTTGTCAATTTTTATTCCTGGATCAATAATCACCACTGTTTTAAAACCATCTTCGGCTAATTCAGCGACCATTCTTTTGGGGTCAGGAAAATGTTCTTTATTCCAAGTGAAACATCGAAAACCTTCCATGTAATCAATGTCTAAATACAATGCATCGCATGGAATTTTCAATTCTCTGAATTTAGATGCTATTTCTTTTAAATTACTTTCAGGATAATAACTCCATTTACATTGGTGGTACCCCAGTGCCCATAGTGGCGGTAATTCTGGTTTTCCAGTCAAATCAGAGTAAGTGGTAACCACATCTTGCATTTTTGGTCCGTAAATGAAATAATAATTCATCTCGCCACCTTCAGCCCAAAAACTAGTTACATTTCTTCTTTCGTGACAAAAATCAAAATAAGTTCTAAATGTATTATCAAAGAAAATACCGTAGGATTGCTTGTTTTGTAATCCAATATAAAACGGAACTACTTTATATAAAGGTTCTTGGTCTTTTTGAAAAGCATATTGATCTGTTGCAAAATTTTCCAGTCTTTTTCCTTTCAAATTCATTTGGGTTGCTTTATCACCAAGTCCATAAAAGCACTCCCCATCTTTTGAAGATTTACTCATTTTTACGATATTTCCACCGTATTCATAGCTTTCTTCCCAATGAAAACCTAGTTCATCCTCTAAAATTATATTGTCTTCCAAATCATAAATAGACAATCTCATATCTATTTTTTGAATTCTGCATTTTACTTTACTAGTTATTATCTGATAATAGTTTTCTAACTCTGAAACCTTCAGAAAATTATAACCATGTAAATGACTTTTATCTATAGCATAAGAAAAATCTTTACTAAAATAACCTTTAGTGGTAAATCTAAATCGGATTAAACTATCTCTTAAGACAGTTACTTTTAATATGACACTATTATCGGTATGAAAATATATTGAGTCTACTTCATGCTCAAAAGAAACTATTTTTGTGGGATATAGATCTCCTTTATATTCTAATTCAGTATTTGTAATCATTTTATATGGTATTAATTTTAATCTTTTTCTCAATCATACTTACAAAAATACTTTGTAAACACTTAAATATGTACAGTTTATTCTAAAAAAAATTATCGTTTATTAATATTCAACAAACATCACTATAAAATAATGGTTTCCATATAATATGAAAACCATTTGATATATTAACAAAAAAATGTGCTTATGAAATTTTAAAAACTGTAACACTTAGTGGAGGCAAAAGTAATTCAGCAGAATAATCTCTACCATCATAAGGTATAGCCTCAATTACTGTTTTTTTAGTGTTAGTTACTCCACTTCCACCATAAATTAAACCATCACTATTAAAAATTTCTACCAATTTCCATTTTTTAGGTAAACCAATTCGATAATTAGGTCGTACCATTTGAGTAAAATTACAAACTACAATCACATCGTTTTTTGGGTCAATTCCTTTTCGAATAAAAGACATCACAGCATTTTGATGATCAGAATAATTAATCCATTCAAAACCTTCAGGACTGAATTGTTTTTCGTGCAAAGCAGGTTGAGTCTTATATAATTTATTCAAGTCTGTAATCAATTTTTTAACACCTTCATGATACGGATACTGCAACAAATGCCAATCTAGACTTCCTTCAAAATTCCATTCACTGCTTTGTCCAAATTCGCTCCCCATAAACAACAATTTACTTCCGGGATGCATAAACATATAGCCGTATAACAATCTTAAATTCGCAAATTTCTGCCATTCATCTCCTGGCATCCTTCCAGCAATTGATTTTTTTCCATACACTACTTCGTCATGCGAAAGAGGTAACATGAAATTTTCTGAAAAAGTGTAGGTCATCGAAAAAGTTAAATCATTTTGATGATACTTTCTATACACGGTATCTTTTTGAAAATATTCTAAAGTATCATGCATCCAGCCCATCATCCATTTCATACCAAAACCTAAACCTCCTATGGATGTTGGTCTCGAAACCATAGGAAACGAAGTACTTTCCTCTGCTATAGTTTGAACTCCTTCATAGTTTAAATAAACGGCTTCGTTAAATTCCTTCAAGAAACTAATTGTATCCAAATTTTCTCGACCACCGTAAATATTTGGTTCCCATTCTCCATCATTTCTGGAATAATCTAAATATAACATCGAAGCAACAGCATCTACGCGCAACGCATCGGCGTGATAATAATGTAGCCAAAAAAGAGCGTTACTTATCAAAAAGGAACGAACTTCATTTCGTCCATAATTAAAAACTAAACTTTTCCAATCCGGATGGTATCCTTTTCTGCGATCAGGATGTTCAAATAGATTAGATCCATCAAAAAAGCCTAAACCATGGGCGTCATCAGGAAAATGAGAAGGAACCCAATCCAGAATTACTCCAATTCCAGCTTCGTGCAATTTATCTACTAAGTGCATGAATTCTTGCGGATTCCCAAAACGAGAAGTTGGTGCAAAATACCCAACTAATTGATATCCCCAAGAAGGATCGTAAGGATATTCCATGATAGGCATAAATTCTACGTGAGTAAAACCTGTTTCTTTAACATAATTTACTAAATCTTCCGCAAATTCTAGATAAGTTAAAAAACGATTTTCTTCTGTATGGCGTTTCCAAGAGCCCAGATGTACTTCATAAACAGAATAAGGTTTGTCTAAACCATTATGGTTTTGACGTGTTTTCATCCAGTTATTGTCTTTCCATTTATATTCTAAATCCCATACTACGGATGCTGTATGTGGTGGTTTCTCACAATAAAAAGCAAACGGATCGGCTTTCTCAGTAATGATTCCACCATTATTGGATTGTATTTTATACTTGTAGGTGGTTCCTTTTTTTATATTTGGAATAAATCCTTCCCAAATACCAGATGAATCCCAACGAACTTGCAAGAGATGATCTCCCTGTGTCCAAAAATTAAAATCTCCAACCACCGATACGGAATGAGCAGTAGGAGCCCAAACCGCAAAATAAACACCTTCTACTCCGTCAACCTCTATAAGATGCGCACCCAGTTTTTCATATAGTCGGAAATGTTTCCCTGATTTGAATAAATCGATATCAAAATCTGTAAAGAGGGAATGCGAGATAACTTTATTCATATAACATTTGTGTAATTCTATTTTCATAAAAAAAATAGAATATTATTTTAAGAAAAACAGTTTGTAAATTTATTTTATGCTGTAATTATCTGGTATAAATGCTCCTTTTTTTATAACAACAATCCCGTCTTTAATAGCATATAATTCATTTGAAAAATCTTCTAAATGACTGCCTCCACTTATGTAAACATCATTACCTATTCTGCAATTTTTATCAACAAGAGCATTACTAATAAAGCATCTTTCTCCAATACCTACTAATTGTCTACCGGTTTTAAGATCATCATTCATATCATCAATATTCTGATAATAATCGTTCCCCATTATATAACAATTCTGAATTATTGTTCCCTCTCCTATTCTAGATCGAATACCAATTACAGAACGATTTATTTCTTTGGCATTTAAAATACAACCTTCAGAAATCAATGACTTGTCAACCATGGTTTTTTGGAATTTCGATGGTGGTAACAATCTTGGTCTAGTAAATATTTTATTCTCGTTATCAAATAAATTAAATTTTGGCAAGTCATCGGTTAACCCGATATTAGCTTCAAAAAATGAATCAATATTACCAATATCTGTCCAATATCCTTCATATTGGTAACTCAATATCTTTTTGTGACCTACCGCTTGAGGAATAATTTCTTTACCAAAATCTTTGGTATCTTTATTTGACATGATGTCTACCAACAGTTTTTTGTTGAAGATATAAATTCCCATTGAAGCTAAATAATTCTTTCCTTCACTCTTCATTTGCTCACTCACATCCGATTCCCAATCTGGCAATAATTCTTTTGCAGGTTTTTCGATAAAAGATTCAACACAACTTTCAGAGTTCGTTTTTAATATTCCAAATTCAGGAGCATCTTTAGCATTTACGGGTAAAGTAGCAATTGTAATATCGGCTTCTCGCTTGATATGCTCTTCAACCATATCATTGAAATCCATTTGATACAATTGATCTCCAGAAAGAATTAGTGCATAATCAAAATCATGATTCAGGAAATGAGGCATACACTGTCTTACAGCATCAGCAGTACCTTGAAACCAAGTTGGATTGTCTGGAGTTTGCTCAGCTGCAAGTATATCAACAAAAGCATGACTAAAAATACTAAAATTGTAAGTGTTTTTTATATGGGCATTTAAAGAAGCAGAGTTAAATTGAGTCAAAACAAACATTCTATAAATATCTGAATTCATACAATTTGAAATTGGAATATCAACCAATCTATATTTTCCTCCAATTGGTACTGCAGGTTTAGACCTTGTTTCTGTTAACGGATATAATCTAGATCCTTGTCCTCCTCCTAAAATAATTGCAATAACATTTTTCTTTTTAGCTTTCATTTTTTGTTAATTATTAAATTGTACATTTCTATATATTCCAGGCAAACCCTTTCCCAAGAATGATCAGTACTCATTCCTTTTTTTATAATTTTATTAAATTCTTTTTTATTGTTGTATAAGTTTATAGCCCTTTGAATCGAATAACAAACATCACCTACTGTAGCTTGGTCATGGCAAATTCCATTTCCATCATCACCAAAATCAATGACAGTATCCTTCAATCCTCCGGTCCTGCGCACTATAGGAATTGTTCCGTAGCGCAACGAATACATTTGATTTAAACCACAAGGTTCAACTCTGGAAGGCATTAACAAAAAATCAGAACCTGCATAAATCAAGTGTGCTAATTCCTCATTATAACCAATAAACGTATTATAATTGCCTTTATAATCGGATAACAAGCCGTTAAGTTGATTTTCAATAGCTGTATTTCCTGACCCTAATATTAAAATATTGATTTGCTGATAATTTTCAGATAGCGCTACCGCTGCAGCATGCGGTAATAAATCGCCTCCTTTTTCTTCTAATAGCCTACCTATGAAACTAAAAAGTGGTTTTGTAGGGTCTAGATTAAAAAGGTTACATAATTTTTCTTTATTTTCTAATTTTCCTTCTTCAAAATTTTTCAAAGAATAGTTTTTCTCTAACATCGCATCTTTATCAGGATCCCAAACTTCGATATCTATTCCGTTTAAAATTCCTCTGGATTTGTATCGAACTAAATTAAACAACGATTCTAATCCATTAGCTGAATAATTAATTTCATTTAGATAATTTGGAGAAACTGTTGTAACAGCCCAAGCACATTTTATGGCTACTGCCAATGAATTAATACAATTATCCCATTCTAAAACTTTAACATGAACCAAATCAAATTCTGGTAGATAAAATAATTTATCAAAACCAAATTGGCCTTGATACAAACCATTATGTATTGTAATCATAGAAGGAGTATTGCGTAACTTTCCATATTTGTAGCAATACAACATCATAAAAGGAATTAAACCAGTGTGATGATCATGACAATTGATTACATCAGGAACTTCATTCCTTCCTATAATCCAATCTAAAGTTGCAATCTGAAAAGACAAAAAGCGTTCAATATCATCTTGATATCCATAAACATCTTTTCTATCGAATAATTCCTGTATTTCGACCAAATACAATTCAAATCCTAACTTGTCTGTTTTTTCCTTGAGAATACTAAAAGGAAAATTAAAAAATCCCAATTTCACATGCCCCCAATGAACACATTCAAAATCATTTTCTTTTTTGAATTTTGTATCATAACATGGCATTACCACCCTTACTTGATGTCCTGCACTATTTTGATATTTAGGCAATGCACCCACAACATCCGCTAAACCTCCTACTTTAGCTATTGGGTAACACTCTGCACTGATGTGAAATATTTCCATTTATGAAATTTTGTAGTTTATAGTTAATTTGAATTCTATTAAATTTCTGCCTTTTATGTTAATACCAATAAAAACTTTATAAAAAACACTACTTTTATGTTTTTCTAAATTTACTAAAAAAATTATAATATAATATTGCGCTTGAAAATTTATTGAAATGACAAAAAAAACTTCTAAACATACACAATCATTGAAAATTCCTAAGTTTATTATATTAACCAGTAAATTAATCTCTTTTATTTCTCCAAAATTAATTACATTATTTACCGCTAAACTCTTTACAACTCCCATAAAACATAAAATTCCAAAAAGAGAATTAGAAATGGACCGAAATAGCGTTCAAAAATTAATCCAAGTACCATCTATTAATAAAGAAGTTGTTTTGTATCAATATGGAAAAAGTGAAAAGAAAATTTTACTAGTTCATGGTTGGTCAGGGCGCGGAACACAATTATTTAAAATAGCAGATGAACTATTAAAAGCAGGATATTCCACAATTAGTTTTGATGCTCCTGCGCATGGAAAATCACCCGGTAAAACGACAATAATGGTCGATTTCATCGCTACTACTTTAGAAATAGAGAAACAATTTGGACCTTTTGAAGCAGCAATTGGTCATTCATTGGGAGGAATGTCAGTTTTGAATGCGATAAAAAAAGGATTAAAAGTAAATCATGCCGTAGTTATTGGAAGTGGTGACATCGTAGAAGATATTATGGCTGATTTTGTAGCAAAACTAGAATTAAAACCAGAAGTAAGCTCTCTTCTACGATTACATTTCGAAAAAAAATATGGAGAAAAAATGAATAGTTATTCTGCTTTTTTGGCTGCAAAAGAAACAGACATACCAGTTTTAGTAATCCATGATAACAATGACCCTGAAGTTCCTGTTAAGGCTGGGATTCACATCCATAAATATTTAAAAAATGGGGAATTATTATTAACAGATGGTTTAGGACATCGCAAAATTCTGGGTAATACTAAAGTAATTGAAAGAACAATTCAATTCATCCAAAATAAATAATTAAAAAACAACATTACATAATTACTAAAAAATTGAATTATGAAATATCCTGTTAAAAAAACAGAACAAGAATGGAAAGAACAATTAGGCGAAGAACGCTATAGGATTCTTCGTCAAAAAGGAACTGAATATCCGCACACGGGAACATATAACTTGCATTTCGAAAAAGGAACCTATTGCTGTGGTGGCTGTGGAGAGCCTTTATTCGAAAGCAATTCCAAGTTTGATGCACATTGCGGTTGGCCGTCATTTGACGAATCGATTCCCGGCAAAGTTGAATATATTTCAGACTTAACGCATGGTATGAAACGGACCGAAATCCTTTGTGCAAATTGCGGTAGTCATTTAGGGCACGTATTTGATGACGGCCCCACTAAAACTGGTCAACGTTATTGCGTAAATTCTTTATCAGTAGACTTTAGAGAATAATATCATAGATTAAAACATAAACATAAACTAATTAAGGTAAAATTTAAGCTGTCTCTATCAAAAAATAAATAGATTCATAACCCAAATTTCCATTAAACTCATATTGTAACTAACATTTAAAATAAAAGGGTAAAAAGTGACTCACTTTTTACCCTTTAAAATATTCCTAAACTCAATAATTTTACTTTAAAAATGAAGTTTTGAATGCTGGTTTTAATCGTTTTTTTGAAGCTTGTTCAAATGCAAAACCCAATCCTATTAATTCTCCCTCGGTATACGGAGTTCCAAAAAAAGATAAACCAACAGGCAAATCATAAGCCATTCCATTAGGAACAGTTATATGAGGATATCCACTTGTTGCAGCTGGCGATGTCAAAGAATATCCTCCCCAGCGGTCTCCGTAAATCATATCAATACTACAAGCCGGTCCCATTGTTATACCACAAATAGCATCCAACTTTTTTTTCTCAAAAACAGCTTTCAGTATATCTTTACTTCCCTCGAAACTTACTTTTAGAGCTTCTAGATATTTTTTATCATTTAATCCTTTTTTTTCGTTTGAACTCTCTAGTGTTTCTTGTTTAAAATACGGCATTGTTTTATCTTCATTATTAATATTAAAATTAATAACCTCTGTTAAATTTTTTACTTTTGCATTAGCTGAAGCCAAGTAGGAATTCAATCCTTCTTTAAATTCATACTGTAAAACTTCAAATTCTGCTTGTCCTAAAGCTTCAAATTTTTCTATGTAATCAATTTCAACTATGATAGCACCCTGCTTTTTGAGTAAATCAATGGCATCTTCTAAAAGTGCATTTACATATTTATTGTCACCTTGTGGTTTTTTCTCAATACCAATCCGTTTGCCTTTCAAAGCATTTATATCTAAAAAGGTTGTATAATCTTTTTGAGTTTTACCTTTACTTTCAAGAGTTACAACATCATCTTGGTCAATAGCTGCCATAGCACCTAATAAGATAGCTGCATCGGTTACTGTTCTAGCCATTGGTCCTGCAGTATCTTGTGTTTTTGAAATTGGAATAATTCCTGAACGACTCACTAAACCAACTGTTGGTTTTATACCTACAATTCCGTTAACCGAAGCGGGACAAACTATGGAACCATCCGTTTCGGTACCCACAGCTACTACACATAGATTCGCTGACACGGCAGTTCCTGAACCCGCACTTGAGCCACATGGATTGTGATCTAAAATATATGGATTTTTAGTTTGTCCGCCTCTGCTGCTCCATCCAGAACAAGATTGTGTTGAACGAAAATTTGCCCATTCACTCAAATTGGTTTTACCAATGATAATAACACCAGCCTCTCGGAGTTTTTGGACTACAAAAGCATCTTTTGAAGCAATATTCCCTGCCATTGCTAAAGATCCAGCAGTAGTCTGCATCTTGTCAGCAGTGTCAATATTATCTTTTATCAAAACAGGAATTCCATGTAAAGGTCCTCTGCTTTTACCTGCCTTCAATTCTTTATCCATTGTAATAGCAATAGTAACTGCATCCGGATTAATTTCGATAACAGAATTCAATTGAGGTCCGTTTTTATCTATAGCTTCAATGCGTTTTAAATACAGTTGCACTAATTGCTCCGAAGTATATTTTCCAGAAGTTAATTTCTCTCTTAAACTGCTAATGGTTTCTTCATCCAGCTCAAAGGCTTCAATGAAATCTTCCACTGGTAGTGAATCTTCATTGTTTTTGGTACTTGATGTGCAACTTGTTACTAAAAGCGTGGTAAGCCCTGCTGAAGCAAGAGTTGCAGTGGTTAAAAAAGATCTTCTTTTCATAGATTAAATAATTTATTTTAATATCTATTATTAAACATTAAACTAATATACTTTATTTGCAGCAAATAAATCAAACCATCAATTATAACAATTGTTAAAGTTTAATAATCAAAATGAAATAATTTTAATAATCGAAAATTTTTCAAGCCGAAATTTTAATATTAATAGAGCAATAATATCTATTTTTTTTTGTATTCTAGAATATTTCAATTTTATTATTAAGAAAATCAGAAAGGATTGAAATGAGATTGATAAGTAAGAAATTAATCTATATAATTTTAAAAAATAAGTTAACCAAAAAAGAATATTTAACTAATCAAATAATTTAGATTGATTTTAATATTTTTTTTTCAAATTAAAAGTTGAAATAATATTTAAAAATAGTATAATTATCTAACAATCAATAATTTAAAATAAATATTATAAAATAATTATAATATAAAGTATCATCTTAAAAAAATGAAAATGATTTAGTTTTATACATAAAGAAAAACTCCAGCTAGCATGAGCTAACTGAAGTTTTTTTATAGTACTCAGAGCGGGACTTGAACCCGCACGAACATTGCTGTTCACTGGATTTTAAGTCCAGCGTGTCTACCAATTTCACCATCCAAGCATAAATTTGTGGTACCTCCAGGGATCGAACCAGGGACACATGGATTTTCAGTCCATTGCTCTACCATCTGAGCTAAGGTACCAGTATACTTTTTAAAATAAAAAGTATTAATAAAAAAAACCCGTTCATTGGAACGGGCTTTTCAAAGAAAGGCGACGACATACTCTCCCACATAACTGCAGTACCATCTGCGCAGGCGGGCTTAACTACTCTGTTCGGGATGGGAAGAGGTGAGC
>NZ_QQBA01000020.1 GCF_003350545.1 Flavobacterium glaciei
AATTTAGAGGCGTTAGAAACGTTGCGTTTTTCCTTTTTAGGCTAACTAATATTTATGCTTAATTTTTGCTTCCCCACAGGTTTTAGGATTGATCCGGATTGATCCATAAAACCACCAATTAATATTCAAATCTATCCATTTGACTATTCTATTTTAAGCTCTTGATTTTCCATTTTTTGATGTGAAATTGGGTGTAATTTATTTTACCTATTAGCAGTGGATATGCAAACAAAAAGTAGTGGTAAAGTTAAGAGGGTTCGTACATCTCTATATTATAACAAAAACTTAGGTTAAGAGATTGAAGATCCTAGTCGGAGTTCGAACCGAAATTACCCACAAACACTGTCTTTGTTAAAATTAAAAAAATCTCGGAAGGATTTTCGAACTAAAAAAAACCTCCAAAATCAAATGACATTGGAGGTTTGTACATCATGGTGGGCGATGAGGGGTTCGAACCCCCGACCCCCTCGGTGTAAACGAGGTGCTCTGAACCAGCTGAGCTAATCGCCCTAAACAATGCAGTCATTTTCATTTCCTTATTGCGAGTGCAAATATACAGCTAGAAATCGTATCTACAAGCGAAAAAGTAAAAAAAATGTATGAAATATTAACTCTGTTTTCTTTTATGCTCTATAATAGCACTTTATGTTAATCATGAAACGCTGTTATTTTTTTGTATTGATTCGTTATAGTCTTACATTTGCGATATAAATAATAGATAATGGCCAGGTTCAAAGAAAACGATTTACCAAAATCAAAAATTACTGCAAGTTCACTCCAAAAAGCAACTGTAATATTTCAATTCGCAGGAAATCACCGTTGGAAATTTTATGTTGGTTTAATTTTTTTATTATTTACCGGAGCAACCGCTTTAGCTTTTCCAAAATTAATGGGAATGCTTATCGATTGTGTTAAAAACAAAGACAACTCACAAGCAAATATGATCGCTGGAGGTTTGATAATAATCTTATTTCTTCAATCTATATTATCGTTTTTTAGACTGTATTTATTTGTCAATTTTACTGAAAACACATTAGCTAATCTTAGAGTCGCACTTTACAGTAATTTAGTAAAACTGCCGATGTCTTTCTTTTCGCAAAAACGTGTTGGGGAATTAAACAGTAGAATAAGCTCTGATATAACACAAATACAAGACACTTTAACATCTACAATTGCTGAATTCCTAAGACAATTTATTTTAATTGTTGGGGGTGTTCTTTTGTTAGCAAACGAAAGTATAAAATTAACGTTGTTGATGTTATCCGTAGTTCCGCTTGTAGCAGTAGCCGCAGTCATCTTCGGAAGATTTATTAGAAAATATTCAAAAAATGTTCAAGATAAAGTTGCCGAAAGTCAGGTAGTTGTTGAGGAAACTATGCAAGGCATCAGTATTGTTAAGGCTTTCGCCAATGAATGGTACGAAATTGCTCGTTACAACGGAAAGATAAAGGAAGTAGTTGCAATAGCCATAAAAGGTGGGAAATACCGAGGATATTTTGCTTCATTCATTATTTTCTGTCTTTTTGGAGCCATTGTTGCCGTAGTTTGGTACGGTGTTCGATTGAGTATCAGTGGGGAAATGAGTGTGGGTCAATTGATTTCGTTTGTTTTGTATTCCACATTTGTAGGTGCCTCTTTTGGTGGAATCGCTGAACTTTATGCTCAAATTCAAAAAGCGATTGGCGCAACAGAACGTGTTTTTGAATTATTAGATGAAACTCCTGAAAAGATTAATTCGATTCAAAATACTGCAGAAAGTCAGAAGATAAAAGGTAATGTTACATTCAAAAATGTAGCCTTCAGTTATCATTCGAGAAAAGAAATCAAAGTATTAAAAGATGTTAGTTTTACTGCAAATTTTGGACAAAAAATAGCAATTGTAGGACCTAGTGGAACAGGAAAATCGACTATAGCCTCGCTTTTATTACGTTTTTATAATATTGATGAAGGAGAAATATTAGTTGACGGAAAAAATATTTATGATTTTGATTTAGAAAGTCTTCGTGGAAACATGAGTATTGTACCTCAAGATGTAATATTATTTGGTGGAACTATCAGAGAAAATATTGCTTACGGAAAACCAAACGCCACCGATGAAGAAATTCTTATAGCTTCAAAACAAGCCAATGCATTTAATTTCATTGAAAGTTTTCCTGAAAAATTTGAAACATTAGTGGGCGAAAGAGGAATTAAACTTTCTGGAGGACAACGACAACGTATTGCTATTGCCAGAGCATTATTGAAAAACCCAAGTATTTTAATCTTAGATGAAGCTACATCATCATTAGACAGCGAAAGCGAAAAACTGGTTCAGGAAGCACTTGAAATTCTGATGCAAGGAAGAACAAGTATCATAATTGCACACCGCCTTTCGACAATTCGAAGTGCAGATCAAATTTTGGTTTTGGATAAAGGAAAAATTACAGAACAAGGAACACATCAAGAATTAATAGCTTTAGAAAATGGTATCTATAAAAATTTAAGTAATCTGCAGTTTAGCAATTCTTAAATTTAAACTACCTTGTCATTATTTTGTACACTGATAATACCGATTCGCAAAAGCGAAACACGGACAAAAACTGATTTTATCATGTTGTTAATTCAACTAAAATCAGTTTTTATCCGTGTCTTTACGAAGTAAATCCGTGTAATTCGTGTTCTATTTTATGTAGACTACTTCCCTTTTCTTCGGTTACGCTCTGTTTTTATCATCTCTAATTCACGACTCGTTTGTCCCGCTACTGAAGTATTTTCTTCAGCACGACGAATTAAGTACGGCATCACATCTTTAACTGGACCAAAGGGCAAATATTTTGCTACATTATATCCATTTATAGCTAGATTGTAACTGATATTATCGCTCATACCGTATAATTGACCAAACCAGATTCTGTCATCATTAGTTTTAATTCCTTTTTCCGGCATCAATTTCATTAAAGTATATGTACTTAATTCATTGTGGGTACCTGCAAAAATAGACATCATATCCAGATGCTCAATCATATAGTGAACGGCCGCATCATAATTTTCATCTGTAGCTTCTTTTGATGCACATATAGGTGATGGGTACCCTTTTTCCTCAGCACGAACAATTTCTTTTTCCATGTAAGCACCACGAACTAATTTCATTCCTATAAAGAACCCTTCTTTTTTGGCTTGCTCATGTAATTTTTTCAAGTAATCTAAACGATCCCAACGATACATTTGCAACGTATTAAAAACTATTGCTTTTTCTTTGTTGTATTTACGCATCATTTCAGTCACTAAATCATCTGCAGCGTCTTGCATCCAACTTTCTTCACCATCAATCAAAAGAGCCACATTTTTAGAATGAGCATCTTTACAAACCAAATCAAAACGCTCTACTACCCTATTCCATTCTGCTTGTTCTTCTGGAGTAAATGGTTGTTTCTCTCCTAATTTTTCATACAATTCAAAACGACCAAAGCCTGTAGGTTTAAAAACAGCAAAAGGAATCGCTTGACGTTCTTTGGCAAATTCGATGGTTTTTAATGTCATTTCAAGCGCAGCATCAAACTGATCTTCCTCTTCTTTTCCTTCTACAGAATAATCTAAAACAGATGATACACCTTTAGTATACATTTTATCAACCACAGAAAGACAATCTACTTCATTTACACCACCACAAAAGTGGTCAAAAACAGTTGCACGAATCAATCCTTCAACTGGAAGATTAGCTTTAAGGGCAAAATTAGTAACCGCAGTTCCAATACGTACAAGTGGTTGATTAGCTATCATTTTGAAAAGAAAATAAGCTCTATCTAATTCGGTATCGCTTTTTAATGAAAAGGCAACTTGCGTATTATTGAATATTTTATCCATTATTTGTTAAATTTTTGTACAAATATAGACAGAGTTTTGAATATTATTTCCCAAAAATTACCTTATTTTGCGGTTCCAATTAATCTATAATGATGCAATCAATTCAAGCCAACAGTTATCCAATACATTTCAACGAAAAAGGATACGAAGCATTAAACCTTTATTTAAAAGAAAATAAATACTCCAACCTATTTATAATTGTAGACAGCAATACTAATGAGTTTTGCTTGCCTAATTTTCTTCCTTATCTGGAAACTGATCTTACAATTGAAATTATTGAATTTGATGCGGGTGAAGAAAATAAAAATATTGAGACTTGCGTTCAAATCTGGAATGTACTCACTGAACTTGGTGCCGATAGAAAAACTCTTGTAATCAATTTAGGAGGTGGCGTTGTTACTGATTTAGGAGGCTTTGTTGCTTCGACATTCAAACGTGGTGTTGATTTTATTCATGTTCCTACTACCCTATTATCAATGGTTGATGCTTCTGTAGGCGGGAAAAATGGGGTTGATTTGGGGAATTTAAAAAACCAAATTGGTGTTATAAATGTTCCCATAATGGTACTTATAGATACACAATATCTTGAAACGGTACCTCAAAATGAAATGCGTTCCGGTCTTGCAGAAATGTTGAAACATGGTTTGATATATGATAAGAAATATTGGGAGCAATTTTTAGATTTAAAAGCTTTAGATTTTGCTGATTTCGATTCATTAATTTACCGTTCGGTTGAAATAAAAAATGAAATCGTCCTTCAAGATCCTACGGAGAAAAATATCCGTAAAGCATTAAATTTTGGACATACTTTAGGTCATGCTATTGAAAGCTACTTTCTAGAAAATGAAAATAAAACTACTTTGCTGCACGGAGAAGCTATTGCTGTTGGGATGATATTAGAAAGTTTTATTTCATTGGATAAAAAACTAATCAATAAAGAAGAATATTCTGAGATAAAAACCTGTGTCAAATCTATATATGATGACATCCTCTTTGAAGAAAAAGACATTCAACCAATCTTAGAATTACTGATTCACGACAAAAAAAATGAGTATGGTAATATTCAGTTTGCATTAATTGAAGGCATTGGAAAAATAAAAATCAATCAATCAGTTGAAAATGAATTAATTCTTAAGGCTTTTGAGGATTATAAATCTTAATTATTTTTTATAAAAAGCGTTGCATTGCGTATATAATATTTTTTACATTTGCAGTAATGAAAAAAAATCAAAACAAGCAAAATTATAGATCTAATAAAATACGAAACAATATGTCTTTTTTAAGAATATTGAAACGGTTTTATTCTATAAAAGGGAACTTTAGTTTTGATATTTTCCAATACATGAAAGCAGAAAACGAGAAGCTTCAGATCGTTTATGCAAATATCCGAGTTTGAATTATAGATTAATTTGTCTACACTTTTTTAATCTATAATTATAAAATATAATGAATACAAAATATTCTGATTTAATCAATCAAACCTATTACTTTCCTCAAGAAGAATTTACTTTAAACAAAGATACTCTTCAGTTTCACAATATCGATTTGATGAAACTAGTAGAAAAATATGGAACTCCATTAAAATTTACATATTTACCTCAAATTTCCAATAACATTAACAAAGCCAAAAGTTGGTTTCGTAAATCAATGGAAAAAAATAAATACGAGGCAAAATATTACTATTGCTATTGTACAAAAAGTTCTCATTTTGAATACATCATGAATGAAGCTTTTAAAAATAACATCCATATTGAAACATCATCTGCTTTTGACATCAATATCGTTGAAAATTTATTGGTAAATGGTAAAATTAATAAAAGTACCTATGTAATTTGTAATGGTTTTAAAAGAGACCAGTACATTGAGAACATAGCGAGACTTATTAATAATGGACATAAAAATACAATTCCAATTATTGATAATTATGAAGAACTTGATTTACTTCAAGGTCAGATTAAAAACAAATTCAAAATAGGAATAAGAATTGCAGCTGAAGAAGAGCCGAAATTTGAATTTTACACTTCAAGATTGGGAATTGGATACAAAAATATTGTTCCGTTTTACAAAAAGGAAATCAAAGAGAATAAGAAATTGGAACTTAAAATGTTGCACTTTTTTATTAACACTGGAATTAATGACAACGCTTATTACTGGAATGAACTAGTGAAATGTATTAAGGTTTACGTAGCCTTAAAAAAAGAATGCCCATCTCTTGACGGATTAAACATAGGTGGTGGTTTTCCAATAAAAAACTCTTTGGCATTTGAGTACGATTATCAATACATGATTGATGAAATCATCAATCAGATTAAAATAGCTTGTGATGAAGCTGAAGTTGATGTTCCCAATATTTTTACTGAATTTGGTTCCTATACTGTAGGCGAAAGTGGCGGAGCTATTTACCAAATTTTATATCAAAAACAACAAAATGATAGAGAAAAGTGGAATATGATTGACTCCTCATTCATTACTACTTTACCAGATACTTGGGCAATTAACAAACGTTTTATTATGCTTGCTGTTAATCGCTGGAATGACACTTACGAGCGGGTTTTGTTAGGGGGAATGACTTGTGATAGCGATGATTATTACAACTCAGAGCAAAACATGAATGCAATCTATTTGCCAAAGTATAATAAAGAAAAACCATTGTATATTGGATTCTTTAATACAGGAGCATATCAAGAAACAATTGGTGGATATGGAGGCTTACATCACTGTCTTATTCCACAGCCTAAACATATATTGATCGACAGAGACGAGAACGGATTTTTGGCAACAGAAGTATTTTCGGAACAACAAACCTCTGAAGATGTCTTGAAAATATTAGGTTACGACAAAAAAAAATAAATTCACAATAATTCAATTAGTCAATTTAAAAATTCATTAAATTTGGTATTATAGTATATAATATAATGATTTTTAAGTATTTAAATTTAAAAAAATGAGCAAAGGACCTATCAGTCAGTTTATTGAAAAGCATTATTTGCATTTTAATTCTGCATCTTTAGTTGACGCAGCTAAGGCTTACGAACAACAATTAGCCAATGGTGCAAAAATGATGGTGAGCATGGCTGGAGCTATGAGTACGGCAGAAATTGGAAAAATATTTTCTGAGATTATTCGTCAGGATAAAGTACATATTATTTCTTGTACTGGAGCAAACCTAGAGGAAGACATTATGAATTTAGTAGCTCATTCTCATTATGAAAGAGTACCTAACTATCGTGACTTAACTCCTCAAGACGAATGGGACTTATTAGAAAGAGGTTTAAATCGTGTAACTGATACTTGTATTCCAGAGCACGAAGCTTTCCGTCGTTTGCAGAAGCACATCTACAAAATCTGGAAAGATGCTGATGATAATGGCGAAAGATATTTTCCGCATGAATTTATGTACAAGATGTTACTTTCAGGTGTTCTAGAAGAATATTATGAAATTGACTTAAAAGACAGTTGGATGTATGCAGCTGCTGAGAAAAATTTACCTATTATTGTACCAGGATGGGAAGATAGTACGATGGGAAATATATTTGCATCTTATGTAATTAAAGGAGACTTAAAAGCTTCTACAATGAAATCCGGGATTGAATATATGGTTTTCTTGTCGGATTGGTATCCTAAAAACAGTACTAACGGTGTAGGTTTTTTCCAAATTGGTGGTGGTATTGCAGGTGATTTTCCAATTTGTGTAGTACCTATGTTGTACCAAGATATGGAAATGCATGACATTCCTTTCTGGAGTTATTTCTGTCAGATTTCAGATTCTACAACCAGTTATGGTTCGTATTCTGGAGCAGTGCCAAATGAAAAAATAACTTGGGGTAAATTAGACATTAAAACACCTAAGTTTATTATTGAGTCAGATGCTACCATTGTAGCGCCTTTAATTTTCGCTTATTTATTAGATTTATAGATTAATTTTATGAAAAGAGTAATTGTTGATTACGCAAAACTTACCAATGAAATTTTAAACCTATTGGTAGATAAATTTCCAGATGGTTATGATGATTCAAACATTATTAGTTTTAGAAACGCTAAAAATGAATTGGTTGAAGCAGTTGAAGTACGAACTGAAGACACTATTTATTTAGTAAAAGTGAGCACTAAACTTGCTGATAGAATTGAAAATTATGATGAAGATGATGAAATTATCATTGATGAAGTTGTTGAACCAATCAAAGGTTTAGATTTAGATGACGATATCGACGACGACGACGAAGATGACGCAATCGACAAACCAGATTCTGATTCAGGAGATGATGAGGATGACGAAGATGCTGATGAAAAAGATTTCTCAGATGAAGACGATGACGAAGATGAGGATTAATTAATCCTATTTTAAATATATTTATAAAAAGGAACTCATTCACGAGTTCCTTTTTTTATAACTTTAGACTTCTAAATACAAGCCACAATGACTCATGAAATTTTACACGCCAAACTCAAAGAAAACTTTGGTTTTGAAAAATTCAGACCCAATCAGGAAGAAATAATCAATTGCATTCTTTCTGGACAAGATACATTAGCAATAATGCCTACAGGTGGAGGAAAATCAATTTGTTTTCAATTACCTGCATTACTATTTCCAGGAATCACAATCGTAATTTCCCCTCTCATCGCTTTGATGAAAGATCAAGTCGATAGCTTAAAAGCAAACGGAATTGAAGCCTGTTTTATCAACAGTAGTCAAACTGAGGACGAACGTCAATTTTATATCGAAAGCTTAAAATCGAATGCAATTAAGCTCGTTTACATTGCTCCAGAAAGTTTGTCTTTTTTTGACAATATTTTCAATAGTTTGACCATAAGTCTAATCGCTATCGATGAAGCACATTGCATTTCATCTTGGGGACATGATTTTAGACCAGCGTATACAAATCTTGGATATCTCAAAAATCGCTTCCCTTCTACTCCAATCTTAGCTTTAACTGCAACTGCTGATAAAGCTACACGTAAGGACATTAGCGAACAATTAAATCTAAAAAATCCAAAATTATTTGTAGCTTCTTTTGATCGAAAAAATTTGAGTTTAGAAGTACGTCCCGCTTTGGACAGAGTCAAACAAATAATAGATTTCATTCAAGAAAAACCGAATGAATCTGGGATTGTATATTGCTTAAGCAGAAAAACCACCGAAGAACTGGCCGAAAAATTGCAAAAAATAGGCATTAACGCCAAAGCATATCACGCTGGTTTAGATAGTAAAGTTCGCTCGAAAACACAAGATGAATTCATCAATGATGATTGCAAAGTGGTTTGTGCTACCATTGCTTTTGGAATGGGAATTGACAAATCAAATGTTCGTTGGGTGATTCACTACAACTTACCGAAAAATATTGAAGGTTATTATCAGGAAATTGGTCGTGCCGGTCGCGATGGTTTACCATCAGAAACCGTATTGTTCGAAAGTTACGGCGATGTGATTCAATTGCAAAAATTCGCTTCTCAAGGATTAAATGCGGAAGTTCAGCTGGCCAAACTGGAGCGCATGAAACAATATGCCGATGCGCTGAGTTGTCGCAGGAAAATATTGCTCTCCTATTTTGGCGAACTCGTAACAGAAAATTGTGGGAATTGCGATATCTGCAAAAATCCGCCGCTATTTTTTGATGGAACCATCATTGCACAAAAAGCATTATCGGCAATTATTCGGTTACAGGAAACCGAACCACTGCCTGTAATCATTGACTTTTTGCGCGGTTCTAAAAATGCTTACATCTTTGAAAAAGAATACCAAAACCTAAAAACGTATGGAGTTGGCGCAGATCTCTCTTGGTATGATTGGAATCAATATTTGATACAATTGATTAATTTGGGCTATTGTGAAATTGCCTTTCATAAACAAAACAAAATAAGATTAACCGCTCTTGCCAAAAAGGTATTGTTTGAAGGCGAAAAAGTACAACTGACGACGGTTCAGAAAATTAATATCGAGAAACAAGAAATCAAAGAAACGAAAAGCAAATCAGTAGCTAACTCGCTTTTTGAAACATTGAGAAAATTACGCTACGAAATTTCCAAAGAAGAATCTGTTCCGGCTTATGTAATTTTCAGTGATGCGGCTTTACGCCAAATGGAAACCGAAAGACCGATGAGTGATACCGAATTACTAGCAATTGACGGCGTTGGTAAAGCTAAATTAGAAAAATATGGTGATGCTTTTATCAAAGCGATTATTGATTTTCAAAAATCTAAAGTTGTCAAAAAAAAGAAAGAAGCGTCCACCTACAAAGAAACATTGGAACTCTATAAAAATGGACTTTCTGTGGAGGACATCTCTCAAAAAAGAAAACTAGGACTAAGTACAATCATGTCGCATTTAGCAAAATTGTACCTAGACGGTGCTAATATTGACTTGAGTCCGTTTATTACTGAAGAAGAAGTTTCGCAAATCGCTGAAGCACAAATAAAACTGGAATCACCAAATGCGTTGAAACCTTATTTTGATTATTTTGAAGAAAAAATAGACTACGGAAAAATCAGATTAGCATTGGCAATATTAGAAAAAGAAAACACAGTATTTTAAAAGATTAATATGATTAATTCCTTTCCTCCTTTTGTAAATTCTGAAACAAAAATTTTAATTTTAGGTACAATGCCTGGCATAGCATCTCTAGAAAAACTGGAATATTATGCCCACAAAAGAAATCATTTTTGGAAAATAATATACACTTTGCTGAATAATTTACCGATAGCCGAAGTTTTTGAAGAAAAAATACACTTACTCCATACGAATAACATTGGACTTTGGGATGTTTTAGAATATTGTGAAAGAAAAGGAAGCTTGGACATCCACATTAAAAATCAAAAAGAAAATGATTTTGAAAGCTTGTTTAAAGAATTCCCCGAAATCACTACAATCATTTTTAACGGAAAAGAAAGTCATAAATACTTTATGAAAAAATTTGGACAAATAAAAGGCATCACGTATTATGTGATGCCTTCTACTAGTCCTGCTAATACTATGTCATTTGAAAATAAGCTAAAAATCTGGTCAGCCGCTTTTCAATAAATTACAAATACCTTTCTTCGAAAACTTTTAGATGGTGTTTTTGATGTCCAATCATAATAAAACCAATCGCTCGAACGGAAACAGCTACATTAGAAGCAGTTCCAATTCTCTTTAATTGTTCTTCAGATAAACTTTTGAAAAGAAATAAATTCGAATGTCGCACAGCTGAAAATTCAGTCAGTAAATCCTGAATACTTCTATTTGCAGCTTGAGTATTATTTACATAATCATTTTCATCAAAACCGGGTAAAGGTGTTTGATCATTTCTGGAAATACGCAAGGCACGATACGCAAAAATACGCTCGGTATCTATCACATGCTGGATAATTTCTTTAATATTCCACTTGCCTTCTGCATACCTAAAATCAAATTTATCCATTGGAATATTTTGGACAAAACGGATAAAATCATGCAATGAAATTTCTAATTCTTCAATCAAATTTACGTCTCCTAAAGCGTTTACATAAGGAGCATAATAGGCAGCGTATTCGTTTACGGGTAATTCTGTTGACTTCATAGTTTTATCTTTTAAGCAGAGTTTCTACTGGCATTTGTATTTCCAAAAAGAGAGCGAGTCACTATTTTTTCGTACACTTTTATTAAAGCTTCATCAGGCTGAGTTTCTTTGTTTAACTCATTAATTCGCAATAAAGCATATTGCTGTATTGTCAACAATGGCATTACAATACGCTCTCTTATTTGTATTGATGCTTTACCATCAGGATAATTTTCCATTAGCTCTTTGTGACCTGCAATTTTCAAAAGCAATCGTTTTGTTTCTAAAAATTCTTCATAAATAATTTGCCAAAAAGCACCAAATTGAGGGTCTTTTTGCATATAAGCTGTCAGTGGAAAAAATGATTTTGCCAATGACATCATACTGTTTTCTAACAAGGTTTTAAAGAACAATGAATTGTCATATAAATCCTGAACTTTATTCCATTGATTTGTATCTTCAAAATGTTTTAGCGCTGTACCAACACCAAAAAATCCAGGTACATTTTGCTTCAACTGGCTCCAAGAACCCACAAAAGGAATGGCACGTAAATCTGCAAAATCTAAATGTTCTGATTTACTTCTTTTAGATGGTCGGCTTCCAATATTCGTTTTAGCATAATATTTCAACGTGCTCATTTGTTCCAAATAAGGAATAAATTTAGGGTGGTTTTTGAAGCTCAAATACTTTTCATAACCAATTCCTGCTAATTGATTCAATATGCTTTTTTCATCTAAAGTCAATTCATTTTGTCCTTTGCTAAAAACCTGATTAGTCACACCAGCACTTAATAAATTTTCTAAGTTATAACGACAGGAATCTAATGTCCCAAAATTAGAACTTATCGTTTGTCCTTGTACAGTAACCTGAATTTCATTATTTTCAATATTTGGACCTAATGAAGCATAGAATTTATGTGTTTTTCCACCACCACGGGCTGGAGGTCCACCACGACCATCAAAGAAAATCGCTTTTACACCATATTTTCTGGAAATCGCAGTAAGCTCTTCTTTTGCTTTATAAATACTCCAATTTGCCATTAAATAACCTCCGTCTTTTGTTCCGTCAGAGAAACCAAGCATGATGGTTTGTTTGTTATTTCTACTGGCTAAATGTGCTGCATAAGTTGGATTGGTGTACAATTTCTCCATGATTTCATGTGCATTTTGCAAATCATCAACCGATTCAAAAAGCGGAATAATATCTACTGGAGGATTCTCCCAATTACTCAAACGGAATAACGCAAAAGTTTCCATAACATTCAACGCGCTTTCATTATTGCTAATTATATAACGGTTAGCGCCAAATTCACCATTATTTTCCTGAATTGTTTTAATCGCCTGTATAGATTCTATTGTCAAACGAGTCATCTCATTCGGAAAAACAGCCGCATCAAGGTTTCCACTAACACTTGATAAGACTTTGAGTTTTTCTTCTTCTTTTAATTCAAAATAATTTTTCGGGAATACCTCAGGATTTGTTTTAAGATAAAATTCAACAACGTCATTAAAGACAGCATCATGAATTTTACTATTCTGACGAATATCTAAAGATGCAAAATGAAATCCAAATAAATTTACTTTTATCAAAAGCGCATCCAATTCATCTAAATATAACGATTGATGCTTGTCTATAATAATCTGTTTTATTTTACTTAATTGCGATTTAAATTCATCAATAGTAATGAAAATTTCTCCTTTAGAATAAAATACAGACCTATAAAGCTTTTGTTCCAATTCAGTAACCAAAGTATCTACTCCTGAAAAAGTTAACTTTCTTTTTAAACTTCTGATTTCGATATAATAACATTTCAAAATCGAAGTTCGCAAGCGTTCCGCTACTTTCAAAGTTATTTCAGTAGTTACAAATGGATTACCATCGCGATCACCTCCTGGCCAAAAACCAAGCTTAATCAAAGGATTTTTTATTGAGTTTCCGTTAAAAATATTTTTTTGAAGATAATGCACCATCTCACCAGAGGTATGATAAAACACATTTTCAAGATACCAAATTAAACTTACCGCTTCATCATAAGGATTTGGTTTTTCATTTTGAATAAAAGGAGTTTTACCTAACTGAGCAAGCAATTGCTTAATATTTAGTAAATCATTTTTACGAATCGCCTCTGTCAAATCATTGATTATTCCTAGAACAGCACCAGGATAAAACTGCGTAGGATGCGCAGTTAAAACCGTTCTCACATTAAAATCTTCTAAAAAATCGACTAATTCGCCTTCTTTATCTTTTGCATCTGACTTTTCCTTAATATCTCTCAAAGATCCTCTTCCTTCCATATTATTTACAACTGGAAAAGCAGCATCTTCAATAGCATCAAAAAGCACAATTTGACGTTCGATATATTGAATAAAACGAAACATGATATCAATCTTATCTGATTCTGATGGATCGTGTAAATACCTTTTGGCAAAAAAATCAACAATCTCCTTAGGAGTTTCTTGTTTTTTGAATCCTGTATCGCAAATATCTGTAAATAAAGGCAGTAATGCTCCTGTATTATCTATGGATTGAAAAGGCAATGTAATAAATACACTATTGTAAATGTTGTATTTAGAGAGAACATCCTGATTGAAACGTTCAATTTTAGGTAATGTGTACATAGTCTAGTTGTAGTTGGTTTAGTTAGTTAATTTGTCATAAAAAAACCCCAAGAATTAACTTGAGGTTATATTTATATATATAGCGCATTCAAGATTAATTACATATTTTTGAAAATAGTATGCATCAACCGCTTCTTATCATTTATGCTTTCCTCAAGTGAGATCATAGTTTCAGTTCTGTAAACACCCTCAATATCATCAATCATAAAGATAACATCTTTAGCGTGCTTAGTGTCTTTTGCTCTAATTTTACAAAAGATATTGAATTTCCCTGTGGTAACAGAAGCAACCGTCACAAACGGAATTTCATTAATACGTTCCAAAACAAATTTTGTTTGAGAAGTATTGTTTAGAAAAACACCCACGTAAGCGATAAAAGAGTACCCCAATTTATCATAATCTAGAACTAATGATGATCCCATGATAATTCCGGCATCTTCCATTTTTTTAACTCTGACATGAACAGTTCCTGCAGAAATCAATAATTTTTTGGCAATATCCGTAAATGGAACTCTTGTATTGTCTATCAACATATCCAAAATCTGGTGATCTACTTCATCTAAACGAAATTTACTCATAACTCTTTAATTAATGTTATTAATTGCTATTACAAAGTATAAAAATATACATAAAAACAATAAAAAGACAAAAATATTATATTTTTATCATTCCGTTAACAAATTTTATGTTATTATCTAAATAAAAATCAGCTTTTTGATTTAATTTAGGAATTGACTCAAAATCATCTTTATATAAAGCTCCTTCAGCATCGTATTCAAAATGACCAAAATAATTTTCTAAATTGTCTATTTGTGAAACATATGCATTAAAACATAACTGATTTTCAATTAACTCTTCTTTGTATTGAGCTGCAAAATTGGTGATTATTTCGATACCATCATAATTTATTTTGATGTTTTTATACATAAAATCATAAAAAACGACTTTATTTTGAGGAATATTCAAATATTTATTAATTCCATTGCTAACTATAACGTTTTCGCAAAGTGAAGTGAAACTGGAAATTAACGCCATAAATACAAATTTACGCGTCTCTTCCCTTTCATAATCATTTGCAAAATGACCTGCTTCAAACAATAATGTAGGAACGCCTAAATACTGAAACGTATCTCCAATACAGTTTATGTTAAATAAATCATCAAAACGACCAATTTGATTCGGCAAATACTCTTGAAGCTCCTCATTTATACTCGCAATCAAATTAATAGCTTTTAATCTCGAATCATTGATTTCCCGCTCTTCATTATAAGAAGGTGCTAAAAACGACAATGTAGCAGGTTTTCCTGTATCGCATACGCCAAAAATAGTACGCTGGTCATGAAGATTAAAGCAATAATCTGGTTTAAAAGACTCAAAAACTTCTCTTAAAATCTTACTTTCTGGCTGCGTGAGCGCTTGCGAATCGCGATTTAAATCAACTTTATTAGCATTTTCTCTGGTATATAATAATGCACCATCAGGATTCAACATTGGAATAGCGCAAAAAGTAAATGTTTTTAAAAATTGTTGTGCCAATTGCGAACCGCTTTGTAACACATTCAAAAAATCAAACAGCGCCTTTGTAGTCGTACTTTCATTTCCATGCATTTGTGACCAAAGGAAAATTTTAATTTTACCTTCTCCAATTTCATACGAATAAATCGACTTTCCTAAAACTGATTTTCCAATAATTTGAAGTTGATTATTGGTGTTTAATTTTTGTAATAACGGCTCAATAGAATCTAAAGCAATGTAGCGACCGTGAATAGTTTCTTCTTTATATTGACTGAATAATTGTTCTAAATTCATGTTGTTTTATTTAATTTACAAAAGTAAACATCTTTATATTTACATTTGTAAACAGTATTTTTACCAAATATTTTAATGATGTAAACACAATTTATGATTTAGTTCCTGCTGTTTTACATTTTGTAATTAACAATTGTTATCATTTTATAAAATGTATTTTATATATTTATTTATCAATACATTACGTCAATTTATATAATTTTAAACTTTAGCCTTTATTATACTATTAATGCTATTTACAGTTGTAATTTTGGTGTTTTAATAGATTTTGATTACATTTGTAAATAGTTAATTTTTAATTTTAATTTACAATGGTAAACACAGAGGATTTTATAAAAAGATTAGAAATTATACTAGATTATTACAGTTTGAATGCTTCTTCGTTTGCTGATAAAATTGGTGTACAGCGTTCTAGTTTATCTCACCTACTTTCAGGAAGAAACAAACCAAGCTTGGATTTTATTCTTAAAATATTAGAGGTATTTCCAGATGTGGATTTATATTGGATTTTAAATGGAAAAGGAAATTTTCCAAAAAATTCAGAACAATTGGATAAAAAAGAAAATAGCGTGGAGCAAATCGTAAATCAAAATATTATTAACACTCCTCCTCTTTCTGAAATAATTCCTGAGAATTTATTTTCGGAAATTAAAAATTCAAATCCGATTCCTACATTCGAAACAAATAAAATAGAAATTCAAAATAGTAACAATGAATCAAATTCTAATGAAATTGATAAAATAGTTATTTTTTATAAAAATGGAACTTTTAAAAGTTATCTGCCCAATTAAAAAAAGAAACCCATTTCGGAATTTCGAAATGGGGTTCTTATACATTATTTTTCTGTTTCAATTATTTTAACAATAAATTGAATTTATTTCTTACACTATCATTTATTCAAATGAAAATCCTTTTTCAGGAACTTTACCTTTTACACCTATATAATGTTTCTTCAAAATAGACATGTCACTTTCGATATCGCCAGAAGGAAAAACTGGTTTGCCTAAATTTACTTCTTTTCTACCAAAATCAAATGTGACTGGTACAATAGGAACATTTGCTTTCATAGCGATATAATAAAATCCTGTTTTTAATTCGGTGACTTTATCACGGGTTCCTTCAGGAGCGACAGCCAAACGAAAAATTTCTCTCCTTTGAAATATTGCAGCGATAGAATCTACTTTATTTAAACCTCCAGAACGATCCAGTGGTTCGCCTCCCATATATCTAAAATAAATCCCAAAAGGAAAACGAAACAATTCCTTCTTACCCACCCAGTTCATTTCTAATCCGGTTATTCCTCTGGTAAAAATTCCCAAATAAAAATCATGCGCACTGGTATGAGGCATTACCATCATTACACATTTTTTTATATTTGAATCAATTCCTCCAACTATTTTCCAACCCATAAGTCTGAAAAATATCCATTTATACAATTGCTTCTTCATTATTTCTTGTTTATTACAAAATAAATAATTTAAATCTTATTTTTGGGTAAAACTGAAAGCAATGATAAAAAAATTATTCAGCTATCTCATTCCATTAAAAATTCATCATACAAAATCTTCATTGAGCAAATCAATTGAAGTAACGTGGACAAATGGAGAATTAGTTTTAGATTCTGAAAACACTAATTATTCGTATGGCAGTTTGCAGCGGATTTTAAGATTAGGGTTAAAAAACATTGGCTATGAAAAAATAATTCCTATGAAACATATTTTAGTTTTAGGAGTTGCCGGCGGAAGTGTCATTAAAACATTAGTGGATGAAATAAAATACAAAGGAAAAATTACTGGAGTAGAAATTGATCCCGAAATCATTAAAATTGCCAATACCTATTTTAAATTATACGAAATTGAAAATCTTGAAATTATAATTGACGATGCTTTTGAATTTGTTCTAAAAACCAAAACCAAGTACGATTTAATTATTATTGATATTTTTCAAGACACTACAATGCCTAATTTTTTGTTTGAAACTTTTTTTACCAATAGAGTTTGCTCTCTTTTAAAAAGTCATGGCTTTATTCTTTTTAATACAATGCTATTAAATGACAGTCAAAATTTAAGAAATAAAAAATATGTCTCGGAATTTTTCAAAAGTGATTTTCAAATAAGAACCATTCCTAGAGTTGAAATTCATAACGAATTAATTGTTATTGAAAAAATAACGTAAAGCCAAAAATTCTTATTACAACATTTTTCGCGCTTTTTCTAAATCCTCTGGAGTATCAATTCCGATTCCGACATGAGTCGTTTCGACCATTTTAATTCGTTTCCCAAATTCCAAATAACGCAATTGCTCCAGTTTTTCGGATGCTTCCAAAGATTGCATTGGTAAACTATAAAAATCCAATAATGCTTGTTTTCTAAAAGCATAAATCCCGATGTGTTGCATGTAACGAACACCCACATTTTTCTCTCTTGGATATGGAATTACCGAACGAGAAAAGTACAATGCAAATCCGTTATGATCCACGACCACTTTTACATTGTTGGGATTATTGATATCGTCTTCATTAGTGATTTCGCGCATCAAAGAAGCTAAATCTACTTTTTTATCCAAATCATTTCTAAAAACTTCAATCACTTTTGCCAACGGTTCCGCATCGATAAATGGTTCGTCTCCTTGCACATTAACCACAATATCAACATCCAGATTTTCGACTGCTTCCGCAATTCGATCGCTTCCTGACTCGTGTTCTTTGATGCTTTTAATTGCTTTTCCACCATGAGAAACAATTTCGTCATAAATTAAATCAGAATCCGTTACCACAAAAACATCATCAAACAATTGTGTGTTTATGGCGGCTTCATAAGTTCTTAAAATGACCGTTTTACCTCCCAAATCCTGCATCAGTTTAGCGGGAAATCGTGTCGAAGCGTAACGGGCGGGAATGACGGCTATTATTTTCATTTTATATGGAATTGCTAAAGCGCTAAGTTAGTATGTTTTTAGGATTTACAAAATTGTTCTATATCCTTAAATTTGCTTCGTGATATTCCAAAAACTAATTTTACGCCTGATTGAAAAACCTAATTTCTCGTACAATTGTATTGCACCCTTATTATCTTCAATCACATGTAAATAAGGAATTTTATTTTGCTTGAAAATTTCATTTACGGTATGGACCACTAATTGTTTGGCATATCCTTTTCCGTTATGGTTGGGATGTGTGACTACGACGCTTACTTCGATAAAATCATTCATTTGCATGCGCTCACCAGTCACGCTAAAAAGTTCACCGTTTTTGAAAATGCCATAATAATTACCTAATAAAGCGGTTTTCTTTTTAAAATACCCCGGTTGCACTAAGTTCACCAACTCATATAAAGCATCAATATGTTCATCAGTCAGTTTTATGATAGGCTCATTAATGGCAATGTCGATTGGATTACAAACAATCATTTGAAGACAAACCAATTCTTTATTTACCTTTAATAGATTTGAAAGTTCCGGTTTTTCTCCAACAATAAAAAAACTATCAACCATCTCAGAATATTCATCGATAGACTTTGCAATCGCATTACCTTTTTCAAAACCACCAAACGGACAATAATCAGGATGATAAAATTTTACACTACCGTAATCTACTGCAAAACTTTGATGCGTTTCTGATAAAGAAAACCAAACTGGATTATCTAATTTTTTATCGTCTTGTGTTTTCACAATAAGTGGTTTTGAAGGTTGGTTTTATTGTTGATGATAATAGTAGTATTTAGTTTATTGTTTTTCTTTCATTCAATAATTTAATCATATTTTTCACAAGTAATTATTTGTTTATCAGAATAAGTAATTATTTTTTCTTTCTTAAAACTCTTTTTAATAAATATTTTAGGAGTAAAGTAAAACTCTTTTTTTTCTATAATTTTTTTTGTCTTAGGCGTTTGAGTATTTGAATTATTATTTATAAATGCATAATCTTCCAAATTCTCAATTTTTATTATTTTATTGTTCTCAAGATAATATTTATTTGTTATTGTTCCAGTCTCTCCACCATTTTGAGAAATTAAAAGCACTAATTTGTTATTATAAAAATACCCTATTAAATTTCCACCGCAAGTTTTCATATCATCAATTCCTAAAATCTCTAATTTACTTTGTTGTTGTAATTTATCAATTTTCAAAATTTTAATTTCTATATCATTCGGTTTTATATTTTGACAGTATGATATTTTCAAAGAAATTAGAAGTAGTAAACAAATTATTTTCTTCATTTTTATTTTTTTAACTAACCACTAATTCATTTTTATAATATCAACAAATTAATAAATAAGATTAATTTCACAAAGTCTACATAATCTTCATCGAAGTCATACTCAAAGAACCCGCCAACAGTTTATCATTAAATAAACTCAGTTCTTCGGTTTTTCCTTTTAATCCTAAAGTATATAATAAAGGTAAATAATGTTCTGGCGTAGGAATCGCTAATTGAAACGCTTTGCTCTGTTTTTCAAAATCAATCAATAATTGAAAATTTCCGGCCAGTAAATAATCATTTATTCTTGATCTTGCTTCAATTGCCCAATCGTAACCATAATTGTCTTTTTCGAAATTTTGAAAATCGACCAATCTTAAATTATGCACAATATTTCCACTGCCTACAATCAAGATTCCTTTGTACGCAGAGCACTCAGTTTTTGAGCCAGTTCAAAATGGTATTGGCCGGATTTTGTATAATCGATACTCAACTGAATCACGGGAACATTCGCTTCGGGATATAAATGTTTGATAACACTCCAAGCACCGTGATCCAAACCCCAATGTTCGTCCAGCTCTACTTCTACCGGCGTCAATAATTGTTTTGTTTCTATCGCTAATTCCGGACTTCCTTCAGCGGGATATTGCACGTCAAACAATGCTTGTGGAAAACCTCCAAAATCATGAATCGTTCGGGGCATTTCCATTGCGGTAACCTTTGTCCCTTTGGTAAACCAATGCGCCGAAATACACAAAATGGCATTTGGTTGCGGTAACGTTTTAGCCAAATTTCGAAAACCAGTCACAAACTGATTTTCTTCAATGGCATTCATTGGGCTGCCGTGTCCCAAAAACAAAACTGGCATTTTTTCAGTATTCGAAAAAGAGCCTGAAATTCTATGTAAGTCGTTTAATGTGTTCATAAACAATATATTTAATTTTTTTAAACCATTAAGAGATTTAAGAAGATTAAGATTTTGGAATTGTCACTTAATGAACCTTAATTTTCTTAATGGTTTAATTTTAAAATAATCATTCCACAAAATTCTCATCCTTAAAACCTATCAAATATAATTTATTTTTGGCTCGGGTCATCGCCGTGTACAACCACCTAATATAATCTCGATTGATGCCATCCGGCAAATACGGTTGTTCTATAAAAACGGTATTCCATTGCCCACCTTGTGATTTATGGCAGGTAATTGCATACGAGAATTTCACTTGGAGTCCGTTGAAATATTCGTTGGCTTTTACTTTTTGGAACTTTTGGAATTTGGTTTCACCTTCATAATCTTTCAAAACTTCCTGATACAAGCGGTTGGATTCTTCGAAAGTTAGAGATGGCGATTCACTTTTTATGGTGTCCATTAGCAATACCGTTTCAAATGGAATCTGATTGGGGTAATCAATCATTCGAATTTTTACTTTGGCAAACTTAAAACCATACAATTCTTTGATATTGAAAATTTCTAATATTTCGATAATATCACCATTGGCAATAAAACCCGCTTCATCAGAATCTTTCAACCAAAAATAATTGTTCTTCACCACCATCAGAAAATCGCCAGTGGAAAGTTCACTTTCTTTATCGAGGATTTTGGTTCTGATTTGCTCATTATATTGATTCGCTCTTTTATTCGAACGAACAATAAAAGCGGTGTCTTCTATACTATAATTACTGTAGGCGGAATTGATGGCATCTTGAATATCATAACCATCAGACAACCGAACTATATCTTTGAATTTTTTGAGATCAAATTTGAATTCATCAATAAAAGAATCTTTCAATAATTCCCGAAGTTCCGTCGCGTTATGCAAAATCCCGGAATTTTCTTCCTGACGCATGACTTCATCCAACTCAATATGTTCTACTTCTTTATCATAATTCATTCCCAAAGTGCGAATGTCAAGTGCGGGACTAATATCTAAATTCACTGGAGGCAACTGAGCGGTATCTCCCAATAAAATCATTTTACAATTGGTTCCCGAATAGACATACGAAATCAAATCATCAAGTAAAGAACCGTTTTCATACAACTTAGAATCAGAATTCGTATCTGAAATCATCGAGGCTTCATCGACTATAAAAATCGTGTTCTTGTGTTTGTTTTGTTGCAATGTAAAAGAAACACCACCACCGGACGATTTCTTAGGAAAGTATATTTTTTTGTGAATTGTAAAAGCCGGTTTGTTCGAATAATTAGCAATTACTTTTGCCGCACGCCCTGTTGGTGCCAGCAAAACATATTTTTTATTAATGTCTAATAAACTATTTACAATCGTAGAAATCACGGTTGTTTTTCCAGTTCCCGCGTAACCTTTTAAAACAAAAATGGTTCTATTATCGGTTTCGGTTAAAAAAATGGCTATTTTTTGAAAAAAAATATCCTGTTTATAGGTGGGTTGAAAAGGGAATTTTTTTTGTAAAAGACTATAAAACAGGGAGGAATTCATTTCGTGTTATTTGACTGCAAAGTAAAGAATGTTTTTTCAATTTCAATGTCAATAGCAATTTCAATTTTCAATTACTGCCATTGAATTTTGCTGTTGTCATTGCTATTGTCATTTCTATTGCAATTGAGTTTTGTAATTGATTTTTGCCATTGCAATTGATATTGTTATTGATTTTTAAATTTGTAAGTTTGCGTTGTTGAAAAAATCAATAGTATGATAAACATAGCCGAAAAAAAATATAAAAAACTTTCCATTCAAGTTTCCTTGACAGGACTTTCTTTTTGTTGTTTTGACACGCTAAATAATACGGTAACTTCATTTAACGAAGTTCATTTTGATACCTTTCATAAAGCTACAAAAATTGAAGATTTGTTTGCCGATGCTTTCAATACTTACCCAGAATTAAAAGATTCTTATGATGAAATTTTAGTAATTCATAATAATAATCTTTCCACTTTTGTTCCGGAACCTTTATTTGATGAAAACTTTTTAGGCAGTTATTTGCAATACAATACCAAGGTTTTTGAAACAGATTTTTTTGCTTATGACGAAATTCAAAATTATGAAATGAATGCGGTTTACATCCCTTATGTAAACATCAATAATTTTTTTATTGATCAATTTGGTTCATTCGAATACAAACATGCCAGTAGCATATTAGTTTCAAAACTTTTAGTTGCTTCCAAAAATAAAGATGAGAAAAAAATGTTTGTACATATTAATACAGGTCATTTTGAAATCATCGTGGTTCAAAATCAAAAGTTATTACTTTTCAATTCATTTGATTACAACACGCCAGAAGATTTCTTGTATTATATTTTATTTACGGCAGAGCAATTGAACTTAAACCCCGAAAACTTTCCATTAGAACTTATTGGAAATATTGATACCGAAAGTGATTATTTTAAAATCGCTTACAAATACATTCGCAATGTTTCCCTCATAGATGTGGAAGATTTGCGATGGAACAATTATTTTTCTGAGGCCGAAAACAGAAATCATTTTATACTTTTCAATTCATGAGAATCATTTCAGGAAAATACAAAGGAAGACGCATTTTTCCGCCAAAAGGACTTCCCGTACGCCCCACAACCGATATGTCTAAAGAAGCATTATTCAATGTTTTGAATAACCATTTCAGTTTTGAAGGACTTAAAATATTAGATTTATTTGCCGGAACAGGAAATATCAGTTACGAATTTGCCTCAAGAGGTTGTACACCCATAACTTCTGTTGATGGTGATTTTGGTTGTGTAAAATTTATCAAGCAAGTGGCAGCCGAATATGATTTTAATATTGCCGCCACAAAAAGTGATGTTTTCACTTATTTAGAGAGATGTAAAACGTCCTACGATATTATTTTTGCAGACCCACCGTATGCTTTAGACCAAAAAACTTTTGAGAAAATTATCTTATTAGTTTTCGAAAAAGAATTGCTTAATGAAGATGGAATGATGGTCATCGAGCATTCAAAATATACTAAACTGGATCACATGATTCACTTTTCGTTTCAGAAAAGCTATGGAGGTTCTATTTTTAGTTTCTTCGAAATTGGCTCTGATGATTCAGAAGATTCTGAAAATGAATCCAACCAAAACGATAGTGAAGAAGAATAATTTTAGATCAGTATTACAATAGTTTTTCCAATATTTTTTTATAGACTGGAGTCGCAACACCATATTTTAAACCCTCTTTAACCACAAATTCAGTTAAGGAATGCACTTCCGTTTTATGTCCAGCAAGTACATCTCTGTGCATTGATGATGTATTGTCTTGTGGTGATTTTTCTAGTTTCGTTATCGTTTGAGCTACAATATCATTGGGCAACTTTAACCCTTTTGCAACAGCAATAGCAGTAATTTCATTCAACAATGAAATGTAAAATTCCTTATTTTCAGGATTGTTTAAAATACCTCCAATGTTCTGATTCAAATACGAAGTTGCAGAAGCCAATGCCGAGATAAAAATGAATTTTTCCCAAACCGTTTCTTCAATATTTTCGACAAGATAACTTTCTATATTGGCGTTTTCTAAAATAGATTGTAATTCATGTAATTTGAAAACCGAAGCATTTTTAGAACCAAAAAAAAGTTTTTCATAATGGCCAATTTTCTTTATTACTCCAGGTGATTCAATCATAGAAACAATGTAAACGCAACCTTGTAAAACATTATTTTCAGGAAACAAATTTAGAATACGTTCCGTGGCATCGACACCATTATATAAAGGTAAAATTATCGTGTTTAGGGTAATACAATTTTTTATGATTTCAAAACTGCTTTCAATATCATAAGTTTTAGTGGCACAAATAAGGTAATCTAATTGGCCTATTTCTTTTGGGTGGTTAGAAACTAAACTGGGAAAAGCAACTATTTCAGTAGTATCAGCAATAATTTTTAATCCATTTTTAGCGATTGCTTTTTGGGTTTCGCCTCGTGCAATAAATACGATTTCGATTGCATCAGATTCAAAATAAGCTTTGGCTAATAAACCTCCGAAGTAACCACCTACTCCACCCAATCCTAAAATCCCGATTCTTGTTTTCATACCACTAATTTAAAAACAAAACCATTAAGAAATTTAGAAAATCAAGCCAATGGACTTAATAAAATTAATTTCTTAATGGTTCACTTTAGATTTCACAATCTTTACTTTTATTAAACTTTTTAATAAAAAAATGCAGACCTATAAGCCGGATTCTGTCTCCAATAAATTAGAGCCTTATCATTTATCTAGATCCAGAATTACTTCTGGACTCAAGCTATCTACCCTTCAGCAACGAACGAGACGCCCTTAAATGCTGATATACTTGATATTTCACCGCATAGAGTTTACCTGGTTTCACTACAGCATTACCTGTACATACTTTCTGTTGCACTTGTCCTAATCTCGTCCGTAAAGACGAAACCGACGGGAGTTACCCGCTATGCTTCCCTGTGGTGTCCGGACTTTCCTCCCTCTCGTCCCAAAAGACATGACGGCGATAAGGCGGTCTGCGATGCAAATTTACACTTTTTAATTCTTTTTTTTCATTTACTGTGTTCTACTTTAACAAGCCTTTTACAATCAATTCATAATAAAATAGTTACCTTTAATAAATAACTAAAAAATCTCTATTATGTCAAACATGTATCATTATGCCAGCGTTTCTAAAGCCTTAGATGATTTGAATGAGATGGGATTTACCTACGATTTCAATCTTCATGAAGAGGACATTATAAAAAATCCAAGCCACTATGAAATTCAACATATTTACCGTTACGAAGGAGATACAAATCCAGATGACGAAGCAACAGTTTATGGTATAAAATCAACATCTGGAAAAAAGGGAGTATTTGTAGCAGGATATGCCGCAAATTCTGAAAACGGCGCTGCAAGAGTTTTAATAGATCTTACCATCAAAGGAAGAAACAAGTAAGCTCGTTTTCTAAAATAAATTAAAAATTAAATCCAGGACTTATATCATTTGTTTTTTCAGGAGCTAATTTCAGCTATCCGTTACAATCTTTACGCCTTCCTGAGGTTTCGGGACCGGCGAATATGGATTTTCACTGCAAACGCAGTTCACTGAACTCCAATAAAATTATAGTACTGTGAAGTAATTTGGGATAGGAAATTTGGGAAACAAAAACCATTTTGAAAATTATAAAATCTTTCAATCCTTAAATTTTTGCATCTTTAAATTAAAACCTATATTTGCTTTCGAATAAAATTTCTATGGAACAATTTGTTGTATCGGCCCGTAAATATCGTCCTCAAACATTTAAAGATGTTGTTGGACAAAAAGCCATTACAAATACTTTATTGAATGCCATAGAAAGCAATCACTTAGCTTCAGCACTGTTATTTACAGGACCGCGTGGTGTTGGAAAAACAACTTGTGCCCGTATTTTGGCACGTAAAATTAACCAGCCAGGATATGATGATCCCAATGAAGATTTTGCCTTTAATATTTTCGAATTAGATGCTGCTTCTAACAATTCTGTTGATGATATTCGTAATCTAATTGACCAAGTTCGTATTCCTCCACAAACGGGACAATACAAAGTTTACATCATTGATGAGGTTCACATGTTGTCATCGGCAGCTTTCAATGCATTTTTGAAAACGCTGGAAGAACCACCAAAACATGCCATTTTTATTTTGGCAACGACTGAAAAACATAAAATTATCCCAACGATACTTTCTCGTTGTCAAATATTTGATTTCAAGAGAATTACCGTAAAAGATGCTAAAGAACATCTTGCCGAAGTGGCCACCAGTCAAGGCGTAGTTTTTGAAGATGATGCTTTGCATATTATTGCTCAAAAAGCTGATGGCGCCATGCGTGATGCTTTGTCAATTTTTGACCGAGTAGTTTCTTTTTGTGGAAAAGATTTAACACGTCAGGCTGTAACAGAAAACTTGAATGTGTTGGATTACGAAACGTACATCAACATCACCGACTTGATATTGGAAAACAAAATACCTGATTTATTGATGGCTTTCAACGAGATTCTTGCAAAAGGTTTTGATGCACATCATTTTGTTTCTGGATTGGCTTCCCATTTTAGAGACTTATTAGTTTCTAAAACACCGGCAACGCTAACTTTATTAGAAGTAGGTGAACAAGCACAACAAATGTATGGTGTCCAAGCACAAAAATGCAGTCAAGACTTTCTTTTAAAAGCAATTGAAATTGCTAATGATTGTGATTTGAAATATAAACTGAGCCAAAACCAACGACTTCTTGTTGAACTTTGCCTGATGCAACTTGCCTCTATCACTTATGATGGAGAAAAAAAAAAGTTGAGCAATATATAATTCCTCCTACTTATTATAGAAAGAATGATTATTCAATTACGGTTCAACCGAAAGCTGAAGATTTAAAACCTGTTATACCAGTTACAGAATCAGTCACAATAAAAGAACCGGATGCTACAACTGCCATTCCATCAATTCCTACGCCAGTTCCAGCAGCAAAAATTAACATTCCACAATCTGACGGACCAAAAGTTTCTGCATTTTCATTAACAAGTATTCGTGCCAAAAAAGCATTAGAAGAAAGTAGTAAAGGAATTGTAAAAGAAGTACTCCACTTGCCAACTGAATTATTTACAGAGACTGAAATGTTATTGCAATGGAATAAATATGCACAACGTTTAGGGGATAAAGGATATAGAATTATGGAATCGTTACTACTTATCAATGAACCAAAATTAAACGGCACTTCCATAACGATAGAATTGCCAAATGAAGGTTCTAAATTAGATTTTGAAAAAGAAATACATGGACTTTTAGGACATTTAAAGGGACATTTACACAATCACGACATCACAATTGAGGTTATTGTTAATGAAAGTATCGAAAACAAAAGAAGTTTTAATGACCAAGACCGCTACAACAGATTACATGAAATAAATCCAAATATTGAACTTTTACGGACAACATTTGGATTAGATTTAGATGCTTAAAATATAAAACCGAAATAAAATTAAATTTTTCCGTAATACATCGCTTTTACAATTCCATCAGAAAGCCCAATTTTAGGAACATAAATATTTCTTGCTCCACTCCATTTCATGGCGTTTAGATAAATTCTAGTTGCTGGAATAATTACATCGGCACGATCTGGATTCAATCCTAATTCTGAAATTCTTTGTTCATACGAAAGTGAATTCAAAAATGCATATTGGGAATTCATATATATATAAGACAATGGTTTTTCCTGAATTTTTCCAGACATCTTGAATAGCTTATTGATATTACCTCCAGAACCTATTAAAATGACCTCGTCATATTCTTCCGTATTTGTTTTGATCCATTTTTCAATTTCATCCCAAACCACATCACAAACCATATCGTTTAATAATCGAACCGTTCCTGCTTTAAATGATCTTGAATTTATCAATTTACCATTAGAAAACAAAGTAAACTCTGTGCTTCCACCACCTACATCTACAAAAAGATAGGTCTGATCCGTTTTAAGTAAATGGTGCAAATCAGTTGACGCAATGATTGCTGCTTCTTTTTTACCATCAATAATTTCTATTTTTATGTCGGCTTTTTTCTTTATGAGAGTAACAACCTCTTTACCATTATAAGCTTCTCGCATGGCTGAAGTTGCAAAAGCCATATAGCGTTCTACTTTATGCACCTTCATCAAAAGCTTGAATGCTTTCATGGCATCGCACATTCTCTCTAAGTTTTCTTCAGAAATTTCACCTACAGTAAAGGCATCTTGTCCAAGACGAATTGGAACACGCACTAATGAACTCTTATTAAACTGCGGCTCTTTTCCCTCTTGTTCTACAATATTTACAATCAATAAACGCATGGCATTAGAACCAATATCGATTGCGGCATATTTTTTTATTTTAATCATTTTGGATTTGATTCTTTTATTCTTTTAGTAACTAATTGGTCTATTTATTAATTCTAAAATGAAAAAATTATTGAAAACTTTACACTGAACTAGAACAAATAATTACACTATTTTTTCTGTTTCTGATTCTAACTCAACTTTACTTTGATAGTAGTTATAGGTTTCTAATTGTGCTCTAAAAACAGGATTATGATTTCGAACTCTATATTTATTATCTAATTTGTAAGAATGATAACGGGCTTTTACATTTCCTTTCCAACCTATATCGAAGTTATCAATTAACTCATTTTTTATTTCCTGGTCGTATATTGGACAGGTAACTTCAACTCGTCCATCTAAATTTCTGGTCATAAAATCAGCTGATGAAATATAAACTTCTGTTTGTCCAGCATTACCAAAAATATAAATTCTAGAGTGTTCTAAGTAATTATCTACAATACTGATAGCTTCGATATTTTCGCTCATTCCTGTAATTCCTGGTATTAACGAACAAATCCCTCTAACTTCAAGTTGAATTTTTACTCCTGCTCTACTCGCCTCATATAATTTATCTATCATTTCAAAGTCTGATAAACTATTCATTTTAAGCTTTATATGCGTTTTTCTTCCTGCTAAGGCATGAGTAATTTCTCTGTCAATTAACTTAACGAATTTAGTTCTGGTATAATGTGGAGAAACAATGAGGTGTTTGTATCGATGTACTCTATAATTGATATCAAAAAACTCAAATATTCGCATGATATCTTTCAAAATCTGTTGATGACTCGTAAAAAGAGTTACATCAGTGTAGACTTTTGCAGTAGATTCATTGAAATTTCCAGTTGAAATAAAACCGTATCGTCTTATTTTATTATTTTCATTTCTTTCAATAACACATATTTTACTATGTACTTTTAATCCTTTTATTCCAAAAATTAATTCAATACCTTCCAGTTGCATTTGTTCAGCATAGGAAATATTGGAAGCTTCATCAAAACGAGCTTGCAATTCGATTTGAACGGTTACTTTTTTTCCGTTTTTAGCCGCATTTATAAGTGAACTAATGATTTGAGAATTTTTAGCAAGTCTGTATAAAGTAATTTTAATTGAAGTTACTTTGGGATCTAATGCCGCTTCGCGCAAAAACTTAGTCAAATAGGAAAAGGATTGATAAGGTGCATTGAGTAAATAATCTCTTTCGCTGATTTTCTCTAACATACTTCCTTCTAGACTTAATCCTGGAATTGGTAATGGATCATTGGTTTTATACAACAAATCAAATCGACCCAGATTTGGAAAATTCATGTAATCACGTCTGTTGTGATATCTTCCGCCAGGGATAATACTGTCAGTAGAAACGATTTTCATTTTATCAAGAAAAAATTGAAGTGTATCTTCTTCTATTAATTGGTCATAAATGAAGCGAACCGGCTCACCTATTCTGCGATCTTTAACACTCAATGATATTTTTTCAATCATACTTTTGCTTAAATCACTATCGATGTCTAACTGAGCATCTCGAGTAATTTTTATCATGTGAGCAGAAACACTTTTGTAGTCAAAAATATTAAAAATACTACTCAAATTATGTCTAATAACATCATCCAGAAGTATGACATACTGTTTTTCATTATTTGATGGTAAAACAACAAAACGGTTAATAGTTTTTGGAATTTCGATTACGGCATAACGAACTTCTGAATTTTGATTCATAACCAGTTTGATGGCTAAATATCCCGAAGTATCTTTCAAAACAGGGAATTCCGCTAAATCATTCAAAATTATCGTTACTAATTCAGGACTTAATTTTTGAATAAAAAAGTCTTTCAAAAAAATTTCCTGTTCAATAGTAATATCATTTTCAGTAATAATAAATATATTTTCGGCCTCAAGTTCAGCTTCAATAATATTTAATATTCGTAAACTTTCTGATTGTTGCTGGATAACAATTTCAGTAATATCTTTTACTAATTGCTGAGCAGAAATCCCTCCAAGATACTTTTCTCCAGTGATTCCTGTCAGACTCAATCTTCTTATAGCAGCAAAACGAACTCTAAAAAACTCATCTAAATTATTCGAAAAAATGCCTAAAAATCGAAGTCTATCTAATAGTGGAACTGAACTATCCGCAGCTTCTTGAAGTACTCTGGCGTTGAAAGCCAACCAACTTTTTTCTCTATCAATATATTTGTATTCTAATGCTTTATTCATCTTAAATCTTTGGGAAATATTATTTTATTTATTTTACCTTTTTTAATTTTTTTCCAATCATCGACATCAAATTTTAATGATACAAACCCACTAGTCGGAATGTTATCAATGTCTTCATTTCCAAATTTATTAACAAAATTTGTAATGGCACCATTATGTCCAAAAACAATAACGCTTTCGAAAAGATTACTACATGATTTAATAATATTTTCTAATTTCTTTTCGTCAAAGGTATAAAGGTCGTCTTTGTAAATGATACTATCAATAGGATAAGTAAAATTTTGAGCAAATATTAACGCTGTGTTTGTTGCTCTTTTAGCAGAACTTACCCACATAACATACGTTTTGGGAATAAAATCTTTAGCATAATTAGAAACCAGATGAGCATCTTTGATCCCTTGACAAGTCAAACTACGATCTTTATCATGCATGGGAACTTCCCAACTTGATTTTGCATGCCGAACTAAAATTAGATTTTTCATGAAAAAAAGTTTTATACGTAAAAATAGGCATTTTATTAAAAATAACCCATTGTGCTCCATTATTTAAAATTATCAATTCCTAAATATATTTTAAAATATTCATAATTGCATATATAAATATTGAACAAATTCATGAAATAAAAAACCATGTTTTTTTTGTCTAAAAAAAAAACTACAGCAATAAAAAAATAACATTTTTTTAAAGAATGAATTAAAAATTTTTAATGAAAAAACACTAAAATTTAATCAAGTGCAACTCATTTGAATCAAATAACATTGTATTCATATTGATAATATTAATTAAAAAATGTATTTAAACGAATATATAAGTTATTCATAGAGAAAATTATTACTTTTTGATTAATTATTACTATTTTTGTTGGTAAAATAGAAAAAAAAACAATAAAAAAATAATTTACACTAATATTTATATATATTTGATAAATTTATAAAAAATAAATGCCACACCCCTTTCTAAATCAAGTTGTTAACCTACAAAACAATTTAATTTTATATAGAATTTTATTGTCTATATATAATAAATTTTTATCACCAATGATGGTGATAAATTTTTATTGTTATACATTCCTTGCACTCTGCAATTTCAAGTACAATCACATTACTTTTCTTTTAAAGAAAAAATTTTTCAGTTTACAACTGAAAACATCCAATCTAATAAAAACACTACTTTTTTCAATACACAATTGGCTACAATTTTGTAAGCTAAAATCTTTTGTACACAATCTAACAAATACGAATATGTTTGTTAGAAAAAACAATGCACAATCAAGTTATTTAAATTCATTATATATATCATGCAAACCTTTAAATATTATGTTCAAATTTTCATGCATGATTTCAATTTTAACAAAAGCTAACTATGAATAAATTTTACTTTAACTATAATAAAATTTATCAAATATTTATATTATTTCTATTTTTACTTAGTATAAATACTGGATTTTCTCAAACTAAAGGTTTGATATTACGAGATGGTAACGGAAATATTCCACCATTAAGCAGCTCACCTATTTTAGATCCTAATGGAGATGGTTTTGTTTCATCTACATCATCAGGTTTTGGAACTAACGATGTTGGAGCTGGAATTAGTGAAATACCATATTTAGCAATTACACCACTCACACCAGAGGCTTTAGGAGATCTTCGAAGAGGACCTACTGGAGGTTTCAGTGAGTTTGTTCCAGATGCTAATGGAAAATCCGTTTATGTTTATTCTGACGGGACTAATTTGATGGTTCGTTTTAGAATTGGTAGTATAATTCCTGGTGCTAAAGGTTACAGTTTATTAATAGACACAGATGGTTTGTTTGGCGCTACTGATCCCAATTATTCAGCAAGTAATCCAGGATTTGAATATGAATTAGTTTATGAAACTGGATTTTCTGTTACGGTTTACAACGTAAACAGCGGTACATCTTGTATCGAAGTTGCTAAGTATGATTTATTAACAAATCCAAATTATGCACAAACATCAATTGCAGCGACTAACAACAATAATGATCTCGATTATTTTTATGATTTTTATGTTCCTTTAAGTGCTTTTACCGGAGCAGGACCTATAACAAATTCAACTCCTTTGCGTTTTAACGCTATAACTGTAATGGCACCCAAATCAGCTACTTGCGGTCCTGTTTCTGACGGTTATTCATTTGATGTAAATGCACAACCACCATGTACACTTCAACAGATAAAAGATGGGACTTGTAATACTGATATATGTACTGCGCCACCGGTAGTAAATACAGGATTAAGTACCGCAGACACTTCAATATCCGGTACTTGGACAAAATCATCATTCTCTACAAATACTAATGCCACAATAAATGTTTACAGAAATGATATTTTAATAGGTAGTACTTCTGCTACAAGTGGAAATTCATGGACTTTAACAGGTGTTTTATTAAGCAATGGTGATGTAATAACAGCTAAAGCAGTTGCAACAGGCGAATCTATGTGTTTGGTTTCTAATAAAGTGACAATATCTACATGTGGAACTTCTAATACTAGCCCATGCCCTGTTATTGAATGTATGACATCAAGAGGTATTGTAGGAACAGGTGTTAATGGAGCTACTATTAAAATATATAATGTTACCAGCTCAGGAATCACGTTAGTTGCTCAAAGGATTGTTCTTTTTGGAAGATGGTTCTGGGATGGTGGAAATGGTGGAGGCCCTGACGTTTGTAAATCTGGAGCTAACAATGCTATCCCATCCGGCACTTATTATATCACGCAAACATTACCCGGACGGTGTGAAAGTAATTGTAATACTTATGAATGTGTATCTGGTTCAGGAAATACAAGTACTCCAACAATAACAACTACAACTCTTTACACTACATCAACCCAAATAAATGGTACTGCAGTAACAAGTAGTACAGTAAGATTGTATTTGAATGAAGAATTAAAAGCAACAACTACCGCTACTGGTGGTGTTTTTTCGTTTAATATTGGTTCTATTTCAACTTCGATTGGTGATGTATTTTCTATCAGAAGTTCAAATGGAGTACGTTGTATATCAAACCCTGCCAGAATAACTGTTAGCTGCTTTGTGTACCCACCAATTATCTCATCAAATGAAACGAATAATATTCAAGCTGGTATTCCCATAACAGGAACTTCTTATTATCCAAATACAACTGTTTCTGTATATAATAATTTGAATAATAGCTTAATCCAAACGATAACAACTGATGCTAACGGAAATTGGCAAACCACAGTTAATGCAGTAGCAAATACGTCTTACTATGCCACAATTGTTACAAGTTGCGGTACAAGTATTCGTTCTATTATTGCCACTGCTCTAAATCCATCAACTCAAAATTGTGGTGTTATAAATGGTCCTATTTATGATAATTCGACTGCTGTTTCCGGTACACTTGCTACCGCAATTGCTAATACTACAGTAAATTTATACTTAGATGATAGTTTAATAGGTAGTGTGGTAACAAATACAGCTACTTGGACTATCCCGGTAAATACAACAGCGTTTAACAGGTTAAATGCTGGTGGTGTTCTATCATATGGTATCACTGAATCTGGTAACCTTGAGTTAAAATGTACGTCAAAAATTACAGTTGAGTGTTCAAAACCTGCTATTCCTATTATCCAAAATTCTTCAATTACCATTGCTAAGGACTATACTGCAACTTTTACCATAACTAATTCAGATACCAATACCATATACACTTTAGAAGATGCTTCGGGTATTGATTATTCTATTTCAGTTTTTGGAACAGGAGGAAGTATTAATTTACAATCATTTCCATTTAATACTTCAGGAACTTACAATCTTAAGATTACTGCTTTGAACATAACTTCAGTATTTTGTTCACAATCTACAAATGTTACATTATCTGTTCAAACCCCAGTAGATTTGGCAGTTTTAAAAACAGTAAATAATAATAATCCAAATTTTGGAAGTAATGTATTGTTTACAATAACAGCTACAAATAACGGACCTGTAAATGCGACTGGAGTTACTGTTTCTGATTTAATTCCTAACGGATATACTGTAATTAGTGTTACACCTTCTATTGGAACATGGAGTGCGCCAAATTGGAGTATCGGTAATTTATCTAATACAAGTAGTGCAACTTTAACAATAGAAGCTAGAGTAAATTTAACTGGAAATTATTCGAATACAGCAAATATTAGTGGAAACGAAATTGACCTGATTACAAGTAATAATTCATCAACATCTACTCCTGTCCCTAATAATTCTCTAATCGATGCTGTTAACGATACTGGCACTGCTGTAATAGGCTTAATTGGAGGAACTTCATTTACTAATGTATTAGGTAATGACACACTCGGCGGTACTCCCGTCAACCCTGCTGCCATAAATATTTCTTTTGTCAATTCAACAAATTTAGGTGTTACTTTATCTGGAACCAATGTTGTTGTTGCAGCTGGAACACCTGCTGGAAATTATCAACTTACATATAGAATTTGTGAAATACTAAATCCATCTAATTGTTCTACGGCTGTTGTATCAGTACCTGTGGGTACACCCGTTATTGATGCAGTAAATGATACAGGATCCTCCGTGGTAGGATTTACTGGAGGAACATCATTATCTAACGTACTCTCAAATGATACACTTGGTGGTGTTATAACAACATCAGATCTGGTTAATACATTTTTTGTTTCTTCAACACATACTGGAATTACTCTTTCAGGTACAAGTGTATTAGTTGCTGCCGGAACGCCAGCAGGTAATTACAACTTAACTTATAGAATCTGTGAAAAATTAAATCCAACCAATTGCGATAATGCTACTGTTTCTGTTATCGTTACTGCTGCTGCAATTGATGCAATTAATGATGCCGGAACTGTAGTATATGGAGATACTGACGAAATCGCTTTCACGAATGTACTTTCTAATGATAAACTGAATGATGCGCCCGTTCTTGCCTCTCAGGTTACCACAACTTTTGTGTCTGCTACCAATGCTGGTATCACGCTTTCTGGCAACAATGTAATTGTTGCAGCAGGTACACCTGCCGGTTCATATTCTTTAGTATACCGTATCTGTGAAATACTTAATCCAAGTAATTGTGATAACGCTACCGTTTCTGTAACCGTTACTCCTAAGACTGCAACTGTAGTAGCTGATAATCAAAACAAAGTATACGGGGACGCTAATCCTACTCTTACCGCTGTGGTAAATGGTGCCGTGAATGGAGATACCATCAACTATACCTTAGCTACTACTGCTACGCAGTTCTCTAATGTTGGGGAATACCCGATTGAAGTGACTTTGGGAAGTAATCCTAACTATACTGTGGTGGCCACTGATGCTATATTGACTATTACGCCTAAAGTATTAGGTGTAACTGTGGTGGCTGATAATCAAAACAAAGTATACGGGGACGCTAATCCTACTCTTACCGCTGTGGTAA
>NZ_QQBA01000021.1 GCF_003350545.1 Flavobacterium glaciei
GCTGGAACTAATTAATGGTCTTCTACTATACATTATAGTATACTAAAAGCACCATTACATTTTTTGCTACCATATATCAAGGTGACATAATACAGATTCAAACAACTAAACGCTTTAGTTTACTCAGATTCGCGTTAGGGATAGAAGCGTAAAGCCCACAGTCCCGTTGAGTCTCAAACTCAACGGGGCGAGGACTTGTAGTGAATAGCCCGGCACTTGTAAACCTCCTGTAGCCTCTGCGGAAGGAGGTTTACAAGAGAAACGCCCTAATAAAAGTTTACTATTAGCTACTATACCTTTATAATAAGATAACACAATAGTGAGCAATAGCACAAGCTACAGATACACAAAGTGCACTCTGCGCAAATTATTTTATAAAATAATACTCCTTATATAGTATTGCATTTATTTATATCGTAATATTGCAATATAAATATATAGCGATGGGTATTACTAAATCAGAACATTTCACAGACGAGCAAAACGAGTTAGCCGTTTTAGCGAAAGCAATAGGTCATCCAGCACGGATTGCGATTATACAACACCTTATTAAAGTGAACAGCTGTGTGTGTGGTGATATTGTAAACGAACTGCCTCTTGCCCAACCTACTGTGTCGCAGCATTTGAAAGAACTAAAAAATGCTGGACTTATAAGAGGTAATTTTGAAGGGAATGCTATTTGCTATTGCCTTAACGAAGAAGGTTTTAATAAAATAAAAGGCTTTTTTCAGCATATTACTAGCTATTTAGAGAACAAGAAAAATCAATGTTGTTAATTTTAAAATTACAAGAATCATGAAACTATCAGAAATTAAAAAACAGCTGAGCACGTTAGACAATGTTGCTTTTGTATTACCAAACGGTACTTATGTTCCAGAACATTTTCATGTGACCGAAGTAGGAATGATTACCAAAAACTTTATTGACTGTGGTGGTAAAGTTAGAAACGAAAAAGTAGTTAACTTTCAATTATGGGATGCTAATGATTTTGAGCACCGATTGAAACCAAAGAAACTGCTTGATATCATTGCACTTTCTGAACAAATACTAGGAATTGAAGATTATGAGGTAGAAGTTGAATTTCAGGCCGAGACTATTGGGAAATATGATTTAGGCTTTAATGGTGCAGCTTTTACATTACTTAATAAGCAAACTGCATGCTTAGCAGAGGACCAATGCGGTATTCCAGTTGCTAAGCAAAAGGTAGTTTTATCAGACATGGGGAACCAAAATACTAGTTGTACTCCTGGTGGAGGATGTTGTTAATCTTTAAAATTATAGTATGAAACAGAACAAAGCCAACCTATTTCCTGAACTAGAGATTGTGATACTAAGTTTAGAATTTAGAACTATCCCTGAGGAACGAAAAAAAGTATTGCAACCGCTGATTGATTTTATTCAAGTAAAAGCTACCAATAGTGAAACTATACGATTGAACTTAATATGCACCCATAATTCTAGGAGAAGTCATTTATCTCAAGTTTGGGCACAAACTGCAGCGGCTTATTACAACATTAAAAATGTTTACAGCTATTCTGGCGGAACTGAGGCAACAGCTTTGTTTCCTATGGCGGCACAAGCATTAGAACAATCGGGATTTAGAATCGGAACTATTGCAAGAGGAAATAATCCTATTTATGCCATAAAATATGGAGAGAACGAACATCCAATCATTGGTTTTTCTAAAAAATATGATGACGAATTTAATCCAAAAAGCGAATTTGCCGCAATCATGACATGTTCGCAAGCAGATGGAGGTTGTCCTTTTATAGCTGGAGCTGAACAGCGCTTTCCTATTACCTATGATGATCCGAAAGCATTTGACAATACACCACAACAAGCAGAAAAATACTTAGAACGCAGTTTGCAAATTGCTACTGAAATGTGTTATGTATTCTCCCAAATAAAATTATAACCGATGACTATGAAAAAAAGATTAAACTTTCTTGATCGTTATTTAACCCTTTGGATATTCTTAGCCATGGCAATTGGTGTATCCATAGGATATTTTATCCCATACAGCAGCAATTTTATTAATTCCTTTTCGAGCGGAACGACCAATGTACCTCTCGCAATAGGGTTGATATTGATGATGTATCCGCCATTGACAAAGATTGATTTTTCGAAAATTCCGATGATGTTTGAAAAACCAAGATTACTGACTGCTTCATTTTTAATCACTTGGATTGTTGGTCCATTTTTAATGTTTTCATTGGCAACATTCTTTTTAAAAGACTATCCAGATTATATGACAGGGCTTATTATAATAGGAATTGCTCCTTGTATTGCAATGGTGATTGTCTGGAATGAATTAGCCGAAGGCAATAGAGAACTAACAGCGGGTTTAATAGGGATAAATAGTTTGCTTCAAGTGTTTTTCTTTAGTTTATATGCGTACTTCTATTTAGAAATCATGTTGCCATTATTTGGAATAAAAGGATTAGAGTTAAACATTACTGTAGCTGAAATTGCAACTACAGTAGGGATATATTTAGGAATACCATTTGCGTTAGCGGTAATAAGTCGTTATGCCATCAAGAAATTCATTGGAGACAAATGGTTCAATCAAAAATTTATTCCGTTTGTTTCACCTATTACCTTGATTGCGTTACTTTTTACCATTGTAGTCATGTTTAGTTTAAAAGGAGAAATGATTGTTGATTTACCAATGGATGTCATTAGAATTGCCATTCCACTTGTTATTTTCTTTACTATTATGTTTTTCTTGATGTTTTTTGTTTCGAAGAAAATTGGAGCCAACTATAGAGATGCCGTTGCGTTGTCTTTCACAGCATCGGGAAATAATTTCGAATTGGCAATTGCGGTTTCCATTGGCGTATTCGGAATCAATAGCGGACAGGCATTTGCAGGCGTTATTGGGCCATTAGTAGAAGTTCCGGCTTTGATTATTCTGGTAAACGTGGCTTTTTGGTTAAGAAAAAAATATTACAGCACAGCTGACCTAAAATAAAAATAAAATGGACCCAATTCTGGATGTAATTGTTATAGGTGGTGGACAAAGCGGTCTGGCTTGCGGCTATTATTTAAGACGCCATAAAGTCAACTTTTTAATCTTGGACAAAGAAGAAAAGTGCGGAGGTGCTTGGCTTCATGCATGGGATAGTTTGACGCTTTTTTCTCCAGCCGAACACAGTTCATTGCCAGGTTGGCTGATGCCAAAATCTAAAAACCTGTTTCCTTTAAAACAAGAAGTCATCAATTATTTGTGCCAATATGAAAAGCGTTACGAATTACCCATAGAACGCACTGTTACAGTTGAGAATATAACTTTTGAAAATAAAGTATTCACAGTGCATACTACTAAAGGAATCTATTTTTCTAAAACAATTATAGCAGCGGCGGGAACTTGGAGTAATCCTTTTATTCCAAAGATTCTGGGAATAGATACTTTTAAGGGGCTTCAAGTTCACTCTGCTGATTATAAAAATGCAAATCAGTTCACGAATATGAAGGTATTAGTTGTGGGCGAAGGAAATTCAGGCGCGCAAATTGTAGCCGAAGTTTCAAAGGAAGCAAAAGTAAAATGGTCTACTAGAAAACCACCTCAATACTTACCTGATGAAGTAGATGGTTTTTATCTTTTTAATGTGGCAACTGCTAAATATAATGCAGAAAAAGAGGGCAAACCTTTTAACGCCGCTAATTATGATTTGGGAAACATTGTTATGGTTCCACCGGTCAAAGAAGCGCGTTCCAGAGGTGGTTTAGTTTCAAGTGGTGGTTTTCAAAGCATGTATGAAAACGGTGTGATTTGGACTGACGGGACCACAGAAGATTTTGATGCGATTATTTGGTGCACTGGTTTTGGTTTTGCTACTTCTTTTTTAAAAAATATTGTTTCAACAGATGAGCGAGGCATTGTAAAAACTGAGGAAAGCAAAGCAACTGAAATTCCTGGACTATGGTTAGCAGGTTATGGTAGCTGGTCAGGTTACGCATCGGCAACACTTATAGGCATCAACAGGAATGCCAAACAAACTTGTTCAGAAATAGCTTCCTATTTACAGACAAACTAAATGATACTCATTTTCTACTTATTCGCGCTTATAAATTTCAATAGCCTCGGTTTTAAATTTGTTTTTGAGCCAAGCAGACAATTTTTGTTTTTCGGCAGAATTCATATCTTTTTTACTTTCATAAAGCACTACAGTAATCACTTTTTTGGTAGCCTTGTTTTCATTAAACACATGATTCGCAATGGCAATATTCTCAATTTCTGGAAAGAGTATTCGTGTTTCATTTAGTATAGCATTATTATCGAATTTTAAGGAAGTAATTTGGTTTTGCAATTTTGCAATAATCAAATCTTTTTCGCTCATTGTTTTATTGTTAAAGGTTATTTCATTCAAAATATCCTGCTTTAAGTCAGTTGTATCTTGAATAATATTTAAAACCGTATTGTTTAATTCATAGGTTTTCAATTTCCCATTAAGTTCTTTTATTTCGTCCTTATTCCATCTTTTTCTTAAAAAAGCAATATCTATTTTTTTTGGGTTTGATGTAAATTGCGTTTTTTTGTACAGAACAGTAAATCCTTGATCAATAAATTCTACTTTTAAAAATTGTTCTACTTTTTGTTTGTATTTTTTTTCTTGGAAAAGCTGATATGCAAAAAAGATACTTGGTACAATTAAAGCCAAAGTCAAAAAAGTAATCATATACTTTACTCGTTTTTCTGTCTTTAGATTAGTTTGTTTAACTATTGGATATTTTAAATATTTGACAATTATAAACGTTGCGATACAAATAAAAACACAATTGATCGTGTACAAATACATTGCACCAAAAAAGAATTTAAAATTTCCCAAAGCCAACCCATAACCTGCCGTGCATAAAGGAGGCATCAAAGCCGTTGCGATGGCAACTCCAGGAATAGGATTTCCTTTTTCAACCCTAGTGATTGCTATTACTCCCACAAGTCCTCCGAAAAAAGCAATAAAAATATCGTAAATATTAGGAGATGTTCTAGCTAGAAGTTCCGACTGCGTATCTTTAAAAGGACTTAAAAAAAAGTAAATGGTAGAAACCACCAAACTCACAACTGTAGCAATAAGCAAATTTTTAAGTGATCTTTTAAGTAAATTAAAATCATAAATTCCTAATCCGAAACCAGCTCCAACAATTGGACCCATCAAAGGTGATATTAGCATGGCTCCAATAATAACTGCTGTTGAATTGACATTCAGTCCTACAGACGCCACAACAATCGCACAAGCTAGAATCCATAAACTAGCGCCACGAAAGGAAATGTTCGATTTCACATTTTCTAACACTTTCTTTTTGTCTTCTTCTCCGCTATGTAAGTCTATAAAATTTACTATTTTATTCATACATTTTTATTTTATTTCATTTCAGGATCAATTATTTAATCCTAATTTAATGATCATAATGATTAATGAGGTCAGCAAGATAAACATTTTCGAACAAACTGAAAACTTTCCTATTCATCTATTGCGCAACTTTTTTAGTAGAAAACTTGTCTTGAAGCAAAGAGCAAAGAAGAATAACTAACTCCTCCACTACTCCATTTTTAAATTTTACGGCTGTTTCTAAAACGGAATAAAATTTAAAAAGCCCGAAATCAATTAGATTTCGGGCTTTTTTATACATTTAAAAAAAAACTATTCTACAGGAGGAATAAGAAGTTCTGAAGTTATGGCTTCTAGAACTTCAAAAGCAGTTTCAGCCATTTTATTACCTTTAGTGTCTAATAATGGATTTACTTCAACAAACTCTATACAAACTACTTTTTTAGTTTGGATAATTTGATTAATAATTGCAATGATCTCATATTGATCAAAACCCTTTGGTACCGGAGTTCCGGTCCCATAAGAAATCATATCACAATCCATAGAATCTACATCAAAAGAAATATACAAAACTTCACAATGTGCTAATTTTGACAAAGCTTCAGCGACACATTTCTGCAAGCCACGATACCTCACTTCATCCACCTTATAATTTTTGATTTGCAATTTTTCAATTTGCTTATCTTCCTCTTCCTCGGTATCACGCACACCAAAATAAATTAGATTTTCAGCTAAAACCTTCGGTCCTTGATGACCTATGTTTTTCATATCCTCCCAGTGTTGTTGCGTTTCTGCTGGAACTTCATTGTTCTGACTTCCCAAATTATCATCACCAAGTGCCGCAGATAAAGGCATTCCATGAATATTACCCGAAGGAGAAGTGTAAGGCGAGTGCAAATCTGCGTGGGCATCAATCCAAAAAACACCAATATTTTGCTCTGGATACGTTGCTTTGATACCACTTAACGTTCCTAATGCCGAAGAATGATCTCCAGACAAAACTATTGGAAAATAATTCCCAGATAAACTTTTCTTTACTGCATTGCAAACTCGTGTACATTGTTCTACAACATGCTCAATTCTTTTTGCGGAAGAACTTCGATTTTTATCATAAATAGATTCGTTATGTGTTTTGACATCTTCGAATTCAAATTGATTGAAATAATCACTGTTTTTATTAATTGCAGCAACTTCAATAGCATCAATACCTAAGTCAGATCCTCGTGTTCCTGCACCAATATCAGAACGGTTCTTTATTAATTTTATCGTTTTTCCCATTATCTAAAATCATTTAAAGCTCTTTCAATAATAGCCAAACATTCGTGTATTTGAGATTCCGTTATTACTAATGGCGGCGCAAATCGAATTTTATTTCCATGTGTAGGCTTTGCCAATAATCCATAGTCTCTGAATTTCATACAAATATTCCAAGCCAAATCAGATTCTTCATCACTATTGACAACTATAGCATTTAATAAGCCTTTTCCTCTCACCAATGTAATTAATGGATTTCTGGAAGCAATCTCATTAAGACCAGTCCTTAAAACTTCTCCTAAATAAGCAGCATTTTGCGCTAAATTCTCTTCACGTACTACTTCAAGCGCAGCAATAGCAACGGCAGCAGCAATAGGGTTCCCACCAAAAGTAGATCCATGTTGCCCCGGTTTAATTACATTCATTATATGATCATTTGCTAAAACTGCAGAAACTGGATACACACCTCCAGAAATAGCTTTGCCTAGAATAAGGATATCTGGTTTCACTTCAGGAGAATTTTCACAGCCTTTTTTACAGTCACAATTTCCACAAGTTGCCAATAATCTTCCTGTGCGGGCTATCCCTGTTTGGACTTCGTCCGCAATAAATAAAACATTATGTGCCTCACAAAGCGCTTTGGCTTTAGCTAAATATCCTTCGGAAGGAACATAAACTCCAGCTTCTCCTTGAATTGGTTCCACTAAAAATCCTGCTATATTTTTTGTTGATTTTAAAACATTTTCTAAAGCTTCAATATCGTCGTATGCTATTTTTATAAATCCTTCTGTAAAAGGACCAAAGCTTTTACGTGCATTTTCATCATTAGAAAATGAAATGATTGTTGTTGTTCTCCCGTGAAAATTATTTTCACAAACAATAATTTGTGCTTGATCTTCAGGAATTCCTTTTACCTCATACGACCACTTTCTACATAATTTTAATGCAGTCTCTACAGCTTCTGCACCAGTGTTCATAGGCAACACTTTATCAAAATTAAAATACTTAGTTACGTATTCTTCAAAAGGTCCAAGTTGATCATTATGAAAAGCACGCGAAGTCAACGTCAATGTTTGCGCTTGTTTTACCATAGCACCCACAATTTTTGGATGACAATGACCTTGATTTACAGCAGAGTATGCTGATAAAAAATCAAAATATTTTTTTCCGTCCACATCCCAAACATATACGCCCTCGCCTTTTTCTAAAACTACAGGTAATGGATGGTAATTATGTGCTCCGTATTGGTTTTCTTTTGCTATTAGCGCTTCAGATTTTGAAGAAAGGTTTTGTTCTCTATGTGTCATGATGTTACGGATTTATTATTTGAAAGAACAAATTTAGTATTTTTTTTTAATTTAGCAATAAAAATAAATATTTTGACTTTTAAAAAGAGTCTATTTAAAAATATTTACTTAATTTAGATTGAAAATAAGTCATTTTTACATATTCGATTTGTCATAAAGATGCATTTCGAAATAAATAAAAATAAGTACTTTTATACAAACAAAAAAGCTTCATTAATAACAAAACTAACATGGATATAGTAGACGAATTTGATATCAATATTATTAAAGAATTAGAAAAAGATGGTAGAATGGCGTATTCAGCTATTGCAACGAATCTAAAAATATCGAATACTATGGTGCATCAGCGCATCAACAGATTAATGGAACAAGGAATCCTTACTGGAATAAAACCTGTTATCAATGAAAAAAAAGTAGGATATGATTGGGGATCTTTTACAGGAATTACGCTGAATAAAGATCAAGATTCTGATAGAATTATTGAAGAACTAAAAAACATTCCTGAGATAACTGAATGTTATTACATCACTGGATCTTTTACCCTTTACATAAAAATCATTGCTAAAGATCACGAACACATGCGCAAAGTACTTTATGAAAAAATAGATAATATTCCAGGTATTGCTAAAACGGATTCAATAATTGAATTGGGTTGCGCCTTTAAACGAAATGTAAGTCTCTAACTTAATATACAAAATAACGATGAAGTATTTCAAGAACCATTTACCACTAATTATCTTAGTTTTTTGTATAAGTTACTCGATGTTTTCTCAAAAAATATCAAACCAAGAAATAGAACGATTAAAAAAACTATCACAACAAGTCACCATCATCAGAGACAATTGGGGAATTGCGCATGTTTATGGCAAAACCGATGCCGATGCAGTTTTTGGAATGTTGTATGCACAATGCGAAGACGATTTCAAACGAGTTGAAATGAATTACATTGAAAAACTCGGACGCCTTTCAGAAATCAAAGGGCAGTCTGTTTTATACAATGATTTAGAAATCAAACTTTTGATTGACACCGAAGAAGCCAAAGCCGATTATAAAAAAGCGGCGCCTTGGTTAAAAAAATTATTAAAAAGTTATGCGGACGGAATCAACTTTTACCTTTACAACCATCCTGAAATAAAACCTGATTTATTAACTCATTTTGAGCCTTGGTTTCCATTACTTTGGACAGATGGAAGTATTGGAGCCATAAGTACTGGAGGTCTTTCAACCGGAGAGTTGAAAGCTTTTTATTCTGGAAACAACGATAAAGTAGCCTACATAGAACGTGAAAAAGACGTACATACAGGTTCTAATGGTTTTGCAGTTGCTCCATCTAAAACAGCATCGGGAAATTCCATTTTATACATTAATCCACATACCACTTTTTATTTCAGACCAGAAATACAAATGAGCAGCGAAGAAGGATTGAACGCCTACGGAGCGGTGACTTGGGGGCAATTTTTTATTTACCAAGGATTTAACGAAAACTGCGGTTGGATGCATACTTCCTCAAATGTGGATGTTGCGGATATGTATGCGGAGAAAATCGTGACCAAAAACAACAAACTATTCTATGAATACGATAATAAGTTAGTACCTGTTATCGAGAAAAAAATAACACTTAAGTATCTGGAAAACGGAAAACTAATTCCTAAAACATTCAAAACCTATCATACCAATCACGGCCCAATTATGGCTAAGAGAGATGGAAAATGGATTAGCTTAAAATCCAATAATCGTTCGATGAAAAGTCTGGAACAAAGTTGGACACGAACAAAATCCAAAAGCTTTGAAGATTATAAAAAGGCAATGGACTTGAAAGCTAATACCTCAAATAATACCGTTTATGCTGATAAAGAAGGAAATATTGCATACTGGCACGGCAATTTTGTTCCTATTCGAGACAAGAAACTGAATTGGTCAAAAGTGATGGACGGCACGACTCCAGCAACGCAATGGAAAGGATTACATGATGTTTCAGAAATAGTACATTCTTATAATCCAATAAACGGCTGGCTGCAAAACTGTAATTCTACACCTTATACCGTAGCTGGAAATAATAGTCCAAAAAAAGAAAATTACTTACCCTATATGGCTCCAGACGGAGAAAGTTTCAGAGGATTAAATGCAGTTAGATTATTGAGTAAGGGCGATAAATATACATTAGATAAAGTGATTGCAGACGGTTATGACACAAAACTGACAGCTTTCGAATTGTTACTTCCAGCGTTAATTTCTAGTTTTGAAAAAAATATCAGCTCAGAAAACCCTCTTTACGGAGAACTTTCAGAACCTATTAGTCTACTAAAAAATTGGGATTATTATGCCAAAGAAAATTCTGTTGCCACAACACTAGCTGTTGAATGGGCATATAAATTAGACCCAATAATTCAAAAAGTATATACTAATGAAGGAGAACTGGATCAAGTAGAAAACACTATCAATTTTGCAAAAAATGCTTCTCCAGATCAACTAATTCCTCAACTGCAAAAGGCGGTTAACGAATTGAAAATTAAATTTGGAACTTGGCAAATTCCTTGGGGAGAAATCAATCGTTTCCAGAGAACTTCTGGTGACATTAATATGGTTTATAACGATGCTTTGGAAAGTTTACCTATTGGTTACGGACCGGCAATTTGGGGAAGTTTACCCGCTTTTAAAAGCAGTTTTCAAAAAGACACCAAAAAACGATATGGAACTAACGGAAACAGCTTTGTATGCGCGGTTGAATTTGGAACAATAATAAAAGCTAAATCAGTGCTTGCAGGAGGAAACAGCGGAGATCCAAAATCGAAACATTTTTATGATCAGGCTGAAATGTACCGAAAAGGGCAATTTAAAGACGTTTTGTTCTACAAAGAAGACGTTCAAAAAAATGCCGAAAAAACGTACCATCCAGGAGAATAATAATCATAAGAATTTAAAATACTGTCATAAGGTAAAAAAATCAAAGTCTTACTTTAAGCGTAAATTAAGTTAGACATTTGTAAAAATAAAAAATTAAACATGAAAAATATTTTCTTTACCTTTTTAGGTTTATTATTCATTTCTAACGGTGCATCTGCACAGCTTAAAGCAATAAATTATACCGATGGAAATCAAAAATTAAATGGTTTGTCAATTACTCCCAAAAAAGGAAGTAAAACAAAACCAGGAGTTTTAATCCTTCCCGCTTGGAAAGGAATAGACGCTCATTCAAAACAATCTGCAGAAAAACTTTCAAAAATGGGGTATTATGCATTTGTGGCAGATATTTATGGTGAAGGAAATTACCCAACAAACACGCAAGAAGCCGCAAAGCAATCCGGTTTTTACAAAAACAATGTGGCAATTTATCAAAGACGTATTCAACTTGCTTTAGATCAATTAGTGAAAGCAGGCGCAAATCCAGATAATATTGTTGTGATAGGCCACTGTTTTGGAGGAACTGGCGTACTTGAAGCAGCTAGAGCAGGAATGAAAATTCAAGGAGCCGTTTCTTTTCACGGTGGTTTAGGACGTGATGCTACAAGAGTGAATAATCCAATCACCGCAAAAATTCTGGCATTACATGGCGCTGATGATCCTTATGTACCAGTTGCTGAAATATCCTCTTTTCAACAAGAAATGAGAGATTCAAAAGCAGATTGGGAAATGGTATATTACGCTAATGCAGTACATGCCTTTACTGAAATTGAAGCTGGAAACGATAATTCAAAAGGAGCTGCATATAATGAAAAAGCTGCAAAACGTTCTTGGGAACGCATGAATTCTTTCTTAGAAGAAGTTTTGAAATAATATAGAAAATTTAATTTTTTTCAAAAACAGTATAAGTTCGGTTTTTTTGTTAGTTTTATAAATTAAAGTGTAGCAAAAAGTCTAGAATTTAAACTGTTTTTTTATGTCTAAAAGTAAAATCAGAAAAGACAAAACCTGCCTTAATTGCAGATTTGTAGTAGAAAATTGATTCTGTCCGAATTGTGGACAAGAAAACACCAATACTAGAAAAACGTTCCATCATTTATTCAGTCACTTTTTTGAGGATTTAACACATTATGAAAACGCTTTTTGGCGCACCATAAAAAATCTTTTTTTCAAGCCTGCATCTCTTACAATAGAATACCTTTCAGGAAAACGATTATCTTATTTAGCTCCAATCAGATTATACATCTTTATAAGCTTTATCACTTTTTTAATAATTGCCATTTTTCCTAATGCCACTAATTCTTCCGATGAAACTCTTGAAAAGAAATCTACCATTACCACTGAAAACAAAGCATTTCAAAGTACGTTGTCTACAAATGAATCCAATATAAAAACCCAAAAGGATTCAAAAGATAAAATTCAGTTATTTAATTTTGGATACCAATCCGTCAAACAATTAGATTCTATTCAAAAGCATGCTCCTGAGTCGGAAAAATTATCCGATTTTAATTATTGGATGAACAAAAAAATCCAAATCGTTAAAGATAACAACACACAAAGCGAAATCATTGAAAAATTCATTAGTTCCTTTACCAATAATTTACCCAAAGTTCTATTCATATTTATGCCGATATTTGCTTTTTTCCTCTGGCTTTTTCACAATAAAAAACGCTGGTATTACTTTGATCATGGTATTTTTACCTTACATTATTTTTCCTTTTTGTTGTTACTATTTTTGTTATTGTTTCTAGTTAACAAAGGATTGACGCCATTTTCAGAATCTATTCTCATTTCATTCATACAAATAGTAATAAATTTTATTGGTACTGGATGGATGATTTATTATTTTTTTCCTGCTCATCATCGTTTTTATGTTGAAACCCGCTTAATTTCCTTTATAAAAAACAGTTTGTTATTTTTTATTAACTTCGTACTCATTATTATCATATTATCAATCTTTGCCATTCACACCTTTATTAATTTACATTAAAAAATGAAAAAAATCCCTTTATTAAGTTTAATGGTTATTTTAACCATAAGCTGTACCTCTCAAAAAGTGAGTGTCACAAATGCTGACCCAAAAAAATACATGAATACGATTACAGCTGACGAACTCAAAACGCACCTTTATATCGTAGCTTCAGACGAAATGGAAGGCCGAGAAACTGGTTCAGCTGGACAGAAAAAAGCTGGCCTTTACCTCATCAATCAATACCAGAAAAACAATATTAGCTTTCCTAATGGCGCTTCAGACTTTTACCAAAAAATTCCGGCCGCTTTCCTAAATGCAAAGCGCAATGAGAACTTACCCGATTCAGAAAACGTTTGGGCTTACATTGAAGGTTCCGAAAAACCAAATGAAGTCTTAGTGATTTCGGCTCATTACGATCACGTGGGAACAAAAAATGGTGAAATATATAATGGTGCTGATGATGATGGTTCAGGAACTGTTGCATTACTTGAAATTGCACAAGCTTTCCAAATCGCTAAAAATGAAGGACACGGTCCAAAACGTTCCGTACTATTTCTTCATGTTACCGGTGAAGAACACGGCTTACATGGCTCCAGATATTACTCTGAAAATCCGTTGTTCCCGTTAGCGAATACCATTGCAGATATCAATATCGATATGATTGGGCGCCGTGATGAAGCTCATGCTGGCAGTAATAATTATGTCTATGTTATTGGTGCTAACCGCTTATCAACTGATTTAGACACTATTTGCACTATGGCTAACGCTAAATACACTCAATTAAATTTAGATTACAAATACAACGACCCAAAAGATCCTAACCATTTTTATGAGCGTTCAGACCATTATAATTTTGCAAAAAATGGAGTTCCTTCAGTATTTTTATTCAATGGAGTTCATGCTGATTACCATAAACCAACAGATACTCCAGACAAAATCGAATACGATGCGTTAACAAAAAGAGCTCAATTTGCATTTGTAACTGCTTGGGAATTGGCAAATCGCAGCGAAAGACCTATCGTAGATAAAAAATAGATAGATTATTTGGGCACATCCACACTTTCACTAGCGTTACATCGTGGTCGGGCTATCCGTTTCAATCTTTATTGTCTCGTTTGTTAACGAGACAACAAAGGATTTCCACTACTATCCCTTGTGCAAACGACAAAAAAAGAGAGCTTTGAAGTACTTCAAAGCTCTCTTTTTTTTAATCGTTATCTAATTAAATCCTTTCGTCAAACTCAATTTTATCTGAACTATCAATTTTATATAACGGCTCCTCAATAGGTAATGTAAAATAAAACGAAGAACCAATTCCTTCAATACTTTCAACCCATATTTTACCATCATTTTTTTCTAAAAATCCTTTCACTAAAAGTAACCCAATACCGGCACCTTTATTATTTTTTCTTGTTTTAGAGAGTGTACTCATTTGTGGTGTAAACAGTTTACTTTGTACCTCTTTTGACATTCCTATTCCAGAATCCTTTATCTGAATTGTTACTTTTTCCTCTTCAATTTTTGCCAGAACAACAATTTCCCCTCCAGGTAAAGAATGCTTGATGCCATTAGAAATTATGTTCTGAAAAATAGAAAACAACATTTTTCCATCTGCAAAAACACTAATATTAGGCTCAATTTTATTTATTAGATTTATGAAACTCAAGGAAGCTAATTCTTTCACTGATTCAAAAACATTTTCTACATAATCAAAAAGTTTAATTTTTGCAGGAGAAAATACCTCCGAGGCATATTTTATTCTAGCCCATTCTACTAAATTGTCCAGCATATTTAACTCATCTTCTGCTGTTTTTTGGAGTAATTCAAGCATTTCTTTTGCCTTATTAGATTCTAATCTATCAAAGTTTTTTTTCAAATACTCTGCCGTACCAATAATTCCAGATAATGGACTTCTTAAGTCATGGGAAACAATAGCAAGAACATTCTCTTTGTGCGTGTTTAGTTCTTCCAGTTCTCTTATATATTTTTTTATGGCATCCTCAGATTTCTTTCTCTCGGTCAAGTCTCGCAAAATTTTTACGTAACCTAACATGTCTCCATCTATTCCAGTAAGCGGAAAAACCAAACCATAAGCATAAAATTCACTTTTATCTTTACAAATATGCCACCTGTTATCAGTAGCTCTTCCCTCTTTTATTGCAGCTTTAATTTCTGATTGTGGAATACCTTTTTGAATATCTTCTTCAGTAAAAATAATATTAAAATGCTGACCTATTACTTCGTCCGATTCATATCCAAATATTTTAGTTGAACCCGAACTCCAACTATTAATTATAAATTCATTGTCAAGAGTAAAAATCGAATAATCTTGTAAACTATCTATTATTTGGCTGTAGAACTCAGCTGTTGGAATGTAATTACTTCTAAGAATTTTAGAATTGATTTTCTCTTTTTCCATTAAATTATGTAAATAATATTTAAAGTTTTGAAAGCTTATTTTCGATTGATTTAACTATGCAATGCGTTCAAAGATACACAAAAGAAAATACGATTTCTGTAAAAGAAAGAATATAAACCCATACGGTAAGATATGTATGCTAAAAGCTATTACATTAATTTATTTGGTTGTGTAATTCTACTCCACTTTTATATTTACACTGTAATACTTATTACCTTTTACAATATTCAAGCCAGTAAAGAACCGCCTGATATATAACGAAACTTTATTCCACAAAAAAAGCCTCGAATTTCTTCGAAGCTTTTGCTTTCTGGGTGGGAGACGGGGCTCGAACCCGCGACCCTCGGTACCACAAACCGATGCTCTAACCAACTGAGCTACAACCACCATTTGCTTAGCGGTGGCAAATATACGACATAAGTTTACTTCTGCAAATATTTTTTTTAAAAATTTACATGAAATTTATTTCAAATCTCCTAAGCTATTGACTGCCAAATATCTTTCTACAGTAAAACCTTCAGCATGATCTACTCCTGTGAGCCTTCCTAAATCTCTAGAACGGTAATTTAGGCTTTCTAGGAAGTTTTTACTCGATATTGGAGACTCTGGCTCTTTAGAATTTGCATCGTAAAACTGAGAACTGTAAGCCAAAATCGCTTCTATTTTTTTATCGGTAAAACCTGTAATATCAACTACAAAATCCGGTTCTATATTTTTCCATTGTATATAATGATACACTAATTTTGGTCGCCAAGCCTTTTGTTGCTCTCCCTCTAACGAAGTTTCTATTTTAATTAATCCAGATAAGAAACAAGCATCTGAAACTAGTTTACTTCCCTTTGCATGATCAATATGACGGTCATCAATTGCATTACACAACACAATTTCGGGTTGATACTTACGAATCATTTTTATGATTTCTAATTGGTGCTTTTCATCATTGACAAAAAAACCATCACGCATTTCTAAATTTTCACGCGCAGAAACTCCAAGAATTCTTGCAGCTGCATTCGCTTCCTGATCCCTGATTTCAGCCGAACCACGTGTTCCTAATTCACCGCGAGTCAAATCAACAATACCGACTGTTTTTCCTAAAGAGATTTCTTTTAAAATAGTTCCTGCACAACCCAATTCTACATCATCTGGATGCGCACCAAAAGCTAGTATGTCTAATTTCATCTAAAATTCGTTTTAATTTTTTTATTTAATGTTTAAAGTTTCAAATTGTCTGCAATCTTTAATTTTGTCTTTTGTACAACAAAAATCAACTAAGACAACTTCAATATTTTTTTCATCGTCACCGATTTATTAACACTTTCCTTCCACTCTTTTTCTGGAATACTATCTTTTGTAATCCCGCATCCCATATATAAGTATGCTTGATTGTCTTTAATTTGCATACATCGCAAATTTACATACAAATCGGATTTAATTTCTCCTTTATTGAATCCTTCCTTGTTTAACTCCCCTAAAAAACCAGTATAATATTCTCTATCATAGCCTTCATTATCAATAATAAATTCTTTGGCAGTTTCTTTTGGTAATCCGCATACGGCAGGCGTTGGATGCAAAGCGGAAACAACATCTTTCAAACTCGAATTATGATTGATAATCCCTTCAATATCTGTTTTAATATGCGCTAGAGTTCCTGCTTGTGTCGTATATGGACTTGAAACGGAAACCTCCGAAGTCAAATCCTTTAAATTATTCAAAATAAAATCGGTGACAAACTGTTGCTCTTCCATTTCCTTTTTCTCCCAAACTACATCTTTCTCTCCCTGAATTTTTTGCGTTCCAGCTAATGACATCGTATGTAAGGTCCTGTTATTGGACTTCAATAATCGCTCCGGTGTTGCGCCCATCCACAATCCTATTTTAGGATGATACCAACAATAACAGAAAGCCGTTGGATAATTTTGAATTAATTTTTCGAAAATCGACACTAAATCAAAATTTGACAAATCAATTATTTCTTTTCTAGATAGAACCACTTTATTAAAATCCCCCTTTGCAATAGTATCAATACCTTTTTGAACCAGCATTACAAAATGTTCTTTAGCTAGATCATCCTCTAAATCTATGAAATCCGAATCATCATTTTCCTTAGATGAAGTAATAATAGCTTCCCATTTTACGGATTGACTACTAGGAATTAGGATCTTCTGACTTCCTTCAAAAGGTGCAAACACAAAACCGGTTTCTTCAAAATTTTCAGCAAAATATAAATGATCATTGTTCTGAAAAAAACCTTTTAATTTAATGTTATTGGATTTTCGGTACAATACAAAAGGTAGATTTTGAGCTTTTTGTTGCTTTACTTTTATAAAAAAATCAATCATATTTAATTTATTAAAATATAAATTTTATTAAAACTTCAAGTGCGTTTATTTGCTTGATTTTATTAAAATCATTTTGCTACTTTTCTCTGGGATTATTTTTTAGATAAAGCTACGATTGGTTTCAATTATTTAACTTCTCTTTTTCTTTTTGGCAATATCATATTGGTTAGCTTACAAAGTGAAATTAAATTATTGTTTTCATCCGTAATTCGTATTTCCCAAAGATGAATACTGCTACCTTTATGGATAATCCTAGCGGTTGCCGTTACAATTCCGTCCCGTTTTGCTTTTAAATGATTGGCTGAGATTTCAATTCCACGTACTTCGCTTAATTCAGAATTTACATAAATCATAGAAGCCGCGCTACCCACACTTTCTGCCAATGCCACCGAAGCACCGCCATGTAGCAATCCCATTGGCTGATGTACGGACGGGTTTACGGGCATTGTTGCTACTAGAAAATCTTCTCCTGCATCAGTATATTCAATATTTAGAGTTTGCATTAAGGTGTTTTTAGAAACTTCATTGCAATATTGGAGTATTTTTTCTCTGTCGAATGTCATGTTATTTACTTTTAAAATGTAAAAATAATTAAAAGATAAGTTACAAAACAGTAATTACAATTGTTATTCTGATTTCGAAAATAGATTTTTCCTATTTTTACAAAAAATATAACTTAATGCGTCCTATTACATTACTACTTTTTATTGGAATAGTGCTTTCAATTTTTTCCTGTCGTTCCGATTTTGAGACCGTCGCAAGTACTGGCGATTTAGAGTTTTCTAAAGACACTATTTATTTGGACACCGTTTTCTCAAACATTGGCTCGAGTACGTATCGACTCAAAGTGTATAACAAAAGTAAGAATGACATTACTATTCCAAGCATTAAACTAGCAAAAGGACTGAACTCAAAATACAGAATGACCGTTGATGGAATGCAAGGAAAAGACGGGAAAATTTTTAACAATGTGGACCTTTTAGCCAAAGACAGTTTGTATATTTTCATAGAAACTACTGCTAATATTGCTGATGCCAACCCGAGTGATTTTTTATACACCGATCAAATTCAATTTGACAGTGGCGAAAATCAACAAAATATAGAATTGGTAACACTGATTCAAGACGCAGTTTTCCTATATCCAAAACGTTTTGCTGATGGAACTACTGAAACACTTCCTATTGGTAACGAAAAAATTGATGGATTTTATCTGGATGAAAATGACCCGATAAATGGGAACGAATTACAGTTTTCTAATGACAAACCGTATGTAATTTATGGCTACGCAGCCGTTCCTTCGAACAAAACGGCCACTTTTGAGGCTGGAACCCGAGTTCATTTTCATGCTAATTCTGGGATTATTGTAGCTAATAATGCCTCCATAACTATTAATGGAACTCGCTCAACAACGGACAAACTAGAAAATGAAGTCATTTTTGAGGGCGACCGTTTAGAACCCGGTTTTTCAGATGTATCGGGACAATGGGGAACTATTTGGCTTACTAGTGGCAGCACAAATAATAAAATGAATCACCTCACTATCAAAAATGCAACGATTGGTTTGTTGATTCAAAATAATGATGGCACAACAGTTTCTGTCAAAAACACCCAAATCTACAATTCAAGCAACTACGGAATTTTGGCGCAGACCGCAAAAATAAATGGCGAAAATATAGTTATTAATAATGCCGGATTAGCTAGTTTAGCCTGCACCTATGGTGGAAATTATTCGTTTACACATTGCACTTTCAATAATAATTGGAACAGTTCACAGCAAGTGGCGGTTTTAGTTAGCAATAATATTTTGGGAGCTGTTCCAGAAGCAAAAGATTTAACTGCAGCCACCTTTAACAATTGTATCATTTATGGTTCTTATTCAAATGAAATGATTTTAAACAAGAAACTAGGAGCTACTTTTGAATACCAATTCAACAATTGTTTGATAAAATTTGATAATGTTTCCAACCAATTCACGACAAATCCCGATTATCAATTCAATACGGATACGGCACATTACAATGCGATACTGTTGAACAAGAATCCAAAATTTTTCAATATAGCACAAAACAAGTTCAATATAGATGAAACCTCTGCTGCTTTCGCAAAAGGGAATTCGGCTTATCTAATTCCGCTAGATATAATAGGAAATACGAGAACTTTACCACCTGATTTAGGTGCGTATCAAAACAAAGTTTTTCCTAAATAAAAAGAACTGAATTAAGCCATATTATGCACCTAAAAGGTTTATTCCAATAATAAAGTTGGCTTATAACATCTTATATGTTTACTCGTTGGGTGTATTTCAATTGTTTAATTTTTTAACCACATAGAAACATAGATTTCAAGATTTTGGAATGCGTTTCACTTTTTTAGATAAAGCCTTAGCTATGTGTATCCAAGACCCGAGCGATAGCGAACAGGCGAAGCAATTGGGCCATCCGTTTTTTTATGATATTAATTGAAATTTTTATTAATTACACCCAATAGTTATGTTAATAATTATGTTAAAAAAATCATAATAAACTTCATAGTTTCTTAACACAAACCATAATAAAAGTTATAATTTTGCGCGTCTTCTGTTTTTAAGATTTGAAAATCATGTATTTAAATCCAGAAACTAACCCCCATAACCAAAACAACTTTAAATTATGAAAAAAATCTACTCTTTACTTTTACTAATGTTTATGACCGTTGGTATAGCCCAAATACCAAGTGCCTATTACTCGACTGCAACTGGAACTGGCTACACATTAAAAACACAATTACACAATATTATCAAAGGCCACACTGATAACGGATATGCTGGTTTATATACGATATATCAAACATCAGATAGGGATTATTACTTTGAAAATGACGCAACAATTTTAGACATGTATTCTGAAAATCCTACCGCAACAGATCCCTACAATTACTCCGCGGGAACAACACAAAGATGTGGAACTTACAGTGTAGAGGGTGACTGTTACAATAGAGAACATATTATTCCACAATCTACTTTCAATTCTGCGGCGCCAATGGTATCCGATGCGCATTTTATAACACCAACCGATGGAAAAGTAAACGGACAACGTTCTAGTTTTCCCCATGGAAATGTAGCAACTCCATCTTGGACCTCTTTAAACGGCAGTAAACTTGGATCCAGTGGAACTACTGGATATACTGGAACAACTTTTGAACCTATCAACGAATTCAAAGGTGACATTGCAAGAATGTATTTTTATTTCGCCACACGTTACGAAAACACTGTTGCTGGATACCCTTATGCTATGTTTAATGGAACTAGTAATCAAGTTTTTACCAATGCTTTTTTAAACTTATTGATCACTTGGCACAATCAAGATCCAGTTAGCGCTAGAGAAATCGCACGTAACAATGCTATTTATAATTATCAAAACAACAGGAATCCATACATTGACCATCCGGAGTATGTACAAGCAATTTGGAACCCAACAGCTGATACACAATCACCGACTACACCAACAAATTTATTAGCAAGTGGCACGACTTCAAACTCCGTTTCATTAAGCTGGACGGCTTCGACTGACAATATTGGAGTGACTGGGTATAATGTATACATGAATAGCGTCCTAAAAACAACAGTAACAGGAACAAATACTACAATTACTGGACTAACAGCCTCTACAGCTTATTCTTTTTATATTGTTGCTAAAGATGCCGCAGGAAATTCTTCGGCTTCAAGTAACATCGTAAACGCTACAACTGCAGCTGGAACATCAATTACGTATTGTGCTTCTCAAGGAAAAAGCACAGCAGATGAAAAAATAGGAAAAGTGGTTTTTGGCACTATAAACAATACCTCTTCCGGAACTGCAGGTTATGAAAATTTTACTGCAATAACTACAAATGTAACTGCTGGAACTGCAAATACAATTACCATCACACCTTCATGGTCAGGTGCTACTTTCAGCGAAGGATATGCCGTTTGGATTGATTATAACAAAAATGGATTATTTACCGATGCAGGAGAATTAGTTTGGTCAAAAACTGCTTCAAAAACTACTCCGGTATCAGGAACTATCACGATACCTGTTTCAGCTGCATTAGGAACTACGAGAATGAGAGTTTCTATGAAATACAATGGAATTCCAACTTCTTGCGAAGCGATTCCGTATGGCCAAGTAGAAGATTATACTGTAAACATAGTTGCTAGAACTACTGATACAACTGCCCCAACAGCACCTACAGCTTTGGCATCATCAGGAACAACCCAAACTGCAACTACTTTATCTTGGACGGCTTCTACTGACAATGTTGGGGTTACAGGATACAACGTGTACAGAGGAACTACTTTATTAGGAACTGTTTCAACTACAACGTACAATGTTACCGGATTAACTGCCTCTACAACTTATTCTTTTTCTGTTAAAGCTAAAGATGCAGCAGGAAACATTTCTGCATCAAGCAATGTTGTAAATGTTACAACAACTACCGGTGGTTCCACTGCAACCGATTTGCTATTTTCAGAATATATTGAAGGTTCATCAAACAATAAAGCATTAGAAATTTCAAATGCAACTGGCGCAGCAATCAACTTGTCGATTTATAGCATCAAAAAACAAACAAACGGTTCCGGTGCATGGAGCGCAGGATTATCACTTTCAGGAACGTTGAATAACGGAAGTAAATTCACTATTGTAAATAGTGCAATGGCGTCCAGTTGCTATCCAATAAGTTCTGCAAACATTTCTACATCAGCTACTGAAATGACTTTCAACGGAAATGATGCTGTAGGTTTATTCAAAAACGGAATCTTGATTGACATCATTGGAACTTTTAACGGTGGAACGGCAAATTTTGCAGCAGACCAAACCTTACGAAGAAAAGCTACCGTTACATCTCCTACAACTACTTTCAACAAAACAACCCAATGGGATACATTCGCATCAGACACTTGTAACAATTTAGGAAGTCGTATGGTTGAAAAAGAATCAAAAACTAGTATTTCTTTAGATATTAATGATATTGCCATCTATCCAAATCCATCTAATGGAACTTTCTCCATCAATAATTCGAATAAAATGTATTCTATCGAAATTTATTCTATCATTGGGCAGAAAATATACAGTTTGGAAAACACCACACAATCTGAAATTACGATTCCCAACAGCATGCCGGGAACTTATCTAGTAAGATTACAAATTGGCTCTGATGAGATTGTAAAAAAACTCATTATTCAATAATAAAAAAAGCGGCTATTGCCGCTTTTTTTATGTCTTAGGTAATTATTTACAAGTGATTCTAATGGATTTAACCACTATTGTTTTACTACAAACTACAGTAGTGTTAGTGCTAACTTATAACTAATAAATGAGGCTGCACTATATTTTAATTTCAGTAAAGTACCTCACAAATCTAACTGTTGTATTTGATATTTAATTATCTTGCTGACTGTCTTGTTTTACGGTTCTTGTTATGGTATCTTCACTAAAATCTGGTTTTACATAACCTAGCAAGTGGGCTACACCTTTCCCTAGTTTTAAATCTTTGTTTTTCTCCACCGATATTTTGAAATTCTCAGGTGTTCCTGATATTTTTAAGTTAAGATAATTTACTTTTTTATTGGGATCTTTATAAATAATTTCATCCTCCTGATTTACATCTACAGCTTCTTTTTTTCTTCCAAAAAGCTTTTGAAATGCAACGCCAGTAACCATTTTTAGTGGAATACGTAAATAATATTCCATGTTCATATTCATGTCTTGACTTCCTGATAATTCAATAAAACCCAGAGATGAATTAACCAACATATTAGGCAAAATTAATTTTCCGTTTTGTAACTGTAAGCGATTTTCAAGTTTATCAAAGAGGATTTTTGTTAGATTTTTGTCTTTAAAAAAACTTGCCATAGCCTGCATCGGACCAAAATTGTCCAATCTGCCGTTATCAATGGCAACATCCATCGTTATGGTAGATTCATCAATTATAGGTGTTAAATCGGTGTGCAATGCTATTTTACCTGTAATTTTACCCGTAAAAAGTCCATGTACATTCTCTGAAACCATTTTGTCTTGTCCAAAGTTATCAAACTTAAATAATACCTCATCTAAGTTTACTTTTTGAATGTTTAAACTAGGATTTATATAGATGTTTTTAGGGTCTGAACCGTTTAAATATCCTTTGCTACTCACTGTTCCACCCGCAGCATTAAATTGTAAATTATCAAAAACTACAGTGTGATTTTCTTTCATTCGCATAAGCGCCTGCAACGATTTTACCACATATTTATGGTAATTTAAATAATTGATGCTTGCATTAACTTTTATATTTCTAAATGGAAGTTCAAACAAATTAAAACCACTGTCATGATCAACTTTTTTCTCTGCATTGGTTGGCGATTCTTGGTAACGCAACAGTTCATCAAAATCTAAATAAGAAGATTGAAAATTTAAAAAATCACCTTGCTTTTTATAAAACTCATTTTTCTTCAAATGATACTTTCCGCTTACTAGAAAATTACTTTTACCTATTTTTCCAGAGATTGCATTCAATGTCAAAACATCGTTTTCGGCATGAACGTTGCCTTTAAAATGTTCGAAATTAACAGGATGTATTTTCATTTTTCCTTTAAATTCATCGAGATAAAAATCAGTTGATTGTAACGAGTCTTTATAATGTAGTGCTACCCTGCCGTGTAATTTTAATTGTTTGATATCTTCATTTCTGTACTCTTGTGGTACAAAATTTTCACCCTTATATGTAAACAAATCTTTAAAATGTATTTCATTTGATGTTAAATCAAATTCCATTTGGGTATCTCCCATTTTTTTGTCTGCAAGCCATAAATTGTAGTTTTTAATCTTACCCTCAAAGTTAAAATCGGTTGCATCTATTTGCCCATCAAATTTGGAAACAATGATTTCGCTTTCTGTTATTTTTAGACTGCCGTCAAAATCGTGGAAAGCATGCGGATACTGCTCTAATTTGCCATAAAAATCTTGAATGCGATAATTCCCTATTGGCAATGATTTTGATTTTAAGAAGGTATTTGCCGCACCTTTAAAAGCAAGGTCTACTTTTAAATTTCTAATTTTTTCATCAAAAGGTTTCTTTTTGATGGTATCATTAGCAGTAAGCTCTTTAAAATCTAATAATTTTGATTTGATATGAACTTCTGAAACCACTTCGCCAGCAGTTTGATGAATAATTGCTGGAACACTATTAATTTTTCCGTTCCACTCTAAATCTGATTTCCCGAGTTGTAAACGGCAGTACTCCATTTTAAAATCATTTCCATCCATAGTTGCTTTCAAGTTCAAATTCTTTACAGGCAAATGGTAACTATCTGATTTAAAATTCAAATTGGTCACTAATAATTCTGAAAAATAAGCTTGATTTAGTTTCTCCAAACTTCGTTCTGGATGCGCTAGATCAATGATATCATGAAACTTCATGCTGAGTTTCACATTCCCTGTTAAATTGGACAAATCATTCAGATTAAAAAATTTCGATAAAAATTGTAAATCAAAATCTGAATCTAATTTTAAATCAATTTCAGGTGAGATAAAGTTAACTACTTTTAAATTTCCTTTAAAACGACCCGCTTCGGGCTTAGCCGAAAAATCATTGAGATAAAAAGCACTAGTTTCTAGATTCCTTTTTGCACCATTTGTAAAATACGCGTTGAATGCCATTTCGTCAAGTTTTTTATCGGTAACTGTATTGTCAAAAAAACCATTTTTACAACCAAATTTAGCTTCAACAGCTGGAAGATTACCATTAGCTGATTTCCCTTTTACAGTTGCTAAAAAGAAAATTTCGCCTTGATTATCGTATTTTTTCAAGGAGGGAATCAAGTCTTCTGGAGCAAACGCAATTAACAAATCAAAATTAGGTTTCTTACCCGAGAATTCAAGATTCATGTTAAAATCATCATCTACATCAATGCTGCCTTTGGCACCAAAAAGTCCGTTTTCAAGTTGCACCGTCGAGGGTTCAAAAAGTAATAAATGTGTTTTTTTATGAAAAGATAACTCGGTACTTACTTCAAAATGTTTATTTTTTACAAATGTAGTGTCTTCGTTTTTCATGATATTTAAAACAAGCGCCGCATTTAAACCCATTTTTATGTAGGTTTCGTCTTTTTTAAATTGCGTTTCAGCATTATCAAAAAAGGTTTGAACAACTAACGAATCTGCTAAATTTGTTTTTACAACAGTAACATTCTTAATTTTTACTTTTTGCAAATCAAAATGAAATTCTTCTTCTAGGTCATCAACTTTTTTAGTTGGTTCAAAAGCTTTTACAATATTAAAAGTGTTATCTAAATACTGTTTGATGTCAATTTTTCCATTTGCTAATTTTATAGTTTTAACATCATACGTACCTTGAATAATGGTCCATAAATCAAATCCTACGTATATATCCTTTAAATTTAGAACCGGTTTTTCACCAAAATTTTTTGTTTCAAAAACCTGAAAATCCTGTATATCAATAGATATGTATGGAAAGTTTTCAAAAGGTGAAATTTTAGTTCCTGACAAGGCTATTTTGCCTTTAAAGTCTTGATTGGCTTTACTAATTAAATCTTGGACTATGGCGTCTTTTTTATATGCAATTACTGCCGTGATACTACCAAAAAGTAAGATTGGTATTCCTAAAAACAATCCCAAGATTTTTTTCCAATTCATATTTTTAAAAATTGATTGCAAAGCCATATTTATCTATTAATGATTTTAAAAAATTACGAGAAAACTATCTTTGAGTAGTAGCTATAATCCTGAATTGTATCCTATCAGTAGCAAAAATAATTAAATAAAGCATCTTAACCTAAAAATGCTTTGATACCTAGGGACCTCTTGCACTAAAAATGAAGCACTATTAAGTTTTTAATTTCATTCTTTTGCCGCTCTAAAAATTTTAAAATTTTAAAACAAGAATTTTCATTAAATTACCTTAAAGAGAATTAACTTTTTTTCAATCTTTCCCTACTTGCTTCTAAAAAAGTTAATCTCCGAAGCAGTTATTAAATGATTGCCTCATTAGAAAAATTACAGGATTGTAATTACAAGTAAAAAGGAACTTTATTTATGCTAAAATTGTAATCTAAATTGATTAAATTTGCACCGCAATACAACAAACTACATAACAATGATCCATTTCTTTGAAAACCAAAGCAAAACTGTTTTTGCCGTACAAACGCAAAATGCATTGAGCGAAGTCGAAATGTCGGCTCAAGACATTTCAAAACTTAACTGGCTTTTTGCCGATTCAAATAAAATAGAAAAATCCGTACTGACGGATTTTTTTGTTGGTCCTCGCGCCACAATGGTAACACCGTGGAGTACCAATGCAGTGGAAATCACCCAAAATATGGGAATATCTGGCATCATTAGAATCGAAGAATTTCAGAGAGTAACCACTGATTTTTCTGATTTTGACCCGATGCTTTCGCAAAAATACACTGAGTTAAATCAAGATATTTTTACTATCAATGTACTTCCAGAATCTATTTTGGACATCGATGATATTGCTGCTTACAATGTAAAAGAAGGATTGTCTTTAAGTCCTGATGAAGTGGAATATTTAGATAATCTAGCGATTAAATTAGGACGAAAACTAACAGATTCTGAGATTTTTGGTTTCTCACAAGCTAATTCAGAACACTGTCGTCACAAGATTTTCAATGGGAAATTTATCATTGACGGAGAAGAAAAAGAATCTTCTTTATTCAAATTAATCAAGAAAACATCTCAAGAAAACCCGAACGATATCGTTTCGGCATACAAAGATAACGTTGCTTTTGTAAAAGGGCCACGGGTACAACAATTTGCTCCAAAAAGTGCTGATAAACCTGATTTTTATGAAGTAAAAGAATTTGATTCGGTTATTTCATTAAAAGCAGAAACACACAATTTCCCAACAACTGTAGAGCCTTTTAACGGAGCTGCAACGGGTTCTGGTGGAGAAATCCGTGATCGTTTAGCAGGTGGACAAGGTTCTTTGCCAATGGCTGGAACGGCAGTTTACATGACTTCATACTCTCGTTTAGAAGAATCATTAGACTCCGCTCAGAGTAGCAGACCGTGGGAAAACGGTATGGCCGAAAGAAAATGGTTGTATCAAACCCCAATGGATATTTTGATCAAAGCATCCAACGGAGCTTCTGATTTTGGAAATAAATTTGGGCAACCATTAATTACAGGTTCTATCCTAACTTTTGAACACGAAGAAGACGCTCGCAAACTTGGTTTCGACAAAGTGATTATGCAAGCGGGTGGAATTGGATACGGAAAATTAGATCAAGCGATTAAGAAAAAACCACAAACAGGTGATAAAATAGTTATCCTTGGTGGGGAAAATTATAGAATTGGAATGGGTGGAGCTGCAGTTTCTTCAGCAGATACAGGAGCTTTTAGTTCAGGAATTGAATTGAACGCAATTCAACGTTCGAACCCGGAAATGCAAAAACGTGCTGCTAATGCCATTCGTGGTTTAGTAGAAAGTGATAGCAATCCAATTGTTTCGATTCACGATCACGGAGCTGGAGGACATTTAAACTGTCTTTCGGAATTAGTGGAAGAAACCGGTGGATTAATTGATTTAGACAAATTGCCTGTGGGTGACCCTACCCTTTCGGCAAAAGAAATAATTGGTAACGAATCTCAAGAACGAATGGGATTAGTTATCGCCAAAGAAAACATTGATTTATTGCAGAAAATTGCCGACCGTGAGCGTTCTCCAATGTATCAAGTGGGAGATGTAACCGGAGATCACCGTTTTACTTTCGAATCTAAATCAACAGGTGCTAAACCAATGGATTTTGCATTAGAAGACTTTTTTGGAAGTTCTCCAAAAGTGGTTATTACAGACAAAACAATCGAAAGAAACTATACTGATTTAGTATACGACAAGAAAAACATTTCGACCTACTTAGAGCAAGTACTTCAACTGGAAGCAGTAGCTTGTAAAGATTGGTTAACTAATAAAGTTGACCGTTGTGTAGGTGGTAAAGTGGCTAAGCAACAATGCGCTGGCCCATTACAATTGCCTTTGAATAACTGTGGTGTAATGGCTTTAGATTATCAAGGTATAGAAGGAATAGCAACCTCGATTGGGCACTCGCCTATTGCTTCATTAATTGATCCGGTGAGCGGAACAAGAACGGCTATTGCTGAATCTTTATCAAATATTATTTGGGCTCCAATAAAAGATGGATTAAAAGGGATTTCACTTTCGGCAAACTGGATGTGGGCTTGTAAAAACGATGGAGAAGACGCTCGTTTGTACGCAGCAGTTCAAGCTTGTTCGGATTTTGCAATCGAATTGGGAATCAATATTCCAACAGGAAAAGACTCCCTTTCGATGAAACAAAAATATCCAAATGATGAAGTAATCGCACCGGGAACGGTAATTATTTCAGCAGGTGGAAATTGCACCGACATTAGAAAAGTAGTAGAGCCTGTTTTACAAAGAGACGGTGGTTCTATTTATTACATCAATTTGTCACAAGATGATTTCAAATTAGGTGGTTCTTCGTTTGCACAAACGCTGAATACTATTGGAAAAGAAGTGCCAACGATTAAAGACACTGCCTTTTTCAAAAGAGCCTTTAATACCATTCAGGAATTAATTTTAGAAAACAATATCCTTGCAGGACACGATATAGGAAGTGGTGGTTTGATTACAACTTTATTAGAAATGTGTTTTGCCGATGTGAATTTGGGAGCTAAAATAGACTTCTCGGGATTCGAAGAAAAAGACATTATCAAATACCTTTTTGCTGAAAATATCGGAATTGTTTTCCAAGCAAAATCAGATGCTGAAGTGGAATCTAAATTAAGTACTAATAATGTTTCTTTCTATAAATTAGGAACGGCTACAAATGAAGCGACTTTAGACTTTGGTCCTTGTAAATTAGACATTGCTAAATATAGAGATGTTTGGTACAAAACTTCGTTTTTATTAGACCAAAAACAATCGAAAAACGGAACAGCTCAAGCACGTTTTGACAATTATAAAAACCAAGCGTTACACTATACTTTTCCTTCACATTTTACAGGAAAATTACCTGTCACTTCGAGCGCAGTCGAGAGACCTAAAGCAGCTATTATCCGTGAAAAAGGAAGTAACTCGGAGCGTGAAATGGCAAATGCGATGTACTTAGCCGGTTTTGATGTAAAAGATGTTCACATGACCGATTTGATTTCGGGTCGTGAAACATTAGAAGACATTCAGTTTATTGGTGCTGTTGGTGGATTCTCTAATTCAGATGTTTTAGGTTCTGCCAAAGGTTGGGCTGGAGCATTTTTATACAATGAAAAAGCAAAAACCGCTCTAGACAATTTCTTCAAAAGAGAAGATACGTTATCTGTTGGAATTTGTAATGGTTGTCAATTGTTTATGGAATTGGAAGTAATCAATCCGGAGCATGAAGTACACGGAAAAATGTTACACAACGACAGCCATAAACACGAAAGCATTTTTACATCGGTTACGGTACAGGAAAACAATTCAGTGATGCTTTCATCATTAGCAGGAAGTACACTTGGAGTTTGGGTTTCGCATGGTGAAGGGAAATTCAACTTACCAATGGGTGAAGAAAACTATAATATTGTTGGGAAATACGGCTACGATAGTTATCCTGCTAATCCAAATGGCTCTGATTATAACACAGCAATGTTGTGTGATAAAACGGGTCGTCACTTGGTAATGATGCCACATATTGAGCGTTCTACTTTTCAATGGAACTGGGCACATTATCCAAAAGATAGAAACGATGAAGTTTCGCCTTGGCACGAGGCTTTTATCAATGCCAGAAAATGGATGGATAAAAAATAATTTTTTGATTTACTATATAAAAGCGTTCCTGAAAAGGAGCGCTTTTTTTGTGGAGATAATTTAAAAGCTATCTTGATGATTTGTAAGATAATATTTAAATTGTATCTTTGAAAGTAATACGCTACACAGTAGCGCCTATCCACCCAAAATCAGAGGTTTAAGCGCTATTTTGTAGCGCATTTATACAAGTTGGTGGCAAGCTGAAAAAAACTCACGTAATTTAGAACTTTTATTTTTTAAACACCAAATTTCAGAGCTATAAAACCCCAAATAGCTAAAATTATACAACAGTAAAATGCTAACTTTAGTATGTAGTATAAGAAAAAGTATAGGACTACTTTGTGCTAACTATAGTATACTCAATGAACACAGAATTATCCCAAAATTTCGGTAAAATTATTAGAGAACTTCGAAATGAAAAAAAACTTTCTCAAGAAGAATTAGGATTTCAATCCAATCTTCATCGAACATATATTGGAATGATTGAAAGAGGAGAAAAAAACATTACTCTCGAAAATATTGAAAAATTATCAAAAGGTCTTGATGTATCTATGAAGTTAATATTTGAAAAACTTAATAAAATACATTAATGAAAATCACATTTTTAGGGCAAGGTTTCGAGTCCGAATCAAAAAAATCTGTTGGTAATACAATAATCAAATTATTCAAAGAAAATAAATTCAACTCTTTTACTGGTATTTCTGCATTCGCGAGTGAAGCTGGTGTTGTAGGACTTTCTGAATGTATTGCTAGTGGAGCCGAATTTTATAAAACTTTGAACTTAATTGTCGGGGTTGACCAAGAAGGGACTTCAAAGAAAGCATTAATAGAAATTAATGAACTAGGAATAAACAGTTACATATTTTATCAAAAAGAGTCACCAATTTTTCATCCAAAAATATATTTATTTGAAGGCGAAAATGACACAACATTAATAGTTGGCTCATCTAATTTAACAGCAAGAGGATTTTTTGGAAACATTGAAAGTTCTTTAATGGTTGAATTTAAAAATGATAATGTTGATGGAATAAAATTATTAAAAGAAGTCAAAGATTATTACAGTACATTATTTGATTTTTCAGACCAAAATTTATTTAAAATTTCACCTGAAATTATAAATAAATTCGTTCTTGAGGGAATTGTCCCAACAACAAAAGTTTGGCAAGAAAAACACAAAAAAGATACTTCAAACAGAGCACCTCAAGAAGGAAATGATTTGGAAATTCCAAAAAGACCAACAGTTAAAATCCCTTCAAACTTTAAAGGTAGGTACAAATCAAATAAAACAGTTTCAAAATTAATTACTGAACTTGAAATCGATAATCACTTTGAATTCGAAAATATTGAAAACAATCAAATTTTATGGCAAAGTGAGTCTTTAACTGAAAGAGATTTAAATATTCCAAAAGGAGCAAACACAAATCCAACTGGTTCAATGCTTTTTAAAAAAGGAACATTAAAAGATATAGACCAAAGACATCATTTTAGAGATATTGTATTTCATACTCTTGGTTGGAAATTTGATACAACTGCTGGAAAAACACATTTAGAAAGAGCAATTGCACAAATAAGATTTGTGATTAATGGAACAGATTATGGAATATTTCCTATTACAATAACACATAATCCTAAAACTGATACTGCTTCTTACAAACAAAAAAATTCAATGACACAGTTAAGTTGGGGAGAAACCAAAAATCTAATAGCTCAAGATGAGTTAATTGGAAAAACAGCAACACTTTATAAAGATGTAACTGTTGCAGATGCATTTACCTTAATTATCGAATAAATATTTTCATAGTTCAAAAAATTAAACTAATTTTGGACTAAATCTGTCCAAAATTTTATGCAATTAGAAAAATCATTCGGAGAAACAATTAGAGATTTACGCATTGAAAATCATCTAACATTACGAGAAGTTGCCAAGCATTTGCAAATTGATACTTCAATGCTTGGTAAAATTGAAAAAAATAATCGAAATCCATCGAAACAATTCATTAAGGATATTTCAAATTTATTCGGGATTGAAGAGAAATTACTTATAGTTGCTCATTTAAGTGACACTGTTGCCTATTCAATTTTAGATGAAGAATTAGCTAGCGAAGTCTTGCAAGTAGCAGAAGAAAAAATTAATTATTATATTAAAAATAAAGCCAACAAATAATGCAATTAATAAAAGAAGCAACAAGCGAAAAATTAAGAGGTGGCTTTTACACACCTGAACCAATTGCATCATTTATTTTAAAATGGGCATTTAATGGGAATAAAGAATTAGATATTCTAGAGCCAAGTTGTGGAGATGGTGTTTTTTTAAAAGAAATACAAAAAGGAAACTACGAATACAATTCTGTTACTGCAATTGAATTTGATGAAGTTGAAGCAGAAAAATCAGAAGCTATTGCGTTAAATAAATCGTCTGTAATTAATGAAGATTTTCATAAATATTGTATTAATACAGAGAGAAGATTTGATTTAATTATTGGAAATCCACCTTACATTAGATATCAATATTTCAACAAGGAACAACAACAATATGCTTCAGATATTTTTAATAAAGCAAGTTTAAAATATTCGAAATTAACTAACGCTTGGGTTTCATTCGTTGTTGGTTCTTCTCTCCTTTTAAAAGAAGAAGGTAAAATTGGTTTCGTTCTGCCAGCTGAAATCCTTCAAGTTTCTTACGCTCAACCGTTGAGAGAGTTTTTATCTCATTTTTACAACAAAATAAATATTGTTTCTTTTGAAAAACTTGTATTTCCAAATATTCAACAAGAAGTAGTTTTGTTGCTTTGCGAAAAAAATAATTCTAATTCTCATTTAATAGAACATTTAGAATTAAGAGACGCAGGAGAACTTAAAAAATTAGATGTCTCTAAATTAAAAAGCCCTAAAAAGAAAATTGATTTCAAATCAAATAAATGGACTTTTTACTTTCTTGAGCAAGAAGAGATTGATTTTCTAGAAAGACTTCAGTCTGACAAAAAATTCAATCAATTAGGAAAGTATGCCAAAGTAGAAGTAGGAATTACAACTGGTTCAAATCCATTTTTCACAGTTCCTCTTTCAATAATACAATTTTATAATCTAGAAAAGTATGCAAAACCATTAGTTGGAAGAAGCGTGCAAGTTCCAAGTGCAATATTTACCACCGAAGATTGGAATAAAAATCGAGATAAAGAAGCTAGAACACATTTTCTGTCCTTTCCAAAAATGGCAGAGTTGAATGGCTCTATTGGAGCTAGAGATTACATAGCTTTTGGAGAAGAAGAAAAAATTAATGAAGGTTATAAATGTAGAATAAGAGATGAATGGCAAATTGTGCCATCACAACGAATCTCTGAAGCTCTCTTTATTCGCAGAAACAATAGGTATCCAAAATTGATTATCAACGAAGCTAAAGCATTCACAACAGATACAATGCATCGTGTTACAGTAAAACCGAACATTGATTTAACCGCTTTGACAGCCAGTTATTATAATTCACTATCATTAGCGTTTTCAGAAATTTGTGGAAGAAGTCACGGTGGAGGTGTTTTAGAATTAATGCCAAATGAAGTTGAAAGAATTTTACTGCCTTACAATGAAAACAACTCAAATTTACTTCCTATTATTGATAAAATGATAAGAGAGAAAAAAGACATTTCTGAAATATTAAAAATAACAAACCAAAAAATACTGAAAGAAAATTATGGACTTTCAGATTATGAAATTGAATTAGCCGATAGTATCTGGAAAAAACTATCAAAAAGAAGATTGAACAGAGGAAAATAAGCAAATGGAAAATTGAAACGTTGAAACAGCCAGCCACCAAAAAGCTAGGGTTTCTTTGCGGCTGAAAGCCGAACAATGAAGCCCTATCTGATAGTGCCAAGTATTACGCAGAATAAACCTTTAAGATTGATGAAATATACAATTAAAATCCCTAAACCTTGTAATGAAAATTGGAGTAAAATGACTCCAACAGAAAGAGGTATGTTTTGTTCGAATTGTAAAAAAGAAGTAATTAATTACCAATATTATTCTGATAATCAACTTTTGAAAAGTTTAAAGGAAAGAAAAAAAATTTGTGGAAGGTTTTCACTAAATCAAATTGATAAAGAAATAAGCCCATTAGAAACAAATCGTTTTCATCGAATTGGATTACTACTTGGTTTTTCATCTTTGTTTTTATCTACAGCTGTTTATTCACAAAATGAAAAGTCAAAAACAGAAATTATTGAAAATAAATCAGTGGATGAACTGAAACAAAAAAGCTCAGATGAGTTTATAGATTTTTACGGCAAAATAATGGAAAAGCCTAGAAATAATAATGAGAACGCCTACCCTATTCCAGGAGTCAATATTATTCAAAAAGGAACAAAAAATTTTGTACAATCAAATTTTGATGGAGACTTTAAAATCAAAATTCCAATTGAAGATTTTGAAGATAAAGTTGTTCTTGTCTTTAGTTATATAGGAATGGATTCTAAAGAAGTAGAAGTTTTTAAAACAAAAAACAACCTAAAAATAGAAATGATTTTAAGTGATGCATTAATGGGGGAAGTTATAATTGTCAAAACTAAGAAAAAAAATATTTTTACAAGAATTGGAAATCTATTCAAATAGAGAATACTAGCCACTAACGGCTACTTCTATGTAAAGCATCGTAAAGTTATTCACAACTTTTGAAAGAGTTATATGTTGGTTATTTTAAGAAAAAAACTCGTAAATTTATAACTGTAACAAAAGAATCGTTTATGATGAAATTTTGGATAATTGCAATATTAATTTTTGCTGCTTCAACTTATATTCTATCGAAATTTACTTTGGAAAGGAACAGAAAAGAAACTGGCGAAAAAGTTTGGAAATATGGGTATGGAAGATCTACATATTGGCGAATTCTTTGTTTGTGTAGTTTCGGAATAACAGTTGCAATAATGCTTGTTATGCATTGGGTAGGAATTCCTCTCCTTCCGCGTTGATATAGCTTAATCGTCTACTTAGTTTTACAAATTCTACTCAGAAAGTCAATATTAGGATTTCTTACGGAGACAATTAATATGGCTTTATGTTTTAAGATTGTTTACAAAATACATTTTCATTATACCTCTATTTTTTACTTCTATTTCACCTCTATAATCACAATCATAAATATCCTTAATCAGTTCATAGGTGTTTTCGGAAATATTAATTTTTCCTGGCTCTGAATTAGATTCCATCCTAGAAGCAATGTTTACCGTATCGCCCCAAATGTCATAGGCAAATTTCTTAGTGCCAACTACTCCAGCTACCACCGGTCCGGAATTGATTCCAATCCGAATGTCAAAACGGGTATGATTTAAAGGATTGTTATTTTTTGAATCGCTCACAAAGGAGGCTATTTCAAAGGCTGCTAGTACCATTTTAAAAGCATGGTCATTTGTTGGAAAAGGTAAACCTCCCGCACACATGTAACAATCACCTACAGTTTTGATTTTTTCAAGGTCATATTTTTCCATAATCAAATCAAATTTTGAAAAATAGTAATCCACGCTTTCTACTAGTTTTTCTGGCGGTAGTTTTTCTGCATATTGTGTAAACTTCTCAAAATCGGTAAATAAAACAGAGACAGATTCAAACTTTTTAGCGAGTACTTTACCATTTAGCTTTAGCTCTTGAGCGGTTTCTTCAGGAAGAATATTTAACAATAAGCTGTCTGACCGATTTTTTTCTTCTTCAATAATAATATTAACCCGTTGGGTGAAATTAGTTTATTTGAATTTTGATATTATTGATTGGTCTGTCAAATATGAATTTGTTGATATATTGAACCAATGTTAATGCTG
>NZ_QQBA01000022.1 GCF_003350545.1 Flavobacterium glaciei
GCTCACCTCTTCCCATCCCGAACAGAGTAGTTAAGCCCGCCTGCGCAGATGGTACTGCAGTTATGTGGGAGAGTATGTCGTCGCCTTTCTTTGAAGAATCCTCATCATTCATTTGATGAGGATTTTTTTGTTTTTACAATATCTGACTTGTTGCTATAATAAATAGGATTCTTTCCCTTGTTTTCTAGTCATTAATCGGGTTGAAGTATTAGGATTCTTGTATATATTTATATGTTATTTTAAAAATTGTTAAATATTTACAAAAATTTGATTTGTTCATTGGAAATAAAAGAATACTTTTATAAATCAATAAATTTTACTGTTAGATATCAACTACAAAAATCAGTTTATGAAGAAAAAATTACTATTATTTTTATTATTTAATTTATTATTTTGTTTAACATTAAGTTCGAAAAATCTTGATAAGCTTGAGAAATTATATGATGCGAATGTTGAGTTATCTTTAAAAGGAAATTCTCCTGATACTATAAAAAAAAATAAAAGGCCATCTAGGATTTCAAAAACTAAGGCTGTATTACCTCCTCCGTCTACAACTGCAGGTAGTTCTTGTGGTGATGGTGTTAATTTGGTGCAGGTTAATGTTTCTGCATTTGGCTCATCAGGTTCTGAAACTATTGAATGGTTTTCTTCTCAAACATCAGTAACTCCTATATATACTGGAACTATTTACAGTCCAAGTATTAATACAACTAGGACTTATTACGTACGCAGTAGAATAGGCAGTGATATTAGTACACGTGTTCCTGTTGTGGCTTCGATTTATGTAGTTCCTACAGCAGTTACTTTGACTGCGTCGCCACCAAATAACGCTACAAGTCCATTATGTTTTGGTACGCCAGTTACTTTTACTGCTTCTGGTGGGGCTGATTTGTTCGAATTTTCTGTTGATGGTGTAGTAATGCAAGGAATGTCAACGAATAGAGTCTTTACAACTAACACTTTGGCTGATGGTCAAGTTGTTAGAGTTAGAACTAGGTATGCAGTTACTATGGACGGATCTATTACTGACACTTCATGGGGTACGGGAGCTTTAGAAGATAACGTTCTTTCTGCACCATTATCAACAAATGCCTCTTCTGGATATGTAAATTCGTTAAAAATAAGTGCTCAAGAGGACAAGGTAGTTTTAGGTATTTCAGGTAAAATTTTAAATAATAGAAGTATTTTATTATTTCTTGATTCTAAATCAGGTGGTTTTAATATTTCAAATTATGGAGATGTAGCAGATTTGGATCCATTTATAAAAGGCTTTAATATTTTTAATAATAACCCAAGTACTTTTGATTCTTATTTTCAAGCTGATTATTGTTTAGTAATCTCTACAGATGCAGCAGAAACAAATTATTATGCGAATATTATTGAATTAAGAACAGGCGCTTCTGTTAAAACCTTCTTGGGAAGTGCTGTTACAGGATCTCCTTCAGCTGTAATGGGAGTTAATAAAAATAATAGTGGGATTAATGATTATATTCTTGGTTTTGAAGTAGAAGTTTTAAAATCTCTTATTGGTTTTACAACGGGAGATATTAAGTTTTTTGCTTTTACTATGAATGTCAATGATGATGGTAGTCAATCAGTTACGAATTCTTTTTTGAGTCCTGAAATAAGTAGTAATTTAGATTATGGCATTGGTCCGATAGATTATAATATTAAAGATCCAAATCCTGTTGTTGTAGCTTCAGCGGCTTTAACCCCTTGTTATTCTGAGGCTAATATAACAATGAATTTTATTTCAATTCCTACTTCATCTAGTATTACACAACCAACTTGTGCTTTACAAACTGGGACTATTGTTATTACAACACAGCCAGGAGTCGAGTATAGTATAAATGGTACTCTTTATCAAGATTCCAATAGTTTTTCAGGATTAAATCCTGGCAGCTATACTTTATATGTTAGAAATAAAATAGATAATAGTTGTGTACTTTCATCTGATACACCAGCTATTATAAATGCAATTCCTACCCCTCCGGTAGTTCCAACAACAGCAAGTGTTGTTCAGCCAACTTGTGGTACACCATCTGGAACAATTGTAATAACAGCACAAACAGGAGTAGAATATAGTTTGAATGGAACAAGCTACCAAGGTTCAAATACCTTTACTGGATTAGCTCCGGGTAATTATACATTGTATGTAAGAAATACAGCTGACACTACTTGTGTGACTCCATCAGGTTCTACAACAACAATAAATGCAGTTCCTACCCCTCCGGTAGTTCCAACAACAGCAAGTGTTGTTCAGCCAACTTGTGGTACACCATCTGGAACAATTGTAATAACAGCACAAACAGGAGTAGAATATAGTTTGAATGGAACAAGCTACCAAGGTTCAAATACCTTTACTGGATTAGCTCCGGGTAATTATACATTGTATGTAAGAAATACAGCTGATACTACTTGTGTGACTTCTTCCGCATTGACAACAACAATTAATCCTACACAAGTAGTTCTTTTACCAACAGCATTTAGAACTGTTCAGCCAACATGTGCTGTACAATCGGGCAGTATAGAAATAACCGCACAAACAGGAGTAGAATATAGTTTGAATGGAACAAGCTACCAAGGTTCAAATACCTTTACTGGATTAGTTCCGGGTAATTACACATTGTATGTTAGGAGTGCCGCTGATAATAGCTGTTTGAATTCATCAGCATCAACAGTAACTATTAATGCGATTCCAACTCCTCCAACAACTCCAAATATGTCAAGTGTAATTCAGCCAACTTGTGGAACACCATCTGGAACAATTGTGATAACCTCACAAACAGGAGTAGAATATAGTTTGAATGGAACAACCTATCAAGCTTCAAATACATTTTCTGGATTAGCTCCTAATAATTATGTATTGTATGTAAGAAATATTGCTGACAATACATGTTCCGTACAAAGTATATCGAGTGTTACTGTTAATCCGCTTCCTTTATTGCCATCAACTCCAACTCTGATACAAGTTGTACAGCCAACTTGTTTGGTTCCTTCAGGAAGTATCACAATAAGTACACAACCAAACGTTCAGTACAGTATTGGTAATGGCTATCAAGATAGTAATGTCTTTAATAACCTTGCTCCTGGAAAATATATAATTAGCGTACGATTTACAAATAGTATTGCATGTATAACTTTAGGTTCTGATGTAACTATTAATGCTATTCCTCCACAAATTCAATTTGAAACCAAAGGGGATTGTGAAAATAAAGAATATATATTAACAGCTAATCCATTATCAGGATCATATGACCCTAATAATGTGTCTTATCAATGGAGGGATAATACAGGAGCTCCTATTGGTACTAATTCAAATGTGTTAAATGTAACTGATGTAATAGCATCAACTCCAAGCGGACAATTAGTATTTCCAGTGACATATACTCTAACTGTAACTTCTACAAATACAGGTTGTGAAACATCAAATGATGTAGTAATTGAGTCTGCTTATTGTAATATCCAAAAAGGAATTTCTCCTGATGGTAATGGTTCAAATGACTTCTTTGATTTAAGATTGATGAATGTCAAAAAATTGGAAATATTTAATAGATATGGTATAAAAGTTTACAGTCAGTCGGATTACACAGACCAATGGAAAGGCCAGTCTAACAAAGGTGAGGATCTTCCTAGTGCTACCTATTATTATGTAATAGAATTCAATACGGGTGAACCAAAAACAGGTTGGATTTATTTAATCAGAGAAAAACAGTAATTAATATTTATTAGTCTGTAAATTTTAAATAGACGAATAAACCGAAAAATAAATAGATATGAACAAAAAAATATTGATGTCTCTTTTAATTCTTATTGCATATATGGATGTAAAAGCGCAACAAGACCCACATTATACTCAGTATATGTATAATATGAATGTTATTAATCCAGCCTATGCGGGCTCTAAAGAAAGTATTTCTTTTGGACTTTTGTATAGAAAACAATGGGTAAATATTGAAGATTCTCCATCTACAATAACTTTTGCAGGTCATACTCCTGCGGGCAAGAATGTTGGTGTAGGTCTTTCATTTATATCAGATAAAATTGGACCAGTAACAGAACAAAATGTATTTGGAGACTTCTCTTATACTTTGAAATTAGGTGACACACAAAGATTGGCATTTGGTTTAAAAGCTGGAGTCTCTTTTCATAAGGTAGGACTTAGGGATATTCAATCGAGTTTGCCAGATCCTAATGAAGGAATTTTTGGAGAAGATATTAATGATACATCATTTAATTTAGGGTCAGGATTGTTTTATTACACAGACAAATACTATGTATCATTTTCGATACCAAATATGATTAAATCTGCGCATTTAGATTTTAATGGTCGTGAATACGGTTCAGATGTGTCTCACTATTTTTTAACAGCTGGTTATGTTTTTGATGTTAATTATGAATTGAAATTCAAGCCTTCATTAATGTTAAAATCGGCATTTAATGTGTCTCCCTCTTTAGATGTTTCTGCTAATTTTTTATATCAAGAAAAATTTGAGATTGGTGCAACCTATAGATTGGAAGATAGTTTTGGGGGAATGGTCAATTTTGCAGTTACACCTGAATTAAGAATAGGGTATGCTTATGATCGTATTATTTCAGATTTGAAGGTAACTTCCCCATCCTCACATGAATTCATATTATTATATGATTTATTTGAATCGAAAAAAGTATCACGTTCCCCTAGATTTTTCTAATATTTAATTTTTATAATTAATGAAAAAAAATACACTTATATTGTTTTTTGTGCTGGCTGGTTTCTCACTTTGCGCACAAAATAAAGAGACTAAAAACGCAGATAAATTATTTGAAAGCTACAATTATGTTGAAGCTGTTCAAGGATATACAGCCTTAGTTGAAAAAGGAAATACAGATGCTTATGTGACTAAACAACTTGGAGATAGTTATTATTATATCAACAATACAATTGAAGCTGAAAAATGGTACGCCAAAGCTGTACTAACAAAACAAGATGCTGAAACGTATTATAGATACGCTCAAATGTTGAAGTCTAACGGGAAATACATGGAGTCAAACACCCAAATGAAAGTGTTTTCAGCTATGGCGCCAGACGACAATAGAGCTAAACAGTTCAATAAAAATCCAAATTATCTTTCTGAACTATTAAATAAAGAAAAACTTTTTACAGTAGATAAAATTTCAGTTAACTCGGAAAGATCAGATTTTGGTGCAAATCTTTATGGCGATGTCCTTTATTTTGCAAGTGGAAGAAACGAAAGCAACAAAATTTATGGTTGGAATAATGAACCGTATTTGGATCTTTACCAGTCTACTTATAATGCTGATGGAAGTTATTCAGAGCCAATTCCTGTTAATGAATTAAATAGTAATTTTCATGAAGGTCCTCTAACAATGACCAAAGACGGTAATGTTGTTTATTTTTCAAGTGAAAGTTTCAAGGATAAATTATTCGAGAAAGATAAAATGCACAAACTGAAGTATGGTCAAGTGAATCTTTATAAATCAGTTAAAGATAATGGAAAATGGAGTAATATTATGCCTTTGCCTTTCAACAGTAAAAGTTATTCTGCGGGTAATCCTTCGATAGACAAAGATGGGAAAGTTCTTTATTTTGCATCTAATATGCCCGGTTCTGTGGGAGGAACTGATATTTGGAAAGTAACGGTTAATAATGATGGAACATTTGGAACACCTGAAAATTTAGGTACAAAAATTAATACAGTTGGAGATGAGAATTTTCCTTTTGTAACAGATGATTCCATTTTGTATTTTTCTTCAAATGGACTGACGGGCTTTGGAAGTTTAGACGTTTTTTCTGTGGACTTAAATAAAGATGAAGAGCCATATAATCTTGGTAAGCCAGTAAACTCGGAGAAAGATGATTTTGCTTTTACTTTCAATACAGAGAAAAATATTGGATATTTATCCAGTAATCGTTCTGGAAAAGATCATATTTATAGTGCGAGTCCTATCTGTTATGCTCAAATTTTAATTGTAGTAAAAAATGCTAAGACTGGTGATTTAGTTGGTAATTCTAAAGTTGTAATCAAGGATGTCACAGGGATTGTTTTAGAGACCCAAATGACTGGCGCTAATGGTGAAGTTCTGTATAACGGAGAATGTAAAAAGCCTTATATGCTTGATGTATACAAAGATGGTTTTGTTACTAAATCATTTTCAGCCTCAAGTATGCAAGGTAAAATGAGTATCGAAGCTGCAATTAAGCCAATTGATGTTGTCGTTACTGAAACAGAAATTCTTTTAAATCCTATTTATTTTTATTCGAATAAAAGCGATATAACAGAACGAGGCGCGGCAGAACTTGATAAATTAGTATATGTCATGTCACAAAACAATGCCCTAAAGATTAATGTTAAATCGCACACTGATTCTAGAGGAACCGATGAATATAATTTGGATTTATCCGAAAGAAGAGCCAAGTCAACGGTTGAATATATTATTTCAAAAGGAATTGATATAGATAGGATTTCAGGAAAAGGTTTTGGAGAATCTGAGCCTAAAATTGATTGTCAAGATAAATGTACAGAATTAGAATATGCATTAAATAGGCGTTCTGAGTTTATGATTGTCAAATAAATCACTTAGTGTAAATAATAAACAAAAACAGGATGCCATCGGCATCCTGTTTTTGATTTACGGGAAATTATATTTATCTAACCGTGGATTGTTTCTTGTTTGCCATAGTTCGTGATTATTGAAGTTTCAAATTCTATCCATTCTTTCCATCGTTTGTCTACATCTATATTGTCAGCATATTTTCGTGCAAATCCCAGAAAAGTTGTATAATGCCCTGCCTCAGAAATCATTAGGTCTCTGTAAAAAGTAGCCAGTTCAACATCTTTTATGTTTTCTGATAAAACTTTAAAACGTTCACAACTTCTGGCTTCAATCATTGCAGAAAACAGCAATCGGTCACAAAGAGCATCTTTTCGGCTGCCATCTTTTTTCATGAATTTAAAAAGTTCATTTACATAATGGTCTTTCCTTTCTCTACCTAAAGTTAGTCCTTTGCTTTTGATTAAATTATGAACCAGTTGCAAATGATCTAATTCCTCTTTAGCAATAATCAACATTTCGGTTACTAATTCTTCTAATTCTGAATTGTAAGTAACCAAACTTATTGCATTTGAAGCTGCTTTCTGCTCACACCATGCATGATCCGTCAATATTTCTTCAATATTCGATTCAACTATATTTACCCAGCGCGGGTCAGTGGCTAATTTTAATCCTAACATGACTATGAAATTTATTTGATACAAAATTAGTGTTTTATAATCTATTTTAGTACAAATGACTGGATTGAAGTCAAAATAGCATTATTTTGCAGTTGAAATTTTATAATAATATGAATCAAGTTCAAAAGCTTTTAATTATCGGTTTTGTTTGGCCAGAACCAAATTCGTCTGCAGCAGGAGGAAGGATGATGCAGTTGATTTCTCTTTTTAAAGCACAAGGTTTTAGCATTACATTTGCCAGTCCGGCGCAAGACAGTGATTTTATGGTTGATTTAGTTGAAAATGGTGTTGATAAAAAATCAATAGAACTGAATAATTCTAGTTTTGATGTTTTCATAAAAGAACTGAATCCGGATGTGGTTATGTTTGATCGCTTTATGATGGAAGAACAATTTGGTTGGCGTGTTGCCGAAAATTGTCCTAATGCGTTACGATTATTGGATACTGAAGATTTGCATTGTTTAAGGTTAGCTCGTCAGAATGCTTTCAAAGAAAAACGTTCCTTTAATACAACTGATTTATTTGATGAAGAGGTTGCTAAACGTGAGATTGCCAGCATTTTACGTTGTGATTTGTCTTTGATGATTTCCGAATTTGAAATGGAACTTTTAGAATCCGTATTCAAGATAGATAAATCCTTGTTATTTTATTTACCTATTTTATTAGAACCAATTGACAATATCGAAATAGAGAAGCTTCTTTGTTTTGACGAAAGAAAAGACTTTGTTTTTATCGGGAATTTTCTTCACGAGCCTAATTGGAATGCTGTTCAATACTTAAAAGATACAATTTGGCCATTGATTAAAAAACGTTTACCTGAAGCTGTGTTGAATGTTTATGGCGCTTATCCTTCACAAAAAGTACTACAATTACACAACAAGAAAGAAGGTTTTTTGATCATGGGACGAGCGATAGATGCTCAAGAAGTAGTTCAGGAAGCACTAGTGGTTCTAGCTCCATTGCGTTTTGGTGCTGGTATTAAAGGAAAATTATTAGAAGCAATGCAGTGTGGAACGCCAAGTGTCACTACTACTATTGGTTCAGAATCTATGTTCGGAGATTTGCCTTGGAATGGCTTTATTACAGATGATTTAGCTACTTTTGCGGATAGAGCAGTACAATTGTATCAAGACAAAACTATTTGGCTTAAAGCCCAACAAAATGGATTTGAAATTATTAATCAACGCTATTCTAAAGGTTTGTTCGAGAGTGATTTTAGAAAAAAAATAGAATTTTTAAGCTCTAATTTAAAACAACATCGATTGAATAATTTTATGGGTTCCATGTTGCAACACCATACTTTAAAAAGCACGAAATACATGTCGCGTTGGATTGAGGAAAAGAATAAATAAAAAAATCCCGTCAAGTTTTATAAACAAGACGGGATTAGTATTTTAAAATCCGAGTTATTACGCAAGCATCGTAACTGGGTTTTCTATAAATTGTTTCAATGTTTGTAAAAATTGAGCTCCAGTTGCACCATCAATTGTTCTGTGGTCGCAAGCTAAAGATAACATCATTGTGTTTCCTACTACAATTTGGCCATTTTTAACTACCGGTTTTTCTACAATTGCTCCTACGGATAGGATTGCAGAATTTGGTTGGTTAATGATAGAATTGAATTCAGTAATACCAAACATTCCAAGATTAGAAACTGTAAAAGTACTTTCTTCCATTTCTGTAGGTAATAATTTTTTGTTTTTAGCTCTTCCTGCAAGATCTCTAACGTTTCCGCCAATTTGAGATAAACTCATAGCATCTGTGAAACGCAATACAGGAACCACTAATCCGTCCTCAACTGCTACTGCAACTCCAATATTTACATGGTGATTGATAAGAATTGAATCTTCTCTCCATTGTGAATTTATTTTTGGATGTTTTTTCAAAGCCATAGCACACGCTTTGATCACCATATCGTTAAACGATACTTTAGTGTCGGGAACGCTGTTGATGATAGCTCTAGATTTCATTGCTTCATCCATTGTTACCTCAATTACTAAGTTGTAATGTGGAGCTGTGAATAAAGACTCTGCTAAACGCTTAGCAATGATTTTTCGCATTTGCGAATTCTTGATTTCTTCTGTGAAAACTTCTCCTGCCGGAACAAATGGTTTTGCAGCAGCTACAGTTTCTGTTTTCGCTGATGCAGTTTCAGTTGTTGGTGCCGGAGCAGCTGCAGTTTTTGGTGTAAAGTTTTCGACATCGCTTTTTACAATACGTCCGTTTTCACCAGAACCTTTTACCTGTGTCAATTGAATCCCTTTGTCACTTGCAATTTTCTTTGCTAAGGGTGATGCTAAAATTCTTTGACCGTCAGTTGATGGTTCTTGAACGATTGGTTCCGAAGCTTTTTCTGTTGAAGCTACTTCTTTTTCTTCTGCCACTGTAGGAGCTGCTAGTGGCGCTCCACCAGTTTTATAGTTTTCGGCAATTCCGCTAATATCAGTTCCTGCAGGCCCAATGATTGCCAAAAGGCTATCAACTGGTGCAGTATTTCCTTCTTCGATTCCTACGTATAATAAAGTTCCTTCGTTGAAAGATTCAAATTCCATTGTAGCTTTATCAGTTTCGATTTCAGCAAGAATGTCACCTTCTGTAACAGCATCACCTACTTTTTTTAACCAAGTTGCTACAGTTCCTTCAGTCATTGTGTCGCTCAAACGAGGCATGGTGATCACGACAACTCCTTTTGGAAGTGAAGTTGTTGCTGATGCTGCGACTTTGGTAGCTTCAGGTGTTGCAACAGTTTCTTCAGTAACTTTCGTTTCCTCTTTTACTGGTGCATCATCAGCTGGTTTTCCTGACAACAATGCCGAAATGTCTTCGCCTTCCTTTCCTATAATGGCTAATAAAGAGTCCACCGGTGCAGTTTCACCAGCAGGGATTCCTATGTGTAAAAGTGTTCCTTCGTTGAAAGACTCAAATTCCATTGTTGCTTTATCGGTTTCAATTTCTGCGAGGATTTCACCTTCATTTATTTTGTCACCTACTTTTTTTAACCAAGTTGCGACTGTTCCCTCTGTCATCGTATCACTCAAACGAGGCATTGTAATTATTGTTGCCATAATTGATTATAGTTTGTGAGGTATAAATGGATAATTTTCTTGTTCATAAACAACATCATAAAGTTGTTGTATAGGTGGGTAATCTGATTCTTCGGCAAATGTGGCACATTCTTCAACTAAATCTTTTACTCTTTGATCAATTGCTTCAATCTCTGCGGTTGTAGCATAATTGTTTTCTTTAATCACGTCAAGAACTTGAGTGATAGGGTCAATCTTTTTATATTCTTCAACCTCTTCTTTAGAACGGTATAATTGCGCATCTGACATAGAGTGACCTCTATAACGATATGTTTTCATTTCCAGGAATGTTGGTCCGTCTCCACGACGTGCTCTGTCAATCGCTTCCGTCATTGCTTCTGCAACTTTTACAGGGTTCATTCCGTCAACTGGTCCGCAAGGCATTTCATATCCTAAACCTAATTTCCAGATATCAGTATGATTGGCTGTTCTTTCTACAGAAGTTCCCATTGCATATCCATTGTTTTCAACAATAAATACAACTGGTAGTTTCCATAACATAGCCATATTAAAAGCTTCGTGTAACGATCCTTGACGCGCTGCTCCATCACCAAAATAGGTCATAGTAACACCGCCGGTTTCAAAATATTTGTCAGCAAAAGCTAAACCTGCACCTACAGGAATTTGTCCTCCTACAATTCCGTGACCGCCATAAAAACGGTGTTCTTTTGAAAAGATGTGCATAGATCCACCCATACCTTTTGAAGTTCCTGTAACTTTTCCTAAAAGTTCTGCCATCACGCGTCTAGGATCAACTCCCATACCTATTGGTTGGACGTGATTTCTGTAAGCAGTAATCATTTTGTCTTTTGTCAAGTCCATAGCGTGCAATGCACCTGCTAATACTGCTTCTTGACCATTGTATAAATGTAGAAAACCTCTAACTTTTTGTTGGATATATAATGCTGCAAGTTTGTCCTCAAACTTTCTCCAAAGTAGCATGTCTTCATACCACTTTAAATATACCTCTTTTGTAACTTCTTTCATCTCGATTTTTCTTTTGCTAAAGTGTTATTGTATTATCAATTTGTACCTATAACGCAAAATAGTTTCCTCCCACAAATTTGCGAAATGCAAAAATAAGACATTCCAAGTAAGAACTAAAATTTAATAGGCAATTTTTGGATTTTTTACAAGAATTTTTTATCGAACATAAATGGAAGTAAATTTTTCAAAGATTCTGATTTGTAAATTGCCCCAATTTCTCCCATAAAATAGATTTCGATAGGAATTTCCTGTTTGATTTCATATTCTGCTATAGATTGTCTACAGGATCCGCATGGTGGGATTGGAGCTGTAGTTTGATTTGAGTCAGACGCAGCTGTAATTGCCATTTTTAAAATTTTTGCTTCTGGGTAAACTGCTCCTGCATAAAAAATAGCCACACGTTCTGCACAGAGTCCGGAGGGATATGCAGCATTTTCTTGGTTTGAACCTAAGACAATTTTACCATTGTCCAAAAGAATTGCTACTCCAACTCTGAATTTTGAATAGGGTGCATAAGCGTTTTTTCGGACTTCTACGGCTTGCGTCATTAGTTCCTGAATGTCATTAGGTAAATCTAGAACTGAATCGAATACTTTGAATTGAGTTGTAATTGTTATTTCTTTCATGCTTTTTTAAGGAAAAAAAATCCAAACTTCATACCTTGAAATTTGGATTGTTATTTGTGGAATTTATTTAAATTTAATATTCGTCATATTTATCTCCAAAATTGAAGGTAAGTGAAAAACGCAATGTGTTTTCTAAAGGATTTTTTACTTTTGAGGCTGAGAATAAATACGAAACATCTACTTTGACTACATTGTATTTGAAACCTGCTCCAAGTGAGAAAAATTGACGAGCACCTTTTAATGGACTTTCGTGAAAATATCCCATTCGCATGGCAAAGGAATCTTGATATAAATATTCGGCACCTACAGCATACGTAACTTCTTTTAATTCTTCACTAAATCCGTCAGGCGCATCACCAAATGATCGAAAAACACCAGATGTCCAGCCGATAGATTGGTAATTATCGTTGTTTTGATTGCGCTCTTCGGATGTTACTGTTCCGTCGCCATTTAAATCAGGATCTTGCGGAGTTGGGACTAATAATTTATTGAATTCAACATTTACAGCAACTTTATTATAATCGTCTAAAATGAAATCAAAACCTGTTCCTATTTTTAAATTGGCTGGTATGAAGTTGTTGTTAAAATCATCGTTGTCATAACTAATTTTTGGTCCTAAATTTTGGATATTAAATCCTGCTCTCCATCTTCCGTTAAATTCGTTGTACGCTATTTCTTCAGATTGGTAAAAACCAGCTACATCAACAGCAAATGTACTAGCAGAAGTGGCGTCGTTATTATCAGAAGCTACTTTTAAATTTGAGTTGATAAATCGTCCTGCAATAGCCATAGAGAATTTCTCGCTAAGTTTTAAGGAATAGGAACCGTCTATAGCGAACTCGTTTGGAGAGACAATAGGGAATGACTCATTAGGATCGCCTGTTTGACGTAATTCAATATCACCTAAACCAAAGTAACGAAGACTTCCCGCAAATGCACTTCTTTCGTTTAGTTTTTGATAATAAGTTAATTGTCCTAATGATATGTCATTGACAAGGTCAGTTAGGTATGGTGTGTAACTTATAGAAAACCCTTTTTGGTCAGTTGCAAAAGCATATTTTGCTGGATTCCATTGTTGTGAGAATGCATCAGCTGATGTTGCAACCCCAACGTCTGCCATACCTGCAGCTCTAGCATCGGCAGCAACTAATAAAAAAGGAACCCCTGGGTTTATAACTCTATCTTGTGCTTTTGTAGAAAATATTACAAATAAAAAGATAAAAAGTAATGTTATTTTTTTCATTATTGTATAGAGTTTTATTAAACAAATATAATGTTTTATTAAAGTATTACAAGTTTTTCGAATTTTTCAGTTTTCTTATTTGTCAAACTTGATTTGACGGTTAGTTTATATACATAAACTCCTTTCCCTATTTTATCTCCAAAATCATCTTTGCCATCCCAAGTTATTTCTTTTGATAAAAATCCTTCTGTAGTGATAATTTGATTTTTCGTCCATACCACTTTTCCCGTTATTGTCATTACTTGAACCTGAACTTCCAATGGTTCAAATGGTTTGTTGTGTGTAAACCAAAATTCTGTATAATTTACGAAAGGATTTGGATAATTCAACACATGTGTCAATGTTATTGTTTCATCTCCGACCACAATAAACTGAATTTCAGTCGTTGTTGGATTGTTGTAAACATCCCATGCTTTGAATGTTATAGTGTGTAATCCGGGGGCTAAATTGCGTAGCGGAAACCGAAGTCTTCCACTTGTAAAATCATCTAATTTTGTTTGATAATAATCATTTAGAACATACGGATTGCTTACATCTCCATCAAGGATAGCAACAATATCATGACCTATTCCGCTTGCTGTATTTATTCCGTTTTCATCTTCAAGCAGTGCAACAAGAAATGGGGATTCATTAGTTGTTCCGCCAGAAACAAAAGTCTCGTCATTCATATATAACTTAACTCTTGGACTAATATTGTCTGCTGTAGCATTTTCATTTATCCCTCCTATTTTTATAGTGGAATCGTATCCGGTTTCATTTTGTAACAACTCATTTTTTTTAGAATAAAAACTAATTCTTCCGTTGGCTAATGGGACCCTGATGTCTCGGGGCACAACAAAGCTAAATTCAAATTGTCCATTAGTTATTGATGCGTTACCTCTGAAAATGGTTTCGCCTAAAACATTGAAATTAATAGGAGGACTATTGCCGTCATTATTGTAAGTTGTTCTTGAGACTGTTTTGTCAAAAATAGTTGTGGAGACTTCTCCATTATAATTTGTTAGCAGGTTGTTGTTTTCGTCTGTAACTTCTCCGGTTAATTTTATTTTTGCTAATGATTTGAAGTCGTCAATACTTTGGTTAACCGGAATATCATTTACTTTAGTTAATCTAATTTTTGGCTTGGGTATAGCGAGCATTAACGCTGGATCACCGATGTAAAAAACAACATTGGTGGCTGAATTTGGATTGCTGTTTTTTGAAATCCTCAGCGCTTCTGCAATTGAAGTATATTGATTTGAATTATACGATAATAAATTTTTTGTCATCAAATCATTAAAATTTTCTGCACTGAATTGCCCAATTGAACGAATGGTAGAAATCATTGCGATTGCGCCGCCTTTTGGGTTCCAATAGGTGTATTCTCCTGCAGTCGGTCTTAAAGGATTGTCAAAACGGGAAAATTCACAAGTAATAGTTATAAATAAAGGATACTTATATTGATTGCTTAAGTTTTGTCCGTCTGATTTTTCCCAAATGCGTTCACTTGATAATCCATCTTCACCGCCATGCCCTAAATAATTAAATACTAAAGCTCCTTTTTCGAAAGCATTGAAGAAGTCTGTTCTAGCTTTTGGATACCTTGAACCTCCTGCGGATGCTTCTTGTACATAAGAGTCTAGAATAATTTTACTCACATTTAGAAATGGTTTCTCAGTAGTAATTCTATCTGCTAGGTTGTTTTGTCTGTTTTGTAAACTAGCATCTGACAATATATCTGAATCATCAGAAATCAAGACGAAATTATTTCTCCAGTTTCCGAATGATTTTTGATTGTGATATTCTATTACTTTATTTACCATTTCGTCAGCTTGTCTAGTATCATTAACTAACATCCTACCTACAGCAATATCAATTCCTCCAAAAAACGACACAACATTTCCTTCATTATTATCCATTAAGCCAAAAAAATCATCTGAGGCAAAGGATGATTCGCCTGTTGTGTTGCTGTTTAAGGCATGGTAGATAGGTACAATATTGGTATTGTTTGAGATTCTATTTTTAAAATCATAAGAGGCGTCACCAAATAGATTAACAAATTTTACTCTTTTCTCTGGCACAGATGCATTTTGATAGATATACTTAATACAGTTTCTAATGGCAGCAACATCTTGTTTTCCAGATGAAAACTCATGATAGATAGATTCCAAAGGGATTACTTTTACATTTAAATTTGACTGGGTGCGATGAAAAGCAGCTAATTTTTCAGCTTGAGTTACTAAAAAAGAGGGTGTTATAATCACGTAATCGATGTCTTGAAATTGACCTTGCCCGTTTTTAAATAAGGTTCCTTTTAAATTTTGATTAGTAATTTTAGATTTAGGACTTTTTAAAGGACTGTAATAATCTGTAGCTTCTAAAGCGATATATTTTCTGAGTTCTCCTAAGTTTGCTTTAAAATTTAATGTATTCTGATTTGTGTTTTCAATTTTAGTAACGTTAAAAATATCAGTAACATCCCAGACTTGAGGTACTGTTACAGTGTTTGAAATGCTGTAATTTACAATCCCAAGATTTGAAGCGGACTGGTCGTATTGAAAATGAAACTGTTTTCCGTAGCCTTGCAGTTTTCGCTTGGCGATTAGCCTAATGTTATCCAGAAAACCTTTTGAACCTGGAACACCGTTGTTGTTGTATTTTAGTTTTATTTTTATGTTTTCAGTACCGCTGAAATTGGTATTATTAGGTAAAGAACCTAAATGAAATTCTGTTTCGGTATTGTTGATTAAAGCTGGAAAGGAAATAGTTCCGGTTGCTTCTCCGTTTGCAGATACGCTAAAAGTTGTAGGAGTAAATGCTGCTGAAGCAGCAGAAATCATCAGTTTCACTGGAGTTGTAGTATCAATATTAGGGAAAGTAAAATTGAATTCTTGTTCATCTTTGATATCAAATGATTCGCCAAACCATTGTCGACCCAATCGGGCTATATTAATAAGGTCTTCTTCGTGATGCTGATGATCGTCAAAAGAGGTTACTGTCAAAGTAGGGTTTCCTGAAGGTTGGGTCATAGGAGTGATTCTTTTTCCATCGGTACCTTGTACAGTAATGTAATAATAGGATTTTGTATCGTACAAATTAGTAAAGGTTCTACTTTCTGGATTCCAAGTATCGACTCCTTCGCCATAGAAAAGAATGTAGTCGTCGTTGTTAAATACTCCGTCTGCTTCTCCAACAATTTGAATGGCATTTTCAGACAAGTCATTGGGATAAAAAGTACTATTTGATAAAGGAAGCATTCGTCCGCCATTACCATAAATTTTTATTTTTCGGGGGTCTAATGTATTTACGTCTAATCCTAATTGTTGCAAAAAAGTTTTAGTGATTTTATATACACCGGATTTTTCAATGTAAAATTGATGCCAATTACCATTTGCTAACACCGAATTAAAAATGGTGTTGGTAGTTTTGCTTGATTGTAAAGTTTTAGAATTGTTATTTTCAATTTCATACGAAAAGGATTTGATTCTTTTGAATCCAAAGTCATCTTTAATAATAGGAGAAAGGGTAATAAATGCCTCTTTGATATCTCTTGAATTAGAAACAATAAGACTAGCATTTGATGTTTTAGGGATGTTTACTAAGGATAAATCACCAAGCTGTGAAGGCGACATAGATTCATAAAAAACATTGGTTATTTTAACCTTGCCTTCGTCAAAAAGAACATTTTGTTTTGTATTTAAAGTAAAGAGAATCGTTTTGTTAAAAGCATCGTAATGAAAGCTGTTTCCGGTAAATTGAGGAATTATAACTTTAAAATTACCATAAAACATTTCTTTTTTTTCAATCCATTCAAGGGTAATGTTCCCCATATTTTGCGACGAAGAAACTAACGGAATTAGGGCTAAAATAGCCAAAAGTATTTTTCTCATTGTTTTATTTAACGTGATTTATAGGGAGTTATTATTAATCAGTAAAAATAAATCATTTCGTGTCATTGTAAATAATAAATATTATAAATTTGCGTTTTGAATAGATAATTTAGCGTTAAAATTAGATTTGTAAATTTATTAAAAAAGTTAGATGCTGATTAATTGTTAATTATTATATTGCGTCACTAAATTTATTACCCATTTAAGAGTATGAAAGCAAACAGAATTATAGGCTTGCAGGTGTTATTATCAATTATGTTGATAGTGGGTTTCTCCAGTTGCAGCAAAAAATCCAGCTCAAAGAACACTTCAAGAGCAACAGGATGGAATATGGACAGTAAAAAAGGCTCAAGCAAGAAAAAACAAGAAGCAGGTCCAGGTTTGGTTTTTGTCGAAGGAGGTACTTTTACTATGGGAAAAGTAGATGATGATGTAATGCATGATTGGAATAATACTCCAACACAACAACATGTACAGTCTTTTTACATGGATGAGACTGAGGTTACTAATTCAATGTATTTAGATTATCTAGATTGGTTAAAAAGTGTTTATCCACCTACTGAAGAAATTTATAAAAACATATACGAAGGAGCTTCACCTGATACATTAGTTTGGAGAAATAGATTAGGATACAATGAAACGATGACTAACAACTATTTAAGACATCCATCTTACGCAGAATATCCTGTTGTTGGGGTAAATTGGATTCAAGCCGTAGAATTTAGCAACTGGAGAACGCAACGTGTAAATGAAGCGCTTTTAGAAAAAAATGGATACCTTAAAAAGAATGCAAAAACATTAGATGTAACTGCTGACAGTAATTTTGATACTGAAACGTATTTGAATTCGCCTACTTTGGCTTATGGTGGAAATGAAGAAATTGTTTTAAAAGGAAAAAATGGAGGTAAAAAAGCTCCTAAAGCTGGAAAAGACGGTAAAGTTATAGAGCCTAAAAATGTTTATGCACAACGTTCTTCTGGAATACTACTTCCTGAATACAGATTGCCAACAGAAGCAGAATGGGAGTATGCGGCAGCGGCTGATGTGGGACAAAGAGAATACAATATTTATAAAGGGCAGAAAAAATATCCTTGGTCTGGTGGTTACACTCGTTCAGGTAAAAGACAAAGTAAAGGAGATCAGTTAGCCAATTTCAAACAAGGTAATGGAGATTACGGTGGAATTGCAGGTTGGTCTGATGATGGTGCAGATATCACAAATGAGGTAAAAAAATATCCTGCAAATGATTTTGGATTGTATGATATGGCTGGAAATGTTGCCGAATGGGTACAAGATGTTTATAGACCTATTATTGATAATGAAGCGAATGATTTTAACTATTTCAGAGGAAATCAATACACTAAAAACAAAATTGGTGCAGATGGTAAAGTTGAAATTGTTACTAAGGAAAACATGAAGTTTGATACTTTAAGTAATGGTCGAATTGTTGCTAGAAAATTCCCTGGTCAAATTGCTCAAGTTCCAGTTGATGAAAAAGAAACGTATTTGAGACAAAATTTTGACAAAAGTGATAATACAAATTACAGAGATGGTGATAAACAATCTACAAGATATTATAACTTTGGATCTTCTGAATCTGACACTGAAAAACAAAAAGATGAGAAAATCATGTATAACTCTCCTAAACACAATGTAACAACAGATAGTTTAGGTAAAATGGTTAGAAAATATGATAAATCAAGCAAGAGAACAACTTTAATAAATGATGAAGTTAGAGTATACAAAGGTGGTTCTTGGAGAGACAGAGCTTATTGGTTAGATCCTGCACAAAGAAGGTATTTTCCTCAAGATATGGCTACAGATTACATCGGTTTTAGATGTGCAATGTCTAGAGTAGGGCCTAAAGCAGATAAGAAAAAATCAGCTAGAAATTAAATTTTGTATAAAATAAAAACAAAAGCCCTTTGATTAGGGCTTTTGTTTTTTTAAATCGTTTCAAATGGATATTAGTTACATTCATAGTTTGTTTTTAAAATGTAAATCGGTTTCGATAGATACCCGCAAGATTGAGTTAAATTCCTTATTTGTCGCCATAAAAGGGGAGCGCTTTGATGCGAATACTTTTGCTAAGGAGGCACTAGACAAAGGCGCTTCTTATGTGATAATTGATGACGAATCTTATTTTATTGACCACAGAACCATCTTAGTCCATGACAGTTTAATTGCATTGCAGAATCTGGCTAAATTTCATCGTGAATATTTGAAACTACCTATAATCGCGCTTACGGGTAGTAATGGTAAAACAACAACCAAAGAACTGATTCATGTGGTTCTTTCTAAAAAATTCAATACTAAAGCAACCGTAGGAAATCTAAACAATCATATTGGAGTTCCGTTGACATTACTTTCTTTTAATTCAGAAACAGAAATTGGAATAGTTGAAATGGGAGCAAATCACAAAAAGGAAATTGAATTTCTGTGTGAATTAGCAACGCCAGATTATGGTTATATCACTAATTTTGGTAAAGCACATTTAGAAGGTTTTGGTGGTGTGGAAGGAGTGATTGAAGGTAAAAGTGAAATGTATAAATACCTTTCTTCGTGTCAAAAACTTGCTTTCATCAACTTAGATGATGTCATTCAAGTCGAAAAGTCAAAGATGTTAAATTCTTATTCATTTGGCGTAAATAAAGAGTATGCGGATGTAAATATCACTTCAGTTAAAGCAAATCCTTTTGTAGAAATTAGTTGTTCAAATTCAGTAATTCAATCTCATTTAATAGGCTTGTATAATGCCAATAATATTAATGCGGCGCTTACTATTGGAAAATATTTTAAAATTGATGATTTTGCTATAAAAGAAGCTTTAGAAAGTTATGTGCCTGAAAACAACAGATCACAGTTGTTGACTAAAGGAACTAACCAAATAATCTTGGATGCTTATAATGCAAATCCGAGTAGTATGAAAGTAGCAATTGAAAACTTTCTACAATTAGAGAGTCTAAATAAAGTTATGATTTTAGGCGATATGTTTGAGCTTGGCGATGAAAGTTTACAAGAGCATCATGCAATTGTTGCCATGCTATCTCATGAAGATAATATAACGTGTTACTTTGTAGGAGCTGCCTTTTACGAAAATAAAATTCACAAGAATAATTTTGGTTTTTTTGATTCATTTGAAAGTTTTTCACATGAATTTTCAAAAACGAAATTAAGTAATGCTACAATTTTAATTAAAGGATCTCGAGGAATGGCGTTAGAACGGACTCTAGATTTTCTTTAAACAAGACATTTTAATTATATAGAAATGCCATCATAATCATCTATGATGGCATTTTTGGTTTATTAAATACTCATTAGAAACCCGATTAGATTTTTTAAAGATACTTGAGTATTTGCAAGTATTAGGTCTTTTGAATTCTTTGCAGACTTGGTTTAAAATAAAAAAAAGTATTGACTCAATATCTGCTCCTTAATTAAATTCCAATAAAAATTTAAACTAGAGAAATAGATTTTACATGAGAGAATTTAATTTAGATGTGCTCTATAGACGATATCCAATTAAATTCTTTTTCAATACTTTTTTAACAACAATTAATAACAATTTTTAATTCTGGTTGACAGCTTGCAAAATACCATTCATATTTTCTTCTGTGAATTTTCCACCTGATAATAAAATCAATTTGTTTATTGGCATATCTGACAACATAGCTTCAACAAAAGATGCTGCTTTTTTCTCTTCTTCTGTTTCTGGTTTTTTTGTTGATCCAGTAAACCCCTGCAGTAGTTGGTCGTAAATGGCTTGACCTTTTGGTGATTTTTTAATTTCCTTAAATAATGATTCACGTGTTAGAGCTATCTTGGCTACTTTCGTAGATTCGATAGTTAAAGTTTGTTTTAAAGGCAAATCACGTGATGAACTTCCGATAAGGATATCAAATTTTCCTGATTTTATTGTCCAATCATGAGATTTTGAATTAAAATATGCAAAGTCACGTGATGTCAATTGGAATGTAACTACTTTTTCTTCACCAGCAGAAAGTGCTACTTTTTCAAAATGTTTCAGTTCGTTTTCTGGTCTTGACACTTCGCTTTCTTGCTCATGAACATACAGTTGAACCACCTCTTTACCAGCAATTTTCCCTGTGTTTTTTACTTTTACAGATATAGTAATTAAATCCGAATCTTTGGCAACAGTAGTGTTTGCTTTAATATCAGAGTACGAAAAAGAAGTATAGCTTAAACCGTATCCAAATGGGAAATTAGGCTCAATTTTCTTTTTGTCATAATAACGGTATCCAATAAAAACTCCTTCACCATAATTCGCATTTCCATCTGTGGAAGGGAAATCTATGGCAGTTGGAGTATCTTCTAAACGGGCAGGAAAAGTTTCAGATAATTTCCCTGATGGATTAACTTTTCCAGTTAATACATCTGCAATTGCACCACCACCGGCTTGACCACCAAGATAGGCTTCAACGATTGCAGCAACATCATTTTTCCAAGGCATAGAAACAGCAGCGCCATTCATCAACACTACAACTATATTTTTGTTCACCTTTGCAACTTCTGAAATCAATTTGTTGTGACCCGCAGGCAAGTCCATGTTGTTTCTGTCAAAACCTTCTGATTCATAACTGTCAGGTAATCCAGCGAAAACAAGCACTAATTCTGAATTTTTTGCATTTTGAACGGCTTCAGCTATTTTAGCATCGTCTGTTTCTCCAGCAGTATTATACCCTGTTGAAAAGGTAAACTGAGTTCCTTTTGCCATTTTTTGTAATTCATCTAGTGCGTTTACAATTTGTGTAGGGCGCACTTGTGAACTACCTGCTCCTTGGTAACGAGGATTTTTTGCAAAATCACCAACAATAGCTATCTTTTTTGTAGTTGACTTTAAAGGTAAAATCGCATTTTCATTCTTTAATAAAACAATGCATTCGCTACTTACTTGCCTTGCTAATTCATGGTGTTTTATTTTGTCCACAATAATTCCTTTTTTGTGGCTGTCTTTTGCTTTTAAAGTGATAGTAAGTAAATCGGTTACAATTTCATCTAATCTTGCTTCCGCCAAAGTTCCTTTTTTTACAGCTTCAACAATTTTTTTATCATTGAAACCACCACTAGCCGGCATTTCTAAATGCATACCGGAATCAACTCCTAAAGCTCTCTCGTTTACTGCTCCCCAATCAGAAACTACAAAACCTTGTAAGCCCCATTTTTCTTTAAGCATTTGATTCAATAAATACGAATTTTCAGAAGCATAAGTTCCGTTAACTTTATTGTATGAGCACATTACGGTCCAAGGTTGTGCTTCTTTTATGGCCATTTCAAAGGCGGGAAAGTAGATCTCGTTCAAAGTGCGCTCATCAACATTTGAGCTATTAGACATACGCTCTGCTTCCTGATTGTTTGCTGCAAAGTGTTTCATGGAAGTTCCTACTCCTTGACTCTGAACGCCATTGATATAACCAACAGCCATTTTTCCGGCTAAAACTGGATCTTCAGAAAAATATTCGAAGTTTCTTCCTCCAAGAGGGGAACGCTTCATATTTACTCCGGGTCCTAATAATATTTGAACATCGTTAGCTTGAGATTCAATTCCTAAGGCTTCACCCATTTTTTGTGCCAATGCTGGATTCCAAGAAGAAGCAAGTGCAGATGCTGTTGGAAAACAAGTAGAAGGAACACTATTGGTAAAATCGAAACCTTCTGCTTTACGTAAACCATGGGGTCCGTCAGTCATAAAAATGGAGGGAATTCCTAGTCTGGAAATGGCTTTTGTGGACCAAGCTGTTTCGCCGGAACACAAAGAAGCTTTTTCTTCTAAGGTCATTTGTGCCACTAATTTTTTTGCTTTAGCACGATAATCTAAATCTTGGGCATGCGATTGTGACGACAAAGTAAGTCCAATTAGAAATAAAATAATTTTTTTCATAGTCTTTAGTTGTTGGTTTTGGATAATTTTAAGCTTTTAATTCAATTGCGTTATAGTGACGCAATGTACATATTTTTTTGATTCACAATGCATTTGAATTAAGATTTGACGTTTTTTTACTTAATGATTTTTTTTAGCTTATTCTTTGTTCGATTTTTTTACTTGTCTATTGGGATTTTTTTGAGTTAGTCATTTTGTATATTAAATTAAGATGGATAACTTTTCAAAATTTAATGTTCCTTTATTTACTTAATAAAAATGAACTAAATTGCGCAACAATAATTTATGTTTTAAAGAATAGAAAATAAGCACATGCTAAAAAATATTTTGGATAATAAGGAGTCCTACCAGCCAGGATTGTCAATCGATTGTGTGATTTTCGGATTTCATGACAATCAACTTAAAGTGTTGTTAATAAAAACAAAGTACAGCGATAAATGGGCTTTGCCAGGTGGTTTTGTGCCTGTAGATGAAGATATTGATGAGGCCGCTGTCACAGTTTTACACGGCAGGACTGGATTGAGAGGGATTTTCTTAAGGCAGTTTTCTACCTTCGGAGCTGCTAAAAGGTGTAGTGTAGATGTCAGTAATACAGTTTTGGAATTTTATGGAATACCTTTAGATGAAGGGAAATGGTATGCTAGTCGTTTTGTAACGGTAGGATATTATGCCTTAGTCGATTTTTTACAAACGGTTCCACAGCCCGAGGGAAATAATGATATTGTCGAGTGGATAGACCATAATATTGTACCGGAATTGGTTTTGGACCATAAGGAAATTTTAGACAAAGCATTAGAGACACTTCGTATGGAGTTAAATCTTATGCCTGTTGGATATAATTTACTTCCTGAAAAATTTACTATTCCGGAATTGCAAAAGTTATATGAAACTATTTTGGGCAGAAAACTCGACCGTAGAAATTTTTTGCGTAAGATTACTGCGATAGGTATTTTGAGAAAACTTGACGAAAAGAAAAGTAATGTTGCACATAAAGCCCCAAATTTATACAGTTTCGACAAAGAAAAATATGAAGAAGTCCTGAAGAATGGATTGACTCAAGGGTGGTAATCTGAAATAAATATAAAAAAAAACTCCATTATTTCTAATGGAGTTTTTGTGGGCGATGAGGGGTTCGAACCCCCGACCACTTCCGATAGAATCGGAATGCTATGAGTCAGCTGAACTAATCTTTTTTTGAAATTAGTTCCTGAATTTTAATCCTGCTTTTCCAAGATTTGATTTGTAATTCTCTTTGTTGAGCTAATTCTTTTGTTTCGTATTTTTCGATATAAACAACTTTCCAATCATTTACGTTGGCAGTAAAACCTTTGCTTTTTTGATTGTGCCTAATAATACGTTCTTCTAAATTAGAAGTGAAGCCAATATAATATCTATTTTTAATTGCGCTAAAAAGGATGTAAGTGATGTGGGATCAAGTCTAAAAGTTGTGGGGAAATATTAAAATCTAGATATTTGTATTTCCAAATTATATACAAATGCAAGATTCTTTCGCCGACCTACTTA
>NZ_QQBA01000023.1 GCF_003350545.1 Flavobacterium glaciei
CACCTACATTCGGTGTAGCACTGCTTGACTCTTTTAGAATACCAACATTCGCCTGGGGTACTGGGACCGGAGTCGTTGTTGATGTGTTGTCATCTGTATCTGGGTCTGCTACATTCGCCGTGATGGTCGCTGTATTGCCATAGTCACCCGTCGCAAGCACTGTTGCTGTGATGGTCAAGGTGGCATTCGCGCCATTGGCCAAGGTGCCTATCGTCCAAGTCACCAAGCCGGAGGCTTCTGCTGTCGCTGTTCCGCCATTGTCTGATACATACGCATAGCCGGATGGCAACTGGTCTGTAACTACAACGCCAGTAGCTTCACTTGGCCCTGCATTATTTGCTGTTAAAGTAAAGGTCACACTGCTTCCTACATTCGGTGTAGGATTGCTTACCGTTTTTACAATACTTACGTTTGCTGAAGCATCAACAAAATTTCTACCAGTTATGGATGCGAAACCGAATACATTGTTATTAATAACACTATCATTTGCACCCTCTACATCTGAGAAATCTGAGAAACCAGCCAAATTCGTCTGAGTCACTGTGTAAGTTCCTAAACTTCCAACAGGAATTGAAAACGAATAATTACCATTTGAATCTGTTGCTGTAGTTTGGCTACTTGGCCCACTTAAAGTTACAGTAGAACCTGCGATGTTTCCTCCTCCATCTAATGAAACATTACCACATAATAAAGGAGAAGTTACAACATTGGTCTGTCTACCAGTATATGTAATGTCTTTAAAGTAAAGCGAATATTGCCTGTTAACGGTTGTACTACCTAGTGACCCGAAGGAAATAACCATCGAGTTACGATTTTCATAATAGGCCGTGTAAGCATACTCTGGTGTGGTTCCTGTACCAGGTTCAGTAGCCGAAGTTGTAGCAGTTCCTCTGAAAGACGATGGTGTATTTGAAAATGTTAGGTTTGAAGGACTAGAGTTGAACTGCGCATCTGGTCGATTGACTTCGACAAACTCTCTTAGAGCCGCACTATCGCCATCAATATCAAGGCCCGTGACATAATAATTCAAATTAACCGGATTTGCCACAGTACCTCCTACAGTAACAAAGTTAATCGTAAATGTAGCCATAGCAGATTCAGCACCATTGGTTGTCAAAAATGGCTGTATTGCTTCATCAAAACCATCAACACCCTCCGTTATTGCAGGTTGATCGAGAATTGCTATTGTTGGCGTACCGCCAGCACCGCTAATTGCCGATACAGTTAATAATGCATCAGCTACTCCAGGAACAACGTTAGGAAAACGATATACATCTCCAACATCTACTGTTGAGTTATCAGAACCTGATACAAATACCGGATCTTGAAAACTCAAACTAGAAACTGTTTGTGCTGTACTAGTACACGACCTTCTCGTTGTTGTATCAAAAGGCACTGGAGTACTTGTAGCGATATTGTTTGCTATAAATGATTCTATTGGAGCACTGGTCCTACTAATTGTTGCCTCATTCCTGTAAATTCCCGTAGGCCTCACAGTTGCCGTTATTGTTAAATTGACTGTTTGGTCTATAGCTAAAGCACCTATAGTCCAAAGTCCTGTTCCATTGTTATAGGTGGTGCCTGCAGGTGCACTGTGACTTACATAAGTATACCCACTTGGCAACAAATCATTAACTGAAACATTTGATGAAGAACTTGTACCAATGTTACTCGCCGCAATGTTAAAAACAACATTACTACCAATAGCTGGATAGGTATTATCAACCGTTTTAGAAACTCTTAAATCATCTTCCCCTACAGAAGTACTTAAAAGGAAAGCATCCACACCCGTCCAAGTAAGACTTGTTGCATTTGTTGTTTTTCTGTTAGCAAAAACCTCCAGGATAATTGTTTGTACATCATTAAAATCAAACTGTACAGTACCTCTACCAGAATTAGTAGTAGCTACATTGGCAGTCGCAGCAACAAAGGGATTATTTATAGTTCTAGCAGTTTGATTAAGAACTAAATTACCCGAGCGACGTGTAAAAATGTTTGCCGCACCAACTTGCTCTACACCGGTACTGCTTAAAATTGATCTAACGGTAAACTCAGCTGATAAATTGGCGCCACCATTAATACCACCTAAACCCTTAAAGTGCAATAATGGATTTCTAGTACCTCGTGCAAAAGATACAGTAATTTCACCTACTTTAACACGTCCAGTTGCAGAAGCTCTAGTTCCTAATGCAGCAAAATTAGCAGTAATTCTCATTCCATAATTGGCGCTAACATCAAGACCAGTTCTATCTGCTGAGTTGTAACTCGTATATTGTGCATTATCCTGAGCAACTGTACCTACATTACCAACATTAGTTAGCAATACATACGGAGGAGCAGCGGTATCACCCAAATAAATACCGTTAGCGACAGTAAGTTGCGAGACCGCTACGCTAGCATTCATTGGTGCATTTACACTATATGGCGTAAATGTGTTACCTGTGGGGTTATTGGTGTTTTTTTGAAGAGGCACAGAAAAAGCAGTAACTCTACCATTGACAGGCGCAGGAGTAATACTCGCCATTTCTAATGCCTGAGTTTGAGCAAAACTATTAACCCCAAGCATTAGCGCTAGGGAAAGAAATAATAAGGACAAATAAACTCGTGACTGACTTTTAGTAAAGTTGTGCATACGCTTTGTTTTTTAAATCTATATTTTATATATCAAATATGAAAACGAATTGCTTCGCTTTGCTTGTTTTTATACTAAATTCTAATTATTACTTGTTCATTTTTAGGACCGATCACAGTGTGAGTAGATCAACAACGTACACTTTATTTATCCAACAAAATAAACTATGTATTACTTGCCCAATAAACTTCATATCATCTTAACATAAATGTACGTTAAAAATCTCTTATTGGTTTTGTTAAAACTTAAAAAAAGTAATAATTTTATTTTAAGTACAAAGTTTACAAAAAAAATCTTAAAATCAAACATATTTCTTGCGTTAAATGAATTATTTACTGAAACAAGACGGTTGTAAATCAACACTTTTGACATTCAAATGATTTTCGTCACCATTTAGAAAAGTGTAAAAATTAACATTAATTAATACCAATATTGATTGTAAGGCATTTATCCCATAGTAAAACCCATTCTTCAGAAATTAAGGGGTATCTTTAAAACATCTAGATTAACCAAAAAAGCATCCTAGTTCAAAATTAATTCAAGTGAAAATGATTATAAAAAAACTTTCGACGAATAGACAAAATGTATAGATTACCAGTAAAGTGTTAGATTTAAAAAGAAGTTAGAATTAATTTAACCTAGAAATCTATTTTAAAAAAGGTCAAATAAACCATTATTCAAATAATGAAGTAATAATTTGCGGTGTTGGAAAAAGCTAGTGATAAAAAAATCTAAAAATGAAACGTTAAAATAACTTGAATTGTTAAACCCAAATTTAAAACAAATTTCAGCACAACTAATCAAACTTTCAGCAGGCAACTTGCAAGCGTGTACCAAACGATAATCGTTTCCGAATTTAGTACAATTCTTGTCGGTAATTTGTTAAAGGACAAAAAAAGGACGGCACGAACACACTTACCAACAATGCGAGTAAATCAAGAATAAGTTGATCCTTCAATTACTAATTTGCATAATTAAAACCAAATAAATTCGATCATTATCCTGCATTTACATTACGAGCAAAATCCAGATGCAATCAAAACTAAGCCGAAGTCTAATTGTTTCACTTCATTGAAAATTTCTAGAAATCAACCTATTGACTTTAGAAATTGACACTACTTAACAATTAAGTAATATTTTTATTTGAAGAATGACCAACTGAGCAAATATTGTTTTGGAATTAAAAACAATGCTAAAACATTTAAAGAAATTGTAATTATAAAACAACTAATCACAAAAAAAAAGGCTCCACTTATAAAATGCAGCCTTTCTTTATACTTATTAACAGCCTTCTATACCACAGCTTTCTCCCGCAGAATCATTAAGTAATTGCGGTTTTACTACAAAATCACCTTCGTCCCAAACTTTCTCCAAAGTTTTCACAAAAGTCTCAACATGTTGCGCTCCAGATACCGCATATTTATTGTCGAATACAAAAAAAGGAACACCTTGTACACCAATAGCATTAGCCTCAGCTATGTCAGCGCGAACTTCGGCAACGTACTTATCTGATGAAAGCACCTCTTCAATTTCAGTAGAAGGAAGTCCTACCATAAGTCCTAAATCCAATAGCGTATTGTTGCCGTTTACATCCTTGCCCTCCGTTAAATAGGCTTTTAACAGCAATTCTTTTAACGCATCACCTATCTTATACCTTTTAGCTAAATGCAACAATTGATGCGCCTTTAAGGAATTAGCCATAATTGCCTTTTCAAAATGAAAATCCAATCCTGAGTTAGCTGCATTTTGAGTCATGTTGGCTAACATCTCCTTTGCCCAATCAGACCCTTTTCGATATTTTTCAGCCAAATGGTCCACTAGATTGTCATCTGGAGAAGCAACAAAATTAGCATCTAACTGAAAACTCTTCCATTCTATTTCAACAGCGTCTTTATGTTCGAAATTCTGTAGCGCACCTTCTATTCTTCTTTTTCCGATATAACAAAACGGACACATAATATCCGACCAGATTTGTATTTTTAATGTATTTCCCATGTACCCTCTATAATTAAATTCAAAAATTAATTCTGTACTACAAAATTAAATTATTCAATCATGAGCGTTCTGAGTTTTAGTATTTAATTATTGATAGTATAATAGTAAATATTTATTCAATTAAGAAAATACATTTAAACCAAAAAAAAACCATCAAAATTGCTCTTGATGGTTTTCTGTATATTTTTAAAAAGTATAATCTAGGCTAATAAATCCAATACAAACGAAGGGAATAATCCTAATGCTATATTCAATACAATTGCTATAACTGCAACGGCATAAATAATAACCGGAGTTCCTTTTCGTTCCTCATTTGGTTCTTTGTTATACATCGCCAAAATCAATTTGAAGTAGTACCCAACACTTATAATAGAATTTACTACAGCAACAATTACTAAAGCCAAATAACCCGCTTGAATCGTTTGATTGAATAAAACCAACTTAGCAAAGAATCCTGCAAAAATTGGAATTCCAGCCATCGAAAGTAAAGCTGCTGTAAGAATAGCGGCTAACAATGGATTTGTTTTTCCTAAACCGTGGAAATTTACAATGTCTTCGTTGTCTCTATTTTTACAAACGTATAAAATCACACTAAAAGCAGCGATTCCAGCTAAAGAATAAGCAGAAGCATAATACAACAAGCTTCCTGCAGATGTAGACAAACTCAACAAAGTCATCAACATAAAACCAGCATGTGATATTCCTGAAAAAGCCAACATACGTTTTACATTTGTTTGTCTCAAGGCCATAATATTACCAACGGTCATAGAAGCCATAGCAATAATAACCACTACCATTTTGAATGACTCTGAAACATCAGCATTCATAACCGATAATAATTTGTGTAAAGTCGCCATAGCAACTACTTTCGCCAAAGTACTCATCAATGCTGTTGTCAACGCTGGAGAACCTTCGTACACGTCCGGTGCCCAGAAATGGAATGGAACTGCAGCCACTTTAAACAACATTCCGATAGTTACCAACACAATTCCTATTGGGAACCAAACCGGCAACTCAGCTGATTGTGATAATTCACTAATTTCTGTAACATCAAAACTTCCCATGGCACCGTAGATTAAACAGATACCAAAAAGAATGATTCCCGAAGCAAAAGATCCCATTAAGAAATACTTCATTCCCGCTTCGTTACTTTTTAAATTCATACGGTCACTTGCCGCAAGAATATAAAGCGCAATTGATAATACTTCTATTCCTAAAAAGAACATTGCTAAGTTTCCAAAAGAAACCATCGCTACTGCTCCTGCCAATAAAAATATTTTTATGGCAATATAATCAGAGATTTTAGATTGATGATTTTCGTAAAAGTTATGTCCTAGAGCTACTAAGAAAATAGTAAGCACAATAAACAAAGACGAAAAAGTACTAGAAAATTTACTCACAACAATCATGTTGTTGTAGTAGCTTTCTGTTGAATTAAATTCTGATATGGTTAGACCCAGCACTCCCAATAATCCAAGTATTGTTATTGGAACAATGGCTTTCCTTAAATTAAAAATTTCAAATAAAAGGCATAAAACACCTAATCCTATTATAGCTATTAATGTATTCATTTTTTTATTTGACTTAGTTAATTCTGTTTATTTGAGTTAAAATTTCTTCCAGACTTGGCGTAATCAAATCGGTAATTGGCTTTGGATACATCCCAAAAAAGAACAAAACACCAATTATAAGTACCATTGTTATTCCTTCATTGATTGTTACATCAGCAAAAGGCTTTGTATTGGTTTCGCCCAACATAGCGTGTTGAAACATTTTCAACATATAATACGCTCCTAAAATAATGGTTGTTCCTCCTAAAATAGCAAACCAAATATTAATTTGTGAAAGACTATACAAAACGGTGAATTCCCCAACGAAGTTAAAAGTAGTAGGCAAAGCAACAGATGCTAAAACCAAAATCAAAAACATCGAAGTGAATTTTGGCGATTGCGTACGAATTCCGCCCATTTCAGCAATAGCTCGAGTTTCGTATCTTCTGAAAATAATTTCAGCTGCATAAAACAAACCAACAACTACAAATCCGTGTGCAATCATTTGTAAAACTGCACCACGCAATCCGTCTAATGTCAAAGTGTAGGTTCCGGCTGCTATTAATCCAACGTGAGCCAAAGAAGAATACGCTAATAATTTCTTTAAATCTTTTTGTTTCAATGCAACGATAGATCCGTAAATGACACCTGCAATTCCAAGTCCTATGAAAATATACATATATTCCTTAGCTGCTAATGGCGCCAATGGCAATTGCCAACGGATAACACTGTACAATCCCATTTTTAGCATGATACCAGATAAAAGCATGGTACCAACAGTTGGTGCTTTTTGATACACATTTGCTTGCCAAGTGTGAAAAGGAATTAATGGAATCTTAATGGCATACGCTAAGAAGAAAGCTAGGAATATCCATAATTGTTCCGTTGCTGTTAAGTTCAATTTGTATAAATCTTCTAATAAAAGACTTCCTGATTTTTGATACATATAAACAAAAGCCACTAACATAAATAAAGAACCTGCTAGTGTGTAAATAAAGAATTTCACTACTGCTTTTTTGCGTTCTTCAGCGTCTCCATTACCCCAAATTAAGGCGATGAAGTAAATTGGAATCAGTGCTAATTCCCAGAAAATATAATACAAAAGTCCATCTGAAGCTAAGAATGTTCCTGCCATTGCAAACGACATAAACAAGATTAACGCATAAAATGATTTTGAATTTTTATAGTCATTCCCAAAAGAAGAAAATATAATTATTGGAGTCAAAATTGTGGTCAACAAAAGCATTGCCATCGATAATCCGTCTGCTTTTAGAGCAAAAGAAATATTAGGCTGCGTGATCCACTGGTTTATGAAACTGATGTTTTCACCTAAATTATAGTGATTTAATAATACAATAGAAGCGCCTGCAGCAGCTAAGCCAAAAACCAAAGCCACTTTTGAAGCCAGTTTATCCCCCGAAAGAAAAGTGACAAAAGCACCCACTAAAAGAATAATTAAAATAAGAGATACGTTCATAATATATGATTATTGTTGAGCTAAAAATAAATAAGAAACAATGGCGCAAAGCCCTAATACGAAAACAAAAAGATATAGACCAATGCTTCCACTTTGTATTTTCTTTCCTTGGTAACTTATTTCGTTGGTAACTTTTCCGAATCCAAAAACTAAAGCTGACAAACCTGTTTCTACAGTGTCTCTGAAAAAACGAGACAAGAAATTTATTGGTTTAACAAAAATAGCGTCATAAAATTCATCAACATAATATTTATTGTAAAGCACTTTAGAAAATCCTGTAATAGCAGCATCTTCTGTCGGAACTGTATTTTGTTTGATGTATTTAGCGTAAGCCATACCAATTCCTACTAATCCACCCACAACAGCAATAGCCATCAAGATATATTCTGTAGTTCCTAAATGGTGTTCAGCGGTAGCTAATTTAGGTAAAATTGGAATCAGATAATGATTCAACCAACTGTTACCAGGCAAACTAATCAAACCACCGATGGTCGCCAAAATTGCTAAAACAATCAGAGGAATTGTAATCAAAGAAGGACTTTCGTGCAAGTGGTGTTTCTGTTCTGCGGTTCCTCTAAATTCTTGGAAGAATGTTAAAAACATCAAACGGAACATATAGAAAGCAGTCATTATAGAAGCAACCGAAGCCACAACCCATAACGGAATATTATGATGGAAAGCCACTAATAAGATTTCGTCTTTTGAGAAAAATCCTGAGAATAATGGAACTCCAGAAATTGCTAATGAGGCAATTAGCATCGTTGCAAAAGTTATTGGCATAGCTTTTTTCAAGCCGCCCATGTTGCGCATATCTTGTTCTCCGTGCATAGCATGAATTACAGAACCTGAACCCAAGAACAAACAAGCCTTGAAGAAAGCGTGCGTGATTACGTGGAAAACAGCCACTTCATAAGCGCCCAATCCCAAAGCTAAGAACATCAATCCCAATTGAGAAACGGTAGAATAAGCTAAGACTTTCTTAATATCATTTTGAACCAATCCAATCGTAGCAGCAACTAAAGCAGTAACAGCTCCAACAATTGCAATTATCGATTGTACATCCGGAGTCAAATCAAATAAGAAATTCAATCTGGTAATCATGAATATCCCTGCAGTTACCATCGTAGCCGCGTGAATCAATGCTGAAACTGGTGTTGGACCTGCCATCGCATCCGGCAACCAAGTATATAATGGTATTTGTGCTGATTTACCACATGCACCAATGAACAATGCGAAAGCAGCAATAGAAAGCCAGTACATATCATGATTTGTTGCACCAGCAATAGCCGTTTTTAAAGTAGCGTAATCTAAAGTCTTGAATAAATTTCCAAGAATGAAAATTCCAATTAACAACCCTAAATCACCAATACGGTTCATGATGAATGCTTTCTTAGCAGCGTCATTGTACTCTTGGTTTTTATGCCAAAATCCAATTAACAAATACGAACAAAGACCTACTCCTTCCCATCCGATGAACATTACTAATAAGTTACTTCCTATTACTAATGTTATCATGAAGAATATAAATAGATTCAAATACGCGAAAAACTTGTGCATATTTTCATCATCATGCATGTAACTGATAGAGTACAAATGAATCAAAGAACCAATTCCAGTTACAAAAAGCAACCACAAAATTGACAACTGATCCAATTGAAATCCAAAATCAACATTGAAATTACTGATTTGAATCCAGTCAAAAAGTGAAATACGAATTCCTTCCGGTTGCGCTGCAATTCCACTAAAGAAATAAGCAGTTGCAATAAAAGAAACCAGAACAGATAGCGTTCCTATTATTCCAGAAAGGGATTTTCCAAGGCTTTTGCCAAAGAAAACATTGATTAAAAATCCTAAAAAAGGAGCGAGAACTAAAACTAAAGCTATATTGGTATTCATTTCCATTTATCCTTTTAAGTTTTTTAAATTATCGATAGTGATTGAACCTAAATTTCTAAAAATAGAAACCAGAATTGCTAATCCTACCGCAACTTCTGCCGCAGCAACAGCCATCGAAAAGAACACAAAAACTTGTCCTTGCGCATCTTGATGATAGGTCGAAAATGCTACAAACAATAGGTTTACTGCATTCAGCATAATTTCAATTGACATAAATACGATAATGGCATTTCGTCTGTACAATACCCCAAAAACTCCAATACAAAAAAGTATTACGCTTAGGAATATATAATTTTCAATACCAATGTGGTTTAAAATATTATTCATCTTATTTTTGCAATTTTTCTTTTTTAGACAATAACACAGTTCCAATCATAGCAACTAAAAGTAATATAGAAGCAAATTCAAACGGAACCATATATTCATTCAGCAGGATTTTACCCAATACTTTTATAGACTGATAATCTTCGCCGGTAGTTACGTATTCTCCAACAATAGGTTTAGAATTGATGAAAATGGCAATCAAAACCAAACAGATTAAACAAAAAGAAACAATTGCTCCTAATCGTGTAATTCTAGGTCGGTGCACTTCTCTTTCCTCATTTAAATTCATCAACATGATGGTGAATAAAAACAAAATCATAATCGCTCCAGAATACACAATAATGTGCACTATCGCCAAGAATTGAGAATTCAATAATAGATAATGACCTGCAATCGAAAAGAAACAAATCACTAAATAAATAGCGCTGTGAATCGGATTTTTGCTAAAAATTGTCAAAAATGCGGTTGCTAATGTGATAGCAGCCAATACACAAAAAATTATAAGTATCGTAGACATTAGTTAGCGTTTTTAAGTTGAGCGTTTTTAATAGCCATTTCAAGCGGCATGACCAATTTGTCTTTTCCAAAGATAAAATCTTCTCTTTCATAACTAGAAGGAACTAATACTTTAGAAGTTGTTAAGTAAATTGCGTCTTTCGGACAAGCCTCTTCACACAACCCACAAAAAATACAACGCAACATATTGATTTCATATATCGACGCATATTTTTCTTCTCTGTACAAATGTTTTTCATCTGCTCTGCGCTCTTCAGCTTTCATCGTAATCGCTTCTGCAGGACAAGACAACGCACATAAACCACAAGCCGTACAATTTTCACGACCTTGTTCATCACGTTTCAACATATGTTGACCGCGATACACAGGACTCATTTCACGTACTTGCTCCGGATATTGAATCGTTACTTTTCTAGTAAACAAATGCTGAATTGTAATTATCAAACCTTTGATAATCGCAACAAGATACATTCTTTCCCAAAAAGTCATCTCCTTGTTAGAGACTTGCTTTTTTCTTCCCGATAAGGATATACTTTCTATTGACATTTTTTATTTTTATTTGAAGCTTAATCCTGCTATCCGTTGCAATCTTTTTTGTTTTTAAAGAAAAAACAAAAAAGGATTTCCACTGCTATCAGGGCTAGGGCTTTTTCGATATAAATTATATTTATTCCTAATTAATTCCCCTTTAAGGGTTAGGAGGCTTAAAATCCTAAATAAGCAGCAATATCTGCTCTCAAAATTACAATTCCAGTAATTATAATATTAATAATCGACAATGGAATTAAAATTCTCCAACCCAAATGCATCAATTGATCATATCTAAATCTCGGAATGGTCCAACGAACCCACATATAGAAAAAGATGAAACCACATAATTTGATAAACAGAGCGCCAAATCCTAATATATTACAAATATTTACACCCCAATTCTCCACAACCCAACTCATTCCAGGATAGTTATACCCTCCAAAGAATAAAACCGCTAAAATAGTAGAAGAAATAAACATATTTGCATATTCAGCAAATAAATAAAATCCCATTTTCATTGAGGAATACTCTGTGTGGTATCCTCCAATTAGTTCAGTTTCGCACTCCGCTAAGTCAAAAGGAGTTCTATTCGATTCAGCAAACGCACAAATTAAAAATATAATAAAAGATAACGGTTGGTAAAAAACATTCCAGTTCATTCCTGCTTGTTGCTCCGAAATTTCTCTTAAACTCAATGTTCCTGTCATCATTAATAATGCAATTATAGACAATCCCATGGCAATTTCATAAGAAACCATCTGAGAAGCTGCTCGAACTGCACCAATCAATGAAAATTTATTATTCGAAGCCCAACCACCAATCATTATTCCGTAAACACCCACTGATACTACTCCAAAAAAGTATAGCAACCCAATATTTAAATCAGTTGCTTGAAGTAAAATATCTCTGCCAAATAAATGCAATCTGTCTCCCCAAGGAATTACAGCACTGGTCATTAAAGCCGTACTCATGGCAATAGCCGGACCTACAAAAAACAAAAATCTGTTTGGTGTATTCGGTTCAAATTCTTCTTTAGAGAATAATTTTAAACCATCTGCAAGCGGCTGAAACAATCCAAAAGGACCGGCTCTGTTAGGACCCACACGATCTTGAAGCCAAGCGGCAACTTTTCGTTCTGCCCATGTTGAGTACATTGCCATTAACATTGTTAAAGCAAAAACTGCAATAATAATGACACTTTTTTCTATTATTATAGTACTATCCATTATTACCCAAGCTTTTTTGATTAATAATGTCTTCTTTGGTCAATGGTATTTGTGACATACTTATCTTTTTACGATCAGCTTCTCTACCTTTTAATATAGTCTCTTCAGTAGCAATTTCTACTTTTTGCAACTTTCTGTTGTATTTATTTTGGTTGATCACTGAATCTTTTTCGAAAGCTCTTGGTCCTTCAATAGTCCAGTCAGCTATATCTTTGTGGTCAAAACGACATCCATTACAAATAAATTCATCTACCTCATGGTATTCGTCTTTTCTACCTGTCACACGTTGAATTTCGTCACCAAACATCCAAACAGTAGTTTTACCTGAACAAGTAGGGCAATCTCTGTGTGCATTGTAAGGCTTACTAAACCAAACTCTAGATTTAAATCTAAATGTTTTATCGGTTAAAGCTCCTACCGGACATACATCAATCATGTTGCCTGAAAACTCATTATCAACTGCTTTAGAAATACAAGTCGATATATTAGAATGATCTCCTCTATCCATTACTCCGTGCACACGATCGTCAGTCAACTGATCTGCAACCATCACACAACGGTAACAAAGAATACAACGATTCATGTGTAATTGGATATTTGGACCAATATTTTCTGGCTCAAAAGTTCTTTTTTCTTCGATAAAACGAGTTTCTGATTTCCCGTGTTCAAAGCTTAAGTTTTGCAAATCACATTCTCCTGCCTGATCACAAACCGGACAATCTAATGGGTGATTAATCAACAAAAACTCTGTTACAGATTTTCTAGCTTCAGTTACTCTCGGTGAAGATTTACTGTTTACTTCCATTCCGTCCATACAACCTGTTACGCAAGATGCCATTAATTTAGGCATTGGTCTTGGGTCTGCTTCACTCCCTTTGGAAACTTCCACTAAACAACAACGGCATTTTCCACCGCTCCCTTTTAGTTTAGAATAATAGCACATTGCTGGCGGAACTACTTCCCCACCTATCATACGTGCTGCCTGCAGGATTGTTGTTCCTGGTTCTACTTCTATGCTTTGACCGTCTATGGTTACTTTCATGTTTAAAGTCTTAACGTCTTAATGTCAAATGTCTTAATGTCGAATACATTTCGACTTCACTTCTTTTGACTGTCATTTAAATATTTTATAAATCCACTTAATAATTTTGAAATATCTGAAACATTCTCAAATAATTCGTCAAATTCTATTTTTGTAATATAATTTAAATCCAATGCTAAATACAATTGTGATCTTACTTCTGTAGAAGATGCTTTAGATACGTACAAAAAATATATAAATTCTTTATCCGTGTTTCTTTCAAATCCCTCTGCAATATTTGATGAAATTGAAATTGATGCCCTTCTAATTTGTCTAACTAAATCAAAATCTTTCTTAAATTCTTCACCATTGGTTATTTCATAAATCCGTTTGTTGAAAATCCTTGATTTTTTCCAAGAATTAATTTCTTCAAATGAATTAAACCTTCCCATTTCCGTTATGACTTTACGACATTGGACATTATGACTTTGGAGAAAGGCTCAGCAACAAAATGGTCTCTATGTTTTATTTTTTCCGGAAAACGAATATGATATTCAAATTCTTCTCTAAAATGACGAATTGCTGCTGCTACTGGCCAAGCTGCCGCATCACCTAAAGGACAAATCGTGTTTCCTTCAATTTTACTTTGAATACTCAACAACAAATCAATATCTTCTTCACGACCGTGACCATTTTCAATTCGATGTAATACTTTTTCCATCCATCCAGTACCTTCTCGACATGGGGAACATTGTCCACAGCTTTCATGATGATAAAAACGAGAGAAATTCCAAGTATTACGAACAATACAAGATGTATCATTGTAAACAATAAATCCACCTGATCCTAACATAGAACCTGTTGCAAATCCACCTTCACTTAACGATTCGTATGACATCAAACGATCTTCACCGTTTGCCGTTTTATAAATTAAATGAGCAGGTAAAACGGGAACAGAACTTCCTCCCGGTACAAATGCTTTCAAAGGTCTATCAGAACTCATTCCGCCTAAATATTCATCAGAATTCATGAATTCGTAAACACTTAAACCCAATTCAATTTCATAAACACCCGGATTTTTGATATGTCCTGAAGCTGAAATTAACTTGGTTCCTGTAGAACGCCCAATACCTATTTTAGCATATTCTGCACCTGTATTATTGATAATCCAAGGCACAGCGGCAATCGTTTCTACATTATTTACAACCGTTGGATTTGCCCAAAGTCCTGAAATTGCAGGAAATGGTGGTTTGATACGAGGATTACCTCTTTTACCTTCCAAGGATTCGATTAATGCAGTTTCTTCACCACAAATGTAAGCTCCGGCACCACAATGAACATAAAGTTCTAAATCATAGCCTGAACCTAATATATTTTTACCCAAAAATCCAGCAGCTTTAGCTTCGTTTATGGCTTTTTCTAATATTTTGTACACCCACATGTATTCTCCACGAATGTAGATGTAGGATAGGTTTGCACCCAAAGCATAACTGGAAGTAATCATTCCTTCAATCAATAAATGAGGGATAAATTCCATCAAATAACGATCTTTGAAAGTACCAGGCTCAGACTCATCGGCATTACAAACTAAATGTCTTGGTTTTCCTGATTTCTTATCAATAAAACTCCATTTCATTCCAGCAGGAAACCCAGCTCCACCTCGACCACGTAATCCTGAAGTTTTAACTTCCTCAACCACTTCGTCCGGTGTTAATGTTTTTAAAGCTTTTTCTACTGAAGCGTAACCCCCGTTTTGACGGTACACTTCGTAAGTTTTAATTCCTGGAATATTTATTTTGTCTAATAATATTTTTTGTGACATATTATTTATCGTGTAATATTATTGTATCGTTTTTGCAATCTTCAATTAACTGGTCAATTTTTGCTGCGGTTAAATGTTCTTTGTAAAAATCGCCTAATTGCATCATTGGAGCATAACCACAAGCTCCTAAACACTCAACTCCTCTCACTTCAAAAAGACCGTCTGGAGTAGGTTCACCAACTTTTACACCTAATTTTTCACAGGTGTAATCCATTAAATCTTCCACTCCGTTCAAACAACAAGGTGAAGTTTGGCAAAACTCAAACATGTATTTTCCAATTGGTCTTTGGTTGTACATCGTATAAAACGAAACTACTTCGTAAACTTCAATTGGTTTAATCAAAAGGATTTCAGCTACTTTATTCATTAATTCAATACTCAACCAATTATCGTGAGCATCTTGAACTTCATGCAAAACAGGCAATAATGCCGATTTTCTTTTATCTTCAGGATAATGACTGATTAGTTCATTGATACGGGTCATCAATGCTTCAGTCATATTTATTTCTTGTTTGTGATATGTTCTTTCCATTTTTTTTAAATCTGAAATGCTTCGCCAGTTCGCTGACGCTCGGGTCTAAAATCGTTAATTAACAATCTGATATCTATTATGCGTCTAATTCTCCGGCAATAACATTTAAACTTGACAAAATAACAATTGCATCTGACAGTAATGCTCCTTTGATCATTTCTGGATACGCTTGATAATAAATAAAGCAAGGTCTACGGAAATGCAATCTATAAGGCGTTCTACTTCCATCAGTTACTAAATAGAATCCTAATTCTCCGTTTCCACCTTCAACAGGATGATATATTTCGGCAACTGGAACAGGAACTTCTCCCATCACAATTTTAAAATGGTAAATCAATGATTCCATACTGGTGTAAACATCTTCTTTTGGAGGAAGGTAGTAATCCGGAACATCTGCATGAAAGTCATTTCCTTCCGGCATTTTTTCTAATGCTTGACGAATGATACTCAAACTCTCCCAAACTTCAGCATTACGAACACAAAAACGATCGTAAGTATCTCCAGATTTTCCAACAGGAATAATAAAATCAAAATCTTCGTAAGAAGAATACGGTTGCGCTACACGAACATCATAATCAACACCTGCTGCACGTAAATTTGGACCTGTAAATCCATAAGCCATAGCTTGTTCAGCAGTTATTGCCCCAACATTTACAGTTCTGTCAATAAAAATTCTATTTCTTTCAAATAGGTTTTCAAATTCTTTCCAAGCTACAGGAAAGTCTTGTAAAAACGTATTTAATAATTCGAATGCTTTAGGTGACCAATCTCTTTCGAAACCACCAATTCTTCCCATATTAGTAGTCAATCGAGCTCCACAAATTTCTTCATAGATTTCGTATACTTTTTCTCTAAATTGAAATACATATAAAAATCCTGTGTAAGCTCCTGTATCCACTCCAAGGATTGAATTACAGATAATGTGATCCGTGATTCTTGCCAATTCCATTACAATAACTCTTAAATATTGCGCTCTTTTAGGAACTTCAATATCCAATAATTTTTCTAACGTCATCCACCATCCCATATTATTTATAGGAGATGAACAATAGTTCATTCTATCAGTAAGAGGAGTGATTTGGTAAAAAGGACGATTTTCAGCGATTTTTTCAAAAGCTCTATGAATGTAACCAATGGTTGGTTCCGCTTCCAGAATTCTTTCTCCATCCATCAACAAGATATTTTGAAAAATACCATGTGTAGCTGGGTGAGTTGGCCCTAAATTAAGAATCGAAAGCTCACTTCCGTCTTCGTTTAGCTGTTCTTTTATTCTTTTAGCATAGCGATGCTCTGGTGGTAATAATAGTTCTGACATTTATTTAATGTGAAAAATTATAATAGTGTGTTTTTAGTAATTGTCGGTTGTTCTTCCAAAGAAACGATCATCTTTATCAGTTCGCCCGCTGTCTTCCATTGGGAATTCTTTTCGCATTGGAAAAGAAATCATTTCATCCATATTCAAAATACGTTTCAACTGCGGATGACTAATAAAGTTTATACCATAAAAATCATACGCTTCTCTTTCCATCCAGTTAGAACTCAAGAAAATATTTGATATCGTTTTTATTTCGGGATTCTCGCCGTTGATAAAAGCTTTGATTCTAATTCTTTTGTTTTCGTACCAATTGTGCAGATGATATACCACCGCAAATTGATGGTCAACATCATTGTCAGGATAGTGAATCCCGCACAAATCAGTTAAAAAATGAAAGCGTAATGTAGGATCATTTTTTAAAAAAAGAATAACTGCTGTGATTTTATCAGAAGCAACTTCAAACGAAAATATATCTTTTTCCTGATTGAATTCAAAAACTGCTGAATCAAATGCTTCAACTAATTTTTCTTGGATTTGTATTGTTTCTAGCGCCATTACTTATTTAATGTTATATGAAGCCAATAATTCTTGATATTCTGGAGAGCTTCTTCTTCTTACTGATTCCGTTTTAACTAACTCTTGCAATTTCATAACACCATCAACAATTTGTTCTGGTCTTGGAGGACAACCCGGAACATACACATCAACCGGTATCACTTTATCAATCCCTTGTAAAACAGAATAAGTATCAAAAATTCCACCAGATGAGGCACAAGCTCCAACTGCTATAACCCAACGAGGCTCAGACATTTGTTCGTAAACTTGACGTAAAATAGGCGCCATTTTTTTCGAAATAGTCCCCATTACCATTAACATGTCCGCTTGACGAGGAGAAAAACTTACTCTTTCTGAACCAAAACGCGCCAAATCATAGTGTGAAGCCATTGTTGCCATAAACTCAATACCACAACAAGACGTCGCAAAAGGCAAAGGCCACAAAGAATTTGCACGAGCCAATCCCACTACATCATTTAGTTTTGTGGCAAAAAAACCTTCACCAACAACACCTTCTGGAGGGGCAACCATATTTATATTTGAATCACTCATCTTTATAAAATTATGAATTTTGAATTATGAATTATGAGTTCATAATTTAAACTTTAAAAACATTTATTTTAAATACATTAGAAATTAAAATTCTTATAACTTGTTATTTCTAATTCGTAATTAAACATTACTCCCACTCTAAAGCTTTCTTTTTGATGATGTAAAAAAAGCCTACTAAAAGCAATAGCATAAAAATTACCATTTTAACCATTCCTTCCATTCCCAACTCCTTGAAGTTTATTGCCCATGGGTACAAGAAAATAACCTCAACATCAAACAAAACAAATAAGATAGCCACTAGGAAATATTTAACTGAAAATGGAATTCTCGCATTTCCCACAGATTCAATCCCACACTCGAAGTTCTTATCCTTATTTATAGATGATCTTTTAGGACCTAATTTTCCTGAAACCAATATTGTTCCCACAACAAATCCTACTGCAAGTATAAATTGCATTAAAATTGGAATATAATTTAATTGATCAGATTGCATAATATTGATTTTTTTGAGTAAAAATAAGTCACAAAGATAACTTTCAAATTGTTAAATAGCAATAAAAACTCAAAAATACATCACAACTACAACGTTGTAAATTTACAATTTTTATTAATTATAAATAAGGAAAGTTTTTATTTTAAGATGTGTTTAACCTTTGATAAATTTAAAAATCCTAAAAGGAGGGTGTATTTATTCCAAAAAGGAGAAAATAATTTATATAAAAAAAAACGTTCCGAAATAAATCGAAACGTTTTTTAAACATTCGTAGGCAAAAAAAAATATCTTTTTATGCTTAGATCACTGCTACTTTCGCAGCAACTTTTCCTTTTCTTCCTTCTTCTTCTTCATAGCTAACTCTGTCACCTTCGCGCAATTCTTCCGCGTTGATTCCTGATGCATGAACAAAAATGTCTTTTCCTGTTTCTTCGTCTGTAATGAATCCGTAACCTTTAGATTCATTGAAAAATTTAACTGTACCTGTACGCATTGTAATAGTAATAATAATTTATAATGAAGCAAATGTAATATTTAATATAATACGAAAGACATTCTTCTCTTTTTATTTTGTAAAAATATTGATATTCAACGTTTTCTAACAATATTTAACGACCAGTTACAATTAAGCTAACTTTATATGCAACTCTTTCAGCTGTGATTCATCTATAATAGATGGCGCATCAATCATAACATCTCTACCTGAATTGTTTTTTGGAAACGCTATAAAGTCCCTAATTGTCTCTTGTCCTCCAAGAATTGCAACCAATCTATCCAATCCAAAGGCTAAACCTCCGTGTGGTGGCGCTCCAAACTGGAAAGCATCCATTAAGAATCCGAATTGAGCCTTCGCTTCTTCTTCAGTGAAACCTAAATATTTGAACATCAATTGTTGTGTTGCTTTGTCATGAATACGAATAGAACCTCCACCAATCTCATTTCCATTCAAAACCATATCATACGCATTTGCACGAACTTTTCCTGGATCAGTTTCTAGTAAGTGCATGTCTTCTGGCTTAGGAGATGTAAAAGGGTGATGCATCGCATGGTAACGACCACTTTCTTCATCAAATTCTAGTAATGGAAAATCAACCACCCAAAGCGGCGCAAATTCAGCTGGATTTCTCAATCCTAAACGAGTTGCCAATTCCATACGCAATGCACTTAACTGTGTACGTGTTTTATCGGCAGGACCAGAAAGCACAAAAATCATGTCTCCTGCTTTTGCACCCGTGATTTTTGCCCATTGGGTTAAATCGTCTTGATCATAAAATTTATCTACTGATGATTTGTATGTTCCGTCTTCATTGCATTTGACATAAACCATTCCGCTGGCACCAACTTGTGGACGTTTTACCCAGTCTATTATTCCGTCAATTTCCTTGCGAGTATAGTTTCCAACTCCAGGAACTGCAATTCCTACTACTAATTCGGCTGCATTAAAAACTGGGAAATCTTTGTGTTGTGTTACTTCATTCAACTCACCAAATTCCATTCCGAAACGGATATCCGGCTTGTCATTTCCATACGTTTTCATCGCATACTCGTAAGTAATTCTTGGAAATTTTTCTACATCGATGCCTTTTATTTCTTTTAATAAATGTCTTGTCAAACCTTCAAAAACATTCAAAATATCTTCTTGTTCCACAAAAGCCATTTCGCAATCGATTTGTGTAAATTCCGGTTGTCTGTCTGCACGTAAATCCTCGTCACGGAAACATTTAACGATTTGGAAATATTTATCCATTCCGCCCACCATCAACAATTGTTTAAAAGTTTGTGGAGATTGTGGTAATGCATAAAACTGACCTTCATTCATTCTGGAAGGCACCACAAAATCCCTAGCTCCTTCTGGAGTAGATTTAATTAAATAAGGCGTTTCTACTTCACAAAAATCTAAATCCGAAAGGTATTTACGCACTTCCATTGCTACTTTATGACGGAAAAGCAAACTGTTTTTTACAGGATTTCTTCGAATGTCAAGGTAACGGTATTTCATTCTAATGTCTTCACCACCATCCGTTTCATCTTCAATCGTAAAAGGTGGCGTAAGCGAAGCGTTTAGGATAGTAAGTTGCGTAACTAAAATTTCTATTTCACCAGTTGCAATGTTATTATTTTTAGCTTCACGCTCAATAACAGTTCCTTTTACTTGAATCACAAATTCACGACCAAGAGTTTTAGCCAATTCAAAAACTGATTTTTCTGAACGACCTTCATCGAAAATTAATTGTGTAATTCCATAACGGTCACGTAAATCGACCCAATTCATAAAACCTTTATCGCGTGACTTTTGAACCCATCCCGCAAGTGTAACTTCAGTATTAATATGCGAGGCGTTTAATTCGCCACAGTTATGACTTCTATACATTATTCTAATTTTAGATTGTTTAACCCTTAAAGTTCGGGTGCAAATTTAGGACTAATTATGAATAATGAATTGTGAAATACAATTTTTTAGCATTAGATTTTTAATCAAAATTTAAACTCCAATGTTAAATTTTATTCCAATGTTACCAAATTGTTAACTAAAAGTTTTTTTATTGTAAAATGTTTTATACATTTGTTAAGCTATTATAAACTTAAAAACCCAAACATCATGAAAAAATATATAATCTTAACTGCATTAATCTTCTCAGGAATAGCATTTGCTCAAGAAAATGGACCAAAATTAGAAGCTGTAGGTGAATTAGTTAAAACCACATACTACTATGAAAATGGAAAAGTTCAACAAGAAGGTTTCTTCAAAAATGGAAAACTAGACGGAGTTTGGACTTCATATGATACAAATGGTAACAGATTATCTGTTGCTAATTATGAAAATGGAGAAAAAACTGGAAAATGGCTTTTTTGGAATGGCAACAACCTAAACGAAGTAGACTATTCAAACAGCAGAATTGCTTCTGTAAAAACTTGGAAACAAGACGCATTGGTTATCAGAGACTAATAAAGCGCTTATCAAAATATAAAAAAAGCTTCCATTAATTTTGAGGGCACTGAAAAAGTCTTTTTAAGAATTAATTATATAATAAAAAAGGAGTAGAAAACTATAGTTTTTTGCTCCTTTTTTCGTATTTTTAACTGTAACCATAAGGCTTTTTAGATGTTAGTTCAGCAACAAAAAATTCAGTTCAGTCCGTATTCTTCGTTATATGATTTAAT
>NZ_QQBA01000024.1 GCF_003350545.1 Flavobacterium glaciei
GTAATGCAAACTTCTTTAATAAATAAATAAATATGTCTTATTTCTTTTTCAAACATACTTATTTTATCGCTAAAATACCAAATAAAATCGATGAACTACACAAATAATATATTTGTATGCGTATAAATCCTACATTATGGAGATAGCCTATCTGTTTTCCATGATGAATCTTCTTGACTACTATATTTTATTCTATCATGTAAACGATTAGGTCTTCCTTGCCAAAATTCTACCTCTAAGGGTTGTACCAAAAATCCGCCCCAATGTTTGGGTCTAGGAATTACCAAACTTTCAAAATCCTTTTCTAACTTCTTAAGATTGTTTTCTAAAAATTCCCGAGATGGTACAATTTCACTTTGATTAGAAGCTATTGCTCCTAGTTTACTCCCGTCCGGTCTAGACTCAAAATAATTATCTGAAATGGCCTCAGAAGTTTTATGTGCAATTCCTTTAATAATAACCTGACGTTCCATGGTGTGCCAAAAAAAAGAAAGGCAAACTTTTGGATTTTGGGTAATAGCCCTGCCCTTTTCTGAATTATAATTGGTATAAAAAATAAACCCTTCTTCATTAAATTTTTTCAAAAGAACAACTCTGGCTTTTGGAAATCCATCTAAACCTATTGTAGAAACCGTCATAGCATTAACCTCGCTCTCTCCTCCAAAGTCTTCTACCTCATGAAACCATCTGTTAAAAAGGTTAATTGGGTCATCAGGAATAGTAGATTCTAATAATTCACTCTTTTCGTAAGATTTTCTATAGTTACTTAAATCGTTCATGTTTATTATTTTATGGTTATTCGATATTTAAATGATTCCACTTAGAAAAAATTTAAAATCCAAATTTGAATTTAAATGAAATAATTATTTTTTGCTAAAACTCAAAGCTTTTTCCATCATTTGCCAGGTATACTTCAGGAAAAATAGATTTTGCTTCTTCTTTAAAAAGATCAATATTCTCATATCGAGTAGAATAATGTCCTAAAATTAATTGCTTTGCATTAGATTTCAAAGCAATTGTAGCCGCTTCTTTTGCCGTAGAATGCAATGTTTTTTTAGCTAAATTTTCTTCTGATTGCAGAAAAGTAGATTCGTGGTATAATACATCAATGTTTTTAATGATTGGAATTATACTCTCATCATATGCCGTATCTGAGCAAAATGCATAATTTTTTGCAGGAATAGGATCAAATGTTAATTCATCATTTTTAATAATTCGACCATCTTCTAAAGTTATATCATTTCCGTTTTTTATTTTTTGATAGTAACACGTATCAATTTCATAATTTTGAACGGCATCGAGATTAAGTTTGCGTTCTCCTGTTTTTTCTTGGAATAAAAATCCATTTGTGTAAACACGATGCTTTAAAGGAATGGTTTTTACCAAAACCTTTTCATCTTCAAAAATAACTTCACTTTCTTTGGATTCCAGTTCATGGAAAAACAAACCATAATTAGTCCAAGAATTAGATAATCTCAATTGCAACTTGATGATTTCTTGAATTCCCTTTGGTCCATATATATGCAAATCAGTTGTTCTATTGAGTAAAGTAAAAGTAGATACTAAACCTATTAATCCAAAAAAATGGTCTCCGTGTAAATGAGAAATGAAGATATGATTAATCTTAGAGAATCTAATTTTATTTTTTCGTAATTGCACTTGGGTTCCTTCTGCGCAATCAATCAAAAAAATTCTGTTTTTTATTTCTAAAATCTGTGAAGTTGGATTCGTAAAAGTTCGTGGCGTTGCAGCGTAGCAACCAAGTATTGTTAATTTCAAGTCTTTGTGTATTCGGTTATTACGTATTTATTTAAATTGATCTAACGGTTTAATCACTACCGAATACACAAATTTAAAAGCCTAAATCTCTTTCAATCTCTTCCATTTCAATTATATCATGTGCTTCTAATAAAGAAGGAACGACCGTTAATTTCTCTGGAACAGCATTATAATCAAAATCAGAAGTAACTATAACAAATGATTTTTTTGCTTTTTTGTGTAGTTTAGATAATGGCATAAATAATTTGATATTATCTGCCGATAAATCTTTGTGCAACAAAAGATCTATAATCAAATTATGCTTTTCAAATGTCTTATGTTGATGGGTAACCTTCATTAAAAAAGAAGTAAAATCACCCTGCGTATCTCTAATACTAATTGTATGTCCTTTTTGATCTACTTTCATCTTTTTAATTTATGAGTCTACTCAAGGCAGATTAGTTTAATAATAGCTAATTTACAAAGTTTTTATTTTAAATTACTGGATTTTTGATGCCAAAAGATAAATTACAGCCATTCTAATTGCAACACCATTTTCTACTTGGTTTAAAATCACCGATTGTTGTGAATCGGCTACCTCGCTTGTAATTTCTACACCACGATTTATTGGTCCTGGATGCATTATTATGATTTCTTTATTTAAAGAATCTAAAATAGTTTTATCAACTCCATATTGTTGAGCATACTCTCTGGTAGAAGGAAAATAATTCACATCCATTCGCTCGTTTTGCACGCGCAACATATTCGCTACATCACACCATTCAAGTGCTTTTATCAAATTAGGTTCAACTGTTACACCAAGCGATTCTATATATCTTGGAATCAAAGTTTTTGGTCCGCAAACTTTAACCTCAGCTCCCTGCATTTGAAGTGCATATATATTGGATAATGCTACTCTGGAATGTAAAACATCACCTACAATGACTACTTTTTTTCCAGCAACTTCGCCTAATTTTTCTCTAATCGAATAACTGTCTAATAAGGCTTGTGTAGGATGCTCATGTGCACCATCTCCTGCGTTAACGATACTCGCTTTTACGTTTTTAGAAAGAAAATAAGCAGCGCCGGGATTTGCATGCCGCATGACTACCATATCTACTTTCATCGAAAGAATATTATTAACGGTATCAATTAGAGTTTCCCCTTTTTTGACTGAAGATTGTGCTGCCGAAAAACTAATTACATCAGCAGATAAACGTTTTTGTGCTAGCTCAAATGAGAGTTTTGTTCTAGTACTATTTTCGAAAAAAATATTGGCAATGGTAATATCTCGTAAGGAAGGAACTTTCTTAATTGGTCTATTGATTACTTCTTTAAAATGATCGGCTGTTTCAAAAATTAGGTCAATATCATTCTTGTTGATGTATTTTATTCCTAACAAATGATTTACGCTTAATTCTTTCATTTCTTTTTACGATTATTAGTTTTTAATGTTAGACTTTTAAAAAAATTAAAATCTAACTTATTATTAAATAGACACCATCTTCACCATCATTTTCTTTCCAGCTCACTTTTACTTTTTCGTTATTTATGGCATCTACCTGTCTTCCTCTATAATCCGGTTGAATGGGTAAATTGCGACTAAAACGTCTGTCAATCAAAACTAGAAGTTCAATTTCCGAAGGACGTCCAAAAGATTGTATGGCTGTCAAAGCGGAACGAATGCTTCTTCCAGTGAATAATACATCATCAATGAAAATAACTTTCTTATTTTCAACAATAAAATTTATCTTAGTTTTGTTAGCTTCTAATGGCTTATCAGTTCTACGAAAATCATCTCTAAAAAAGGTAATGTCCAGATAGCCTAATTGAATTTCAGGCGTTTGATAATTTTTTTCTAATATCTCTTTCAAACGTTCTGCTAGGAAAACGCCTCTTGGTTGAATTCCTACTAAAATGGTATCTGAAAAATCTAAGTGCTTTTCGATTAATTGACAGGCCAAACGATGTAATATGATAGTAACTTCTTTTGCAGTAAGTAATACTTTTTGACTCATTCTAAAGTGTGTTGTTTGGTTTTACAAATATACAAATTCCGATTTATGATTTTATAATTAAAAAGAGAGAAAATGCTAATACTTTTATTTCAAAAAAATCAGTGCATTACTTTTACTTAATTTTGCAACAATCAATAAGAATTATATAAGGTAGCCCTTGGGTTAAAGCATAGATTTACATTTTAACGTTTAACATTTTAAAATAAAAGATCATGCAAAAAAGACTCACCAGATTATTGATGCTTTTCGTAGTACTAGTTTCATTTTCAGGCTGTTCCGTAATAGAAGGTATATTCAAAGCTGGAATAGGTGTTGGTATATTTATAGTTGTTGCAGTAGTAGCCGTAATAATTTTTATAATCAGTAAATTTTTTGGAAGAAAATAAATTCCTTTGATATCAAATTTAAATTTAAAAAATTATCAAAAAAATATCCCGCAATTGCGGGATATTTTTTTTCCTATGACACTATTATTTATACGGTGTACATTTTTGCTCTTAATTCCTGAACACCTTCGTTATCCAAGTATTCATCAAAAGTCATATATCTATCAATTGCGCCATTAGGTGTCAATTCGACAACTCTATTTCCAACAGTTTGAGCAAATTCATGATCGTGTGTGGTGAAAATTACAGAGCCTTTATAGTTTTTTAATGAGTTATTAAAAGCTGTAATCGACTCTAAATCCAAGTGATTGGTAGGTTCGTCCAACATTAAAACATTAGCTCTTTCCATCATCATTCGAGACAACATACAACGAACTTTTTCTCCTCCTGATAAAACTCTACAGGTTTTCAACGCTTCTTCACCGGAGAAAATCATTTTCCCAAGAAAACTACGAATGTTTACCTCATCACGCTCCTCTTCAGTTTTTACCCACTGACGCAACCAATCAACTAGAGAATAATCACTTTCGAAAAATGAATGATTATCACCTGGCAAATAGGCTTGGTTAGTTGTAACTCCCCAATCAAAAGTTCCTGAATCTGCGGTTTGATTTGCGTTTAATATTTCATAAAATGCTGTTGTTGCACGGGAATCTTTCGAAAAAAGAACGATTTTATCGCCTTTGGCCATATTCAAATCTACTCCTTTAAACAAAATTTCTCCATCTATGGAAGCGCTTAAATTTTGAACATTCAAAATTTGATCTCCTGCTTCACGCTCTTGATCAAAAATAATAGCCGGATAACGACGACTTGATGGTTTTATCTCAGAAATATTCAACTTGCTAATCATTTTTTTACGCGAAGTAGCTTGTTTAGATTTGGCTACATTCGCACTAAAACGACGAATAAATTCTTCTAATTCCTGTTTCTTTTCCTCAGCTTTTTTGTTTTGTTGCGCGCGTTGTTTCGCTGCCAACTGGCTTGACTCATACCAGAAAGTATAATTTCCAGAATAATGATTTATTTTACTGAAATCAATATCCGAAATATGTGTACAAACAGAATCTAAAAAGTGTCTGTCGTGAGAAACTACAATTACAGTATTTTCATAGTTAGCTAAAAAATTTTCTAACCAAGCGATAGTTTCAAAATCTAGATCATTTGTAGGCTCATCCATAATAAGTAAATCCGGATTTCCAAAAAGTGCCTGTGCCAAAAGGACACGAACTTTTATTTTTCCTTCCAAATCTCCCATTAAAGTATAATGATGTTCCTCTGTAATTCCAAGATTTGATAACATAGATGCTGCATCAGAATCCGCATTCCAACCGTTCATTTCTTCAAATTGCACTTGCAACTCGCCTATTCTATCTGCATTTGAGTCATTGTAATCTAAATACAAAGCATCCATTTCTTTTTTGATCGCATAAAGGGTTTTATTCCCCATCATAACGGTCTCTAGTACGGTGCTTTCGTCAAACATATTGTGATTTTGGTTTAAAACCGACATACGTTTTCCTGGTTCTAGATGAATATGTCCCGAAGTTGGGTCCATTTCACCTGCAATTATTTTAAGAAAAGTAGATTTTCCAGCGCCATTGGCTCCGATAACTCCATAGATATTACCGTGTGTGAAGGTAGTATTTACTTCGTCAAACAAAATTCGTTTGCCAAACTGAACTGATAAATTATTTACTGTTAACATGAATGTTTATTTTATAAAATTTTTGCAAAAATACGAAAAAAATACTGATTTACTGAATTCCAGAAAAATCTGTTTTGAGAGTTTAAATTAGTGGAATAGGAAAATAATTTACATAAAAAATCCTGATAATAATTATCAGGATTTCAAGAATTATTAATTCATAAAAACAATTTTATATTTATTCTAAAGCAATTTTTTCAAACTCCCATAAACCGCTAATTCTACATCAGCAGGACTTCTGGAATTGAATTTTTCTAATAAATCCTCCAATAACACTTGATTAACTTTTTGTTTTTTATCCATTAAAAGCAATAACTGCTCCGATACATCACTCAAACTTTTTGATAAAGGCAATAGAGGTTGCACCAAAGGAGCATTGGCACTTAAAGCAATCAAATCGGAATTCATGGTAATCCACTTCTTGAAAAAATCAGTTACCACAATTTTATTCTCCTTGCTTTTATCAGCTAAATACGCATTGACTGCAATATTAAAATCTAGCGCTTCAGATGCATCGGCATTACTAGCATCCGCAAATAAGGTTAGTGGAGAATGCATGCGGTATTTCTTTCCACCACCGTTGCGTTTGTAATTTTTTAGTGGTTCACAAAGATTTGAAAAATCATTTAGTGCTCGTGTATCTTGATTGTTGCTGATGTTTCTCAAAATCACTTCTTTGTTTCTAATATGAGTAATTCCGAGTTCTTCTAATCTAAAAGAAATAGTTTTCAACCTTTTACGCAAGCTGTTCATATCTGTAACAGATTCATCAGACCATAATCGCTCGGCTATTGCAGCGGTTCGTGGCCAAATCCTAGAATCTATATTTAATGGTGTTACGAGTTCGCTCCACATCGCAGCCTCACCTCCTAAAACCCTTGCTTTTTGCTCAGGAGTTAGCATAATTTTCTTAGGTAAAGGATCATTTAAATAATGACTTTCTAAACCCAGCATCAAATCAATATAATATCCATTAGACAAAACAGTATTGTAACCGTTTTTTGCAGCTTTGATTAATGCACCACCGGCTTCTTGCCCTTCATTCGTTCCTCTCCAAGCATGAATTATGGCATCTTTTGACATGTTTTCAGTCATTATTTCTTCCCAACCCATCAATTTTTTGTTGTGTTTTTTGAGCATTGGAATCAACTTCATGTTAAAAAAAGTTTGCAAATCATGATTGTTGACCAAATTATTATCTTTCTTAAATTGTTGAATAGTAGGATTTGCATTCCACTCTTTACCATTATTTTCGTCACCACCTATATGAAAATAACTGCCCGGAAATAAAGGACAAACCTCATCAAAAATTGAGCTTAATATTTCATACGTTTTTGTATTTGTTGGATCAAGAGTCGCATTGAAAATTCCTGAATTTCTTTGTACTTCGTACATAATTTTCCCTTCGCTTACTTTACTTCCTATTTCTGGATAAGCAGTCAATAATGCCGAAGCATGTCCAGGAACATCTATCTCGGGAATAACTAAAATTCCTCTTTCATCCGCATACTTTACAATGTTTTTGATTTCTTCCTGAGTATAAAAATTTCCATCGGAGGCTAATTCTGTTAATTTAGGATGGTTTTTTAATTGAATTCTCCAACCTTGATCATCGGCTAAATGCCAATGAAAAACATTCATTTTCATCGATGCCATAGCATCGAGATTTCTTTGGATAACATCTACGGGCTGGAAATGTCGAGCCGCATCAATCATCAAGCCTCTCCAAGTAAATCGTGGAGAATCTGCGATTTCACCAACCGGAAAGTAATACGAAGTACTATTGTTTTGTAGCAACTGCAATAAAGTTTCCAAACCATGGAGTGCTCCCAAATCATTAGTGGCATTAATAATTATTTTATTGGAAGTAATTATCAGCTGATAACTTTCGTCCTCATTAATTTCTATTTTTCCATTTCGAACACAATTTATTTGTAATTCGGCATCAGGACTTTCATTGACTTTAGTCAAAAAACTCTGCTCGAGAAACAATCCTGTTCTTCCGTCCAATCGTCTTACAAAATTAGTTGCGCCTATGAAAATTCTAGGATTAGGATTTCCAGTAATATTCACTTTAAATTTTTTGCTTAAAGCAAAATTCCCAGCAGTCAACTTTATAGTATGTGGCCAAGGCATCAGGTTCAATTGATCAGTTGTGATTTGCGCATTCGAAACAAAAGTCACAAACAATAGCATCAAAAAGTATTTCATAGTGTATCGATATTCAATCTATTTTTAATAATCAAAACGTTTAAAAGCTTCGATAGCTTCATATTCAGCTAATCCTAAATCATCATACAATTTTGCAGTATTTTTGTTTCGGTCTTCGGCACGCACCCAAAATTCTCTCGAATCATTACCTTGAAACATCACTCTATCTTTTTGTGATTGATGATACAAAATAGCGTGTCGTTTTAGCATTACTTCCTCGGGGCTTAACGGAACGGCCATATCTATTTCATGAATTTCCCATTCATGCCATGCGCCACGATAAAGCCACAACCAACAGTCATTCATAAATGGCTCTAGTTTTAAAGCGCTCATTGCAGCAAAAATAGCATTGAGACAAACTTCATGTGTTCCGTGAGGATCTGCAAGATCACCTGCGGCAAATACCTGATGCGGTTTTATTTTTTCAATAATCGATTTTACTATAGCAACATCTTCCGTATGTATTGGTTTTTTCTTTATTTGTCCCGTTTCATAAAAAGGCATGTCCAGAAAATGAACATTTGATTCATTCAATCCTATGTATCGAATTGCAGCATACGATTCTCTGCGTCGGATAAGCCCTTTTAACTTTCTAACTTCAAGAGAATCCATCTGGTTTTCTGACTTATTATTTAAGAAATCAATAACAGATTGAAAATCAATTTTTGCTGTGTCATTTTGCACAAAATCATTACAGACTTCGGCAAATTTCAATGCTTCTTCATCCGTAACTGCTATGTTTCCTGAGGTTTGATAAACAACATGAATTTCATGTCCTTGTCTGATTAGCTTAGAAAAAGTCCCTCCCATAGAAATTACATCATCATCCGGATGCGGACTAAAAAGGATAATTCGCTTTTTAGCTGGAGTAGCTCTTTCGGGTCTGTTGGCATCATCGGTATTGGGCTTTCCTCCTGGCCAACCGGTTATGGTGTGTTGTAATACATTGAACATATTTATATTCAAATCGTATGCAGAACCCTCTAAAGCTAAAAGATCAGACATTCCGTTATTATTGTAATCTCTATCAGTCAGTTTCAAAATAGATTGGTCTGTTTTTTGGCACAACCAAACAATAGCTTTACGTTTTAACTCTTGAGTCCAAATACATTCTCCCACTAACCATGGAGTTTTGAATCGGGTTAGTTCAGAAGCCGCCGATTGGTCTAAAACAAAAGTTGTATTAGTGTGATTTTGCAAAAATGTAGCCGGAACTTCAGAACTGATATCTCCTTGAATAGTTCTCTTTATAATGTCGGCTTTATTTTGTCCCCAAGCCATTAGCACAATCCTTTTAGATCTTAAAATAGTCGAAACACCCATTGTAATAGCTCTTTTAGGGACATTATCAATACCATTAAAATCTGAGGAAGCATCAACTCTTGTAATATGATCTAAAGTGATGATTCGAGATCCTGAATTGATATGAGAACCTGGCTCATTAAATCCTACGTGACCTGTACGACCAATTCCTAATAATTGAAAATCGAGTCCGCCAGCATTTTTAATATTCATTTCATAATCAATACAATATTGATTCAGCTCATCAATGGAAATTGTTCCGTCTGGAATATGAATATTTTCAGGCTTTATATCAATATGATTAAAAAGATGCTGATGCATAAAAAAATGATAGCTCTGATTGTTTTCTTTAGTCATTGGATAATATTCATCCAGATTAAAAGTGATTACATTACTAAAACTAAGTCCTTCCTCTTTATGCATTCTAACCAGTTCCTCATACACTTTTATAGGTGAAGAACCTGTTGCTAAACCCAGAACACAAGATTTATTTTTCTGTTGTTTGGCTCTAATTAATTCAGCAATTTCTTGAGCTACAATTACAGAGGCTTCTGTTGAATTTTTGAAAATTTCGTTATGAATTTTTTCAAATCTAGTTTCTTCAAATTTACCAGCACTTTTGTAACTGATATTAATTTTGCTTTCAGAAGTACTTTTCATATTACGTTTTATTTATAACGATATATAAAGATAGTTTTTTTGAAACAGTGAGGAAAATAAATAATAACAGAAATAAATTTGCCAAGATTATCTAAAAAATGTCACAAGCGGAAAATTTTAGAACATTGATAGTACAATTAATTATTAAATCAAATTTACTGTTGCTTTGAAATTAGCAAAAAAGTTTGAAAAAAAAGCAACTAATTTCAATTTAAAATGATTATTTAATAATTATATCAATATTTATTATAAATTATTTTTTTTTAATTTACTTAACAAATATATTTACGGTCTTACAGCCATAGAAATATTTTACAATAATCACTAACCAATTTATACTTATGAATTCAGAACAAACAAAGTCTAACAATTCAGCGCTTTATACGCTCATTACCGTATTTTTCTTTTGGGGTTTTATTGGAGCATCAAACGGGATTTTCATTCCATTTTGCAAAGCTAAATTTGGCTTAGACCAATTTCAAAGTCAACTTATTGATTTTGCTTTTTATGGTGCTTATTATATTGGTGCATTATTGCTTTTTATTTTTAGTAGTATTGCCAAAAAAGATATTCTAAACGGTTGGGGATTCAAAAAAGGAATTATTTACGGACTATTGATCAGTACTTTTGGAGCCGTATTAATGATACTAGCGGTAACACAAGGAAGTTATTTATTTATTCTTGGCGCGTTATTTATTGTAGCACTTGGTTTTTCATTACAACAAACATCGGCACAGCCTTTCGCAGCATCTCTTGGTGAACCGCATTCAGCATCTAGCAGACTGAATCTAGCAGGAGGAATTAACTCATTAGGTACCACAATAGGACCAATAGTTGTTTCTATTGCTTTATTTGGAGTTATTGCTGGAGTAAATATCGAAGAATTTGCTCAAAAGCCAGATTCATTAGATTCAATGAGAATTCTGTATGTATTTGTGGGAGGACTATTTTTATTAGCAGCAGCATTATTTCATTTTTCTAAAAAATTACCTTCTGGAAAAAGTGACTCTACTTTTGAAACTGCAAATAAAGCCATGCAAACCTTGATTGCAATCACTGTGATTTTGGTAGCTATTTTTGCCTATATCTTTTCTCGTTATGAAGATGCTGAATTTATCACTCGTTTTATTGAGAATAAAGAAAAAGATTATTTAGGATTAGGACTTACTGTTTCCACACTTTTAGTAGTCGTAATTGGTTTGTTCTTCGCTAATACAACAGCTCAAAAAAATCCTGAAGGATGGGGAGCCATGAAATACCCTCAATTAGTTTTGGGAATGTTAGCTCTTTTTGCTTATGTAGGGGTCGAAGTAACAATAGGAAGTAACCTTGGTGAATTATTGGTAACAGCTGATTTTGGTTCTATTTCAGGACCTGCTTTAGCGCCATACATGTCTATGTATTGGGGAAGTCTAATGATCGGACGTTGGGCAGGAGCCATTACGGTTTTTAACCCATCGTCACAACTAAAGAAAATTTTACTTATCGTTGTTCCTTATGTGGCTTTTGGAGTTGTATTAGCTGCTAACGCTATCTCCGGACAGGATGTAACGCCTTTGTACGCTTATGCATTTGTAATTTTGTTCCAAATCGCCGGTTTCTTCTTAGGAAAAGACCAACCTTCAAGAACACTTATGATTTTTGGATTAATGGGAATGACAGCCATGCTTATTGGTTTATTCACTACGGGAACAATCGCAATTTTTGCTTTTATGAGCGGTGGATTATTCCTTAGTATCATGTGGCCTTCTATTTTCTCATTAGCAATTGCAGGTTTAGGAAAATACACGTCACAAGGTTCTGCCTTCTTGGTAATGATGATCCTTGGTGGTGGAATTATACCTCCATTACAAGGAAAACTAGCGGATATCATCGGTATCCATGCTTCTTACTTTATTCCTGTTTTATGTTTTGCATTCATTGCATTTTACGGTTGGAAAGTAATTGGAATTCTAGAAAAACAAGGAATCGGAAAAGAAATAGAAGTTGGTGGAGCACACTAAATTCAACACAAACTAACCAAAACCAAACCAACAAAAAATCCCATTCGCCGAGGCGAGGGCACTGAAAAAGTCTTTTTAAGAATTAATTATATAATAAAAAAGGAGTAGAAAACTATAGTTTTTTGCTCCTTTTTTCGTATTTTTAACTGTAACCATAAGGCTTTTTAGATGTTAGTTCAGCAACAAAAAATTCAGTTCAGTCCGTATTCTTCGTTATATGATTTAAT
>NZ_QQBA01000025.1 GCF_003350545.1 Flavobacterium glaciei
GCTGTTGCGGTAGGTGAAAATCCACAAGGGGATTCGGTTCAAGATACTTCGGGGACAGCTACCTCCAATGACCTGCCTACGGTGACCAATTTGCCAGAAAATGCAAAAATAGCTTTAATCTTAAAAGGTACTTTCAAAGATGAAAATCAAGATGGTCAAGCTCAGAAAGGAGAGACTTTTAAATATCAATACATTATTTTCAATTTGGGAGCTGTACCCTTATCTGATGTATGGATTCAAGATACAATGGTTGGTTTGGATAAGAATTCTGGAACGATTGACCTACCAATTGGAGCTATAGACAACACTACTTTTTCTTCTACCTATGTAATTACTCAGGATGATATAACAAATGGAAAAATTAGCAGTCAAGCTATGGCATTTGGAACCACACCATTAGGAATGATAGTTCAAGATTTATCACACGACACTAGTGAACTGAAAATTGGCTCTACAGAGATTGATGTGGATGGTTGTCAATTAACCATATTTAATGCTGTTTCTACAAATTCAAGAACAGAATTCGGAAGAATACTATACATCAAAGGATTAGATTGTTACCCAAAAAATACTGTGCAAATATTTAATCGTTGGGGCGTAAAAGTATTTGATGTCGATGATTATGATAACAACACAAAAGCCTTTAGAGGAATTTCCGAAGGAAGAGATACAGTAAATAAATCAACAGGATTACCAAACGGAACCTATTTCTATATAATCAATTATGTGGATAAAAATGGCAAAAGCAATAACAAGTCAGGCTACCTGCATTTAATTAATGATTAATTAATGTACTCTACGAAAAGAAAAGTTCTTTTAGAATAATTAAAATTTATAGTGTGAAAACAAATTCTATAATAATACTTCTCCGGATAGTAATGGTCTCTGGTTTTGTCCAGCAAGATTCACAATACACATTATATGTATAACACAATTAATATTAATCCTGCTTATGATGTTAATCGCTATGTAACTAGCGTTTTTGCACTGAACCTTGCGCAGTGGGCAGGAGTTGATGGAGCACCAACTTCAAATGCATTTTCTATCAATGTTCATACAAAATTCTAGTTTAGGTTTAGGAGTATCATTTGTTAATGAAAAGATTGGGGCATGAGAACAAAGTAGTATTTCCGTAGACTTATCGCATACTATTCAAACATCTGAAAAATATGATTTGTGCTTTGGATTAAAAGCATCAGCAGACCTATTAAAAGTGGATTATACAAAGCTAAATCGTTATGATTTGAATAATCCAAGATTTCAAAACAATATCGATAATGCTTTTTCTCCAAATATTAGGAACAGGTGTTTACTTCAATTCAGATAAGTTATATTTTAGCTTCTCTATTCTACGATTCCTGAAAAGACAACATTTTGATGATAACACTGCAACAGTATTTAACGATAAAATACATTGCTATTTTATGGGAGGATATGTATTTAACGTAAGTCAAAGCGTTAAATTAAAACCGAGTTTCCTTACTAGATTAGTTTCTGGAGGACCACTACAAGTAGATGTCGCTGCTAATGTACTCTGGCAAGATAAATTTTCATTTGGCCTTTAATGGAGATGGAGTGCAGCAGCAAAGGCTATGGCAGGAATCCAAACATTAGATGGACCACTTGTAGGTTATAGCTATGATTTTGACACAACCAGTTTAGAGAACAACAATTCAGGTTCACATGAAATATTTTTACGTTTTAACAATTTAATAATCAAAGTAGAATAATAGCTCCAAGATTTTTTAAAAATTAAAACTTAAAATATATTTGTATCTATTATCATTCAAAATTTTTCCATAAATAACTAATTTGATGTAACACATATGCCATCACATTACTATAAGATATAATCTTAATTATTCAATAATTACTTCCGCAAAATTTAAAGAACAGTAATGCTCACAGAACATAAATCTAGTTAACAAATACAACATTTTAAAGTTTCGATTTGGTAAAATATATTATTTTGAAACTTTACCACTTTAAGGATTTACATGACTAAAACAAAACAAGTGAAATTTTTGTTAAAGAATGAGTATTAATAAAATGTGGTATAATATAGATAACACTGTTTTATGGCTCACGACACTTCAAATAAATTTTGCAATATAATTATCATCAAAAAAACAGCTGAAATGAATTAGAAGTTAATATTTCATATCAATTATTAATATATGATTAAAAAAGGCTATCCACTTATTATGGATAACCTTTTAGATTTTATATTGTTTAAAGAAAGTTTACTACATCGATACAATGATAAACTCACTTCTTCTATTGGCTTGGTGTTGTTCCTCTGTACAGTTTGATTTATTCGTTGGTTCACATCCACAATCGTTTACAAGCTGTGATTCTCCATATCCTTTGGCTGTTAATCTATTTGCAGCTATGCCGTTTTTGATCAACCACGCCTTAGTAGATTTAGCCCTTCTATCAGATAATGCTTGATTGTAAGCAACGGTTTGTCTACAATCCGTATGGGATCTAATATCTATGGTCATCTTTGGGTATTGTTGCATCACTGCTAATACTTTCTCTAGTTCAAAGGCCGCATCTTTACGAATAACTGATTTGTCTAAATCAAAATAAAGTATCGGAATATCTAAAGTTTTAGCTAAATCTGTACCTATATCAACGGCTCTTTTTCTTGGCTCTAAGGCCAATGGTCCCTGTGTTTCTCCAGAAACTTTGGCTATTGTAATCTTGTTCTCTTTGGTTGCATACTCTGGTTTCTCACCTCGCACATAATACGTAGTTTCGCATGTTACCTCAAAGGTATAAGCGCCTGATGATGGTGTGATAATTTCTTTAATCAAATTAAAATTCGCATCAAATAAACTTACTTTGGCATTAGCTAAAACAATTCCTGTATCTTGGTCTGTAATTACGCCTTTTAGTACTTGTACGCATACTGGAACAGGAAATTTATTGAATCTATAAATATCATCTGATCCTACTCCGCCTTCTCTGTTAGAGGTTACAAACCCTTTTTTATCCTCGGCATCTATCACAAATGAAAAATCGTCTTGGGTACTGTTTATAGGTGCACCTATGTTTGTTATGGTACTTCCTGGAGTTTTTGATGATAAATCCATTACAAACACATCTAATCCTCCTAATCCAGGGTGTCCATCACTGGCAAAGTACATTTTGTTGTCTGCTGAGATATACGGAAAAGTTTCTCTTGCTTCGGTGTTGATAGGCAATCCTAAATTCTCTGGTGTGCCATAAGTGTCATTAGCATTGATGCTAACTTTAAAAAGATCTGATAATCCCTTTGTGCCTGGCATGTCTGATGCAAAATACAAGGTTTTCTCGTCTACACTCAGCGCTGGATGCGCTACACTGTACTCGTTACTATTAAACGGAAGTTCTTGTACATTGACCCATTTTCCGTTTTCGTTTGTGGCTTTGTAGAGCTTTAATAATACAACACGTCTGCTATCTTTTTGCTTCTTCCCGTTTAGGTAATTGTTACGCGTAAAGTACATGGTTTGTCCGTCTTTTGTAAAAACGGGGGTCGACTCATGAAACCTGCTGTTGATGTTTTTATTGAAAACTTCTGGCGTGCCTAAACTACCGTCAGTACTAATTGGAGCACTGTACAAGTTGGTGAAGGATTCATTGTTCCATTTGAATACTTTCTTTGCTACTCCTCCTGTGTCTCGTGCCGAAGCAAAAAGCAGGGTGTTGTTGTAGTAAGCACTTCCATAATCTGAATATGGGGAATTGATTCCTGCATCAAATATTTCGTATTTTCCTGAGTTTTCCTTGATGTCATTTAGGTAATCACGCTGACTTGCAAACAGTTTTCCTCGCTGGTCTGTGGCTGATTTTGCGATGAACTGCTCTAGCATTTTATCGGCCTTTGTATAGTTACCTACGGCTTTTAAAGACTGGGAATACCTATAGCAATACTCGGCTTCTTGAGCTGAATTCATCTCAAAAAGGGCACTGTACCACTTTTCTGCCTTGATCAAATCAGCAATGAAAAAATAGGAATCTCCTAGTTTTTGAAACATTTTCTCGTCTTTATACCCTTTATCGGCTATTTTCTCATAAGTAGCTATGGCATCAACGTAAGAGTAATTTTCGAAGTTTTTATCTGCGATTGCCACTCCTTTTTTTTGGGCATACCCCAATACTGTTGATACTAAAAAAACTACACAGCATCCGAAATTTTTAGCACTAAATTTCATAACGTTATATTAAATTAAAAGAATCTAGGTGATGTAATTCTATTGTATTTGTTGAATATTTCATAGCGAAGAAATATCTCGTGAGATCCAGAATTATAGTTTGCAAGACGTGTTGTTTCCATATCATATCCATACCCAATAAACCATGAATCAGACACTTGAAATCCTACCATGGCACTTAATGCCGCACTCCACCTGTAAGCGGCACCAACTGTAAACTTGTCATTAAACAAGAAGTTAGCCGATAAATCGACCTGTAAAGGCGCTCCTTGAACAAGTTTTGTCATCATTGCTGGTTTAAACTTTAGATTGTAGTCTAATTCGAATACATGGCCGGCAGTTAAGTAATAGTTTACGCGCTCTCGTGCAATGTATGAATTAGCCCCTACTCCTGCAAACCTGTCAAAATGCTGAGTCTCTAGCAAGTTAGGCACCGAGAGGCCGACATAGGTTTTATCAGAGTACCAATAGAGTCCTACACCAATGTTTGGTGAAAACTTATTGTCTATGTTGTTTTCAAAACTATAGTCATTTGGGTCATACTGATTCAATTTATCAAAATTGACATTCAATAGATTTGCTGAGGCTTTCAATCCAAAAGAGAGTTTAAAGTCTTCCGAAGTATTGATATAGTATGAAAAATCAACCGATATGTTGTTCTCATCCGATGGGCCTATCCTGTCATTTACTACAGATACTCCTAAACCGATTTTAGTATCATTAATAGGGGTGTTTATCGAAGCAGTATTAGTAACTGGCGCTCCATCTAGCCCTACCCACTGGGTGCGGTGTAAAGCAAAGATGTTCATGGCCTCTCGAGATCCTGCATAGGCCGGGTTTATATTTATTGTATTATACATATACTGTGTAAACTGCGCATCTTGCTGGGCATTTACCAAACCCGAGAATAAGAGTAATAACACTATTAATTTAGTTTTCATATTGCTTGCATTTTAAAACTTATGAGTTTTATTAATCAATTATCTGTTAATATATAAGTATCCTGCTTTCTCGAAACTTGTGGCAGCACTATCTTTATATCTTAAAATATAATAATATGTTCCCTCTGGTAACTCTTCGGATTGATTAATAGTAACCCTTCCTTCTGAAATTCCTCTAAAAGCTCTATCCTCATTGTTGTATCCTGTTCTCTCAAATACTAGTACTCCCCAACGGTTATATATCTCTACAGTATTATCGCTATAACATTCTAGACCTCTTATTCGGAAAACTTTGTTATCTCCACTACCATTTGGTGCTACTGCGTTAAACACTTCGATTACACATCCTTGAATAGCTAGTACAGTTGGTCTATCACCTAAAATATTTGAATCATCTGATAAATCACTTACTATAACTCCTAGTGGTGTAACTCCTGTTGCGGTTGCTTGATTGGTTACACTTCCTAAATTGATGTCTGCTTGTGTCAAGCGATACACTCCTTGATAGGCTGTATTGTTTGTCTCTCCTACTGACAATAAAGTTATACTATTACCCGTTAGTATCAAACCTGGCAGAACATCTGTTACTGTTACATTGCTTAATGGTGTGTTTCCAGTATTGGTTACCGCAAAGCTATAAGTAATACTCTCTCCTGCTTGTGCAAAACCATCTCCATTTTCGTCATTGAATACAGCTGTTTTTACAATAGCTATTGATGGTGCTTCATCCACAACTACTGATACTGTTGCAGTTGTACACATCAACGGATTTGAGCCTGTTTCACATACTTGATAGGTAATAATGTAGGTACCTGCAACTATATTTGGTGCTACTGTCAAGTTTCCATCAGCATCTATACTCAGTGGACCACTAGTTACTGGTGTCACATCTGTATTGTCTTTTGTGGCTGGCACTCCGTTAATGGTGTCATTTGCAAGTACGTTTCCGCCAGTAGCTGGCATTGTATCATCAGTTGCAACTAATGCATTGTTAATGACCACCGTTGCTATAGCTCGTGTACAATTTGAAGGTTTTGAACCTACTTCACAAATTTCATATTCTATGGTGTAAGTACCACTTGGCGTATTTGGCGCTACTGTTAAGTTTCCATCAGCATCTATACTCAATGGACCATTTGTTACTGGTGTCACAACTGCATTGGCTGCTGTAGCTGGTGCTTCGTTGACAGTATCGTTTGACATTACATTTCCGCCTGTAACTGGGAATGTATTGTTATTAGCTACTATTGGATTGTTTACAATCACTGTTACTGTGGCTGTGGTACAATTTACAGGTGTCATACCTGTTTGACAAATTTCATAAACAATAATATAGGTACCACTTGGCGTGTTTGGCGCTACTGTTAAATTTCCGTCTGCATCGATACTTAATGGTCCATTCGTTACCGGTGTTATAACAATATTTGTCATCGTTGCTGGATCACCATTTACACTATCGTTTGCTAATACATTTCCACCTGCTGATGTAAAAGTATCATCATTGGCGACTAATGGATTTACATAATTAACCGTCACTGTAGCAGTGGTACAATTCGCTGGTGTAGCACCTGCCTCACAGATCTCATACGTTAATGTATACGTTCCACTTGGTGTGTTTGGAGCTACTGTTACGTTTCCGTCTGCATCGATACTCAATGGTCCATTCGTTGCCGGTGTTACATTGGTATTAGCTGCTGTAGCTGGCTCTCCGTTAACCGTATCGTTACCTAACACGTTACCTCCTGTTCTTGGAAGGGTATCGTTACCTGCTACTATTGGATTCGTTATTACTATTGTCACTGTAGCAGTGGTACAATTCGCTGGTGTTACAGCCAATCCTGTTGATGGATTAACTTCACATAATTCATACATAATGCTATAACTTCCACTAGGCGTATTTCCTGCTAATGTTACTACTCCATTTGAATCGATACTCAATGGTCCCGCAGAAACTGGGGTAACATTCGTATTAGCTGGGCTTACTAAAACAGTATTCAATGTATCATTATCCGTTACATTTAATACCACTTTTGGATTTACTCCTGTATTTACTGCCAATGGATTATCATCAACGGCATCAATTGCATTTAAAACAACTACTGTTGCAGTTGCATTTGTACAGTTTACAGGATCTGCTCCCGATTCACACAACTGGTATGTAATGTTATAGGTTCCTGAAACTGTATTTGGCGCTAGTGTCAAATTCCCAGCTGCATCAATACTCAATGGGCCAGTAGTGATTGGTGTGACATCTGTATTTGCTGATGTTACTGCCATTCCATTTAAACTATCTGCTCCATTTCCATTATTTGCTAATACACTTCCAACATTTGTAGCAACTGTAGTGCTTGGAACTTGTGTTGGGAAAGTATCATCAAATGCAGCAATACTATTACTAATAAGAATTTTGGCATTGGCTATATCGCAATTGCTTGGATTTATTACTTCACATATTTGATAAAAAACCATATAGGTACCCGAAACCTGTCCTGAAGGAACCGTAATTGTACCATTGCTGTTCAGTACAAATCCTGCTGGTGCTGTTCCACTTAATGTTAATAAAACATCTGATGAATTTAAAACTACTCCATTTAGAGTATCATTATTCAATACTGAGGTAGTAGTTCCACCTATTCCTCCTGTATATGGAACTGCTCTAAAATCATCTACAATGGCATCTACTGCTGCTTGTGAAACATTTACTGTTACCGTTGCTGTACTGCAATTAGGTGGATTTGAACCAATTTCACATATTTGATATTCTAGCGTTTGAGGTCCCGCTGGTGCATCTGGTGCAATTGTAATAGTACCATCTGGATTTAATGTTAATGCTGGATTTGAAATTGTTGTTGTCAAAATCACATCATTAGGGTTGATAGGTGGAATTCCACTTAATGTATCATTCCCTAAAACAGATCCTGTGGTAGCTCCTGGAAGCCCTCCTGTTGTATCTGGATTTGCTACAATAGAATTTAAAACTACTATTGTGGCTGTGGCTGTTGTACAATTTACAGGATTTGCTCCTACTTCACATATTTCATAGGTTATACTATAAGTGCCAGAAACTGTGTTGGCTGCTAAAGTAACATCTCCATTACTTGCTATACTTAATGGTCCTGATACTTGTGGAGTAACATTGGTATTTGCATCTGTAACTAGTGCTCCATGTAATGTGTCATTTGTTGTTACATTTAAAACAACTTTTGGAACTTCTGATGTCGATAGTGTAAGAGGGCCATCATTTACTCCCACTAATGGGTTTTGTACCACTACTGTAGCAATTGCACTATCACAATTTAATGGACTAGAGCCAAATTCACATACCTCATACGTTATGGTATAAGTGCCTGATGGCGTGTTTGGTGCTAATGTTAAATTACCATCAATGTCAATACTTAATGGTCCATTAGTAATTGCTGTTACATCAACCGTAGCTGAAGATACTGCTGATCCATTAAGTCTATCATTTACTATTACATTTTCTACCATTACAACCGTAGAAGATGCTGCAACTGTTGTTGGTCCATCATTTACAGCATCTATTGGATTCAAGACTACTACAGTAGCCGTTGCATTATCACAATTTGCCGGAGTTACATTCAATCCTGTTGATGGATTAGCCTCACACAATTGGTAAGTGATGCTGTACGTACCACTTGGGGTATTAGCCGCAACTGTTACTATTCCTTCAGCATCGATACTCAATGGTCCATTCGTTGCCGGTGTTACATTGGTATTAGCTGTAGTCGCTTCAAGGTTGCTTAACGTGTCATTTGCTAGTGCATTTAAAGCCGTTACTGCCGAATTACTTGATGCAACTGTTACTGACGGATCATTTACTGCATCTATCGGATTGTTTACAACAACTGTTGCGCTTGCTTGCTTACAATTTATTGGGCTTGCGCCTACTTCACAGATTTCGTAAACTACTGTGTAACTTCCTGATGGTGTGTTTGCATTTACCGTAATGGTTCCATTTGCATTCAATTTCAAGCCTACTGGAACAGTTACTCCTGTTAAGGTTACTTGACCTGGATTGGTTCCAATTACTACCGGATTTCCATTTAATTCGTCGTTACCAACTACACTTGGGGTTGAGTCGCCTACCGCAACTGGAGTTGCACTATAATCATCATTGACCGCATTGATTATACCAGCTACTGGAGTTACTGTTACGTTTACCGTTGCGGTCTCTGTCGTAGTCGTACCATCGGCGTTGGTCACTGTCACCGTGTAAGTGAAGCTGTCCGTACCGTTGAAGTCAGGATTTGGTGTATACGTGATC
>NZ_QQBA01000026.1 GCF_003350545.1 Flavobacterium glaciei
ATTAAATCATATAACGAAGAATACGGACTGAACTGAATTTTTTGTTGCTGAACTAACATCTAAAAAGCCTTATGGTTACAGTTAAAAATACGAAAAAAGGAGCAAAAAACTATAGTTTTCTACTCCTTTTTTATTATATAATTAATTCTTAAAAAGACTTTTTCAGTGCCCTCTAAAAATAGACAGGTTTTTTTTTGCTTTGAAGAAAATTTTACAATTTTGCTTTTAATGCTTTGTATTCAGCAGTCATTTCTAATGCGTTGTAAACACCTAAGAGAGTCTTAGAAACATCTGCATTTTTAGGATCTAATTCAACAGCTTTTTCAAGATAAGGAATCGTTGCTTTAAAAAGATCTTCTCTTTTCTTTTTCAATTCATCGTAACGTTTCATATCCTTTGTAGAAGTTCCCAATTTATTCATTTCATCAATAATTACTTTTTCATTCTCTAACTTCATTGCAGCAAGATTGATGTAACCATTTGTATATTTTGGATTAATTTCTATAACTTTTTTATAATATTTTTCAGCATCTGCAACATTATTAGCGTTTGCACTTAATACACCAAGGTTAAAAATCAATTCTACATCGTTTGGATTTTTTTCCAAAACTTCAGCGATTAATTTTTTGTACATTTCAAAATCTTTTGTTTCCAAATAAAGATTAGCTTCTGTTAAAGTTAACGATGTATCTTCTGGGTTTGCTATCCTAGCTTCTGAAATTGCTTTTTTTGCTTCTTCAGTTCTACCTTTTTCAACCAAAATCAAGGCCATGTTTTTATAAATTTCACCTCGTTTAGAAGGAGTTACTTCTGTTCTTGGTTTTTCATGAGTGCCTAATTTTACCATTCTGTCTCTTTCTTGAAGAGTAGTAAAAAAGTCTTCTTGACTAGTTAATTTATTAACCGCAAAATAACTGGTTCCTTTTCCAGAATAGTTTAAGTTTTTTAAATCGTTATACAATTTTAGAGCAGCATCATAATCTTTAGCATTTACATAAGTAGAAGCCGCATAATATAAATTGATAGTGTCTTTTTTGTCTAACAAATAAGCGTCATATAGTTTTTTAGCACTATCAGCATGTTTATCTATTTTTGAATCAGCAATTGCACCATTAATCAATTTGAATTTAATTTCAGAAATTGAAGTTGCTGCTTGAGTCGAAAATTTTACTTTTCCAGAAGCTTTCTCAGAAACAATTAAATCTTGATACGCTTTTGCAGCAAGCGAAAGATTTGTATTAGTATCAACATTCTTGTTTGCTAAATCCAATAAAGAATTTCCTTTAACAAAGAAAAATTGTGCTTTTTCAGCATCTGGAGCATTCGCTATTAAAGATTCTGCTTCCATCAAAATGGTTACAGCTTCCTGAGATTTACCAGCTTTTAGCGCTTTTTCAGCCGCTTTTATTTGATCTTTTTGAGCAAAAGTAGCTACTGATATCAATAATGATGATGCTAGTAATACATATTTACTTTTCATAATATTCTAATTTTTATTTAATAATTATTCTTGGTTTTCTATTTTCTAATTATACCTCGTCATCTTCATCGTCAGCATCAATCTCGTCATCAGCTTCCTCTTCTTCAGAATCGCCATCCTCGTCATCCTCGTCAACATTTTCGTCTTCAAGAACTTCTAATACTGGTTTAACTCTTTCTATAGCTTCTGTTTCGACAACATTCCCTTCTTCATCTACAACTACCTCGGCAACATCGTCTTTCATAACTTTTGTTACCGCTGCAATCGAATCATTCCCTTTGATGTTAATTAACTTCACTCCTTGCGTAGCGCGTCCCATAACCCTCAAATCTTCGACAGCCATTCTTATCGTTAAACCTGATTTGTTAATAATCATTAAATCATCAGCATCAGTTACGGCATTTATAGAAATTAATTTTCCTGTTTTCTCAGTAATATTTAAGGTTTTAACCCCTTTACCACCACGGTTTGTGATTCTGTACTCATCAAGGCTTGAACGTTTTCCATAACCATTTTCAGCAACAACCAGAATTTCACTGTTCATATCATTTACAGTAACCATGCCAATTACTTCGTCCGTATCATCTTTAAGCGTAATTCCACGAACTCCAGAGGCTGTTCTTCCCATCGGACGAGTTTTAGTTTCTTCAAAACGAACCAATTTACCTGATTTTACAGCCAGAATAATTTGGCTTTCACCATTTGTAAGTTTTGCTTCTAATAATTCATCCCCTTCTTTAATGGTAATTGCAGCAACTCCATTAACTCTAGGTTTAGAATATTTCTCTAAAGATGTTTTCTTAACCTGACCTTTTTTAGTTACCATAATAAGGTTATGGCTGTTGATGTAAGCTTTATCTTTTAAATCTTGGGTACAAATAAATGCTTTTACTTTATCATCACTTTCAATATTTACCAAGTTTTGAATAGCTCTACCTTTAGCTGTTTTACTTCCTTCCGGTATTTCATAAACACGCATCCAGAAACATTTCCCTTTTTGGGTAAAGAACATCATATATTGGTGATTGGTAGCTACAAACATGTGCTCTAAGAAATCTTGATCTCTAGTTCCAGCGCTTTTTTGTCCAACTCCACCTCTATTCTGAGTTTTATATTCCGTAAGATTAGTACGCTTGATGTACCCAGCATGAGAAATTGTAATTACAACATTTTCATCAGCAATTAAATCTTCGATACTTACATCTCCTCCAGAATACTCTATTACAGAACGACGCTCGTCACCATATTTATCACGAATTTCAGTAAGTTCTTCTTTAATCAAAGCGATTCTCAAGTTTACATCCGCTAATAAAGCTTTCAAATGCTCTATCAACTTCATGATTTCTTCATATTCTGTTCTTAACTTATCTTGTTCAAGACCTGTTAATTGACGCAAACGCATTTCTACAATCGCACGAGATTGAATATCTGATAAATTAAATCTTTCGATTAATTTCTCTCTAGCTTCTTCTGTACTTTTCGAAGCTTTGATTAAAGCTATCACTTCATCAATATTGTCCGAAGCAATAATCAAACCTTCTAATATATGCGCTCTTGCTTCCGCTTTTTTCAACTCAAATTGAGTTCTACGAATTACAACATCATGGCGGTGTTCTATAAAATAATGAATCAAATCTTTAAGATTCAACATTTGCGGACGCCCTTTTACAATAGCAATGTTATTTACACTAAACGAGGACTGTAATTGTGTAAATTTATAAAGTGTATTCAAAACAACATTTGGTGTAGCATCACGTTTTAAAATATAAACGATACGCATTCCGTTTCTATCCGACTCATCACGGATATTCGCAATTCCATCAATTTTTTTGTCATTAACTAAGTCAGCAGTACGTTTTATCATATCTGCTTTATTGACTTGATAAGGTATTTCTGTAACAATAATACATTCTCTGCCATCCACTTCTTCAAAACCTACTTTAGCACGCATCACAATACGTCCTCTTCCAGTTTTGAAAGCTTCTCGAACACCTTCATATCCATATATTATACCTCCAGTTGGAAAATCAGGAGCTTTAATATGATTCATCAATTCGTCTACCTCAATATCATTATTATCCATGAAAGCTAACGTACCGTTAATCACCTCAGTTAAGTTGTGAGGCGGCATATTAGTAGCCATACCTACCGCGATTCCCGTTGCCCCATTTATTAATAAGGTAGGAACACGAGTTGGCATTACTGTAGGTTCTTGTAGTGTATCATCAAAATTTAATTTAAAATCAACCGTTTCTTTATCGATATCTGCCAAGATTTCTTCTGAAATTTTACGCATTCTAGCCTCAGTATAACGCATCGCTGCAGGACTATCGCCATCTACAGAACCAAAGTTACCTTGACCATCAATCAATAAATAACGCATACTCCATTCTTGTGCCATACGAACCATAGCATCATAAACAGATGTATCTCCGTGTGGGTGGTATTTTCCAAGAACTTCTCCAACAATTCTTGCTGACTTTTTATGGGCAGATCTGGAGTTAACTCCTAAATCATGCATTCCAAATAATACTCTTCGATGTACTGGTTTCAAGCCATCTCTAACATCTGGAAGCGCTCTTGATACAATTACTGACATCGAATAATCGATGTAAGCTGATTTCATTTCATCTTCAATGTTAATAGGAATTAACTTTTCTCCTTCAGACATAAGTTGTTATATTAAAAAATTATATTAGTTTCAAAAAGTGCCAATATACGCCTTTTTGAAATTTTTAACCCTATTTAACACTAGTAATTTCAATGATTTATTAACAAATTTGACAGTCGTTTTAGTTAATAAATTAAGCAAATTTTAACTTTAATATAATTATTTTTTTGTCTCTTAGCTGACACCACTAGATACAGGAATGGTTTTTGTTTTTCAATTACTAATTCATTAAATTTACGATATCAAATATATATTATGGATGATAATTTTTCACCAAGAGTAAAAGACGTCATTACTTACAGCAAAGAGGAAGCTTTGCGACTGGGTCATGATTTTATAGGAACTGAGCACTTAATGTTGGGTATTTTAAGAGACGGTAACGGAAAAGCAATTCAAATATTGAACAACCTATCTATTGATTTAGACCATTTACGCAGAAAAGTAGAAATCCTAAGCCCTGCAAGTCCGAGCCTAGAAGTAAATGTTGAGAAAAAAAACTTACACTTGACACGCCAAGCAGAACGAGCCTTGAAAACTACTTTTCTTGAAGCAAAAGTTTTTCAAAGTTCGTCTATCAGTACAGCACATTTATTACTGTGTATTTTAAGAAATGAAAACGATCCAACAACCAAGCTATTGAATAAATTAAAAATTGATTACGATATAGCTAAAGAACAATATCTAAACATGACTCCAAACGAAGAAGATTTTATAGAAAATTTGCCACGAAACGAATCATACAATGACGATTCAGGACAAGATGACAGTCTAAAAGAAGGGAATTTCAACAATCCAGCCAATAAATCAAATAAAAAATCCAAAACTCCTGTTTTAGATAATTTTGGTAGGGATTTAACAGAAATGGCCGAAGAAGGAAAACTTGATCCAGTAGTAGGACGTGAGAAAGAAATTGAACGTGTTTCTCAAATTTTGAGCCGTCGTAAAAAGAATAATCCATTACTTATTGGAGAACCTGGAGTAGGAAAATCAGCTATTGCAGAAGGTTTAGCGTTACGAATTATTCAAAAGAAAGTATCACGTACTTTATTTAACAAACGTGTTGTTACTTTGGATTTAGCGAGCCTTGTTGCCGGTACAAAATACCGTGGACAGTTTGAAGAACGTATGAAAGCAGTAATGAACGAATTGGAAAAAAATGATGATATCATTCTTTTCATCGATGAAATTCATACTATTGTAGGTGCAGGTGGCGCAACAGGCTCACTGGACGCTTCTAATATGTTTAAACCAGCATTAGCTCGTGGAGAGATTCAATGTATTGGAGCCACAACATTAGATGAATACAGACAATACATAGAAAAAGACGGCGCACTAGAAAGACGTTTTCAAAAGATAATTGTGGAACCTACATCAGTTTCAGAAACAATTACTATTCTGAATAACATCAAAAATAAATACGAAGACCATCATAATGTTACCTATTCGCAGGAAGCAATTGAGGCTTGTGTAAAATTAACAGATAGATATATGTCTGAACGTTTCCTGCCGGACAAAGCTATTGATGCATTAGATGAAGCAGGATCTAGAGTTCACATAACCAATATTGAAGTTCCAAAACAAATTTTAGATCTCGAACGTCAACTAGAGGATGTACGTGAATTGAAAAATGTAGTTGTGAAAAAACAAAAATATGAAGAGGCCGCTAAACTTCGTGATGACGAAAAACGTATTGAAAAAGATTTAGCTATCGCTCAAGAACAATGGGAAGAAGACGCTAAAAATAACCGAATTGAAGTTACCGAGGATAACGTTGCTGATGTTGTTTCAATGATGAGCGGAATTCCCGTGAATCGTATTGCTCAAACAGAAAGTAACAAACTAGCTAAACTCCCAGAACTAATTGAAGGGAAAGTTATTGGACAAAAAGAAGCAGTATTAAAAATTGCTCGTTCAATCCAAAGAAATCGTGCCGGATTAAAAGATCCGAATCGTCCAATTGGTTCTTTTATATTCTTAGGACAAACCGGTGTTGGTAAAACCCAATTGGCTAAAGTTTTAGCTAAAGAATTATTCGATTCTGAAGATGCGTTGATTCGTATAGACATGAGTGAATATATGGAGAAATTTGCGATTTCTCGTTTAGTTGGAGCGCCTCCGGGATATGTAGGATATGAAGAAGGCGGCCAATTAACAGAAAAAGTTCGCAGAAAACCATATTGTGTAGTTTTATTAGATGAGATTGAAAAAGCGCATCCTGATGTATTCAATATGCTATTGCAAGTTTTAGATGATGGTTATTTGACAGACAGTTTAGGTCGAAAAATCGATTTCAAAAACACTATAATTATTATGACCTCAAATGTTGGAGCCAGACAATTAAAAGATTTTGGACAAGGTGTTGGTTTTGGTACTGCTGCCAAAGTAGCTCAAGCAGACGATAATTCAAAAAGCATCATTGAAAATGCATTGAAAAAAACTTTTGCTCCTGAATTCCTAAACCGAATTGACGATGTAATTGTATTTAATGCTTTAGAAAAACATGATATCGATTTAATAATCGAAATTGAATTGAAAAAATTATTCGCTCGTGTGGCTGAACTAGGATACCAATTGAATCTTTCTGATAAAGCAAAAGCGTTTATAGCAGAAAAAGGATTCGATAAACAATTTGGTGCTAGACCTCTAAAAAGAGCCATTCAAAAATATGTTGAAGATGCACTTGCTGAAGAAATAATCACTTCAAAAATCACTTCTGGAGATGAAATCTTTATGGATATTGAAGATGGTTCACAAGAATTAACTGTGCAGATTCATAAAGCTGGAGAACCAACAAATCCTTAAATTCAATAAATAATTATAGTAAAATAAACCCGTTACGTTTTTATAACATAACGGGTTTATTCTTTACAGTAAACACACTTTTTTTGAAAACAAATATTTACATTTGGACTTTATAAAAAGGTTAAACAAAATTAATTTATGTCAGATAATAAAGTTATTTTAGGTAGTGAAGAATGGTGTTCTTTTCCAGAATTAGGAATTCCTACTATTAAGGCACGAGTAGATTCCGGTGCAAAAACATCTGCTTTACACGCTATAAACATTGCTCCATTTATCAAAAATGATAGCAACTGGGTAAAATTTGACATTAACCCAATACAAAATAACCAAAAAACAATAATTCATTGTGAAGCACCATTAATCGATAAACGTATAGTTAAAAGTTCAAGTGGATTTAGAGAACAACGCTATGTTATTCAAACAAATCTTCAAATAGGAAGTTCAAAATGGCCAATTGAAATGACGTTGACTAATCGAGATTCTATGGGTTTCAGAATGCTTTTAGGTCGTGAAGCTATGAGCGGAAGAGTTCTGGTTGATCCGGAACAAAAATATCTATTAGGACAACCCTCATCTGACAGTTTAAAAGAACTATACAAAAATTCTGAAAAAGCGAGTTCTGGCTTACGAATAGGGCTTTTAGCCAGTAATCCTGAATTATACAGCAACAAGCGAATTATGGAGGCTGGCGAGATGCGTGGCCACGAAATGCACTTCCTAAATATTAAGGAATGCTATATGAAACTTGATGCAAAAACACCAGAAATTCATTATCGTGGTGGTAAAATACTAAATCAATTTGATGCCATTATACCAAGAATCAGGCCCAGCATTACCTTTTATGGTTGTGCATTGACGAGACAATTTGAAGCTCTAAAAGTATATTGCTTGAATTCATCTAATGCAATTACGCAATCAAGAGATAAATTATATTCGTTACAATTACTACTGAATCACGGTGTAGAAATTCCAACAACTGGTTTTGCAAATTCACCATTGGATACGGATGACCTGATAAAAATGGTAGGAGGATCTCCTTTAATAGTTAAATTACTGGAAGGAACACAAGGAAAAGGAGTTGTATTAGCAGAAACTAAAAAAGCTGCAGAAAGTGTTATTAATGCTTTCAAAAGCTTAAATGCGAATATATTAGTTCAAGAATTCATCAAAGAAGCTAACGGAAAAGATATTCGTTGTTTTGTAATTGATGGGAAAGTAGTCGCCGCCATACAGCGTGAAGCAATGCCAGGCGAATTTAGAGCTAACATCCATCTTGGAGGAACAGCATCAGTTATTAAAGTAACAGCCGAAGAAAAGCGTATTGCTATTAAAGCTACGAAAGCAATGGACTTAAAAGTGGCTGGTGTAGATATCATTCGTTCCGCAAAAGGACCATTATTATTAGAAGTAAATTCATCTCCAGGACTAGAAGGAATTGAAGGAGCAACTAATAAAGATATAGCGGGAGAAATGATCAAAGCAATTGAGAAAAATTTCAAACAAAAAACAGAATTGAAGTAATCACTATTTTTGTATTTCTACAAATAAACATTTAAAATTACTGAGTATATATTAATATTACAAAAACCCGTTGGGTGAAATTAGTTTATTTGAATTTTGATATTATTGATTGGTCTGTCAAATATGAATTTGTTGATATATTGAACCAATGTTAATGCTG
>NZ_QQBA01000027.1 GCF_003350545.1 Flavobacterium glaciei
ATTAAATCATATAACGAAGAATACGGACTGAACTGAATTTTTTGTTGCTGAACTAACATCTAAAAAGCCTTATGGTTACAGTTAAAAATACGAAAAAAGGAGCAAAAAACTATAGTTTTCTACTCCTTTTTTATTATATAATTAATTCTTAAAAAGACTTTTTCAGTGCCCTCGGTATATTTCAAGGTTTTTTAAGTATAGTATTAAGATGGGTATTTATTTTTTTAACAACCATTTTTTAAGGATTTTTTGGAGCATTTCATCGCTGATGGGTTTTGCGAGATAACCGTTCATTCCGTATTTAGTGATATTGTTTTGAGTTTCTAGGGTAACATCGGCTGTGAGTGCAATTATTGGAATTGTAGTGTTTTTAAGTGTTTCTCTTATATATTTTGTTGCTTCAATTCCGTCCATTATAGGCATGTTGATATCCATAAGAATTAAATCGAAGTTAGAATTTTTACTAAAAGTATCAATACATTTCTGTCCGTTGTTAGTAATAGTTATGTTGTATCCTTTGCATTGGAGCATTTTTTTAATCACTAATTGGTTGATTAAGTTATCATCTGCAATTAGAATATTGATAGCATTATTTTCAAGATTTAAATCTAAATCAGAATTTTGTACAATATCAGTAATTAGTCTTGGTTGTGGTAACACAACATCCAGACTTTCATTTGTGTCAAATGCAATTGTAAATGAAAAACTAGTACCTTTGCTAGGTGTACTTTTGCAATGTAAAACGCCACCCATTAATTCTACAATTTTAAAACTAATATTTAGTCCTAAACCTGTTCCGCCATGTTTTCTAGAAATGCTTGAATCTGCTTGTTTGAAAGCTATGAACAAATTTTTAGTTTGTTCTGGCGTCATTCCTATACCAGTATCTTCTATGATAAAGTGTAATATTGTTTTTTCTTGGATTGATTTTAGTTGGTTTATACTTAAAGTTATGGTACCTTCTTCAGTAAACTTAACGGCATTACTCAAAATATTTATCAAGACTTGTTTTAATCTTAATGGGTCACCATGTAACATGTATTTGTTTTCAATATTTTTATTGATACTAAAAGATATTGATGTGTCGATTAATTTTATTTGTGTAAATTCAGTAATATCAAAAATTAATTTTTCTAATGAAAAGGGAATGTTTTCTAACTCAATTTGATCGGATTCAATTTTAGAGAAATCCAATATGTTATTTAATATTTGCAATAAATGGTCTGCCAAATTTTCTATTTTTTGAACATAATCTTTTTGATTTTCATCTAAAATTGTTTTTTTTAAAACATTGTTTAATCCAATAATTCCACCAAGCGGTGTTCTTATTTCGTGTGACATGATAGCTAAAAATGTTGACTTTGATTTGTCGGCTTTTTGAGCTTTTTCTTTTTCTTTTTCTAATTCTTTGGTTCTATTATAAACCAAGTCTTCTAATTGCTCTTTATATTGTGTTAATTCGTTTTGTATTATTTTTCTTTCTTGAAGTTCTTTTTTGAATAATTCATTTTGTTCTAAAAGCAAATTGTTTTTAAAAGAAGATGATTTAAAAAGATTAAAAAACAAGCCAATTTTTTTTCTTAGTGAATTAATTTTCGAATTCCAGGTGTAATTTACTTTAAAAACGAGTATTACAAATGGGTCACTATAGCCTGTTATAGGAGTGTGCGATTGTACTAATAATTCGTATTTCCCCGTATTTAATGAGTTGTATTTTATTGTACCATTATTCAATTCTGTCCATCCATTGTCGAAACCAGCTAACTTAAATCTGTATTTTATTTGTTTTTCATCAACATACCAATCGCTAAAAACAGAGATCGTAACTGACCATTTTCCTTCAATTAATTCATAAGTATTGTTGTTTATAATGGGATTGGTATTTTTCCAAATTATTTCGTTTACAAGTACATTTGGAGGAGTGGGTTTTGAAATTATATTTTTAAAATCAACAAAATACAAACCGTTGTTAAGAGCACAGAATAAATTTTTATCAGCATCTAAAAACAAAGCTCTTGAGCTGGTAAATTGCCATTCGGATTTGTCTAAATATAGATTTATTCGATGAAGCAGTTTGTTATTTGTAACATCTATTATACAAATTCCATCACTAGAACCGACTGCAATAGTGTTGTCGTCTATCCAAACTGCAGTCCAACCACCAAGCGGGAATTCTTTTAGAATTAAAGAGGTATTATAATTTTCATCAAGTAATAAAATATTTTCTTCTTGAATAATGACAAGTCTACCACTGTTATTTGAAATGATTGAATATGTATTCCCATTTTCCGATAAGAATTCATTTGTGATTTTTTTGAACCCTTTCTCTGTTTCAAACCATAAACCTTGACCAAGAGTTCCAATTAAAATTCTATTATTTACATCTAAAGTGAGGGTATATACATAGCCAAATTTTTCGTTCTTGTTGGTTAATATTTCTTTTGCAGTATCATTTTTAATGCAAAATAATCCACTAACTGTACCTACCCATAATTCATCATTTCGGGACAATAAAACTCGATTTGGACTGGAAATTACGGTTGAAAATTTATGCTCTAATTTCTCAAGATTATTGATATTCGTATAAAATAATCCATCTTGAGTGGCTAACCAAATATTGGAGTCTTGGTTAAAATCTTCAATTACATCCCAAACTATTGATTTAAATAGTGATTGGTTCTCTAGGTTCAAATTAAGTTTAGATATAAGAGAAAAATACTCAGATCCCCCTATTAAAATTCCGTTCCCTTTTTTTGTTTGATATATTGAGAAAGCAGCATCCAAGAATCCTGTATCAATTTGAAAAATAGATTTTCTAATATTAGGGATCTTTCTTAGTCCATTATTATTGGTTGCTACCCATATATTTTTAATACTATCTATATAAATATCATTGATTAGACTATTTATATAAATAATTTCTGTTTCTTTTAATGAGCTGGAATTGTACTCATAAATAATGATGTTTTTATTAAAACCTACAATCAATTCGTTTGATGTACTATTGATAGATGTTACTTTATAACTACCAATTTTGGGTGTGCAATGTTGTAACAGTTCAAATTTAGAATTCAGGAAATAAAGCCCATTAGTTGTTCCTAGAAAAAAGTGATTATCTATAGATTTATGTATTGAAGTTGCGTAGATTTCATTTAAAAAATCTAAACTCAGGACATTTATATGATTACCAGCTAGTTCAAAAACTCCTTTTTTTGCGCTAATTGCTACTATATTTTCTTTGTTTTTTTGAATAATATTTTTTACCAAACCTAAATCATAAGATGCAATTAATTTTAGTTTAAAATTATTGTTCTCAAGCTTAATTAATCCATATGATGTTCCAATCCAAATGGTATTATCATTAATTAATATGCTTTCGGCAATTCCAAAATTCCAATCAAAATTTAGATGTAGTTTAATTTTTGAGCCATCTATTTTTAAAGCTTCTATTCCCTGGTCAGTACCAATCCAAATAGTTTGATTTTTAGAAATCGTAACTGTTCTAAGCCCTGGACAATCTAAACTATTTTGTGTGTCGAAAACTTTAATTTTATTACCGTTGTAAAAGGATATGCCAGACGGCCCTGGTAGCCATAATCGCCCATATGAATCGCTTGCAATTTTATGGATTTGATCATTTGGTAATCCATCATTGCTATTTAAGGTTAAAATTTTTGGCTGCATTATTTATTAAAAAATTGATTATTTCAAAGATACTTATATATTGCTTCGTAATAATAATTATAAAACAAAAAAACCCCAATCTTTCGATTGAGGTTTCTATATAAGTAAGTAATCTAAATTGAGTTTATAAAACGTTTATTTTACTTTGTTAAGAATTGCTTTGAAAGCATCTGGGTGGTTCATTGCTAAATCTGCAAGAACCTTACGGTTCAATTCGATATTATGTTTTTTTACTTTACCCATAAATTGTGAATAAGACATTCCTTCCAATCTAGCTCCAGCGTTGATACGTTGAATCCATAAAGCACGGAAATTTCTTTTGTTCACTTTTCTGTCACGGTAAGCGTAGCACATTGCTTTCTCTACCGCGTTCTTAGCAACTGTCCAAACGTTTTTACGTCTACCAAAGAAACCTTTGGCTTGCTTCATTATTTTTTTTCTTCTTGCTCTTTTAGCAACTGAATTTACCGATCTTGGCATAATTTTTACTTTTTTTTTGTAGCAGGCGGCTTGAATTTAATCAAAAGCACTTATTGGCCATACTTCAAGGTTATTTGAAATTGTTTTAACCTAAAGAAATCTTTAGTCAAATGTTAAAAGGCGAATGTCGAAAGTGTGTACTTTTGACTTTAAAACTTTCTAACTTTGGACTTATTAGATAATTCTTAATTGTTGTTTGATGCTTTTCATATCTGTTTTGTGAACTAGCGCTGAGTGAGTCAAAGCTAATTTACGTTTTTTAGACTTTTTAGTCAAGATGTGACTTTTAAAAGCATGCTTTCTTTTAATCTTTCCAGAACCAGTAACTTTAAAACGTTTCTTGGCGCTAGATTTGGTTTTCATTTTAGGCATTTTTTCCTAGTGTTTTAATTTATTCTTACTTACTTATTTTTCCCCTCCCCAGCCCTCCCCAAAGGGGAGGGAGCCAAGAAGTTATATGTATTTATTCCCTTTTACAATTTGCCTTTTTTGGTTTTGCCCCCTTCCGTCGGAGGGGTTGAGGGAGTATTTTACTTCTTTTTCTTAGGAGCAATGAACATTATCATTCTCTTTCCTTCAAGAACTGGCATCGCTTCCACTTTACCAAATTCTTCAAGATCCGTAGCTAATCTTAATAATAAGATTTGTCCTTGATCTTTATAGATAATCGAACGCCCTTTGAAAAAAACAAATGCTTTCAATTTCGCACCTTCTTTCAAGAATTTTTCAGCATTCTTTCTCTTAAATTCGTAATCATGTTCGTCTGTTTGAGGTCCAAAACGAATTTCCTTAACGACTACTTGTGTAGATTTCGCTTTTAGAATTTTATCACGTTTCTTTTGCTCGTAAACAAATTTCTTGTAATCCATGATTTTACAAACCGGTGGATCTGCATTTGGTGAAATCTCAACTAAATCCAATTCAAATTGGTCAGCTAATCTTAAAGCTTCCGAAAGTTTAAAAACTCCAGGCTCGATATTTTCACCTACAAGTCTTACTTCTTGTACTCCACGAATAAGGCTGTTTATTCTGTGGGCATCTTTTTTTTCTACGCGAGGTTGGTAACCTCTGTTGCTTCTTATTGCTATGACTTTATAATTTAAGTTAAACTGTAAATACTTTTAATGTTTTATTAATCTCTTCTTTTACAATAGCAGCAAATTCTTCTATCGTAACGCTGATATTTCCTTTTCCTTCTTGTCCATGACGACGAATAGAAATAGTCCCATTTTTTTCTTCTTCTTCACCTACAATCAACATAAATGGGGTTTTTTGCATTTCTGCATCCCTGATTTTCTTTCCGATTGTCTCGTTTCTGTTGTCAATAAGGGCGCGAATTTCGTGAATTTCTAGCAAATCTAAAACTTTTTTCGCATATATTTCATATTTCTCACTCAAAGACAATATTATAGCTTGTTCTGGCATCAGCCAAAGTGGGAAATTACCTGCAGTATGCTCTAACAATATCGCAATAAATCGTTCCATTGAGCCAAAAGGCGCTCTGTGAATCATAACGGGTCTATGCAATTCGTTATCAGATCCTTTGTATGTCAAATCAAAACGTTCTGGAAGGTTGTAGTCTACCTGAATCGTTCCTAATTGCCATTGTCTTCCTAAGGCATCTTTTACCATGAAATCTAACTTTGGACCATAGAAAGCTGCTTCGCCGTATTCAACTACAGTATTCAAGCCTTTGTCTGCAGCAGCATTGATAATGGCATTTTCTGCTTTTTCCCAGTTTTCGTCTGTACCTATATATTTATCTCTGTTTTCTTTATCTCTCAAAGATATCTGAGCCGCAAAGTTTTCGAAACCAAGCGAACCAAATACATAAAGTACCAAGTCAATTACTTTCTTAAACTCTTCATCAAGTTGTTCTGGAGTACAAAAAATATGCGCATCATCTTGAGTAAAACCTCTTACACGTGTTAAACCATGTAATTCACCACTCTGTTCATATCTGTAAACAGTACCAAATTCAGCGTAGCGCTTTGGTAAATCTTTGTATGACCAAGGACGTACGTTGTAAATCTCGCAGTGATGAGGGCAGTTCATTGGTTTCAATAAAAACTCTTCTCCTTCAGCTGGAGTGCTTATTGGTTGGAAACTATCAGCACCATATTTTGCATAATGCCCTGAAGTTACATACAATTCTTTTTGACCAATATGAGGAGTTACTACTTGCTCGTAACCACCTTTTTTCTGTGCTTTTTTCAAGAACTGCTCTAGTCTGTCTCTTAAGGCAGCTCCTTTAGGTAACCATAATGGTAAACCTGCACCTACTTTTTGTGAAAAAGCAAACAGTTCCAGTTCTTTTCCTAGTTTTCTGTGGTCACGACGTTTCGCTTCTTCCAGTAATTCTAGATATTCAGTTAAATCCTTTTGTTTTGGAAACGAAGTTCCGTAAACACGAGTTAATTGTTTGTTTTTCTCGTCACCTCTCCAGTATGCGCCGGCAACACTCATCACTTTCATAGCTTTTATTATACCTGTATTAGGAATGTGGCCACCACGACATAAATCGGTAAAAGTATCATGATCACAAAACGTAATTGTTCCATCTTCAAGATTAGTAATCAGTTCAGTTTTGTAAACGTTGTCTTTATATAGTTCTAAAGCTTCTGCTTTAGAAACAGGGCGCAGTTTAAATTCATGCTTCCCTCTTGATATTTCAAGAACACGGTCTTCAATTTTTTTGAAATCAGCATCAGTAATTTTCTGGTCTTCAAAGTCTACATCATAATAAAATCCGTTAGATATTGCTGGTCCGAGTGTTAGTTTGATTCCAGGGTACATTTCCTCAAGAACCTGTGCCATTACGTGTGATGTCGAATGCCAAAAAGCTTTTTTTCCGCCTTCGTCATTCCATGTATATAATATAAGACTGCCGTCCGTCGTCAAAGGAGTTGTGGTTTCCACAGTTGTACCATCAAAAGAAGCAGAAATTACATTTCTAGCAAATCCTTCACTAATGCTCTTGGCAACATCCATAGGAGTAATCCCAGGAGTAAACTCTTTAATTGACCCGTCGGGCAAAGTAATCTTAATCATCGTTTGTTATTTTAAGAATGCAAATATAGACCATTACAAAAATACATACAATATATATATAAGGTTTGTTGCTGTAATATGGTATCAAAACAAAATCGGTACTCTAATATATCTAGGTAAAGGGCAAATGTTTCCATTAGAAGCTGTTTCCCGCTATTTGTTTCAATCTTTTCTCTCGTAAAAGAACGAGAGAAAAGGATTTTCACTGCTATCGGGGCTAGGAGGGTAGATTTATAATGTGTAATTCGTTTAAATAAGCAGTAACTCCGGCTTTTTAGTTGGTATTTAATAGAGGGAAGTAGAAGAGAAAAGATTCCATGCAGGTATGAAAAGCCCAGATTTCATATATAAAGTCACTCTTTCCTAGGAAGAGTCTAAAAGTGTAGGGAGGGAATTAAAAAAATAATACTTTCAAAATTCACGTTTCCAGCAAGTTAAAGTTAAGGATAAAAA
>NZ_QQBA01000028.1 GCF_003350545.1 Flavobacterium glaciei
TTATAGTGTCTTCTAAACTTGAAAAACGCAGTTGTTGACGGGAAATACCTGTGATGTGTTGCATGATTAAAAATACGAAAAATCTTCTTTTTATTCTAGTATTTTGTTATATTTGAAAATAATACAGCGGAGGTTTTTTCACAGACTGACGTTACCTGCAAGCCTAAAGAACAAACCGAGTAAAAATGAACAACAGAATGAAACAGAAAATAAGGACAGAAAAAGTGAACATTCGGACAGCCGACCCAAAAGCCAACGCTTCTGTATTTTTATTTTTACCCAACGCACATTTTTTAAAAACAATTTTAGCCAGCCGCACAAATGGCACATTTGGTTTTGCCCGTCACACAAGCCAACCCTTCGCAAAACCAAAAGAGCCATTTTTTGCCAACGCACCAATAGTAACCGAAAGAAGATAATAGCTATGAATTTTATAAACCCTATAGAAATACTTGAATTGGCAAATACCGACATAGCGGTTATTGATAATTCAATAGTAAAAAAAGCAAAAAGAAAACTTTTTGCCGACATTGACCTTTCGGACAATGGACACCTTGATTATAAAGGTTTATCTCTCACTAAAACCGATTGCGAAAAGGTTATTGATGAATTAGAAAACACAAATGCTTTAGAGTTCTATTCACACCTTGTTTCTAATAAGTTATTAAATGAATTTCTAGTAAACGGTAATGAAAGACTTTTTGAATCTTTCAAACAGGAAAGCATTTATAAACTACCTGAATTTGTAAAATTTATTAGTCCTTACTTCTCTCCAAAGTTTGACAGAGCAATTTTAAAAGCTTTTACAGACGAAGACGAGGAAAGGCTTCGGAATATTTTAAGAACACAAGTTTTAATTAACACAGTAGACTTAAACTTAGCTTTCAAAGGCCTTAGTATTGAAATTCAAAATCGGCTACAAAAAGTTGACGCAATTACTAAAGATATCAAGAATGAGGAATCTGATTATTCAGATGAAGAGATTGATGAAGTTATTGATTTGGTAAAGGATTTATTTCCTAAAGAATTGCTTAATCAATTGCCACCATATTTTCAAAGTCAAATAAATAAAATTGCAGCGTCAATCAACTTTCTACAACTAGCAATATGGAATGAATTTAACACCACCTTTGTTTCGCTCCAGTTGTTAGATTACCTTCTCGAATTAAACATTGAAAGTGTAAGCAAACCAACTTTTCAAAAGAATTATGACATTGTAAAGAGAAAACACGAAGAAAGATTAGAACAAGAAAAAAATGCTCCAACATTAAAAAAATGGGCAACAATACTTCTCACAATACAAACTCAAATTAAAAGTGTAGAAAGTAAATCCGTTCAAGCTACCGATGCTTTTGAAAAAGTGAAACAATTAATTTCATTGACAGAACTTAATGCTCTCCCGTCATTTGCAAATGAAATTAGAACACAAATTGGATATTCAATAAGAAGTCTATCTATTTCCTGCTGGAACAAACAAAACGATATAAAATCATCTTTGTCTTTAATCAATTTTGCTTTACAAATCAATGTAAGTGATGAAGCAAAAATCAAATTCAAACAAGATAAAAATGAACTTGAAGAATTAGAAAAGAAATACAAAGGTGTATTGGTCTGTCATTTTTGCGATAAGAATCCGCCTGATGATAACAGTGGTATTTCACAAACAATTTATAAAGAAACATACAGAAGTTACATCCCGAGAAGAGTGCAGTTTTCATATACAGATGTTACAATACCAAGATGTAAAAGCTGCAAAGAAATACATTCAAAAGGAAGTGAGAAATACTATTTGATTTTCTTTGCAATATTGATATTAGGTGTAATTATCGGTGCTATGACTGAAGGAGAACACTTTATTATTGGGGGTATTATTGGTGCAGTTATTGGCTGGGTAGTTGGAAAAGCAGTAGAGGGTAACCAAGTTAGCAATAGTGGAATAAAAGACGCATCAGAATCAACATTATCTAAACATCCTTTGCTTATCGACAGAATTAGGGAAGGTTGGACATTTTCTAAACCAAGTGCTTAAAATAAAAAAATATGAACGAACAAATAAAAGTGCCAAAAATTTACATTGACTTGTTAGACCAAGTTTTTGAAATTGAAAAAAAGGTGGAAAGCCTAACAGAATCAAACTCTATAAGCCGAAATGTAAGTAGGTTAAAAGAAATATTTGAACAGCTTGAATCAGACGGAGGTTTAGTATATCACAATCCAATTGGGGAAGCATACAACGAAACTCGAACCGATATAGAAGCAAGTATTGCTGGAAGCTCTGCTGACAACCTAATTATTACAGAAGTAATAAAACCTATTGTTAGGTATCGCAAGGGTGGTATTACACTTATTGCCCGAAAAGGTATTGTTGTAGCTGAATCAAAATCTTAAATCTTTAAAATCATTTAAAAAATGGAAAATACAATCAATTTCGGAATAGACCTTGGAACAACAAATTCGGCTATCGCCAAATTTGTTAAAGGTGAAGTTATCGTTTTCAATAATCCCTTGGATTATGGTAGAGCCACTCTGCCATCTGTAGTTTGCTATCAGAAAGACAAAATTATTGTTGGTAGTCAAGCAAAAGTGATGTTTGGAAAACAAAAAAAGGATGCTTTTACACAGGCATTTTTTAAACGAAAGATGGGAACATCAGAAAGTTTTCAAATCAAATCACAAAATCGCTCCATAACACCTATTGAACTTTCTGCACAGGTGCTGAAAGAATTAAAAACTTTCGTAAACACAGGTGATAATTTGGATTCAGTTGTAATCACTATTCCTGCTTCTTTTGACCTAATCCAATCAAATGCTACGAAAGAAGCAGGTTATCAAGCAGGTTTCAAGCAGGTTGTTTTATTACAGGAACCAATTGCTGCAAGTTTAGCCTACGCAAATATGAAAAAATCAAAAGAACTGACAGATGGACAATGGTTAGTTTATGATTTTGGTGGCGGAACTTTTGATGTGGCTTTAATCAGAATTAAGGATGGTGAAATGAAAGTAATTGACCACGAAGGAAATAACTTCTTAGGTGGTGCTGACATTGACCAAATGATAGTTGACAAACTTGTGATTCCTAAAATTAATGCAGAATTTTCGTTTGAGAATTTAGAGGACGAAATGAAAAGTGCATCAGGTAAATACAATTCTAAATACTACGTTCTTTTAAGCAGAGCCGAAGAAGCTAAAATTAGATTGTCGGCTGTTACATCGGCTGAAATTGTAGTAGATGGTTTTGAGGATGAAGAAGGTAATGAAGTAGATTTTGAAATAACCATAACACGTTCAGAATTTAACGACCTAATTAAATCTTCTGTTGATGGAACAATTGAAATGATAAAAACCATATTGACTAGAAACTCACTTGGTTCAAAGGATATTCAATTTACTTTAATGGTTGGTGGCTCAACTTATATTCCCTATGTAAGACAAAGAGTTGAAGAGATATTACAAATACCTGCTAATTGTGAAATTGACCCTACGACAGCCGTTGCGGTTGGCGCTGCTTACTATGCTGCAACTAAACAAAAGGAGATTTCAAAATCAGATAAGCAGCAGAAAAAATCTGCAATTTCAATCAAGGCAAGTTATAATAAAGCATCAAAAGAAAAAGATGAATTGTTTGCGGCTCGGGTAACAGGTGAAACCGAAAACTTATTTTATAAAATTGTAAGACAGGATGGTGGATTTGATTCTGGTTTAAAGAAATTAAGTGAAAGAATAAGCGAGGATTTACCACTGGTAGAAAATGCCTATAATTTTTTCACATTAACTGTTTATGACGGTCTAAATAACGTTGTAGAAACAGATGTAGAGCCAATCGGGATTAATAGTGGCTTTGGTATAAGTGGTCAACCATTGCCGGAAGATATTTGCTTAGAAGTTGATGATTATGATAATCCAGGCCATACACGTCTAGCACTAATCTTTCAACGCAACACAATTTTACCTACCAAACGAACTTTAACATTCCCCATTAATAAAACAATCATAAAAGGCAGTGAAGATGAGGTAATACGTGTAAAAGTATTACAGGGCTCACATTTAGCATTACCCGAAGCAAATAAAGGGCTGGGCTTTGTTTTAATTACTGGTAAAAATTTGAAGAGAGATGTTTCAAAAGGCTCTGATATTGAAATCACAATTTCCCTTTCTGAATCACAAGACTTGACGGTTGCAGCATATTTAAATATGGCTGACCAAGAGTTTAAAGAAACATTTAATCCAAAAGAAAGACACACCCCAATTGATTTATTAAAGGAACAGGTTGAAGACCTTACAGAAAAATTGGAAGAAGAAATTGAACAAGCTACGGAAAAAGAAGATTACGAAACAGCAAGTGCATTATCCAAATTGAAAAAAGAAATGGAAATTGTAGCTGAGGAAACTGAGAAATTAAATGATGATGATGTTACTGATGATAAATATAAACTCGAAAATAGGAAACGAAAAATTGCCCAAGAGATTGACTCTGCAACAAAACACAAGCGTATTCAAAAAGTAAGAGAGCACTATTTTGAAACAAAGGAAGAGTGCTTAAAACTTATTGATGAAAACGGTAATGACCACGAAAGGAAAACATTTAATGATATAGTTTCTCAAGAGGAAGCATTTATGTCAACGAATAGCCCAATTAAGATTCAAGAGAAATCTGACGAATTGCAAAGCATTATTGGACAAATTAAGTGGCGCACACCTGATTTTTTAACAGGCATATTCAATTGGTTAAAAGGTGAACAAACAAAAATGAATGACCAAACACAAGCGAAAAGTCTAGTTGACGCAGGCAAATTTGCAGTGGAAAGCCAAAATTGGGACAGATTGAGAGAAATTAATTTTGGATTGCTTGATTTATTGCCAAGAGGAGCTAAAGAACAAATAACAACTAAAATTGGATTCGGACTATGAAAACAGAAGCATTTCAAGATTTACTGCTTAAATCAGCAGTTTCAGTTATTGCCTGTGATGGCAACATAGACGAAACGGAAATTTCAGAAATCAGAAATATGGCTGAGAATGAAATTTATTTTATGGGATATGACTTTGAAGAACCACTAGCGTACAATCTAAAATATCTCAAAGAAAAAGGTGCATCTGCAATCAATGAATATTTAAAGGAAGTTTCAAATGCCAATCTAAACAACAATCAAGAATTGTTATTGATTGAAGTTCTAATCAGAGCTATAGAATCAGATGGTAAAGTTGAACCAAACGAAATTAAATTTCTACATATGGTTAAATCTAAGTTAAAAACAAGTGAAGAAACGATTATTACAAAGTTTCCAAAACAAATGAATTACTTAATTGACTTTCACAATTACGGTCTACACGAAGAATTTACAGATGAACTTAAGTTTGAATAATACTATTAAAACTGGTCTTATAATTCTGTTCTTTCTCTGTTTGGCGGATATGCCTTACGGATTTTATCAGTTTGTAAGATTCGCAGGACTAATTGGATTTGCAATTTTAGCTTATCAGGCAAACCAACAAGGCAGACAGACAGAAATGATAATTTACGGTGGACTTGCTTTGCTATTTCAACCGTTTTTCAAAATCGCACTTGGCAGAGAGATATGGAACATAGTTGACGTAATTGTAGGAATAGGACTTGTAATATCAATATTTATGAAACCAAAGGAAAGCCCACGCTAAAAGCAAGCACATTTGCAATTCGCACAAGCCAACGCACAGACCAAAAATTGCAAAAGAGCTTGCTTTGCCAACGCAGACAAAAATTGTTTTTAAAAAATTCCCCAACGCTTCAATAAAAATAAAAATACACCGTCACACAGACCAACAAACACAGCAGACAATGACACGGAAACTCAAGATTAACAATACATACAGCGACACGGTGGACAGAAGGCCAGCAGGTAACAGCACCTATAAGAAATTGGCGGTTCAGTGGTTAAATGAAGTTCAGTTTTTCAATCAAACTTTCGTGCAGGTTGACAGTTTTGTGCTTCGAAATCGCCAACTTCTTATAGCTGCGAAACGTTAGCGGAAATTTTATGACCGACACAGAAAAAATAGTAACCAAGACAAAAGAGTATATTCTGAATCTTTATTCGGAAGGTTATAGTACGCACCAAAATATGGTGAACGGACTAAAAAATGGCATTGACTATTTTGTTGGACGTAAAATCGGGTTTGAAACAATTAAAGATGAAATATTGACAACTTGCTTGACAGAGTTTAATGAACGAACCAAAGTTTTTGACAAAGTTGGACATTTGAAAATGGTCGACAGAATTAAAAACGACTTTATAAAGTTTGTAACCGAACTAAATGTAAATAAACTTTCAGAAGTTAAACCCATTTCGTTTGAAAGAAGATTAAAAGTGGAAGAATCTAAAACAATTGAAAACAGATTAAAAGTAAATTTTGATTTTGGTTCTTGGAAAGATGAAAACTTTTATTGGGAACCACTTTGTAAAACTCAAAACATAATTAATTCAATTCATTTTGAAGACAACGTATTCAAAAATCAAGAAGTTCAGAAAATAGTTGAAATATTAAAATCAATTTCAGGCGACAGAATATTTCTACTGACAGAAGAAAATATAAACTACGAAGTTGAGACTTCATCGTTTGACATTGATTGGATTGAATCCGCATATTGTGACTTTAAAACAAGTTGGTTAATTTATGTTTCCCACGAAGGGACAATAACATTTGCAGGTGAAGAACTTGTTACAGGAATTGAAAACGAATTGACAGAATTAATTAAACAAAAAAATCCGTGGAATTAAAAACTTCCGCTAACAGCCGTTTCACGCAATTGCGAATTTTGTGATAAGTTCACGTTTGCGTTTCGCAAGAAATATTATCTTAGTGGAAAATAATCTGTTCCGAACTTCGCAACTGCGTGAAGCGGCGGAACGTCAGGCTGTGAAAAAACCCCGTTTTCATTTCTTTTTTACCTTATAGAACTGCTATAAACTGGTTCTAGGCTAAGCTAATTTTTGAGGTTCTTT
>NZ_QQBA01000029.1 GCF_003350545.1 Flavobacterium glaciei
TTATAGTGTCTTCTAAACTTGAAAAACGCAGTTGTTGACGGGAAATACCTGTGATGTGTTGCATGATTAAAAATACGAAAAATCTTCTTTTTATTCTAGTATTTTGTTATATTTGAAAATAATACAGCGGAGGTTTTTTCACAGACTGCCGTTAGCTGCAACCCTAAACAACGACACAACAGACAATGAAAAAATCCGACATCTACGAAATTGCAATTAAAATCCTCGGACTGTATTTGTTCTTTACGTCCATTGCTTTATTGCGTGACGTGTTGACAACATTTGCTGTAATGACACAAGCAAAACAAAACCCTGAAGCATTTGGCGACTTTGACCAGACACCATTTTTTATTTTAAGTATCGCCAACTTTGTATTTGTAATTCTATTTGCAACATTTCTGACGCTTAAAACCAAGACAATTGTAAAGTTTATTTGTAAGCCGACCGACTACGAAGAAACTTCAACATTATTCGCAGACAGAAAAATCATTTACGAAATTGCACTTGCAATTATGGGACTTCTCTTAATTGTTTGGACGCTTCCTGACTTTGCTTTTAAGTTGAAGAACCACATTCAACTTGTTCAAAGCAGTATGCCGACCAAGGACTACGACACTAATTTCATTATTACAGCAGCTATTAAAATAGTTGTTGGACTTATTGCAATTATTTACGCAAAATCAATCTCGACAATCTTAGTAAAGGACAATAAAAATGGACAGACTGAATAGAAGGGCAGCAGCTAACAGCACATTTGCAATAGGCGGGGTTTCGTGCTCCGCAGACAGTTTTGTGGTAGCCGAAAGTTTTGTGCTCCGCATCAACATTTGTGGTAAAAATCCCGCCCATCGCAAATCTGCAAAACGTTATGCCTCATTGTAAAAAGACAGACCAACGTGAAAAAAACAACCAACGGACAACAAAGCCGACCGCACATTCAAGCACATTTGGTTGCCCCAACACACGGGCGACCGCTTCGCAACCAAAAGAGCTTGAATTTTGCCAACGCACCAACATTACATTATGACAGATAGAACTAAAGCACTAACATATTTTGACGAAGTATTTGAGGTTCATTCTGACAAGAATATTCCTATAAATTTAAAATACACGCAACTTAGGACACTTCTTGAAAAAATCACAAAAGATTTGACACTAAATGAAGTGATACAATTTTCAAATCTATTTTCTCGACTTTCATTTGTTTGCGACAAATACAACACGACAAAGAAAATACACGGGTTTAGAGTTACGGCAAATACTATTTTGCACGACAATTTAAAACCAACCGAAGACCAGTATTTTACACATCTGAAATATTATTGTGAATTTATTTCTTCTGCCTACAATGTTGCAGTACCTAATGACTTAAAAAATCTATATCCTAAAATAGAGTATCAGACACCTAAAACAGTTTCAAAAAATACGAGACTTAATAAACTTAGGGTTGAAATCATTGAGATTCGAGGGGATTCTTTATTGTGCAACCCAGACACAAATCAGAATGAAGATTATATAACGGTTAAAATCAAGGAAACAGAAATCAATGATAAGTTTACAAGTGTAAATGATTTTTGGAAGGGAGCTCAATTATTTTTAGTAAATATTGAGATTGATGAAAACGAAATTTATCACCCGAAATTTATAATTCTTGAACCCGACTATTTGGTTGACATATCTTCAATTGCTGAATGCTTTCAGGATTATGGAACAACTGAATTAAATTATATTAAATCAAAATTTGAAGAACTACCCAACTCTAAGCACATAAGACTTGGAAATTTTGCTAATTTGGTAATTGATGAATTATTTTCAGAAGACAAACATTCACAGGTAATTTTCAAGAACACAATTAAAAAAGATTTTCAATCTTACCCTTTTGAATACACTACCTGCGAAGATTTAAACGCGGAAGATAAATTTAAAGGCTATTTGAGAGATGCAGAAATGCACTACACAAATATAAAGAGAGTTGTCGAAAATGATTTCCCTAAACTTAATATTTCAATAGAATCAGCATCCTTAGAACCCGCTTTTCTTTGTGAATTGTACGGTATTCAGGGAAGACTTGATATTTTTGAGCAAAATAATAGTTTGCAAAAAAACTCTAAAATAATAGAATTAAAATCAGGTGGAGTACCTTTTCCTGATGACGGTAAAAGCATTAAACCTAATCATAAAACACAATTATTTTTATACTATCAATTAATAGCACTTTTAACAAATGTTGATTTTAACAAGATTAGTACTAAAATAGATGGGTACATTTTATATTCAAAAATCAATCAAAATAATTTACGACTTGGTTCTGATTTTCTTTTTTTAAAAGAAATACAAAATATATTAAATCTACGAAACAAGATTATTATCAATGAGTTTCTTTTGGCATCCGACATAATTTCAAAAACCAAGGAAATTATAGAACAAATAACTCCTAATGCAATCATAAATGCTCCTAATGTTCATCAAAATTTTAGGGCTTTATTAGAACCACAAGTTGCCGAGTTTTTAAAACCAATAAATCAAGCAAACGACATTGAAAAAACATATTTCTTTTCGTTTGTAAGTTTTATTTCAAGAGAACAATATTTGGCTAAACTCGGGAATGGGCAATACGAAACCAATAATGGCTTAGCGAATCTTTGGCTTAACTCTTTCAACGAAAAAGCAGAAAAATTTGAAATTCTATTTGATTTATCAATTTCAGAAAATCTTGTAGCGAACGAGAAGAAAGAAATTACATTTAAGCGAACAAATGAGAATAATAAGTTTGTCAATTTTAGAGAGGGGGATATTTGTGTTCTTTATCCAAGAAAAGATGAAAATGATACCGTAACCACAAACCAAATTTTCAAATGTTCGATAACGAAATTATCAAAAAATGCAGTGACTGTTAGTTTTAGATACAGACAGCGAAATACAAAATATTTTGACTCCTTTAATACTTGGGCATTAGAAAGAGATTTTATGGATAGCTCTTTTACAGCTATGTATCGAAATATATATTCGTTTTTAAGTTCATCAAAAAACAAAAAGGAACTTTTACTAACAACTGCCAAGCCAATAGAAGGAAATGATTGTGGATATAAAAACACTTCTCTATCTGAAGAGCAAAATGTAATCCTAAACAAAGCGTTATCTGCAAAAGATTATTTCTTACTTAATGGACCTCCAGGAACAGGAAAAACTTCAATTATAATTAAAGAACTCGTTAAAGAACTCTATAAAAATGAAACTACAAATATTCTTATTTTAGCCTATACCAATAGAGCCGTTGATGAATTATGTGACGCAGTAAACAATGCAATCATAAATTTTGACGACAAAAATGATGGTCGTATTAATTGGGGTAGGTCAGATAGAAATTTTGTAAGAATAGGCAATGAATTATCTTGCTCACAAGAGCATAAACATAATCTACTTTCGAATATTTGTCAAAATGTTTCGTCCAGAGACGAACTCAAAGAATTATTGAACAAACATAGAATTTACATTTCGACAGTAGCTTCAATGGCAAGTAAGATGGATATTTTCAAGCTAAAGAAATTTAATGTTGTAATTGTTGATGAAGCTTCACAGATTTTAGAACCTCAAATAATTGGTATACTTCCTAAGTGCGATAAATTTATTTTAATTGGAGACCATAAACAATTGCCAGCAATTGTTTTACAAGATGTTGAAGCATCAAAAACGAAAAATGAATTATTAGAATCTATTGGTTTAGAAAACAGAAAAAATTCCTTATTCGAGAGACTTTATGCTTTTTGTGAGAAGAATAATTTAAATTTCGCATTTGATATTCTTACCTATCAAGGAAGGATGCACAAAGATATTGCCTTGTTTCCTAATCATAGTTTTTATGATTCAAAATTACAGCAAGCATATGACATACCTACTTTAAATGAAATTGATAAAAAAGAACTTGAAAGACAAGTGCTTTCTTTAAACTTAAAATCACAAACAAAAAACACACTCGAAGATTTACTATCTAAGAAAAGATTAATTTATTTTCAAAGTAAAATCGACAAGAAAAATCATTTTGGCAAATCAAACCTTCAAGAAGCAAATTTAGTAGTTAAAATTGTTGATGCAGTAAAGAAATTATATGAACTAAACGATAAGAAATTTGAAAATAAAAAATCTATTGGAGTCATTGCTCCTTTCCGCAATCAAATAGCTTTAATTAAACAACAACTTGAAGAGGCTGAAATACCAAACTACGAAGACATCACTGTAGATACAGTTGAACGATACCAAGGAAGCCAAAGAGATGTAATTATTTTTTCATTTGCAATTAATAACCCGTACCAGTTGAACGGAATTGTAAATTTAAACGATGATGGAACTGTTGATAGGAAGCTAAATGTAGCTTTAACGAGGGCAAAAGAGCAATTAATATTAATTGGAAATGATTCAATACTTTCAAATAATTTAATTTACTTCAAACTAATAGAGTTTGTCAAATCACAAGGCGGGTATATTTGGGATTCAATTGAGGACGTTCTTAACGATAAGCTACATTTTAACTATTTTAATTCCGATAAAGGTATCACGGGGAAGACTTATACTCCAGATGATGAGTTTAAGAAGATTTACGAAGAAATAATTATCAATCCTTTAAAGAGCGATAAACGTACTCTAAGTTACCCCGACTTAATTCTTGGTGTTTCAAATGATTTTATTAGAAACAATGTTATTGAATACGGTCGTACTAATTTCGATAATGCATACCAGCTGAATTTATTTTCTCAAGAATTTAGTATCCAAGACAAGGTTAATCTCTATTGCTTTTATAATATGCGTAAGCATTATTTTTCAAACTATTCAATCTATGAAAGCTTTTCAGATTTCTTTAAACTCGAAATAAAACAAACAGCAGGTAGATTGATGTTTCTTGATTTTGGCTGTGGCCCAATGACATCTGGGATTGCGTTTAATCAACTTTTTAAATCAAGTGTGGAAAATTTCAATCTTAAATATTTCGGAATTGATATTTCAAACGCAATGATTGATAAGGCAAAGATATTTAGTAAATCAAATTTATTTTCTCAACCCTCAAAATTTGAATTTACGAACTCTATAAAGCAAATAAACAAAGATTTATTGGAGGAAAATTTACGAGTTTCAAATACTGTTATTTTAAATTTTTCGTATCTATTTGCTAACCTTACAATTGAACAAACGATTGACTTAGCAAATGAAATTAATAATTTGGTATCAACATTTCCTTTAAGCAAATATATTTTAGTTTATCAAAATCCAGTTCATAGACATCATAATTATACAAAATTCAAAAAGGCACTAAAGAATTTTGATAATGTAATTGTCCATAAATCAGAAACCGTTTCATATAAAAATGATGCTCAACATTGGTATGATAAAACAGAAACATTCACTTATGAAATAATTTCAAACTAATGCAAACAGACCTATTTGGCAATAGAAATAAGACTAACAGAGAGTGTTCGCTTGAATTAATTGAAAAAATTCAAGGGCTTGAATTGCACTTTGATTTCATTAATAAAATGGAAGAAACAGAATTATTGCATTTTATCGACAATTCAAAATGGCTTAATGATTTAACAAGACGTGTTCAGCACTATGGTTATAAGTATGACTACAAAGCAAGAAAAATAAACAATTCATTTTTTTTAGGTGAGTTACCAGTATGGCTTAAAACTTTGGCACAAAACATTTACGAACGTAAACTAATTGACTTCATTCCCGACCAAGCTATAATAAACGAGTATGAAAGTGGACAAGGCATATCTCCGCATATTGACTGTGAACCTTGTTTTGGGGACACAATTATTTCGCTATCTCTTGGCTCGACCTGTGTAATGAACTTTGAGAAAGAACCAAATTCTAAAAATAAAATTGAAGTTTTTGTTGAGCCACGGACTTTGCTTATAATGAAAAATGAAAGCAGATTTAATTATTACCACGGAATACCACAGCGTAAGTCCGACAAGTATAACAATGACACTTTCAAAAGAGACCGGAGAGTATCAATAACATTTAGAAAAGTAATCCTTGACTAATATGCCGACACTTCGCAGTCATACACATTTACAAGCTGCACAAGCCGACACGCAAACCAAAGCTTGTAAAAGAGTATGTCTGCCCAACATCACCAACGACAGACAAATAGACGACCGAAAAGAACAACGAAGGCATAACACGGGTTTGGCAAAAGTGGCGGTTCAGTGCTCCGCAGACACATTTGTGGTTAATCAAAGTTTGGTTCTCCGCATCAACATTTGTGGTGAAAATCGCCACCTTCGCCAAGCCCGAAACCGTCAGGCTGTGAAAAAACCCCGTTTTCATTTCTTTTTTACCTTATAGAACTGCTATAAACTGGTTCTAGGCTAAGCTAATTTTTGAGGTTCTTT
>NZ_QQBA01000030.1 GCF_003350545.1 Flavobacterium glaciei
TTATAGTGTCTTCTAAACTTGAAAAACGCAGTTGTTGACGGGAAATACCTGTGATGTGTTGCATGATTAAAAATACGAAAAATCTTCTTTTTATTCTAGTATTTTGTTATATTTGAAAATAATACAGCGGAGGTTTTTTCACAGACTGACGTTGGCAGCAAGTTTAAAAGACGACCATACAACATGAACATGAAAAATGACATACAAATTTTTGACAGCTCATAAACAGATTTTGTATTATTGACAATAAAAAACGTAGACTTGACTTCATTAAAATAAACGGGGCGAAACCGAAAAGCCATACGAGTAGGACAATTTTAAATTTTAAATAAAATCAAAATGGATGCACAAAAAGTCGACATGTTTATCATGTCAAACGGAAAGTTTTTTGAAAGCCACCAAATCAACTCAATCAGAGACCGATTATTGGCACTTGATGACTCAAAATGGGCAATGTTATCAACCGCACAATTTAAAGACCCTACAACTACTTTAATTGTTTCAATCTTAGCAGGTAGCTTAGGTATTGACAGATTTATGATTGGCGACACAGGACTTGGAGTTGGTAAACTTCTTACTTGTGGTGGATTAGGAATCTGGACAATTATTGACTGGTTCATGATTCAGAAAGCAACAAGAGAAAAGAACATGCAGAAAATTCAACAATTTTTGTATTGATGCTACTCGACAGGAACAAGCTGTATTCAATATTGCTTATAGCATGTGTAGCAGGGTATATTTGGCTTTATTATAGCATAACATCGAATGTAACTGAAAATAAATCAGTAGAAGTTTGCTTGATAAAGCACACAACAAATATACCCTGCCCTTCCTGTGGTTCAACACGTTCTATAATTTCATTGACAAAAGGCAATTTCGTTGAAGCCTTTGACTTAAATCCAATAGGATATATAGTAGCTCTTATAATGCTAATTGCTCCTGTTTGGATTATTGTGGACATAATATTGAGAAATAACTCACTATTCGTGTGTTATCAAAAAATTGAAAGCCATCTAAAAAAAACGAAGTATGCAATCCCTTTGATTTTACTGGTTATTATCAATTGGATTTGGAATATCACAAAAGGAGTATGATACATATAAAGCAATTTAGTTACGAACCTGGAGAACATGAAGCAGAGACAGCTTCAAGTAGTTATTTGATGTCATTAATTGCGATTATTGTTGGGTTGCCGTTACCAATAGTAAATTTAATAGCCACAATGATATTTTATTTTGGAAATAGAAAGTCAACTTATTTTGTCCGCTGGCATTGCACACAAGCTTTGCTTTCACAATTATCTATGCTTTTCATTAATAGCTTTGGATTTTGGTGGACAATATCAATAATATTCACAGACGAGACAATCACAAGTAAATACATTGCCTACATAATTGCAGCAATAATTTTCAACCTGACTGAGTTTATTGCAACCATTTATACAGCAATTCAGACAAGAAAAGGAATCCATGTAGAGTGGTGGTTTTATGGTGCATTGACAAACTTAATTTGCAAACCAAAATCATGAAAAAGCCCATCATACAAGGTATAATAACCATACTCCTTTTTTTCGGGACTTGGTATACCCTAACACAAATTGACTGGATGAAAATTTTTAAAGTCCAGCAAGTAACAGACAAGACGGAACAAAAACTCGGAGAGCTTTTTTGGGGAGTTTTTAAAAAAACAGAAAAGGAAATTACCAACAAACTGACAGTAAATTCGATAGACAGTATTGTGACTCACATCTGTAAGTCAAATAACATTGACAGAGAGAAAATAAAAGTTCATATCCTTAGCAAGGATGAAATAAATGCTTTTGCATTACCGAACAGACATTTAATCGTCTTTAGTGGGCTAATATTAAATTCTGACAATCAAGAAGAATTGGCTGGAGTTATATGTCATGAAATTGCACATATAGAACTAAATCATGTGATGAAGAAACTAGTCAAAGAAATCGGACTTTCAGTTTTAATATCCATGACAACAGGTAATGGCGGGTCAGAAGTTATAAAAGAGACAGCAAAACTTCTGTCTTCATCAGCATTTGACAGAAGTTTAGAAAAAGAAGCAGACATAAAAGCAATTGATTATTTAGTTAATGCAAAAATCAATCCTGAACCATTTGCTAACTTTCTCTATAAACTATCAGACAAAGAGCATGAAGCGACAAAATACTTAACATGGATAAGTACACATCCAGAATCAAAAGAAAGAGCTGAATATATCATTGAATACAGTAAAGGTAAATTGACAGATTACATACAAATTTTATCTAACGAGACATGGGACAAATTGAAAGCAGAATTGAAGGACTAAAAAGAAAACCAGCTGCCAACAGCACCTATAAGAAATTGGCGGTTCAGTGGTTAAATGAAGTTCAGTTTTTCAATCAAACTTTCGTGCAGGTTGACAGTTTTGTGCTTCGAAATCGCCAACTTCTTATAGCTGCAAACCGTTGGGCGTAATTTTAACGACACTCCATTACAGTCGGACAATTAAAAGTGACGAACTTTTTCAAGAACGAAAACTTAGACAACATGAAAAGACTATTTTTTATTGCGACCATACTCTCAGCTCTTTTTGCTACTATAAATTCAGACGCACAGACCGTTTCTGATAGTACAAAGACTGTACAAAAAAAGTATCAGGCTAAGGCACCGCCGACACAATCTTTTGGCAAGAAGGCTTTCGGCAAATCAAAAAAGACAACACTTCGTTGGTTGGGTATGGCGGGCTTTTTAATCAATAGTCGTGGTACAACTTTTATGGTTGACCCATTACTTGAAGGCTTTGATATGCCGCTTTTAATTGACTTCCCCATTTTGGCTAAGGACGTTCCACATTTAGATGCAGTCTTCGTAACTCATGCTGACAATGACCATTTTAGTGTTCCGACAAATGTAGCCATGTCAAAAGTTACAGACGTTTACCACTCGACAGTTTATGTTGATTCATTGATGAAAAACTTAAATCTCAAATCTGTTGGACACGACATTGGAGAGACCTTTAAAGTAAAAAATATTTCTGTAAAGTTGACACCTGCCGACCATGCCTATCAAAATGCTTATCCAGGCATGAGTACACGTTGGTTTAAAAATGAAGATGCTTGTGGCTTTTGGTTTGACACACCAGACGGTACTATTTGGGCGACAGGTGATTCCAGACTAATACCTGAACATCTTACAATGACAGCACCTGATGCAATTTTATTTGACTTCTCAGACAGTGAGTGGCATTTTACTTTTGAAGGAGCAGTGAAAATTGCAAACGCATATCCTAACACACTGCTTCTACTTTGTCATTGGGGTTCGGTGGATTCGCCAGACTTTTCGCCATTCAACGGCGACCCTAAAAAACTTTATGATGTAGTAGTTAATCCTGAACGAATCAAAGTTTTAGCACCCGGAGAGCCATTTGTTCTTAAACGATTTAAAAAATAGTTAATTCCCCAAATTAAATTGACATGAAATATTTATTAGCTTTTATAATTTTCTCATTTAATAACGTATCTGCTCAAACAAAAGACATGATGATTCGTATTTCAGAAATTGAGATTGATTCAAACTATCTCAAAGAGTATAATGCTATACTTCAAGAAGAATCAAGAGCATCAGTTCAATTAGAGGCAGGGGTTATCGCAATTTATCCTTTGTATCAAAAAGAAAACCCGACACAAATTCGCATTTTAGAAATTTATGCAAATCGAAAAGCTTATGAGGCACATTTAAAAACACCTCATTTTCAAAAGTATAAAACAAGCACACTCAAAATGGTAAAGTCATTGAAACTTGTCGACATGGACAACATTGATTCGCAGACAATGGCTGACATATTTCGTAAAATGCACAAATGACGAAGAAGAAAAACTACGCCCAACAGGCGGTTTGGCAATATGGCGGGGCGACGAATATATTCTCAACTTTTTGTTCGCTATTCGGCTTCAGTTCCAGCCGACGAATAACGCCGAGCAATAGAATAAACAATGAACTTTTATTTATAAATTTAGCAGCGGTTACGGGCTGACGATTTTCAAATACCGCCACATCGCCAAGCCGTGTCCGTTGGGCGTCATTTTAAAAAAACCGTACATCAATGACAATTACAGAGATTTTGAAATACTTAAAGAAAGAACAAGTAAATAGGAAATTGCTTGAATACGGATTTTTTTCTGAAAAACTTACACCGATTTTTCAAAGCCAAGTTTTTGGAAAATGGATTAAAAAAGCAAAACCCCAAATGTATTCTGAGCGTTCGTTTTCATCAGTTTCATACAGACTGACAAGAAACAATAACGCTCCTCGAATTATTGATATCCCACATCCGATTTCGTATTATAGACTTTGTGAACATATTAGGCAAAACTGGAAAGAAATCATTAGTAAGATTGGGGAAATTGACGATTATGCTGAAACTAGTATGGTTGTTCCAAAACCAAATAACCTTAATCATAGACTTGTTTCTATGAAATCGTATGACAAGAAAGATGAAGAAAAATTCTTGTTTTTAGATAAGTCGTTTGGCAAAAAATATTTAGTTCATATTGATGTCGCTAATTGCTATCCAAGTATTTATTCTCATTCAATTCCATGGGCACTTGTAGGACATCAAGAAGCAAAGGACAATATGAATGATAAAACCAAATGGTATAATCAACTTGATTTTGCAATCCGTTCGATGCAACGAAATGAAACGATTGGTTTACCAATTGGACCAGATACTTCCAGCTTACTTTCAGAACTTATATTGACCCGAGTTGATAAGGAGTTAGAAAGTTACGATTACCTTCGTTTTATTGATGACTATAAATGTTATTGTAAGTCACAAGAAGAAGCTGACGAATTCATAAGAAAGGCTAGTCGTGAGTTAGAAAAGTATCATCTAAGACTCAACACTAAAAAGACCAAAATTACAGCATTGCCTATTCCGATTGATGAAGAATGGGTAAGGCAATTAAGGCAATATTCTTCAAAGTTTTTAAGAAAGTCGAAATATAATGAAAAGGACATTAACACAATTAGTGAATTTATTGACCTGTCGATTAAACTTACAAGAGATTTTCCCGGTGACTCGCCAAAAAGATATGCGGTGAAAATTCTGACAAACAAAGAATTTACCGATGATAAAACATTTGGGTTCGTAATAATGTCGTTATCTCGTCTTTGTTTTATTTACCCATATTTCATTGACTTATTTGATAATTTACTTCAACGTAATGCCAAGCACATTTCAAAAGAAATTTTGGAAATAATCGAAAGTGAAATAAATAGTCTGACAAAAGAGCATATTAAATATTCTCGGTCTGACGTTTCGCTTTGGAGTCTACATTTGGCAATTAAATACAAATTCAAAATTGATGATTTTGAGTCATACTCTGACCAGCTTTTAAAAGACAAAGACACTTTGCCTTCGTTGCTTTGCTATTACTACGCAAAGAGTAAAAGACTAAAAACAACTAAAAAATATTTCGAATTTATTGAGACCATTAAGAAAGAAAAAATTGAGGATGAATGGTGGATTTATATTTATGAACTTTATTGTGAAAGATATGGACGAGCAGAGTTTAAATCAATTCAGTATAAAGACTTTTATGAATTAATGAGAAAAGAAAAAATAACATTTAGAAGATAAAAAACGAACGCCCAACATCGTATATAAAACATTTGGCAGTCAGTGGGTTATCGAGCATTTCAGCCCGTCTCAAAGGTGCTTGTAACTTGATAGGAAAGTGCTTCGAAATGCCAAACGTTTCATATACGCAACCGTTAGCAGTAATGCTCCGAAAACTCGACGAATTCAATAACTTAATGCAAGAAATGACAAATAAAATCATTTTAATTTTAATATTTCTTTTTTCT
>NZ_QQBA01000031.1 GCF_003350545.1 Flavobacterium glaciei
TTCAAAGAAAGGCGACGACATACTCTCCCACATAACTGCAGTACCATCTGCGCAGGCGGGCTTAACTACTCTGTTCGGGATGGGAAGAGGTGAGCCCCGCCGCAATAACCACCTTAAGAGGTTATAATTGCTTTGGGCAATTATTTGCAAATCGTAATTCGTAATTATGAATTCGTAATTGCAATAATATCTTAACATACTGAGATAAAGAAAAAAGTATTTTATTAGAAAGTTTCTTCTCTCCCGACTTGCATCGGGAGAGAAAAGCGTACATAAGCTTACGGGTTATTAGTACTACTCGACTATGACATTACTGCCTTTACATCTATAGCCTATCAACGTGGTCATCTCCCACGACCCTTAAAAGAAATCTCATCTTGTGGTGGGTTTCGCGCTTATATGCTTTCAGCGCTTATCCCTTCCAAACGTAGCTACTCTGCCATGCCACTGGCGTGACAACAGATACACTAGAGGTTTGTCCAATTCGGTCCTCTCGTACTAGAATCAGATCCACTCAAATTTCTTGCGCCCACAGTAGATAGAGACCGAACTGTCTCACGACGTTCTGAACCCAGCTCGCGTGCCACTTTAATGGGCGAACAGCCCAACCCTTGGGACCTTCTCCAGCCCCAGGATGTGACGAGCCGACATCGAGGTGCCAAACCCCCCCGTCGATATGAGCTCTTGGGGGAGATCAGCCTGTTATCCCCGGCGTACCTTTTATCCTTTGAGCGATGGCCCTTCCATGCGGAACCACCGGATCACTATGCTCTACTTTCGTACCTGATCGACCTGTATGTCTCTCAGTCAAGCTCCCTTATGCCATTGCACTCTACGCACGGTTACCAAGCGTACTGAGGGAACCTTTAGAAGCCTCCGTTACTCTTTTGGAGGCGACCACCCCAGTCAAACTACCCACCAAGCAATGTCCCCCGCGTTCGCGGGGTTAGGCCTCAGATAAACAAAGGGTTGTATTTCAACAATGACTCCACAACGCCTAGCGACGCCACTTCACAGTCTCCAACCTATCCTACACATCATTTATCCAAGGTCAATACTAAGCTATAGTAAAGGTGCACAGGGTCTTTTCGTCCCACTGCGGGTAAGCGGCATCTTCACCGCTACTACAATTTCACCGAGCTCATGGCTGAGACAGTGTCCAGATCGTTACACCATTCGTGCAGGTCGGAACTTACCCGACAAGGAATTTCGCTACCTTAGGACCGTTATAGTTACGGCCGCCGTTTACTGGGGCTTCATTTCAATGCTTCTCCGAAGATAACATCTCCACTTAACCTTCCAGCACCGGGCAGGTGTCAGGCCCTATACTTCATCTTACGATTTTGCAGAGCCCTGTGTTTTTGATAAACAGTCGCCTGGACCTCTTCACTGCGGCCAGCATTGCTGCTGGCGACCCTTCTCCCGAAGTTACGGGTCTATTTTGCCTAATTCCTTAGCCATGAATCTCTCGAGCACCTTAGGATTCTCTCCTCGACTACCTGTGTCGGTTTGCGGTACGGGTACTTATTACCTGAAGTTTAGAGGTTTTTCTTGGAAGCCCTTAGGCGCACTATCTCTTTGTCCGAAGACTCCGAGTACTATCGTATTTCCCCAAGCCGCGTGGATTTGCCTGCGCAGCTTATAGGTAGGTACTTCAACGAACTATTCCGTCAGTTCGCGGCGCTTTCATCACTCCGTCACCCCATCACAGTAATAACTAGTACGGGAATATTAACCCGTTGTCCATCGACTGTCCCTTTCGGGTTCGCCTTAGGTCCCGACTAACCCACAGCTGATTAGCATAGCTGTGGAAACCTTAGTCTTTCGGTGTGCGGGTTTCTCGCCCGCATTATCGTTACTTATGCCTACATTTTCTTTTCTAACCAGTCCAGCATGCCTTACGACACACCTTCTACCCTGTTAGAATGCTCCCCTACCACTTACAATAAATTGTAAATCCATAGCTTCGGTAATATGTTTATGCCCGATTATTATCCATGCTCGTCCGCTCGACTAGTGAGCTGTTACGCACTCTTTAAATGAATGGCTGCTTCCAAGCCAACATCCTAGCTGTCTGGGCAGACAAACCTCGTTCTTTCAACTTAACATATATTTGGGGACCTTAGCTGATGGTCTGGGTTCTTTCCCTCTCGGACTTGGACCTTAGCACCCAAGCCCTCACTGTTATGAAACATTATATAGCATTCGGAGTTTGTCAGGAATTGGTAGGCGGTGAAGCCCCCGCATCCAATCAGTAGCTCTACCTCTATATAACTTTACGCATAACGCTGCACCTAAATGCATTTCGGGGAGTACGAGCTATTTCCGAGTTTGATTGGCCTTTCACCCCTACCCACAGGTCATCCGAAGACTTTTCAACGTCAACCGGTTCGGACCTCCACACTGTGTTACCAGCGCTTCATCCTGCCCATGGGTAGATCACACGGTTTCGCGTCTAACACTACTGACTAAAGCGCCCTATTCAGACTCGCTTTCGCTACGGATCCGTGGCTTAACCACTTATCCTTGCCAGCAACGTTAACTCGTAGGCTCATTATGCAAAAGGCACGCCGTCACCCCACGAAAGGGCTCCGACCGCTTGTAAGCGTATGGTTTCAGGATCTATTTCACTCCGTTATTCACGGTTCTTTTCACCTTTCCCTCACGGTACTGGTTCACTATCGGTCTCTCAGGAGTATTTAGCCTTAGCGGATGGTCCCGCCAAATTCAGACAGGGTTTCACGTGCCCCGCCCTACTCAGGATACCACTATCGTTATCTTCTATTACTTATACAGGGCTATCACCTTCTATGGCTCTACTTTCCAGTAGATTCTAATTCTATCCGCAACAAATGTCGTGGTCCTACAACCCCAAAATTGCCGTAACAACTTTGGTTTGGGCTAATCCGCGTTCGCTCGCCACTACTTACGGAATCACTTTTGTTTTCTTCTCCTCCGCCTACTTAGATGTTTCAGTTCAGCGGGTTTGCCCACCTATCGGTGTACTATGTCTTCAACATAGTGGGTTGCCCCATTCAGGTATTTACGGATCATATCGTGTGTGCCAATCCCCGTAACTTTTCGCAGCTTATCACGCCTTTCATCGCCTCTGAGAGCCAAGGCATCCCCCATACGCCCTTATTTTGCTTATTGTACCAATCTTGCTAATTAAAACAAGACCGTTTCTTTTACTTGTCTAATGATAAACAAGTAAAATATGCTTTCTACTTTTTATTATTTTCTTATCTCAATATGTCAATGAACTTTATCTAGTCGAAGGTCAAAAGTCGTAAAGTCGAATGTCCGTAGACTTGTGACTTTATGACTTTAGACTTTATGACTAAAATCGTGGAGAATAACGGAGTCGAACCGTTGACCTCCTGCGTGCAAGGCAGGCGCTCTAGCCAGCTGAGCTAATCCCCCAATTAATTATGAATTGTGAATTATGAATTAGGAATTATTGTAATTCGTAATCTTTCAACCCTAGAATTTCCTTTCAATCTGTTTCTATGAACGTTTTTTTCTAAATACTTAACAATAAGTACTTAATGCTTTTTTGTTGTCTCGGACAGACTCGAACTGTCGACCCCTACATTATCAGTGTAGTACTCTAACCAGCTGAGCTACGAGACACTCTTTATTCTTTAGTCTAATGTCAAAGGTCTTAAAGTCGAAAGTACGTGACTTTAGACATTGGACTTTACAACTTTTCGACTGTAATATTTATAAATTAACAGCAAGAGTAATAAAATGTTGGGATGTGTTTCCAACTTGAACTTTCGTCTTCTTTCCCTAGCGTGTATTGCTACTAACACTAAGGCTCTAGAAAGGAGGTGTTCCAGCCGCACCTTCCGGTACGGCTACCTTGTTACGACTTAGCCCTAGTTACCAGTTTTACCCTAGGCAGCTCCTTGCGGTCACCGACTTCAGGCACCCCCAGCTTCCATGGCTTGACGGGCGGTGTGTACAAGGCCCGGGAACGTATTCACCGGATCATGGCTGATATCCGATTACTAGCGATTCCAGCTTCACGGAGTCGAGTTGCAGACTCCGATCCGAACTGTGACCGGTTTTGTAGATTCGCTCCTGGTCACCCAGTGGCTGCTCTCTGTACCGGCCATTGTAGCACGTGTGTAGCCCAAGGCGTAAGGGCCGTGATGATTTGACGTCATCCCCACCTTCCTCTCAGTTTGCACTGGCAGTCTCGTTAGAGTTCCCGACATGACTCGCTGGCAACTAACAACAGGGGTTGCGCTCGTTATAGGACTTAACCTGACACCTCACGGCACGAGCTGACGACAACCATGCAGCACCTTGTAAATTGTCTTGCGAAAAGTCTGTTTCCAAACCGGTCAATCTACATTTAAGCCTTGGTAAGGTTCCTCGCGTATCATCGAATTAAACCACATGCTCCACCGCTTGTGCGGGCCCCCGTCAATTCCTTTGAGTTTCATTCTTGCGAACGTACTCCCCAGGTGGGATACTTATCACTTTCGCTTAGCCACTGAAATTGCTTCCAACAGCTAGTATCCATCGTTTACGGCGTGGACTACCAGGGTATCTAATCCTGTTCGCTACCCACGCTTTCGTCCATCAGCGTCAATCCATTAGTAGTAACCTGCCTTCGCAATTGGTATTCCATGTAATCTCTAAGCATTTCACCGCTACACTACATATTCTAGTTACTTCCTAATAATTCAAGTTTAGCAGTATCAATGGCCGTTCCACCGTTGAGCGATGGGCTTTCACCACTGACTTACTAAACCGCCTACGGACCCTTTAAACCCAATGATTCCGGATAACGCTTGGATCCTCCGTATTACCGCGGCTGCTGGCACGGAGTTAGCCGATCCTTATTCTCACAGTACCGTCAAGCTCGGACACGTCCGAGTGTTTCTTCCTGTGCAAAAGCAGTTTACAATCCATAGGACCGTCATCCTGCACGCGGCATGGCTGGATCAGGCTTGCGCCCATTGTCCAATATTCCTCACTGCTGCCTCCCGTAGGAGTCTGGTCCGTGTCTCAGTACCAGTGTGGGGGATCTCCCTCTCAGGACCCCTACCCATCGTTGCCTTGGTAAGCCGTTACCTTACCAACTAGCTAATGGGACGCATGCTCATCTTTCACCGTTGTGACTTTAATTATAAAGTGATGCCACTCTATAATACTATGAGGTATTAATCCAAATTTCTCTGGGCTATCCCTCTGTGAAAGGTAGATTGCATACGCGTTACGCACCCGTGCGCCGGTCTCTAATTCCGAAGAACTATACCCCTCGACTTGCATGTGTTAAGCCTGCCGCTAGCGTTCATCCTGAGCCAGGATCAAACTCTTCATCGTATATTGTTTGTCTGCCTAAGCAAACTATTGTTATTCGACTAAATTCTAGTGGTTTTTTCAAATCTCTCGATTCTATTACTCTTATTATTTTGTCTTGTTCTTGCGAACAAAACGGCTGTCAATTCAATATGTCTAGGAACGTGTTCTTATCTTGTTTTTCACTCGTTTAACACTTGTTAAAGTGTTTCTCGAAGCGGGTGCAAAAGTACAACTTTCTTTTTAACTGGCAAGAAAATTTTGAAGTTTTTTTGAAATAATTTTTATCTCGCTTTCTTCTCTTTTTCTTATCAATCTTTCAAGGAACTTTGCTTATTTT
>NZ_QQBA01000032.1 GCF_003350545.1 Flavobacterium glaciei
ACGGCTCAAGCTGCTTTCCCTATTGCTGCTGATTTATGTGATACCGATGTTTCCAATATCACTAAAGTAAGTGGTGCATTTGTGCCTTCTTTAGGCTGTGCTAATGCTGGAACCTATACTAACACTTGGACTGTAAAAGACGATTGTGGTAATACTTCGGCTGTGTTTACTCAAGTGATTACTGTTGAAGATACAACGGCTCCTACTTGGTCTACTCTAGCTACTGCTTTAGATACTACGGTAGAATGTAGCAATGCTGAGGCTTTGGCTACGGCTCAAGCTGCTTTCCCTATTGCTGCTGATTTATGTGATACCGATGTTTCCAATATCACTAAAGTAAGTGGTGCATTTGTGCCTTCTTTAGGTTGTGCTAATGCTGGAACCTATACCAACACTTGGACTGTAAAAGACGATTGTGGTAATACTTCGGCTGTGTTTACTCAAGTGATTACTGTTGAAGATACAACGGCTCCTACTTGGTCTACTCTAGCTACTGCTTTAGATACTACGGTAGAATGTAGCGATGATCAGGCTTTGGCTACGGCTCAAGCTGCTTTCCCTATTGCTGCTGATTTATGTGATACCGATGTTTCCAATATCACTAAAGTAAGTGGTGCATTTGTGCCTTCTTTAGGTTGTGCTAATGCTGGAACGTATACTAACACTTGGACTGTAAAAGACGATTGTGGTAATACTTCGGCTGTGTTTACTCAAGTGATTACTGTTGAAGATACAACGGCTCCTACTGGAACTGCCCCTGCAGATATTACTGGATTACATAGTATTTTAGAAGTACCTACTGGAGATGTAAGTGTTATAATAGATGAGGCTGACAATTGTAATGGGACTGTTGATATTACTATAGTTGACACTAATAATGGAGCTAGTGGATGCATGGGAGATCCTTACATTATTGTAAGAACCTACATATTATCAGATTGTGCAGGTAATAAAACTTCATTGATACAAAAAATAACTGTTGAGAATAATGTTTCAGTAAGTGGTATCCCAACTAATGTAACATGTCAAGGTGAAAAAGATGGAAGCATAACAATTACTAATAGTATTGGATCAACTGTGGTAATTACTAATAATGCGAATGAAGTGGTAGGTAGTAATGGATTACCCGCTGGTACGTACACACTTACAGCTACATCCATTGTTGGAAATGATGGACAAACATGTACTGCCATAAGTACAGTAACTATTACAGAACCAGACTATAGAGTTAAACTTTCTGGTGTTGTTTCTAATAGAGATACGAATTTACCATTAGCAAATGTACCTGTGACATTAATTCCTCAAGGTTCAACTCCTGGTGATATTCTTATTAGAGTTACAAACTTAGAAGGTTATTACGCTTTTATAGGTGTAACGCCAGGTGATTATTTATTACAAGTTCAAGATGCGAACCTAAACAATAACCAACAATTGTACACTATTGATTCAAATTCATTTTTTACAACTATAGAAGAATGTAAATACCAAATACACAATTTCGAATATGAAAAATCAGATTTACCTGTTATAGGAGATTTTGTATGGTACGATGTAAATAATAATGGAATACAAGACGAATGGTTTGATGCAAATAATGATGGAATTGTTACCAAAAACATCCCTGATTCTAATGGAGCTATAGATTATAGTTTATGGGAATGGATTGATTTTAATGGAGATAATAGCTACAAAGGAAAAGAAAATATTGGAGAGCTAAATGCTGCTGGTTTAGGAAACTCAAAAAGTTCTAATATATTAATTACTGGTCCAAATAGTTATTCTAAAAATGTTATGTTAGGAATTCAAGGATACTATATTGACAGACCTAAAATAGAAAATCCTTGGGGAGAATATAAAGTACAGCTAGTTATGGATTCATACTTAGATATAGTTTCAGAAGCTATGGGGGCAAATGGATTAGTAAAAGAATTACCAATCAATAATAACAAGTTAATCACATCTAAAACAAATATATCCGGGGGGTTCACAGTTTGTGGTCCTACAACTCCTAATCCTAAAATCATACAAATAACTCCAGATAATCGTGTTAATTTAGACGTAGATTTTGGAATAAGCTGTAGATTATTTGCTAATGTTGATGCAAAAGATGATATATTTAGTGCAGTACAATGTACTTTTAATGGAAAAATTGGTAATGTTATTGACAATGACTTACTAAATGAGCTTAAAATAAATAGTAACGAAGTTGTTTTTAAAATAATAAATGGAAGCAATCCTAAAATTACATTTGATGAATTAGGAAATATATCAATACAAGCAGGTATAAAAGCAGGGAAATATTCTTTTGAATATCAAATCTGTGAGAAAATAAATCCAACAAACTGCGATAATGCTTTTGTAACTGTAAATATAATTGATACTACCAATCCTGTTTGGACAACTACTGTTATGCCTCAAAATATTACGGTTCAATGTGATGTACCACAACCAGAAACTATGACAGCAACTGATAGCTGTGGTGAAGTAATATTAAAATATAATGAAACAAGAGTTGATGGCAATTGTCTATCAAACTATATCTTAACCAGAGTATGGACAGCAACAGATGAATCTGGTAATATGATATCACATACACAAAAAATAACAGTAAATGACACAACTGCTCCTACAACAACGACTGTGTTTACTCCTTTGGTTAATGTAAATTGTGATGTAATTCCAGCTAAACCTGAACTTGTATTTGTAGATAATTGTTCTACAGTTTCACCAGCTATTTTTACTGAAAACATCATAAACAAAACTGAAAATTCATATTCAATCGTAAGAAAATGGACTGTGTCTGATGCTTGTGGAAATACAGCTGACTTTACTCAAATAATCAATGTTACCATTCCAAACAGTGTTACAACTATCAATAGTTCAATTTGTAATGATGGAGAAACTACAACGGCGAATCTGGATGATTTGTTACCAGCTGGAACACCTACAAGCGGTACTTGGGTAGATGTGAATAATTCTGGTGCATTACAAGGAAACATTCTTGATGCTTTAGGTCTTCCAGTTGGAAATTACATTTTTGAATATAAAGTTAATGATTCTACTTGCCCAAGAACTATAACAATTATAATGACTGTAAATACAGGTTGCGGTGGTATTGTATTGGCTTGTGGAACTGTAATAGTTCATAATGCATTCTCTCCAAATGGTGACGGGATTAATGAAAAATTCATTATCGATAATATTGATGATACAGTTTGTTATCCAGAAAACACGGTTGAGATTTATAATCGTTGGGGAGTTTTAGTTTTTGAAACTAAAGGATATAATAATACAAGTAATTCATTTGATGGAATTTCTGGAGGAAGATCAACTGTTAAGGAATCTTCAGGTTTACCTGCAGGAGTTTACTTCTACATTTTGAATTACACTTCTTTTGACAATGATGGAAATATCATAACAAATAAAAAAGACGGATATTTATACTTAACAAAATAATTAATCTTATACCTGAGCATAAAAATGCTCAGGTATAATAAAAATAATATCTTTAGACTCTATTATTACAAATAATAATTACTAAGGAAATTTTTCAAGCCGACCTGCCGAATTTTTTTAAATGAGTTCGATAGATAATTTAAAATAATAAATATCTACTATGAAAACAAAATTATTTTCTTTCGTTTTGATGTTTACAGCCTTTGTAAGTTATGCACAACAAGATGCTCAATT
>NZ_QQBA01000033.1 GCF_003350545.1 Flavobacterium glaciei
ATCACTTGAGTAAACACAGCCGAAGTATTACCACAATCGTCTTTTACAGTCCAAGTGTTGGTATAGGTTCCAGCATTAGCACAACCTAAAGAAGGCACAAATGCACCACTTACTTTAGTGATATTGGAAACATCGGTATCACATAAATCAGCAGCAATAGGGAAAGCAGCTTGAGCCGTAGCCAAAGCCTGATCATCGCTACATTCTACCGTAGTATCTAAAGCAGTAGCTAGAGTAGACCAAGTAGGAGCCGTTGTATCTTCAACAGTAATCACTTGAGTAAACACAGCCGAAGTATTACCACAATCGTCTTTTACAGTCCAAGTGTTAGTATAGGTTCCAGCATTAGCACAACCTAAAGAAGGCACAAATGCACCACTTACTTTAGTGATATTGGAAACATCGGTATCACATAAATCAGCAGCAATAGGGAAAGCAGCTTGAGCCGTAGCCAAAGCCTCAGCATTGCTACATTCTACCGTAGTATCTAAAGCAGTAGCTAGAGTAGACCAAGTAGGAGCCGTTGTATCTTCAACAGTAATTGTTTTTGTACAGGTTGAAATACATCCATTAGCATCAGTAATTTTTAATGATAATATAAATGTTGCATTGCAACTAGCCCCAGCAGTTACAGAAACAGATTGAGAATTTGTACTTCCCACAATTGTTCCATTTCCTGAAATACTCCATTCATAACTAGCACTAGTTGGAGCTGAATAAATGTTAGTGGTAGAGGATGGACATATTGCCCCATTTGAACCTATAATATCGCAAGTAGTAGGTTGATTGACGGTTATTGTTACATCATCTGTTACCGTACATTGTGATCCTGAACCAGATCCTGGCCCTGTTACAACCGTAAGTCGAAATGTTGCAGAATTTCCAGTGATATTTACATTTGAATTGAGACTGTTTGGATTATCAATAGTGGCGGTACCACTTACTAATGACCAAGTTTTGGATATAACTTGATATCCATTACTTGGTACTGCAGACCCTTGAAGCGAATATTGCATACCTGAGCAAATAGTAGCATCATCTCCCGCATCCGAACTTCCTAGGGTAAGGTTATCAATAGCAACTGGATTAAAAAAATCTTTAATAGCAGCTGTTGGTGATGTAGATGTTTTAGATTTAACAAAAACAGTTTTTATTTTAAGACTAGTACATGGATCAATTGCTCCTAATACTTCAGTCAAATTTACTCCTGATTCAATAAATGTATTTTGAAGGTAAGTATTAACCCCAAATGCCTGATAAGGAACAGGAACATTGCTGGTATTTCCTGCAGCATATACAGAGTTAAGTGGTAAAGATGAAAAGTATGTTTTGTATTTCCAGATTCCGCCAACAAGTTCCCAACGTTGAATGTCAAATTTAGCAACACCGCTTTCAAAATATACAGTTAATAAAAAATCCCCTAATGTTCTTCCACCAGTCGAAGTAGGAGCCGAAGTTGCAAAACCAGTAGATGTCTTGCTCATAGCTGTTTGAAGAAATTCAAAATCAACATATGCATTTCCATTATTACTTAAACGATCTGCTGCAAAAACAACCCATACATTTCCACTTGAATCAGTAGTTAAATGGATTAAAGCATTGTTCATATCTGTTTTATCATTGGCTGAACCAAGAGTCCATGTCCAATCGTTAGGATTGTCACCAACTTTATCTCCTCCTCCAAAAATGTTGTCTAATGAAGTATTATACAAATCATATAAATGATAAGTAGTTCCTGGATTTAAAGGGCCGCCTGAATTGTTAAGTACAAAACCACCAGTACCAGTTCCATCGACCCAGTCTCCTGCAGCTGTATTTGCAAAAAGAGTACCGTCAATTTTAAACCCTCCACTTGGAGTATTAATAGGAACAATACCGGGGCCTATTTGAGCAATAGATGTTGTTAATTTTAAAAAAAATAGTAAAAAAAATGAAAAAAATATTGTCGAATGAGTAAAGTTTGATTTCATATTGATTTGATTTAAATCGTTAGAAAGTTTTTTTATATTTAAATCGCTAAATGTATATTTGGCAATTTTTATAAGAGTAAAAGATTAGTAGCTTGTATTATAATATTTAGTTCGCATTCGATTTGAATCAAATTTTATTGATATAAAAGGTCTATCGAACAATTAATACACTAAATTCTGATAGTTTCAGAACCTATAATTTGTATTAAATTTTCTCCTGTATTTTATAGTTTTAAATGGAGAATTTAGTTTACTCAAAAACGTTAAGAAAGTAATTATAGGTAATGTAATTTTTGGATGCATATTATCAAATTTTTAATTTATTAGTATTAAAATTAATTTTGTGGTATTTGATAAATGGGATTCATTTTTTTTATTAAAAAAAATGTAAAAAAATATTTTTTATTTAATAATGATAATTTTTAAACTTAAAATCAATTATGATTTCTAAATATTAAAAATTTGCTTCTTGCTATTAAATTAATTTCTATTTCTAGATTTGTTATTTCGTAATGCTTTGGAATACATAGTTTTAAATTATTATTATAAATTTACAAAGTTTTACATGTATTTATATTTTATCTCTACAACTAACCTAAATACTCGTTTAAGTGTATTATTTTTAAGAAAAATTTAATTTTTTATTTTAAATAATTAACAATTCATTTGTTTTTTAAGTGGTAGAATGATGTTAATATTGTTAAATTAATTTGGTATTTAAGACTTTTTTTGGTCTATCAATTCTCGTTTATTTCAATTTTACATTTTAAAATAAACTTGAAAGTCAAACTCACTAGATTTATAATTTTTTAATAATATTTATTATTTTAAGTACTTCTGTACAAACGACATTGTCACTGCATTTGTTTACTAGTTGAGTTTCACCATATCCTTCACCTGATAATCTACTTTGATCAATTCCATTTTGTTAGATTGGTTTTAATGATTTCTTATCACTAAAATATTAGCCAAATTTTAAATAGGATGTATCTTGTCTATACAATATACAATACATTATATATAATACTATTTAGGAGCTTTATCGAACTGTGTATTAATTGTTTAGGATGTTATCATGGAAAACAGATAGGCTATCTCCATAATGTAGGATTTATACGTATACAAATATGTTATTTGTGTATTTCATCGATTTTATTTGGTATTTTAGCGATAAAATAAGTATGTTTGAAAAAGAAATAAGACATATTTATTTATTTATTAAAGAAGTTTGCATTAC
>NZ_QQBA01000034.1 GCF_003350545.1 Flavobacterium glaciei
GGAGATACCATCAACTATACCTTAGCTACTACTGCTACGCAGTTCTCTAATGTTGGGGAATACCCGATTGAAGTGACTTTGGGAAGTAATCCTAACTATACTGTGGTGGCCACTGATGCTATATTGACTATTACGCCTAAAGTATTAGGTGTAACTGTGGTGGCTGATAATCAAAACAAAGTATACGGGGACGCTAATCCTACTCTTACCGCTGTGGTAAATGGTGCCGTGAATGGAGATACCATCAACTATACCTTAGCTACTACTGCTACGCAGTTCTCTAATGTTGGGGAATACCCGATTGAAGTGACTTTGGGAAGTAATCCTAACTATGACGTTACTGCGGTAAATGGTACTTTGACAGTAATTCCAAAAGCTATTGATGTTTTGGTTACTGCTGATAATAAAACAAAAGTATACGGTGAAGCTAATCCTGATTTAACTGCTGTAGTAACGGGTGCTGTAGCGGGTGGAGATGCCATCAACTACTCTCTTGCTACTACTGCAACGCAGTTATCTAAAGTTGGTTCTTACCCTATCGTAGTGACTTTAGGTAGTAATCCTAACTATACTGTGATGGCTACTGATGCTATATTGACTATTACGCCAAGGGAGATAAAAGCTGTTGCTGATACCAATGCAATTCCTGTAAATGGAACTACTGGTGGAAATTCAGGTGTAAACGTTTTAACTAACGATACATTAAACGGATTGCCTGTTAATCCTTCCGATGTAGTATTAAGTTCTACTCCTAACGGACCATTGACTATTAATCCTGATGGAACTGTGACTGTAGCTCCAAAAACTCCTGCGGGAACTTACACCATAAATTACACTATATGTGAGGTATTGAACCCTACTAATTGTGATACGGCTACCGTTACTATTGTTGTTGCTGCTCCTGCTATTGATGCTGTTGCTGATACTAATGCAATTCCTGTAAATGGAACTACTGGTGGAAATTCAGGGGTAAACGTTTTAACTAACGATACATTAAACGGAATGCCTGTTATTCCTTCAGATGTAGTATTAAGTTCTACTCCTAATGGTCCATTGACTATTAATCCTGATGGAACTGTGACTGTAGCTCCAAAAACTCCTGCGGGAACTTACACCATAAATTACACTATATGTGAGGTATTAAATCCTACTAATTGTGATACGGCTACTGTTACTATTGTTGTTGCTGCTCCTGCTATTGATGCTAACAATGATGTTTATTCAAATATTAATTGTTCTTCATTTGGTGTTATAGGTAATGTATTAGCAAATGATACTTTAAATGGTGTTGCATTGAAATCCGAAGAAGTAAATATCTCTTTAGTTACAGGAATGAATACAAATATTACATTAGATAATCTTGGAAATATTAATGTTCAAAGCGGGATAGTTAGTGGTTCATACGTATTAACATATCAAATATGTGAAAAACTTAACCCAACTAATTGTGATATAGCTACAATAACAATAAATGTTCAAGATACGACCGCACCAATTATTGCTCAATTACCGGTCGCTTCAACAATATCTTGTAGTTCTACACCTAGCTTTACTCAAGCAGTGGCAACAGATAATTGTAGTTCTGTAAACTTAACATTCGTTGATGTAACAGTACAAGGAAGCTGTATTGGTTCTTACACCATAACTAGAACTTGGACTGCGACTGATTTATCAGGAAATATATCTACAGCTTCTCAAGTAATTACTGTTCAAGATACTAATGGTCCAACTACAACAACTGCTTTTTCGGGAATCATAAATGTAAATTGTGATGTAATTCCAGCTAAACCTGAACTTGTATTTGTAGATAATTGTTCTACCGTTTCACCGGCTATTTTTACTGAAAACATCATAAACAGAACCGAAAGTTCATATTCAATCGTAAGAAAATGGACTGTGTCCGATGCTTGTGGAAATACATCTGACTTTACTCAAATAATCAATGTTACCATTCCAAACAGTGTTACGACTATAAGTAGTTCAATTTGTAATGATGGAGAAACTACAACGGCGAATCTAAATGATTTGTTACCAGCTGGAACACCTACAAACGGGACTTGGGTAGATGTAAATAATTCTGGTGGATTACAAGGAAACAATCTTGATGCTTTAGGTCTTTCAGTTAGAGATTACATTTTTGAATATAAAGTTAATGATGATACTTGTCCAAGAACTATTAGAATTACAATGACTGTAAATACAGGTTGTGGTGGTATTGTATTAGCTTGTGGTAATATATTAGTTCATAATGCTTTCTCTCCAAATGGAGACGGGATTAATGAAAAATTCATAATTGATAATATTGATGATACCGTTTGTTATCCAGAAAACACGGTTGAGATTTATAATCGTTGGGGAGTTTTAGTTTTTGAAACTAAAGGATATAATAACACTACTAATGTTTTTGATGGTACTTCTCAAGGTAGATCAACTGTTCAACAATCTTCGGGTTTACCTACAGGGACTTACTTCTATATTTTGAATTACACTTCTTTTGACAATGAAGGAAAAATCATGTACAATAAAAAAGATGGATATTTATATATCGTAAATAATTAAAAATTAATGCCTGAGAACAAAAAATTTTCAGGCATTATAAAATTAATACAGCATTAATTCTTAAAAAATAAAACTTAAGAAAATTTATCATCCAGACCTTCTAAAAATATACAAATGAGTTCGATTGATGAATTAAAATAATAAATATCTACTATGAAAACAAAATTATTTTCTTTCGTTTTGATGTTTACAGCCTTTGTAAGTTATGCACAACAAGATGCTCAATT
>NZ_QQBA01000035.1 GCF_003350545.1 Flavobacterium glaciei
ACTAATTTGAATAATTACAGTTCTGGTTCTCACGAAATATTTTTACGTTATGAAATATTTAAAAATAACGATAAAATAACAACTCCGAGATTCTTCTAGAAATTAAGTCTATGAAAAAAAATATACTCCTTTACATGGCAATAATAAGTTTTGTTAGTTTTAAAGGAAATGCACAAGATTCAAAAATTTATGTAACTGATAAAATAAGCGACAAATATGCATATGTAGACATCATCAAAACCTATGAAAGGATTGCTGAAAAAGGATATAAATCCGAAGATTTATTTAAAAAAATTGGAGATTCCTATTACTCAAAGGCAGACTTTGATAAAGCAGCAGAATGGTATTGTGAATTATTTGACATAAGCAATGATTTAGAACCTGAATATTATTATCAATATGCTAAGTGTTTACTTTTTATTGGTCAAGTTGATAATGCCAATAAAATATTAGAAAAATTAAAACAAAAATCTGGGGTAATAAAAAAGAAAATAACGATAAAATAACAACTCCGAGATTCTTTTAAAAACAATTATTATGAAAAAAAATATACTCCTTTACATAACAATAGTAACTATTTTTTCTATTAACATTTATTCCCAAAAAGCAAAATTGGCCACAGCCGATAAAGAGTATGACGGATATGCTTATGTAGATGCCATCAAAACCTATGAAAGAATTGCTGAAAAAGGATATAAATCAATCGATATGTATAAAAAGTTAGGCAATGCTTATTACTTTAATGCTCAGTTCGATAATGCTGCTAAATGGTATGGCGAATTGTTTACTTTGGACACCTCCAATTTAGAATCTGAATATTATTATCGCTATGCTCAGTCCTTAAGAGCAATCAATCAAAATGATAAGGCAAATGAGATGATGGAACTTTTCAACCAAAAATCATCAAACGATAGCAGAGCTCAGTTATTTAAAAAAAATACCAACTATTTAGAAGCTATAAAAGCAAATTCCGGAAGATACAATATTGAAGATGCCGGAATAAATTCTATCTATTCTGATTATGGAACTGCTATATATTTGAATAAACTAGTTTTTGCTTCTGCTAGAGATACTGGAAGTCTTGGACAAAGAAAGCACAAATGGACCAATCAATATTTCACAAACTTATACTCGGCTGATTTAGCAGATGATATGACTCCAAGTGCTCCTAAAAAGTTTGATGGAACCATTAATTCAAAATTCCATGAATCTACTCCTACTTTTAGCTCTGATGGAAAAACTATGTATTTTTCACGAAATAACTATCTCGATGGCAAAAAAGGAAAAGATGGAAATAAAATTACTTTAATAAAAATATACAAAGCCACTCTGGAGAATGACAAATGGACTAATGTAACCGAACTCCCTTTTGACAGTGACAACTATAGTACAGCACATCCTGCATTAAGTCCTGATGGGAAAACGCTGTATTTTGCCTCTGATATGCCAGGAACTTTAGGACAATCTGATTTGTTCAAAGTAACCATAAATGAAGACGGTACTTATGGAACTCCAGAAAATTTAGGGAATGCTATTAATACAGAAGGCAGAGAAACCTTCCCTTTTATTAATGATGAAAATGAAATTTACTTTGCTTCTGATGGACATCCTGGACTTGGAGGATTAGATGTTTTTATGTCTAAAATAAATGAGCAAGGAACTTTTAGTGATGTTCAAAATGTAGGAGCTGATGTCAACTCTCCTAAAGACGACTTCGCTTATTTAATAGATACAAAATCAAGAAGAGGTTTTTTTACTTCCAATAGAGATGGTGGTCAGGGTTATGATGATATTTATAAATTTTTAGAAAAAAGAAGACTTATTAGCGAGCAACTTCTTTATGGTGAAATAACAGATGTAAAAACAAAAGAACTACTGGCTAACACTAAAATAACCTTATACGATAATCAATTTAAAGTTGTCAATAATGCCACTTCTGATGATAATGGAAAATATAGCTTTACGGTGGAAGTTGGAAAGACTTACAGTATAAAAGCTGAAAAACCAGAATACACAACCAAAGAAGAAAAAATTACTATCTCTGCAGCAAATGAAAAAACATATTTACCAATCGCTTTAGAAAAAGAAATATGTAAAGTAGCAGTTGGTGATGATTTGGGTAAATGTTTTGGTATCAAAATGATCTATTTTGATTTAGATAAATCCAACATCAGACCAGAAGCAGCTCTGGATTTAGAAAAAATATTAGATGTTTTAAATCAAAATCCTACAATGAAAATTGATATTCGGTCGCATACTGATAGTAGACAAACCTTCAAATACAATGAAGCATTATCTGAAAGAAGAGCTAAATCAACAATCAACTGGTTAGTTAAAAATGGAATTGATCAAAGTAGATTAACAGGAAAAGGATATGGTGAAACTCAACTAGTAAACAAATGCAGTGACAATGTCGTTTGTACAGAAGAAGAACACCAACTTAACAGAAGAAGTGAATTTATTATTACTGATTTGTAATCCTATTTAATTTTTAGACTCTCTAGAGATAGCCTTTTTTTTGACCTCTATTT
>NZ_QQBA01000036.1 GCF_003350545.1 Flavobacterium glaciei
AAAGAACCTCAAAAATTAGCTTAGCCTAGAACCAGTTTATAGCAGTTCTATAAGGTAAAAAAGAAATGAAAACGGGGTTTTTTCACAGCCTGACGTTCCGCGGCTTTGCGCCGTAGCGGCAAGTTAAGAATAAATGTAATAAGAAATTGTGATGTTCAGAGTATTTTCCAAGAAAGATAAAACCAGCTATGGCGCAAAACCGCTGTTAGCAAACGTTTCTTATTCCAATGTCATAAACGCCATCTTTTCGCTAAATATTAGACGATTGTATTTTCTGTCGAGAAATTTTTCTGCCGTTTCAGTTGTAACCAAATGAACTTTATTTAATGAATAATTTTTAGCCATATCAACAACGCATAAAATATCAAATTTTTGAGGCTTTACACTCCCCAAATATTTTACGCCTTCTTGAGCTCGCCTGGTTTTCACTTCAATTCTTATTTCTTTTGAGTTAAATTTTTCAGACAAAACTGAATTCGCCGATAAAACTCCTAATAAGTCAAACTCTGCATTTGAAGCAAGTTGTGGAGTAATTAACTCAAACAAATTCTCAATACTAGTCAAAGCTTTATGAGCATAAAATTCTCCCAAGTCTGCTGTCATTTTATTTGTTGAAAACCTTAAGCCAGTTTTCTGTATAATTTCTGCAATATTATTTTCTGCAATAAATAATGCTTCCAGATTTGATAAAAGTTCTTTAGGATAATCTCTCATTTGCAGTTTGTTTCTAGCGATTTCGGGAAATGTTTGCTAACGTTTCTCATATTTGCGAAGGCGGGGATTTTCAGCACTGAACTTCACTAAAAGCACTGAACTTGGATTTAGCACTTCACTTTCATAGAAGCACGTAACCCCCACTTGTGTGTAGGTGCTGTTAGTGGCTGTGCTATTTGTCATTCTTCAAAAGTTCGTATTTTTTCTGCTTCTCTTGCCATCTTTTTACGGCATATTGTTGCATATCTTCTACTCTATCTTTTTCATCTACAATTTCAAATCCAAGGAGAGATTCTATAATATCCTCTAATGTTGTAATACCATCCATTCCTCCATATTCATCTGTAATTAATGATATATGCTCTTTTTTCTGAAGCATTTCTTCCCACGCGTCAAAAAGTGTCATATTTTCTGGGAAATGTATTATTTCTCTTTTTATATCTTTTAACTTTAAATTAAATTGGTCTTCTGCTAATTTTTCAAAAACTAATTCTCTAAAAATATAGCCTGTAATATTATCTCTGTTTTCTTTAAAAATAGGAATTCTTGAAAAATGAAGAAATTCTTTGTTTTTCAAGAACTCTTCTAAAGTCATTTCCTCGTTAGCAGTTACAACTACAATACGTGGAGTCATTACTTCTTTAATTTTTAAACTTTTTAGTTTAATTAAATTTTGAATAATCTTATTTTCTTTATCTGCAAAAATCCCCTCTTGAGTACCGATACTTGCCAAAGCAGAGATTTCTTCTCTACTTGTTGTAAGTTCTGATTTTTCTCTCGCCAACATTTTAGTCATTATTGAAGAAAGCCATACCAATGGATAGGTAATGAAAATCATTCCTTTTATTACTTTGGCGGATATTCCTACTAATTCTTTGCTGTAATTAGCTCCTAAAGTTTTGGGAATAATCTCGGTAAGTACTAAAATCAAAATAGTCAATACTGCTGAAACAATTCCAAAAGATGCTTCGCCAAAAACTATAGTTGCTTGAGCACCTACTCCTGCTGCTCCTACAGTGTGAGCCACAGTGTTGAGTGATAAAATAGCTGAAAGTGGTTTGTCTATATCTTCTTTGAGTTTCAGCATACTCTCTGCACTTTTGTCTCCATTTTCAAGTTTTGATTTTAAATAAGATACAGGCGTAGAAAGCAAAACCGCTTCCATAATAGAGCATATAAAAGATGTAAATAATGCTATAAAAAGATAAGTAAGTAATAATGTCATTTTATTTTATATGTTTAATTTATTTCGTTGTATCGTTTTTTCAAGCATTGCCACTAACGTCAGTCTGTGAAAAAACCTCCGCTGTATTATTTTCAAATATAACAAAATACTAGAATAAAAAGAAGATTTTTCGTATTTTTAATCATGCAACACATCACAGGTATTTCCCGTCAACAACTGCGTTTTTCAAGTTTAGAAGACACTATAA
>NZ_QQBA01000037.1 GCF_003350545.1 Flavobacterium glaciei
AAAGAACCTCAAAAATTAGCTTAGCCTAGAACCAGTTTATAGCAGTTCTATAAGGTAAAAAAGAAATGAAAACGGGGTTTTTTCACAGCCTGACGTTCCCGCGCTACAAGCAGTTTGGGACTAAATTAAGACCATTATTCGGATTTGCCAAATCTTCCAAATACAAACCAATTTTTCAATTAAGCTAAATCCCCAAATTGCTTGTAGCGTGTGTTGGCGGTTCGGTTTTATTCTATTTAATAAATTTTCGATTCTATACTTTTGCTTGTTTTTATCTGAACCAACTAATTATTGCAAAAATTCCCGCGATAAAAACTATTATTCCAATTCCAACTATTGTTAAGCAACCATATTCGAAAATTTTATCTTTCCATTTCTTTTTATATGGTTTGTCATTGATGTCAATTCTGTTATCTGCTTTGGGTTCAATATACGCAAGCCAAATATCGCTAGTGATCCATTTTTCTTTCGGGTCAAATGTTAAGATGTTTTTCTCCGAATTTTGGATAATTTCATCAGCATTTCGAGATGCTTTCAACAGTTCGTTCGCAAACAATTCTAGCCCGTATTTATTTGCTTTAATAAATAATTCATCTCCTGCATCTACGTAGTGAATTCCAAAAAATGCTTTTTCTTTAGAATTTTCACTTTCAATTTTTTCGATGATTTTATTTAATTCTTCTTTTTCCAAAACTACAATCTTCTTTTTTGTATTTAGTTCTCTGCGGTAAACTGACCGCCAACGTTTGGCAGCTACAAGAAGTTGCGTACTTCATTCACTGTCAATTACAAATATAGACAAAACTTTGATTCAACAATTATCATTTCTGATAAATCCCATGCCTAGCAATTTCTTGTAACTGCTGTTAGCGGATGTGTTTATTTTATTCGAAAGTTGCTATTTTCAACCTTTCCTTTTCGATTCCTGTGTTTTCAGAAAACCATTTTGTTAATACGCTTTTCAATTCTGTTTTGTTAATTGTGTTTTTTTGAGTTCTAACAGATAAATAATTTTCATTAGTAATTTTTTCAACTAATTCTTTTACGCTTTTAAGTTTTAGTTCATTTCCAAACCATTTACAGAAATATAAGCCAATTACTGAAATTGAAATACCGATTATCCCCAATTGCCAATAAATAAATAATAAAATGAATGATATTATTCCGATTGCAAATAATGGGATTGTTATAAAGTCTGGAGCTTTTAAAATGTTTAGTTTAATGCTAATTTCATTCTCAACTTTTCTAATTAATACTTTTCTATTTTTTCTCGGAAATAATTTTTCAAGTTCAGTTTCTGTTTTTAAGTCTTCTTTTTCAATTATTTTTGTTTCAACGAGTGATTTTCTTAGTTTATAAAATGCTTGTTGTGAAGTACAACTTTCGACATTTTTCAAGTTGATTTTTTCAATTATTAAATCGCATAATTCTTCAAAACTATTTACAATCTGAGTTTTGTCCTTGTCAAATTCAAAGTTGTACATTTTCTCAATTTGAGGAATCATAAATTCAAGTTCTTCTATTTCAAAATCTTTTAATTTGTTGTTTTCCATTAATTTGCGATTTTTTTAGGTAACATATCCGCTAACGTTCCCACGCTTGGCGTCAGTTGCGAACTTCGGAACTGATTATTTTCTGATAAAGATAATATTTCTTGCGAAGCGTGAACGTGAATTTACCAA
>NZ_QQBA01000038.1 GCF_003350545.1 Flavobacterium glaciei
GAGGGCACTGAAAAACTTCGCTTATTTTGATTAGAGTCGTTTTTTAGACAATAAAGAAACGCTTATAACAGGATTTTAAACATCCGTTATAAGCGTTTTTCTTTTTGTAACTGTTTTTTAATGTAGGTTGTATCAGTCTATTTTTGACTTATATAGTTTCATTTTGCCTAATGCGCGTGTAGATTGCATTTCCTATATTAATTTCAGTATTCTTTTTAAGTTGACCGCGAAAATTGCTATTGCACCTTGCATTTGCATATTGGTAATACCATACGATATCGCTCTATCATACCCATGTACATTTTTTAACTCACTGTTTTTCGCTTCTATTTTGTATCGGTGTTTTGCTTTTTCTTTGTAATAGTCAGTTTCTTGAAAGCTGATTTGTTCTTGGTGTAAGTCTGATTTTATCGACACCGAATATGTTTTTGTCTTGGATCCCTCTTTATAACACCCCTCTTTTAAAGGGCAAGTCTTACATTTTTCTACATCAAAATAGTAGGTGTCTACTTTATTCTTTCCAACATTTTTTTTGCCCTGAACAGCCTTTCGTATAGCCATATGACCTGCAGGACAAACAAATCTATCGGCATCTTTATTGTAATCAAATTTATCTTCGTCTTTTCTAGCTCCTTGTGCTATTGTAACATTCAGTCTAGCTACCACTTTAATATTTTGCTCTCTTGTGAGTTTGAGATTTTCTTTTCCTGTATAAGCTCCATCGCCAATAATAGTATCAACATCGATTCCGTTTTCCTGACTAATCTCTAAAAGTTTAGGTAATTCTGGCCCATCTCCTTTTTCGCCTGATGTGACTACAGCCGCTGTAATGATGCGCTCTTCGGTCATCGCCAAATGAGTCTTATATCCAAAGAAGGAACTATCAGCGGATTTATGACCTGTTTTAGCATCTGTATCTTTTGATAACGTAAAATTTTCCTGAGTATCTTCTATTGTTTCTTTAAGCAAGTTTAATTTTTCTTTTACAGCAGGTATAGAGCTTAAAGCTTGTTCTTTTTCAATTACTTTCTCCAACTCTTTACAATAGGTCAATTCCTTTTCTAATTCATTAGTGTTGTTCTTTTCCGGCATGCGTTCTTTCCATTGGTCATCAAATAAATAAACCGTTTTTCGTAGTAGTTTAGAACGCTCTCTCAATACTTCAATTGCTGAAAATGGATTCGATCTCGATAAAGTATGTGTGGCATCAACTATAATAGACTTTGAACGAACAATCCCTTTTTCGATAGCAATAGAAACTGTTTTGCCAATCAATAGATTTAATAAGTCGGTGTCCTTCAAACGTAGTTTTCTAAATTTTGTCAAGGAACTTGAATTTATGACATCTTCCTCCGGTGCCATTTCCAAAAAATACTTAAAAGACATATCAAAACGCGAACGCTCCACTACATCAACATCAGAAACGGTATAAATTGTTTTCAGAAGTAAATACTTGAACATACGCACAGGACTCTCTGCTGTGCGTCCATTATTGGCGCAATACTTATTTAACAACTCATCGTAGATAAATGAAAAATCAATCAACTCATTAATTTTCCTTAGCATATTATCCTTGGGAACGATTAAATCATATAACGAAGAATACGGACTGAACTGAATTTTTTGTTGCTGAACTAACATCTAAAAAGCCTTATGGTTACAGTTAAAAATACGAAA
>NZ_QQBA01000039.1 GCF_003350545.1 Flavobacterium glaciei
AATAAAAAGAAGATTTTTCGTATTTTTAATCATGCAACACATCACAGGTATTTCCCGTCAACAACTGCGTTTTTCAAGTTTAGAAGACACTATAAGTCCCGATAATCAGGTGCGATTTATAGATGCCTTTGTCGAATATATTGACCTCTCTAAACTCGATTTTGCTGTAAAAACGCTCAAGACCGAAGGTCGCCCGAGTTTCAATAGTAAAGTGTTTCTAAAGATTTATTTATATGGTTATCTCAACGGAGTCAGAAGTGGCCGAGATCTAGAAAAGGAATGTTTAAGAAACATTGAAATGCAATGGCTTTTAGAAGCTATTGTTCCTAATTACCACAGTATATCCGATTTTAGAAAAAACAATCCTATTGCTTTGAAAAAGCTATTCAAACTCTATGTTCTTTTTTTAAAAGATGCTGATTTGATAGGCTGTGAAACCATTGCTATCGATGGTACCAAAAGCCGAGCCCACAATAGCAAGAAAGCCAATTTTAATCAAAAGAAAATCGATAAACATGTAGATTATATTGAATTAAAATCCCAGGAATACTTAGATGCTTTGGAAGAAAATGACGCCAAAGATAACCCCGCTATAATCCAAAATATCCAACAAAAGTTAGACCGATTGAAAGGGAATAAATTGCGTTATGAGCAACTAGAAGAAAAACTAAAAGCTAGTGGCGAGCCGCAAATAAGTACTACTGACAGTGATGCCAGAGCCTTATTAGTGCAAGGACAAGTAGTTGAAATCTCATTCAATCTCCAAGCTGCAGTAGATGCCAAACACAATCTTGTGGTAGCCACGCACACCATCAACAAGAACGATCGCAGTGCCTTGTCTGCCATTGCCCTAGAAGCCAAAGAGAATCTAGGCATAGAAACCTATACCGCACTGGTGGACAAAGGATATCATAATGGCAAACAAATAGAAATCTGCAAACAAGCCAACATAACTACCATTGTAGCACAGCCTGAACAAGGGAAAAGTAACGAAAACGGTACGACCAAGGCTTATTTGGTAGCCCAATTTCAATACGATCAAGACACCGATACTTATACCTGTCCGCAGGGCGAAACACTAAAAACTACGGGCAGTTGGCATAAGAAAACTACAGATAGAGATAGCTATAATTTTAAAAAATACCGAACCCCAAAATGTAAAGAATGTCCCGTAAAAAATTTATGTACTAGTAGAGCTGCAGGCAGAGAAATCGACCGAAGCCAATATGCCAATGCCGTAGAAGAAAACAATAAGCGTTACCATGCAAATGCGCAACTCTACCGCAAGCGACAGGAGATTAATGAGCACATTTTTGGCACCATCAAACGACAATGGGGCTATAACCATACCAATTTAACGGGATTAGAAAAAGTAAATGGAGAACACAGCCTGATTATGCTGGTGTATAACATCAAACGCAGTATCAATATCCTAGGCGTTACCGAACTCATTGCTAAACTTCAGAAATGGAACTCACCCTACAAGGCAAAAGTCTTGTTTTTGCTGAAAATGAGGTGTTTAAAGCTGTTTTTAGCTTCGCTACTTTTTATAACAAATCAAAGAACCTCAAAAATTAGCTTAGCCTAGAACCAGTTTATAGCAGTTCTATAAGGTAAAAAAGAAATGAAAACGGGGTTTTTTCACAGCCTGACG
>NZ_QQBA01000040.1 GCF_003350545.1 Flavobacterium glaciei
GGATCAATCCTAAAACCTGTGGGGAAGCAAAAATTAAGCATAAATATTAGTTAGCCTAAAAAGGAAAAACGCAACGTTTCTAACGCCTCTAAATTGCGACCTAAATGCTTTTATTTTGGCATTGAAAGATTCCGCCGAAGCATTAGTGCTTCTATTATTAAAATAGTTCAAAATAGTTTGATAGTGATTTACTATAGATCGTGAGATTGTATTAAAGGATTTGAAGCCAGATTGATTTACTTTCTCATGCCATTTGGCTAACCTTGAAAGACCAATAATTTTATCGGTTGTTTTCTCAAAAATATTTCTCAAATCTTGAGCTAAATCATATGCTTTTTGAATATCGGGATATAATTCGAATAATATTACAGCACGACCTATTTGGTTTTGTGACCATTTAGATTTGTTTTTATATAGAAAATAACGGCTTCGGGCTAGCAATTGCTTAAGTGTGTCTCCATTAGTTAGCACTTGGGACTCAAACTTTCTATTGTCTTTTTTAGCTTTTTCGATAGCATCATTTTCTTGATCAATTGCTTGCCAACGATATTTGATTCTGATTTCTTGTAAAGCTTCCAGTGCTAGTTTTTGAACATGGAATCGGTCGGTGACCTGTATAGCATTTGGAAAACATTTCTTGGCAATTAATTCCATATTTGCTGCCATATCCAGTGTAATCTCTGTAACTTGATTCCGCTGTTTGAGAGGGATTTTTTCAATAATAGATATTACAGCATCAGCTTTAGTTCCGGCAATCATGGCAACTATACTCCCTTTCTTTCCTTTGCCTGCTTTGTTTGTTAAAATTGTATAGAGTTCGCCATTAGAGAGCGAAGTTTCATCTATTGACAAGCGTTTGCCTAAGTTTTTCGGAAAGAGAAGCCATTGTTTGGCGTGTGATAGTTGATCCCAAGTTTTAAAATCACTTAAGAAATCTTTGTATTGATGTTGTAGGTTTTTGCCACTTACACCGTAGAAAGAGGCGATAGCATTACAATCATTAGGCTTGGAATCGATTGATTTCTTTTAAAAAAGACGCGAACTCCTGTGTTACCCGAGTTCCGTCTGCTACTAAATTCCAATCTCTAAAAACTACTTTTCCAGTATCCTCATTAAGCCATCTTCTTCGAGTGATATGAAGATATACTTGGTGTCCACGAATAGGAAAATCTTGAACCGTTATCTCATCAAAGAATCCTTTTGAGCTTAATTTAGATTCTCGGTATTCTTTAGGAATCGAATTAATCTCTCTTAAATACAAATGAAGTATTTCATCTCCTTTTTTATAAGAAGTAAGTTCAAAGTAATCCACTATTATTTCGGGTAATAATAACTTAAGTAGGTCGGCGAAAGAATCTTGCATTTGTATATAATTTGGAAATACAAATATCTAGATTTTAATATTTCCCCACAACTTTTAGACTTGATCC
>NZ_QQBA01000041.1 GCF_003350545.1 Flavobacterium glaciei
CGTTAGCAGTAATGCTCCGAAAACTCGACGAATTCAATAACTTAATGCAAGAAATGACAAATAAAATCATTTTAATTTTAATATTTCTTTTTTCTTCAATAACAAACTCACAAAGTTTGCCAAAAGACACGCTTTATGGAAATGTTAAGAGAATCAGAGAAAAAGTAATTTTCTTAACAGAAATGGAAAATCCACAATTATTATATTATGATGATTATGGTCATTCAGGATTTATGGGACCAGAATCAACAATATCAAGATTTCATAACACTTGGTATTCCTCAAATTTTTGTTATTATTTGAATTATGAAAGGTTCTACAATACTAATAAAAAAATAATTAAAGAAAATTGGTATGGAAAAAAAGACAATTTTATGAATTCATACAAATATGTTTATGACAAAAAAGAAAGATTAATTAGCACTATCGATTCTTCAGAATACTCAACCGATACGAGAAATCATTATTTTGAAGAATACGGCGATTATGTTGATGAAAATATAATTTATGAAAATTTAGAGCTTAATATTTTTTCACATAGCTATAAAAAATATAAAAATGGAAAAGTCATAAGAACAAAAAACTTTGATGATAATGGAACAGTAAATGAGAATATTAATCACTACAACGAATTTGGTAAATTAGATTATCGCATACACAAAAGTCCAGATACTTGGAAAAAATTAGAGGGAAATAGTTATTCTTTTGGAGTTCAAGATACAATTGGTGTGGTCTATAAAAATCTAAAAAATGAGTATGATGTAAAAAATCGACTAATTAAAACTACAACTTTTGATTTGAATTCTGATAAATATAGTAATGAAGTGATTGAAAGTAGTCAAACAACTAATATTTACGAAAACGATAACCTAATTACAAAATTTACCAATAATAAAAGTGGCTATCAAACTTTTTATAACTTTAGGTACAATAAATCTAATCAATTGATAGCAAAATATTGTTGTGATAAAGATATTTCAAAAGCGAAAATTATTCAAAAATACAAATACAAAAATGATATTGTTACTGAATTAATTTATGAAGAAGAATCATTTGAAACACAAAAAATGAGAAAATTTAAAGTTACATATTCATATGAATTTGATAAAAACAAAAATTGGATTGAAATTATTAAAACCGTTGATGGAGTAAAACTTTACAAATGGACGAGAGAAATCGAATATTACGAGTAAGCACTACTGCTAACACACGTTTGGCGCAATTGCGAATTTTTTGGTAAATTCACGTTCACGCTTCGCAAGAAATATTATCTTTATCAGAAAATAATCAGTTCCGAAGTTCGCAACTGACGCCAAGCGTGGGAACGT
>NZ_QQBA01000042.1 GCF_003350545.1 Flavobacterium glaciei
CCGTACCGTTGAAGTCAGGATTTGGTGTATACGTGATCGTGCCATCGGCATTGATCAATACCGTACCGTTCGCTGGTGCAGTCGTTGCCGTTACCTCATAGTCTGTTCCGTATACGCCCTGGAAGGTGTCGTTATCCAACACATCTATCGTTACAGCAACGTCTTCATTCGTTGTCGCTGTATCATTTACAATATCCGCTACTGGAGTTACTGTTACGTTTACCGTTGCGGTCTCTGTCGTAGTCGTACCATCGGCGTTGGTCACTGTCACCGTGTAAGTGAAGCTGTCCGTACCGTTGAAGTCAGGATTTGGTGTATACGTGATCGTGCCATCGGCATTGATCAATACCGTACCGTTCGCTGGTGCAGTCGTTGCCGTTACCGCGAAGTCTGTGCCGTATACGCCCTGGAAGGTGTCGTTATCCAACACATCTATCGTTACAGCAACGTCTTCATTCGTTGTCGCTGTATCATTTACGATATCCGCTACTGGAGTTACTGTTACTGTTACCGTTGCGGTCTCTGTCGTAGTCGTACCATCGGCGTTGGTCACCGTCACCGTATAAGTGAAGCTGTCCGTACCGTTGAAGTCTGCATCCGGTGTATACGTGATTGTGCCATCAGCATTGATCAATACCGTACCGTTCGCAGGTGCAGTCGTTGCCGTTACCTCATAGTCTGTTCCGTATACGCCCTGGAAGGTGTCGTTTGCCAACACATTTATCGTTACAGCAGCGTCTTCATTCGTTGTCGCTGTATCGTCAACAGGAGGAATAATAGGATTTGGAGAAACAGTTGATATATTGTCATCTGTATCTGGGTCTGCTTCAGTCGCCGTGATGGTCGCTGTATTGCCATAGTCACCCGTTGCAAGCACTGTTGCAGTGATGGTCAAGGTGGCATTCGCGCCATTGGCCAAGGTGCCTATCGTCCAAGTCACCAAGCCGGAGGCTTCTGCTGTCGCTGTTCCGCCATTGTCGGATACATACGCATAGCCGGATGGCAACTGGTCTGTAACTACAACGCCAGTAGCTTCACTTGGCCCTGCATTACTCGCAGTTAAAGTAAAGGTTACATTGCTACCAACCAAAGGACCTATTCTATCAATTTCCTTTACTAAACCAACATTCGCCTGGGGTACTGGGACCGGAGTCGTTGTTGATGTGTTGTTGTCTGGAGTTGGGTCTGCTTCATTCGCCGTGATGGTCGCTGTAT